>JBGARY010000025.1:0-49502 GCA_044229985.1 Chitinophagaceae bacterium
TCCTGAGCCTGTCGAAGGATGAGCTTGCCGAAGGATGAGCTTGCCGTAGGTTTTTTTTATATACCCGGCTGCAGTGCTACTATGTTTTTTGGTTGTGTCACTCACTTCATCGTCCGGTAATTCTATTCAGCTTATTTAAAGTCTGGTACATATTCACATTGATTATCAGGATAAATTTGTACCAGCAGTATCGTATATTTATGTGTTAGCCGTCACTTTATGGACATACTGCAAAACATAAAAGCACTTTTCAGACAAGCAGACAAAAAATCTGACTTAACGAATAAGTATCGACAAAAATTGAAGGATTTCTTTCCCGACTTTTTGCTTGCAGACATTGAAAAAGTATTGGACATTATGCCATTGACAGAAGAAATTTATATTGACTCATATGGGAAACCATATAAAGTTGAAAATGGCATATACGGAGAACAGACTGAGATTAAATTGACAACAGGTGAGGTAACTTTTTTTATTTATAGAATTTATTTTCACGAACCAAGTCCAGAACTTGAAAACAAATTGACCGACACGCAAAAACAAATTCTAAATTGCATATACACAAGACATCACAATGGTTACATAAGAGAAAAACGACTAAAAAACTTATTTGGCTTTGACCACGAATGGATTTTGCCTTATAAACTGCAACTACTTGGAGAATATGTGATAGAAATACTTTTTGAACTTGACAAGCATATAACTGATGGAAACATTGAACAATACAAACAACTGACATTAACCAATAGGAAATATTGGGAGCAGACAAAAAGTAGGATGGCAAGTTATTGGAACGAACATTACAGATACCCAAACTACAAAAAAATAAAGGACTATATAGGTTATAAAATAATGAAACGAATAAACAAAGTGAACGGCTAACATGGGTTTGGCAATATGGCGACTGAAGTGCTTCTATGAAACATTTGTGCAAGGTTCAACGGCAGTATTTCTATTGAACTTTTCTGCTAAAATCCGCCACATCGCCAAGCCGAAAACCGTTAGTAGCTATTTTATGAAATGCTTCTGATTAATGCATCTCTTAGATATGAGATATTTATTACCTCTTTTATTATTACCAACTTTTTTGTTCTCGCAAAACAGAATAGATTTTGCGAGATATACATCTGTTTGGGTCGCTGACAAAAACCCAGACCCTAAAAGTTGGATACCTGATGAAATACGTTCGATTGACAACTTGCCCTTATCATTACAAAAATCATCGGGCTTGACAGTGTTTATTCCCGACAGCAATAAAATTATCCTCAATAACCAACCTGTTTTTATACTTGGTTACTTAATTAACAATTCCTGCGATACTTTGCTTATTGACCGTTGCGACGCAACAATATACCCTGCAGAAACTCAAATTTTCGTGAATGAGGAATGGAAACTCTTCCAAATTAGTATGGGTTCTTCTTGTGGCAATAGTTATTTTAAGGCACAACTGCCACCTCAATCATACTATGCGTTACATATAAATAGACCGAATCCGGGGGACACAGAAACAGAGTTTCGAGTTAAATTCAAATTTGGTGACAAAGAATTCTTCTCAAATTCTTGTAAAGTTTTTCTATCAAAAGAGGAAATAGAAAAAGCCGGTAAGTCAATACGACCTATGTCTCTTTGACAAAAGAAAAAAGGGGAAATTCAAGACAAAAAAAAGCATATGCTCACCTCCATTCACCCCAAGCTTCCCATGCGGGATAAAGCCATTACCAAAGATTACTATCTCCATCAGCTCGGCTTTAGCCTTGCCGGCAACGCAGACTATGATGGTTATTTAATGTTGGAGAAGGACAACATACAAATCCATTTTTTCGAATTCAAAGCGTTGGATCCAAAAGAAAATTACGGGCAGGTGTACATCCGCACTAATGATATTGATGGCTTATACCAGTCGCTGCTTGCCAATAAGATAGCCATTCACCCGGCAGGACATTTAGCCACAAAACCTTGGGGGCAAAAAGAATTCTCTCTCCTCGATCCGGATAATAACTTAATCACCTTCGGGCAGGCTGAATAAAAAAGGGCCGTCTCAAAAGAGGTTTTGATTGTCATATTGAGCTTGTCGAAATATTGGCAATCAAAACTACAGCCTTCGACAAGCTCAGGCTGACATCCCTTTTAAGACAGCCTCCTTCCCTTTTTCGTTAAAAAAAATTACCGGGCCCTTTGTGTGCTGCGGCTGTTCCGGAAATTATGGCCGCCCTGCCGCGACTGCCCGTTAAAATTTCTTTGTGATTTAAAAGATGACTGTGGTCTTGCTGCCACTACCGGTGCTGCCACCATGGCATTGGCTACAAACGGATGTTCCTGCACCACGGGAATGGTTTTAGCAATCAGTTTTTGGATATCCTTCAGCTCATCTCTTTCTTCGCGGCTGCAAAAAGAAATAGCCATACCTGCATTACCCGCCCGGCCTGTACGGCCAATACGGTGCACATAGGTTTCCGGCACATTTGGCAGATCATAATTGATAACATGGGCCAGTTCATCAATATCAATTCCCCTGGCAGCAATATCAGTAGCCACCAGTACACGGAGCGTACCGTTTTTAAAATCAGTCAATGCACCCTGCCGGGCATTTTGCGATTTGTTGCCATGTATCGCAGCCGCCCTTATGTTATGACGTTGCAACGTCTTCACTACTTTATCAGCGCCATGTTTGGTACGGGTAAACACCAGCGCCGTTTTTATTTCTTTATTCCCCAGCAGGTGCAGCAGCAGCTCCGGCTTTTCCATTTTACCTACAAAGTAGAGGCGCTGCTCTATCTTATCTACGGTAGAAGAAGGCGGTGTTACTTCCACTTTGGCGGGATGCGTTAACAACACACTGGTCAGCTTCTGTATCTCCGGCGGCATGGTGGCGGAGAAGAATAAGGTTTGTCTTTTCGCCGGCAGTTTAGCTATCACTTTTTTTACATCATGTATAAAGCCCATATCGAGCATACGGTCTGCTTCATCCAATACAAAAATTTGCAACTGGTCCAGGCGTATATAACCTTGTGTCATCAGGTCAAGCAGGCGGCCCGGTGTAGCTATCAGCACATCCGTTCCTCTCTTCAGAGCATTTGTATGGTTAAGTTGCGATACGCCGCCAAAGATGACAGTGTGCCGTATGCCTGTATGTTTTCCATAGGCCGCAAAGCTTTCATTGATCTGTATTGCCAGTTCCCTGGTGGGGGTCAATATCAGTACTTTGATGCCCGGTGCCAGTGGTTTTTGATTATGCAGTATCTGCAGTATGGGAATGGCAAAAGCCGCTGTCTTACCGGTGCCTGTTTGAGCGCAGCCCAGCAGGTCTTTGCGTTGCAGCACCAGCGGTATGGCCTGTTGCTGAATGGGTGTCGGAATCGTGTAGCCTTCTGCAGCTACCGCTTTCAGGATAGGTTCAATAATGTCTAATTGTTTAAAAGCCATAATAGGTTTTTATGTTTAAATCGCTCCCGATAGCTATCGGGATTATCTGCGAATGGAGCTGGCTAAGATGTTGTAGGGTCTGAATCAGCGAAAGTTTGTCTAAGTACCACCGGCTTACAACCTGCCGTGTCAGTTATGTGGAGTAGGGTGCGAAGATAGGGCTTTATTATTTAACGGCGGGAAGCGGTGTCTTTAGCAGTTTATTTCTGTCGTTGTATAACAACACATATTGTTTTAAAAGAAAATTTCTTTCTGCTAAGTTGTCGTTGGGCAATTGCTTCAATTGTTTAAAATGCGGCCACCCAATATCATCCACCCAGATCAATTCATAGTATTTTGCCGGTACAAGTATGCTGCAGATACCTAATTGCAGCAGATCATTCTTTTCATTTTCTGACAATTCTTTTTGGGGTGGCCATCCTGCTTCCTGTCTGCCAATTAAAATAAGTATATCATCAAGGGTATATTCTTTTCCTGGCTGTTTTGTCAATGCTGATTGCAATTGTAACCAGCGCTGTTGCAGATCTTCTTCGGGAAGCATGTAGCAAAGGTAGAGCTGATATCAGATTTTAAAGGTGAGTAAACAAAAACCCCCCGATAGAAATCGGGGGGAACAACTAAAAAACACTAGCTAAATGCTCAGTGGTTTCATTGGAACGAACTGCGTTAGTAGTTTCTTTTGCTCATGCCTGCTGCCATGCATGCTTCGACAGGCTCAGCATGACAAGGCTGTCACCCTGAGCCTGTCGAAGGGCTAGTCGGGTTTTTTCCCGTCTAAAAATTTATTGAATTCGCTTATGAAAATTTGATTTTTTTCGTCTTTCTTGACTTCGTAGTTGCTGTAGAAGTTTTCTACCTGTGTGTTGGAATTGTACAATTCCATATTGCGGCGGATATAAGCCGGCACGGTTTCAAACTCATTATTGGGGTCAGCAGCGTTAACATTGAAAGACAAGTTTCTCAACTTGTGAAGTCTTTCAGCCGCCCTACGTTTTTGCTCTTCGGTTTCGTCCAACAAAGTCGGGTCTTCAACCTCCGCAGTCAAATGTGTCTGAGCCTGATGGGCCAACGGCATATCCGCCGCAGGAATGTCATCCCGTTCTACTATCTGCATTTGCAAATCGAGGAGTTCTTCCTCTTCTTCGCTGGCAGTGGTTTTTGCAGAAAGGACCGGTTCTTCAGCGGCACGTTTCGAGGTGGTTTCCTCTGCCTGTGATGCTGCATAGATATTGGACGGTCTGGCCAGATAACCCCCAGATGCTGCAGACACCGGGGACGTACTACTAGTACTATCTTTCATGCTGAGAATCAACTCAGCGTCTGTTTCTTTTATAGTTTGTTGGGGAACGGAAGGCTTTTGCTCTGCCGAATTTATACTATCATCTTTTCCTACTATTGACATTTTGCCAACAGTAGATGTACCTGCCGGTTCACCCGTAGTATTACTAAGTAATATTTCTGTATCCGGTTTCAGCTCAAAGTGTACCACTACCGCTTCCTCTTCGGCTTTGATATCACTAAAGTCAATTACCGGCGCCGCTTGTACCGGTATTTCTTCTACCAGTTTTGGCATCAGGTAATCCACCTCCGGCTCTTCTGCCTGCAAGGCTGCTTCCATGGCTTCCATTTCTTTTTCTTTTACCATGGGCTGCTCCTGTATAGCAACGGGTTTCTTTTCTTCTTCTGCAGCCTGCCCAAGCGTCATTACAATCTTCTCTTCTTTCTTAGGCTCTTCCACTTTAGCTGCCGGCTTTGCAAACGGATCTTTGTGTTCAAAACCGGTGGCAATGAGGGTGATGCCGAGTTTATCGCCAAGGTTAGTATCGTAGCCCATACCAAGGATAACATCGGTATTTTCCCCGGCCTGGGTAAGCAGGTAGTTTTGTATCACTTCCACTTCATCCATGGTGAACTCATGTTCACCGGTAGCAGATGTGATATTGATGAGTATCCATTTAGCGCCACGGATATCATTATCATTGAGCAATGGTGAGTTCAATGCTTCTTCAATGGCTTTCTGCGCCCTGTTCTCTCCTGCTGCTTCTGCATTGCCAAGGATAGCTACACCGCCACTGCGCATTACAGTGCATACATCGGCAAAGTCCACATTGATCTGCCCGGTACTGTTGATAACATCCGTTATACACTTGGCAGCTGTGGCGAGTACATTGTCCGCTTTTTCAAAAGCTTCTCTCATTTTCAGGTTGCCAAACTGGTGACGCAGTTTATCATTGCTGATCACCAGTAATGTATCTACATACTGCTCCATCGTCTTGATGCCTTCCATTGCCTGCTGCTGACGTTTCTTTCCTTCGTAAGCAAATGGTGTGGTAACGATGCCCACGGTAAGTATGCCGAGGTCTTTACAGATCTTGGCGATGATGGGTGCACCACCCGTACCTGTACCACCGCCCATACCGGCAGTGATGAAGGCCATTTTGGTATTTACTTCGAGGATGCGTTTTATTTCTTCGAGTGATTCTTCCGTAGCCTGGCGGCCGATCTCGGGATTGGCGCCTGCTCCGAGACCCTGTGTAAGATGGGGCCCGAGCTGAATACGGTTAGGTATGCCACTATTGGATAATGCCTGTGCATCGGTATTGCAGATGATAAAATTCACTCCTTCTATCTGCTGGCTGAACATGTAGTTCACCGCATTGCCGCCGCCGCCACCTACGCCGATCACTTTTAATATAGATGATTTCTCTTTAGGCAGATCAAAATGTATCATAGCGTTGAATTTAGTTAGCCCTGGTAAGGCTGTTAATTTGGGTTAGTAATTTTCTTATGCAGTTAAGGTTCGTTTAAAGATGTTTGTCTTCTTCTTCTTTGAACAGGTCAATGATGTTCTCTTTGAACTTGCCCCAGAAACCGGTCAGGCTTTTTCTTCTTACCACTTCTTTCTGGTTGATGGTTTCTTCTTCTGCGGGCAATTCTTCGGCAACAGCCTGTTTCAATCCTTCGGGCACTTCTACATTCCTGAAATCTTTTTCAAACTGTTTGCGGTTGTGTTCATAGTCATCATAGCCTTTCAGGATAAGACCGATACAGGTTGAGTAAGTGGGTTTGGCCAATTCTTCAATATGGCCAGCCGCCAAATGTTCATTGGGGAAACCAATTCTTGCAGGCAAACCGGTTACATATTCTGTTAACTGTATCAAATGCTTTAACTGGGAACCACCACCGGTAAGAATGATACCGCCATTCAGCATGCGGTTATCCAAACCTACCTGCTTGAGGTGATAGGTAACAAAATCCATGATCTCACTCATTCTCGCCTGGATGATGTTAGCAAGATTCTTTACACTGATCTCCTTGGCGGGCATTCCTCTTAAACCGGGAATAGTGATATAGGCATTTGCTTTTGCTTCATTGGCAAGGGCACTGCCAAACTGTACTTTCATTTGCTCAGCCTGAGTTTTCAAAACTCCCAGCCCGGTTTTGATATCGTTAGTAATATTCTCACCGGCAAAAGGAATAACAGCCGTATGTTTTAATATTCCTTCGTAGAATACGGCAAGGTCAGTAGTACCGCCGCCAATATCCACGATGGCCACACCAGCTTCCAGGTCTTCCTGTCCCATCACAGCTGAAGAAGAAGCCAGCGGTTGCAACACCAGGTCTTTGGTATATAAACCTGCTTTCTCCACACTGCGGTTGATGTTCTTGATCGCATTCTTATCACCGGTGATGATATGGAAGTTGGCGCCAATCTTTACACCACCATACCCGATAGGGTTGGGAATGTTCTGAAAGTTGTCAACCGTAAATTCCTGCGGAATGACATCAATGATCTGGTCGCCGGCAGGTATATAAGTCTTGTACTGATCTTCGATCAGCTGATCAATTTCTTTACGGGTAATTTCTTCTTCCGTTGTCTGGCGTACAATATCGCCACGGGTCTGTAAACTTTTGATGTGATGACCGGCAATGCCGACATACACTTCTTTCACAGTCAGGTTTGGGTTAGACGCAAAGCAATTCTCCAGCGCCGTCTTGATCGCCTTAATGGTCTCATCAATGTTAAGCACCTGTCCGTGCTTTACACCGTTGGAATTGGCTTTACCGAAACCAAGTATCTCCAGTTTGCCGTATTCATTCTTACGACCGGCAATTACTGCGATCTTGGTAGTTCCAATGTCCAGACCGACGATAATGGGTTGTTCGTTGTTCATGATAGTTGTTTTTAGTTGTTGTTTTATAGTCGAAATCGTTGTTTTAGTTATAGCCTCCGTTCTCATCCTCTGCCGGCTGCTTCTTCGGCATCACTGCCTTCGGTACTTTCTTTGGCTCAGCCGGTTTGGGTTTGTTTTGTTTTGGTGTTTTGGAAGAAACAGGTTTTATATCAGTATTTTCCTTTTTCTTCGGTTCATTGGTTACAGATTTGTCCTCCAAAGAAGGATCTGGTGTATCTGCAGAATCTTTTTCCAGCTTTACTACCGGTGGCAATACTCTCACTACTGTATCATTTTCTGATTCAACAGCCTGGCGAAGCAGCTTCTCTACATTCTTTCTTAACTGCACTGAATCCACTTTCGCATCTCCGGCATAGCGGGAAGCCACTACCTGTCCCTTGTACTGAACATCAATTAGCTTGTATTTATCAAATCCTGTTTTGCTCAGTACCTGCTTATAGAAAACCATCAGGCGGTTGAATTTGGCGGCGATATTCTCCCCGTTACCCAACTTCACCAGGTGATTGCCTACCAATGGGACCATTTCAAATGTCCTGTCAGCAGTAATATCGATCTGTGCCACTTGCGACATCCAGAATGGTTCGTTCATGATATAGTTGCCAATCGTTTTTACACCATTCAGCAAAAGGCTGTCACTGCTGTTCAGTTTTTTCTTTGCAGGGAAACCTGTGAATACCGGAACCCTTGCACTCAACTTCTCAGACAATGGCATGCTGCTTCCGATACTGTCAATATAGTATGAGCTGCCAGCTGTGGTGAATATCCTTGCAACAGGTCCCCTTTCTTCAATCGTTACATGCAGCACATCCTGGTTATCGAAGTATAATTCTGCTTTGCTGATCCAAGTATTATTTTCCAGGGAATGCTCCAGTTCATGCAGTTTGAAAGAAGCTACCGGTTCACCTTTAATAGACCCATTGGTCGCTTTCTTCAGCAACTGCTCCACATCCTTTTCATCAATGAACAAATTCTCTTTTGCACCTTTTATAGAAATTCTGTAATCCTTACAAAGGCCCCTGTTCTTTTTTGTAATAGCTGCCATCAGCAGGGTAAACATACCTCCGCCTATACACAGCCACACTGTGATGAATAAAATATTCTTTATCGTTGTTTTAACGTTCACTCTAAATATTCTTTAACTCATTCATTATCGGTTCTACCAGTACATCTATATCGCCGGCGCCGGCTGTTATTAGTACTTCTCCAAATTCTTTGTTCAGCGTAGCACCATAGTCATTAGCTATCCAGTTCATCAGCTCTTCTTTTTCCAACACCTGCTTATTATCGTTCTTCATTCTTTCCAGTATCATTTCACTGCTCACACCTGCTATTGGCAATTCCCTTGCAGGATAGATGGGCAGCAAAATCACTTCATCAGCAAGGTCCAGCACTTCTGCAAAGCCATCGGCAAGGTCTCTTGTGCGGCTGTACAGGTGTGGCTGAAATATGACTGTACATTTTTTCTGCCTGAACAAAGTCTTTGCCCCGGTGATTAAAGCCCTCAGCTCTTCCGGATGATGAGCATAATCATCTACAAATACCAGTCGGTCATTTTTTATGATATACTCAAACCTTCTCTTCACCCCGCGGAAGCTCTCCACCGCCGCCTTGATTTTTTCATTCTCTATTCCCAAAGAACTGGCCACTGCTATAGCGGCAATTGCATTCTCCACATTATGCATTCCGCCCATATTCAGCTTCACATTTTCCAGCATACTATTTTTCCACATTACATCAAACTCATGACTGCCATTCATCATCCGGATATTGGCTGCATACACATCAGCACTTTCATTCTGCAGGCTGTATGTAATATGCTGACCGGCCGTTAACTCTTTTCCCCTTTTCAATCCAAACTGCCTGATCAATAATCCGCCCGGTCTTACTCTTTTACTGAAGTCAATAAAAGCCTCTTCTACTGCTTCAGCTGTACCATATATATCCAGGTGGTCAGCATCCATGGCTGTGATGATGGCCACATCCGGGTTCAGTTTCAAAAAACTTCTGTCATATTCATCTGCTTCTATCACACATACATTCTTTTCGCTGCTCCAGAAATTAGTACCATAGTTCACCGAAATACCACCGAGAAAAGCATTACAACCAAAACCACTGTCGCGGAGCAAATGCGCCACCATGGAGGTGATCGTTGTTTTGCCATGTGTACCGGCTATGCATATATTAAAAGAACTCTCTGTTATTATCTGTAATACATCACTTCTCTTCACCACTTTAGCACCTTTCTCCCTGAAATACACCAGCTCTTTGTGTTCTGCCGGTATAGCTGGTGTATACACTACCAGGTCAGGATTCTTTGGAACCAATTCCACATTTTCTTCATAGTGCACTGCTACACCACTTGCCTCCAGTTCGTTCGTCAGCACGGTTGGCGTCTTGTCATACCCACTCACTTTTACACCCCCGGCATGAAAAAACCTTGCAATAGCACTCATCCCGATCCCACCGATACCGATGAAGTACACTTCATTCAGTTTGTCAATCCCCCGGAAGGGGGTATTCATAAGGACAGTATTGACTTGTACGTTCATGCGGCTAAATCACTTTAAGAACTTCTTCCGCTATTTTTTTATCAGCATCGGTTATGGCCAGTGCTGCTATATTCCTTTTCAATTCTCCCTGCTTGCTTTCATTTTTCGAAAGCTCAATGGTCATTGAAACCAGCTTTTCCATTGCTTCATCATCTTTCACCATCAATGCTGCCTGTTTATTCACCAGTTGCCGTGCATTCACCGTCTGGTGATCTTCAGCAGCAAAAGGATAGGGTACGAACAAAACGGGCTTTTTAACGACACATAACTCAGCTACGGTCATCGCTCCTGCCCGGGCCACCACTATATCGGCAGCGGCATAAGCGTATTCCATCTGTGTGATGAAATCATTGACCCAAACTGATTTTTCTTCACTGGTACTTTCCTTTGCTTTTGCTGAATAAGGTTTACCTGTTTGCCAGATGATCTGCAAACCTGCGTTGAGCAAATCATCCAGGCCTTTATCAATTGCTTCGTTGATGGATTTGGCCCCAAGGCTGCCACCCACCACCAGCACAGTTTTCTTTTCTTCCTCCAATGAGAAAAACTTCAACCCTTCTGCTCTTGTCACCGTTGACCGTGCAATGGCAGTACGCACCGGGTTGCCGGTGATCATGATCTTTTCTTTTGGAAAAAACTTTTCCATTCCATCTGTCCCGGTAAAAATTTTTGTTGCCTTTTTCCCCAACATCATATTTGATTTACCGGCAAATGAATTGGACTCATGAATGAAAGTGGGAATTCCTTTTGCCTGCGCTGTTTTCAATACAGGAAAACTGGAATATCCTCCCACCCCGATCACTGCATCCGGCTGAAAGCGTTTTACAATTTTTCTTACCTGTAAAAAACTTTTGATCAGCTTGAATGGTAATCCAATATTCTTTATCAAAGAGCTGCGGTTAAACCCCGCTATATCTAATCCTTCAATTTTAAAACCTGCCTGGGGCACTTTCTCCATTTCCATTTTTCCTTTTGCCCCTACAAAGAGTATTTCAATATTTCCATCAATCTTTCTCAGCGCATTGGCAATTGCAATTGCCGGAAAAATATGTCCGCCTGTTCCTCCTCCCGCTATGATCACTCTCTTGCTCATTTCACTCATTTAGCAAATTCTGCTGTGGTCTTTCCTTCCAGTTGCTCTACGTTCCTTGCCACACTCAATATGATACCAATGGCAAGACAGGTAAAAATGAAACTGGTTCCTCCCATACTAACCAGCGGCAGTGTTACTCCCGTTACAGGGAATAAGTTTACTGTTACCGCCATGTTAGCTACAGCCTGGATGGCCAGTGTGAAACTCAGTCCCAATGCCAGGAAAGCGCCAAAGGCAAAAGGACATTTCTTAAAAATCCTGATACACCGGTACAGAAACACCAGGTAAATGAACATGATGAATGCACCACCCAGCAAACCATATTCTTCTATGATAATGGCATAAATGAAATCATTGTATGCCTGTGGCAAATAATCTCTCGTTGTACTGTTACCGGGACCTACACCAAACACTCCGCCTTTAGCTATTGCAATCTTTGCCTGTGTTGTCTGGTAAGCATCATCATCAATATCCTTGCTGCCATAAATAAAACTTTCCATCCGCCCTATCCAGGTATCCACCCTCCCAAATAATGTGGAAGATGATTTCTTTGTCACCACTACCTCCTCATTCTTTGTTTGTCCATGGCGGATCACCGCTGCTGAAATAAGAAAGAGGATTGGTATCAGTGCTATACCAATGGTCATCAAAATATGCTTGGTACTAACTCTACCAATGAACAAGAGTAAAAGACAACTTGCTCCCAGCAATAATGCTGTTGACAAGTTGGCCGGCGCAATCAAAAGGCAGGTAACGGCAACAGGTATGATCACCGGTAAAAAACCCTTTTTGAAGTCTTTGATCACATCCTGCTTCTTGCTTAACAGGCGGGCAAGGAACATGAACAAGGCCAGTCTTGCAAAGTCGGAAGTCTGCAACGTCATATTAATTAACGGCAGACGGATCCAGCGGCTTCCTTCGTTCATCTTTACACCAAAGAATAATGTATAGAATAATAAAGGCAACGAAAGCAGAAAAGCAATCTTCGCCACTCTTGAATAGAAAGTATAATTCACAAGATGAGCAAAGTAAATAACCATTATTCCCACGAGGATAAAGGCTATTTGCTTGAAGAGATAGATTTCTGTGTTGCCGCGGTAATTTTTGTAAGCCAACGAACCAGTGGCACTGTAAACGGCAAGCAGGGAGACCAATGTCAGCAATATCACCAATGCCCAAATCACCTTATCACCTTTAGTCTTGCTGATAAGATTATTGGTATTGAAGGCATTCTTTAATCCACCGAATCCTATATCTCTAGTTGCTTCCATTAATTATAGTTCTTTCACTGCTTTTTTAAACTGGCTTCCCCTGTCTTCATAATTTTTGAACAAATCAAAACTGGCGCAGGCAGGGCTCAGCAATACTACATCTCCCTTCTCCGCAAAATGAAAGGCAGCATGCACCGCTTCCACTGCTGTTGAGGTATTTACAATAGTCCCTACTGTACTACCAAATGCCTCATGTATCTTTCTGTTATCTGTTCCCAGGCAAATGATTGCTTTTACTTTTTCTTTTACCAGTTCCTCGATTAACGAATAATCGTTTCCTTTATCTACACCACCTAATACCAACACGGTCGGCTTTGTCATACTTTCCAGTGCATACCAGGTTGAGTTTACATTGGTCGCCTTGCTATCGTTGATAAATTCCACTCCTCTTACTGTGGCCACATGCTCCATCCTGTGTTCCAGGCTCTGAAAATTCTGTACTGCATCACGGATCTTTTCTTTCCGGATGTCCAAAGTGGTGGCAGCTACACAAGCAGCCATTGTATTATATTGGTTATGTTTTCCTTTCAAAGCGAAATCATAAACACTCATAGAGGTAAAATCCTGTCCTGTTCTTACATACATATCCCCGTCTTTAATAAATGCTCCGTTAGGTAATTCTCTTTTCATACTAATTGGCAGTTGGTTTGATTGAATATTGAACTGGTTTAAATATTTCATAGTTACTTCATCATCGGCGCAGTAGATAAATACATCATCTTTCTGCTGGTTCATAGTGATACGAAATTTGCTCCTGATATAATTCTCGAATTTGTAATCATAACGGTCCAGGTGATCTTCGGTGATATTAGTCAGTATAGTTATATCCGGCCGGAATGTTTTTATATCATCAAGCTGAAAACTGCTTACTTCCACTACATACAATGGTTTGGGATCAACCGCCACTCTTTTGGCAAACGAATCACCGATATTGCCCACCAATGCACAATCCAACCCAGCTTCTTTGCAAATATGGTAGGTCAGTGCAGTGGTAGTGGTCTTTCCGTTACTGCCGGTGATGGCAACGATCTTACTATTGCCTTTAAACCGGTAAGCCAGTTCTATCTCACTGATAACCGGAATACCTTTTTCCCTGATCTTTTTTACCATTGTTGCTTTTTCAGGAATACCCGGGCTTTTCATCACTTCATCTGCATTTAGTATTTGCGACTCTGTGTGTTTACCCTCTTCAAAAGCGATTCCTGCTTCCTGCAACTCGTTACGATACTCATTACTCAAAGAACTTGCGTCGGAAAGGAATACATCATACCCCTGTTGCTTCGCCAGCAGCGCAGCACCCACACCACTTTCGCCACCACCCAGTATGACAAACCTTTTACTCATCGCTCATTTCGATAAGTGTACGGAATTGGGGTTCTTCATAAGTATTAGTTTTCAATACAACTGCACCACAATTCGATTGGATCAGAACATCATCAGTCTTCTACAGGGTTTCGGTACGGGGTTTTTCAGTAATATCTTTTCAATAACAGTTAACCGTCGTATTCATCTTAATTTCAATGTCACAATACTCAACACTACCAGCAGCACTGTCACAATCCAGAACCTCGTTACAATTTTCACTTCATGGTATCCCTTCACCTGGTAGTGATGGTGCAATGGCGCCTTCAAAAACACTCTTCTCCCTTCTCCATATTTTTTCTTCGTATACTTAAAATATCCCACCTGCATCATCACACTCAGCGACTCGACAAAGAAGATTCCGCAGAAAATGGGTATCAACAATTCCTTATGAACAATAATGGCCAGTGAGGCTATAATACCACCCAATGTCAGGCTGCCTGTGTCTCCCATGAAAATCTGTGCGGGATACGAATTGTACCAGAGAAAACCTATGCATGCCCCAATCATAGCTGCGATGTAAATAGACAACTCACCGAGATTGGGTATGTACATGATATTGAGATAATCAGCAAACACCAGGTTACCGCTGGCATAGGCAAATATGCCTAGCAGTGTTCCGATGATGGCAGAGGTACCGGTAGCAAGGCCATCTAATCCGTCAGTGAGGTTTGCACCGTTTGATACAGCGGTAATGATAAATATTACCACCAGTATGTAAAGCAGCCATGTATACCCTCTCCAGGATGCCGGCAGCAGCTTGGAATAGTTGAACTCATGGTCTTTTACAAACGGAATTGTTGTCACTGTTGAATTATTTGCCTCAACGAAATATTTTGTTTTGCCATTTACTTCTTTACTGAACACCGTTGAATCAGTTGGCGGAACCTTTCCCACATATTCTCTCCATATCTTCACCTCACTGTTGAAATAAAGTGTAGCACCAACGATTACCCCCAGCCCTACCTGTCCAAGTATCTTGAACCAACCAGCCAGGCCATCTTTGTTTGACTTCTTATATTGCTCGCCTTTTTGCTGTGCCAGTTTTTTACCTCTCAGTTTCAGGTAGTCGTCTATAAAACCTATGGCCCCCATCCAAAGCGTACTAATGATCATCAGCTGCACATATACTTTTGTCAGGTCAGCCAGTAATATTGTGGGTATCAGTATCGCCAGGATGATAATGATACCGCCCATTGTCGGGGTTCCCTTTTTACTTTCTTCCCCTGCCAGCCCTTCTTCCCTGATACTTTCACTTATCTGCTTTTTCTGTAAAAACTTTATAAGCTTCTTTCCGTAAAAAGTGGTGATGAATAAAGAAAGTAATACCGCCATCAGCACCCGGAAGGTGATGAAGTCGAAGAGCCTGCTTCCCGGGAACTTTATCCCTTCACTGTTCAGCCAGTCAAATAAGTGATACAGCATGCTGGTTTGGTTACTTATCTAATAATTCAAAAAATTCTTTAACTACTTCTTTATCATCAAAGTGATTTCTCACTCCTTTTATCTCCTGGTATTTCTCATGTCCTTTTCCGGCGATCAGAATAATGTCTTCGGACTTCGCTAAACTTATCGCCGTTTTGATTGCTTCTTTCCTGTCTACAATTGAGATATACTTTCTTTTATACGCCGCAGCTAATCCTTCCTCCATATCTTTTATGATCTGCCCTGGCTCTTCTGTTCTCGGATTATCGCTTGTGAAAATGGCTTTATCACTATGTTCACAAGCCGCTTCTGCCATCACCGGTCTTTTTGTCCTGTCACGGTCACCACCACAGCCAACCACTGTTATCACTTGCTCGAACCCTCTTTTCAGTTTTTTGATCGTTGCCAGCACATTCAGCAAAGCATCCGGCGTATGGGCATAATCAACAATGGCGATCACTTTTTCTTTAGGCGAAACGATATAATCAAACCTTCCTTCTGCACCGGTCAGCATACTCATTGCTGTCAAAACTTCTTGCTTATCCTCACCCAAACAGATAGCAGCACCATAAACAGCCAGCAGGTTATAAGCATTGAACTCCCCGATCAACCTAAAATGCACTTCCACTTCATTCACCGTCATCAGCAGGCCACTCAGGCTGTTATCCAGGATCTTTCCTTTGAAATCAGCCACTGTCTTCAGGCTGTAGTAATACTTTTTTGCATTGGTATTCTGCAGCATTACTGTTCCCCGCTTATCATCTGCATTGCTGATGGCAAAGGCAGATGAGGATAATGAATCAAAGAAGGCCTTTTTCACACGGATGTACTCATCAAAGGTTTTGTGATAATCCAGGTGATCATGAGTGATGTTGCTAAAAATGCCGCCGGCATACTGCAAACCTGTTACCCGGTGCTGATGCACAGCATGTGAACTTGTTTCCATGAACACATGACTGCAACCTGCCTCCACCATCTGCCTCAATAAGTAATTCAGGCTGATAGCATCCGGTGTAGTATGCGTAGCAGGTGCTACTTTATCACCAATCATGTTCTCCACCGTGCTGATCAAACCACATGTATATCCCAATCTTGTAAAGAGCTTATATAATAATGTTGCAATAGTTGTTTTTCCATTTGTTCCTGTTACCCCAACCAGTTTTAGTTTCTCAGCCGGCCTGCCATAAAAATTCATCGCCATAAAGGAAGCTGCTGCTGCGCTATTCTCTACCTGCACATACACAATATCTTCTTTCTGCACAGCCGGCATTTCTTCAAAAATCACTACCAATGCCCCGCTTTCTATTGCTTTATCAATGAACTGGTGACCATCTGCTGCTGCTCCTTTCACCGCAATGAAGGCTGCCCCCTTCTTCACTTTTCTAGAATCGATCTGTACATCACTCACCTCCACCGCTGTACTACCTGCTACCGACCTGATGTTAACCTTATATAGTATATCACTTAACAGCACTTGCTTTAACTTAACTCCAGTATTACAGTAATTCCTTTAGCCAATGCCGTTCCCGGCGCCACGGATTGCATGATCACTTTTCCCTTTCCTTTCACTGCCACTTTCAGTCCCATATTTTCCAGGAGGTGAATAGCGTCTTTTAAACCCATACCTCTTACATTGGGCATCACTTGTTGCTTTACAGAAACCGGCTTTACTACCGGCTGATTTTTTCCGGAATAAACATTTGCCCAGTTATGCTGCAATGCTGAATCTGTAAAAGCTACATTCATATTCCTGTATACATTCTTTATATCATTTGTATTACCTGCGTAAAAGAATAGCGAACTGTCTTTGACAGCAGCATACATAGAAGGGTTCTTCTGCTGAACATACATTGCATAAAGCTTGGTTGCAATCTCCCTGAATACCGGGGCTGCTAATGTTCCGCCATAGTGTGAGGCAGCATGAGGTTTGGTACGAATGACCACAATACAGGTATATTGTGGCTTATCTGCCGGGAAGTATCCCACAAAGGAAGCCTGGTAAACGCCATGTGCATACTTAATTGCACCATCGGATACATGTGCTGTACCGGTCTTGCCCGCTACGGCAAATGGCATTCCTTTAAATACCCTTGTTGCAGTTCCATCAATTACAGTTGCTTCCATTGCAGATCTTGCTGCCTGCACAACCTCAGGTTTTACCAGCTTTTCTTCCAGCACTGTAGGTTCAAATTGTTTGGTGATAATTCCGTTGCGTTGAATACTGCTCACCAGGTAAGGTTTCATCATCCGGCCATTATTGGCAATGGCATTATATAATGTCAGTGTATGTAAGGGGCTTACCTGCAGACCATACCCAAAACTCATCCAAAGCATATTACCTTCTGCACTTCCTTTCTGATCAAGCGGCGCCATCGTTGGCTTGGGAACATTGGCCAGGTCGATCGGCGATCTTACATCCAGGTGAAAACGGTGCAGGTATTCTTTTAACTCAACAGGCTTTTGTGCAAATGCTTTATAGGCGAGTTTGCTCATACCCACATTAGAACTATGCGCAAAACATTCTTTCACTGATAAAACAGCACGGGGAGATCTTTCAGCATCTGTAACGATCTTATTTCCCACCTGTAATCTTCCGGCACCGCCTACTTCCACCATATCATCAATCTTACTGCTGCCTTTTTCCAGAACGGATAAAAGTGTTGCCAGTTTAATAGTTGAACCTGGCTCTGTAGCTCTCAAAGCATAATTATCATCCTCCCAGTAACTGCCATCAGGACGACGGCCAAGATTTGCGATTGCTTTTATTTTACCGGTACTTGTTTCCATTACGATAGCAGTACCATAAGGGCCTTCACACTGCAGCATCATTCTCATCAATGCAGTTTCAGTAATATCCTGGATATTCACATCTATAGTGGTATAAATATCTTTTCCGTTCTCAGGATCAGTTTGCGATCCTTCAATAGGGATGGCTGTTCCGCCTGCGATATAACGAACCAGTTGTTGACCATTCTTTCCGCTCAAAACAGTGTCATAACTTCTTTCCAGGCCCACATTCTGTTTCTTCGATTTATTATCAGCATCTTTAAACTCTCTTGATAAACCGATCGTTCTGTTGGCAAGCAACCCAAAAGGTGTTTCCCTTTTGCTGTTCACTTCCACTATTACTCCGCTTCTGTTGCGGCCCAGCCTTACCAATGGAAACTCACGGAATGCTTTATACTCTTCAAAACTCAACTTCTTTTTAAGCGGGAAGTATCTTTCATTTTTCCTGAAAGCCTGCTGCAATTCCTTTTTGTATTGTGCTGCGGTCTTATCAGCAAAAAAATCAGCCATGGCAATGGCAAAAGAGTCAACGTTCTCATGAAAACGCTTTCCTTTCTTTTCCCTTAAACCGTCTGCATTAAAATCAATGTAAATATCAAAAGTGGGAATGGAGGTGCTGAGCATCTGGCCGTCTTCACTGTAGATAGTACCTCTTTCTGCATCCAGTGTCCTGAACTGTTGATGAAGACTGTCGCTCATACTCCGCCAGTGCTTACCTTCAGCCTGCTGAATGTAGAAAGCCCTGCCGAGTACAAATAAGCTTAGTATAGTTATACCAAGAAAACTGAGATATACTCTCCAAAGTATGTCACGTTTTACTTCCAAGGCCCTTCTGCTTGTGTTCGTTAGTTGTTCGTTGTATCCGTCCACCTTTCCGGTTCAGGGAAAGGATTTTAGTTGTTCGCTCCTAATTCTGACTGATCGCCACACTGTCTTTTAATACTACAGGTGACTGTGTCAGCTCTTTTAAACCTAATGGCTCTGCAGCCTTTACCAATACACTTTGCTTGCTCTGGTACATCACCTTACTCTTCACGGCTATGTATTCGTACTTCAGTTCTTTCACTTCTTTGGCCGTCTTGTTGATCTTACGAATGGTCTTATCTGCATAATGACCATTGTAGATATACACTACCGCCAGCACTGCGAGGAACAAAAAGAACGGCACCTGTTTTACGATGGACTGATAATTCAGCCAGCGCTTCCATCCTGCTACAGCAGGGCCGGATTGTGTGTCCCGTTCTTTTGGATTTTGCTGTTCCTGCATACATGAGTTGTTAGCTCGTTAGTTTGGTTTTTCATCTTCTCTTTTGAGAAGGGTTGATTTCAAAGGATATAGATTTTCCAGATTTTTATACCCTCTATATTTACAGTATAAACTCTTATTTATACCATCATCACTTTTTCCGCCACTCTCAGTTTTGCACTTCTTGATCTTGGGTTTTGTTTCAGTTCATTTTCCGAAGGAAGTATTGGTTTCCTGTTTACAATCATCAGCTCATTTATTGTTTCTGTATTGATAAAGGGATTCTCTTCTGGTTCATCGAATGAACCACGACGAAAGAAATTCTTTACCAGCCTGTCCTCGAGGGAATGAAATGTAATGATGGCAACACGGCCTCCTGGTTTTAACAGGGATGGAATCTGCTGCAGCATCTCTTTCAATGCACCTAATTCATCGTTCACTTCAATGCGTAAAGCCTGGAAAACCTGGGCGAAGTACTTATTCGGATTTCCTTTTACAATTTCCCGGACTGCATTTTTAAACGCATCTATCGTTTTTAGCGATGCAGTGCTGCGAACCTGAACAATAGTTTTGGCTAAAGTTTTGGCGTTGGTTACTTCCCCATACTGTTCAAAAAGTTTATGCAATCGTTGCTCAGTATAGGTGTTCACCACATCAAATGCGGTCAGCGCCTGCCGCTGATCCATCCGCATATCCAGTTCAGCGTTGTGGCGGGTGGAGAAACCTCTCTCAGCTTCATCAAACTGGTGACTGCTTACGCCAAGATCGGCCATGATACCATCAACAGCTGTTATCCCCTCAAGTCTCAGAAAACGCTGCAGGTGCCGAAAATTGTGTGAAACAAAAATTAATCTTTCGTCATCCGGCAGGTTTTTCTTTGCGTCGGCATCCTGGTCAAAACCGACCAGTTTACCTCTTGCACCCAACTTTTCAAGAATGGCCTTTGAATGACCACCCCCTCCAAAAGTGCAATCCACATAAATTCCATCGGGGTTGATGCGAAGACCATCGATGACCTCGTTTAACAAAACCGGAACATGGTAAACAGGTTCACTCATGAGTATCGGTTAATTGTTATCCTTCGCCATCACTTCCTTCGCCAGGTTGCTAAATGCATCCGGTGAATATGAGTCAAAGAACTTTTTGTACGTATTACTATCCCAGATTTCAATTTTATTAACCGCTGCCACCAGCACTATATCTTTTTGCAGACCCGCATGGTCTTTCAGGTTTGGCGGCACCAGCAACCTGCCCGCTGTGTCCGGCTCCACGAAAGTGGCGCCATTCAAAAAGTAGCGGCGAAACTCCCTCACCTTAGGGTCGAAGTCGTTCAGTTTACTGATGTCTGCAAAGAGCGGTTCCCAGTTTTTTACCGGGTAAAGAGCCAAACATTTCTCAAAACCCCTGTTGATAACAAACCGAGTCGTTTCCTCTTCCGGCAATTGCTTTTTGAACCCCGCCGGGAGGAGGAACCGCCCCTTGGCGTCCAAAGTAGCCTCGAATTCTCCGAGAAAGCCTGTCATTATCAGTGAATTGGGTCAATTTTGAATTAATTGACACAAAATAACACTTTTTCCCACTTAATTACCAAATTTTTCTATTTTTCTTTTTTCCACCACTAAATTTTAGCCGAAAGCTAATACAGGTAAGGGTTTCAGCCGGTGTGGGAAAAATTTGAAGCAAATTGAGGTGAATAGACTGTGAATTACGGTGGAAAAGCTGTGGATTGTGTTTTTAAGAGAGCAATTCAAGATATTTGCACCTCACCAAATACAACAGTTAGTTGTGTTATGACAGATCCAAAGAAAATATCTATACAGGATTATACCTATCATCTTCCCGAAGAACGTATTGCCAAATATCCACTGACAGAAAGAGATGCATCCAAACTGCTTATTTATAAAGATGGAGTGATAAAAGAGGATAAGTACAAAAATGTAGCCGCACATATTCCGGAAGATTCCCTTCTTATATTTAATAATACCAAAGTAGTAGAAGCAAGATTGCTTTTCCAAAAACCTTCCGGAGGAGTAATTGAAATATTTTGCCTGGAACCCCATAAACAATATCCTGACATTACCACAGCCATGCTGCAAAGAGAAAAAGTATGGTGGAATTGCTTAGTAGGCGGAGCATCTAAATGGAAACCGGGTCAGGTTTTAGAAAAGAAACTTACGGCTGAAGGAAAAGAAATATCACTATCAGCCAACTATATTGAAAAAAAACCGGGTTCATTTACGATCGAAATGTCATGGTCGCCTGCTTCCCTAAGCTTTGCCGAAGTACTACACTACTTTGGCGCTATCCCTTTACCCCCGTATATCAAAAGAGCTGTAGAAGAGGCGGATAAAGAAAGATACCAGACAGTCTATGCTCACTTTGAAGGATCAGTGGCTGCACCTACAGCCGGACTTCATTTCACGAAAAATATATTTAGTGAACTGGAGAAAAAAAATATCCAAAAAGATTTTGTAACACTGCATGTAGGAGCCGGCACCTTCAAACCGGTGAAAAGTGAAACCATGGCGGAGCATGAAATGCATGCAGAGTGGATTGATGTTTCCAGGAATACCATTCAACATATCATCCATCACCTTGACAAAACAATTATTGCCGTTGGAACTACTTCATTACGGACAATTGAAAGTCTATATTGGTTGGGCATAAAAAGCCGGGAGTGGAGAGCCGGCAATCATAAAGCTGATTTTGTAAATGCAGATACTCTTTTACTTAGGCAATGGGAGGCCTATGAATTAGAAGAACAGCATATTTCATCAAAAGAAGCCCTGGAATCGTTGCTTGAATGGATGAACGAAAATAACCTTGAAAGATTAGTCACTAAAACGCAAATTTTGATTGCACCGGGTTATCAATTTAAAATTGCACAAGGTTTAATTACCAATTTTCATCAACCGCAGTCTACCTTGCTTTTACTAGTAGCAGCACTAATTGGAAAAAAATGGAACGAGGTTTATGATTATGCTATGAAGAATGATTTTCGCTTTCTCAGCTATGGAGATGGAAGTTTGCTTTGGCGAAAGAGTTAAGATTTTTTCAAAGGAAGCTCAACGGTGAATATACTGCCCTTACCCAATGTGCTTTCTGCTTTGATATCACCATCATGGGCTTCTACCATTGTCTTTACATAACTTAAACCCAGGCCAAATCCTTTTACATTATGCACATTACCGGTATGAGCCCTGTAGAATCTTTCAAATATTCTTTTAACCGTATCCCTGCTCATTCCAATACCATTGTCTTCGATCCGCATAATAAATTTCTTGCTGTTGGACTGTGTTGACAATTTGATCAATGGAGGTATATTGTCTTTCGCATACTTAACAGCATTATCAACCAGGTTATTAACCAGGTTAGAAAAGTGTACCTCGTCTGCTGCAATCAGGTCATTCTGTGCATTCAATTGCAGCTCTACTTTACCATTTTTGGAATCAAGCTGTAAGGCAAAATTATCCACTACATCTTTTATTACTTCGTGTACATGAACCGGTTTCAGGTTCAGGTCAACTTCCTGTTTTTCCAGTTGAGAGGCCCTTAATATTGTTTCCACCTGCCGGTTCATCCGCTGGTTCTCTTCCTTTATGATCCCGCTGAAGTAACTAAGTTTTTCCCGGTCTTGCTGTACTTTTTCATTCCGCATGGCATCCACTGCCAATGAAATAGTGGCAATAGGTGTTTTGAATTCATGCGTCATGTTATTGATAAAGTCATTTTTTATTTCACCCAATTTCTTCTGCCTGATCATAGTTCTTACAGTGAGGTAGAAAGCAGAAATGATGATGATGGTGAATAATCCTGACATGATGATCCGCCACTTTAAGGATTGCAATGCCTGGCTCTCAACATTAGGAACAACAACAATCAGCACTTCATTGGGTGCAAGATTTTCACCGGCACTGCCACTGGGTGCTGTTAAAGGAGTAACAAAGGATTTGTTATCTGTATTATCATAATAGGCTGCAAAATTTTCAGACTGCCGTTCAAAATAATTTTCGACACCATTCTTTCCAAAGGAAGCAATTCCAAATTCAAATTTGATATCCTTCAGCCCTTTTTCTGTCAGCGCCTTTCTTAGTTTATCTTTTATCTCTTCAACGGTTAATTGCTTTCCAATTGTAAAGGGTTTGGCAAGGTCAAAAGTGAGGCCGTCAAAAAGATTTGATTTTTTCCCTCCCGCTGCATAACTGCCTTTTCTTTCTCCCAGCTCCTCACCTACCACTTTGGTAGCCTCTTGTACTTTTTCCAAAATCTGCTCTTCCCTGAGCAATAACATATTCTTAAGCCAGGATATCTGGATGGCAATAATGCCAATCAAAGAAAGGCTTATCAGGACCGTTATGATTGTAAAAATTCGCTTCACAAATAATTTGTGTGTAAACCTGAAAGATAATAGGTTTTCTGAAACCTTCGTACTTCTGCAAAAATACATTTCCATTACCGGCAGCCATCCCCTGTATTGGGTATATGGCTGATTTTAACGGTGTTTTACCAACCCTGTTTGTTACGAGTGCCTAACCGACGCTATTAATTTTATACGATTCTTAAAACAGCTTTTTTTGAAAATGATTTTATATACTAAATTGAAGTATGATTGAACCTGCACCCGGCATATTACTCATAGCTGATCCCTTTCTGAAAGACCCCAACTTTCTTCGCACTGTGGTTTTTTTATGCGAACACAAAGAGGAAGGAAGTTTCGGTTTTGTTTTGAACCGCCAATATGAAAACACATTGGATGAACTGATTCCCGAACTGGAAGGACATAAATTACCGGTATACTATGGCGGGCCGGTACAATTAGACTCACTTCATTTTCTTCATCAATACCCTGACCTGATTCCCGGTGGACAGGAAGTGATCAAAGGTGTGTACTGGGGCGGAGATTTTGAAGCCCTTGTGAACATGATAAAGAATAATGAAATTGATGAAAAGAAGATCCGCTTTTATATTGGTTACTCGGGTTGGAGTGAGGGACAACTGGAAGGTGAAATGAAAGAAAAAACTTGGCTTACCGTAAAAGCAAACCGCAAACTCGTTTTTCACCATGATCACCAGGAGATATGGAAAGATTCACTAAAACACCTGGGAGGAGATTATGAAATAATGGTCAACTTTCCGATCGATCCGCAGCTCAACTGATTTACTCCTGATCTTATAACAAAACCGGTTTTTATGAGACGCCTTTTACTTATCCCATTTGCATTCCTCATCATGATGTTGTCTGGTTGCAGTGTGTTGAAAAATTCCGGCCTCATTCCAACTGAACTGGAAATGGCACTCGGCCTGAAAGATGCTTTATCACAGGGATTATTTAAAGGATTTGATGCCTTTGCTAATCCCGATGGAAATCCATTGGTACGTTTTGCCTTTCCCGGGGAAGCGGAAAAGATTGAAAAGACGTTAAGAGACCTTGGTTTTGATAAAACAATAAACCAGGTGACAGGCAAATTCACCCGGGCAATGTCATCTGCTGTAAATGTAGCCAGGCCACTATTTTTTGATGCGGTAAAGAAGATGACAATAAAAGATGCTGCTAAAATTTTGGTAACTGACAATACACATGCAGCTACCGATTATTTCAAACAAGCCATGAAGCCGGGACTGATGACAGCCTTCCGGCCTATTGTGGACAGCACTATTAAAATTGAAAAAGCAGATGAAGAGTGGAAAGGTATAACCAGTATTTACAACAGCATTCCTTTTATCAACAAGCCCCTTGAAAACAGTTTAACTGATTTCGTCTCTGCCAGGGTAATTGATCTTATGTTCCTGCTGGTAGCAAATGAAGAAGAACAAATAAGAAGCAAATATGAGTTGAGAAAAACGGATATGATGCGAAAAGTATTTACCTGGGCGGAGGGGGAAATAAAACGAAAACTTCAGAAGAACTGAAAATAAAAAACCCTCTTCTTAGAAGAGGGTTCATAATTTGTTTTCAAAATCCGGACACCTGGTGGTTTTTCCAGTTCTTTATGCTATTTCAGTTGCTCCTTCTACCAATACAGTCACCCTGTTATTCAATACTTCTACAAAACCGCCCTGTATATCGAAATTGGCCACATGATTCTGTTTGTCTTTGAGCACTTTTACACGGCCGGCTTTCAATGCACTTACCAGCGGCGCATGTTTTTCCAGCACTTCAAATGATCCGCTGATGCCGGGCATCTGCACACCGTACACTTCGCCGCTGTAGAGCTTTTTTTCCGGAGTTAATATTTCTAAGTTCATTGTTTAATGTTTTAAGCTTAAGGCGCAGGCTAAACGTTAATCTTTAAACGTCAACCTTTAAACCCAAACTAACCTTGTGCGGCTGCTAATAACTTCTTACCCTTTTCAATTGCATCATCAATAGTACCTACTAGGTTGAATGCAGCTTCAGGGTACTCATCCACTTCACCGTCCATAATCATATTGAAGCCACGGATTGTTTCTTCGATTGGCACCAGTACTCCTTTCAAACCAGTGAAGGCTTCAGCCACATGGAATGGCTGAGAAAGGAAACGCTGCACCCTTCTTGCCCGGCTAACCACCAATTTATCTTCATCGCTCAACTCGTCCATACCAAGAATAGCAATGATATCCTGTAATTCTTTATAACGCTGCAACATTGATTTCACCCTGTTTGCACAGTTGTAATGCGCTTCACCCACTACCAACGGTGAAAGAATTCTTGAAGTAGAATCCAGCGGGTCAACCGCAGGATAGATACCTAAGTCGGCGATCTTTCTTGACAATACTGTTGTAGCATCCAGGTGAGCAAAAGTAGTTGCAGGTGCAGGGTCAGTCAGGTCATCCGCAGGTACGTAAACCGCTTGCACAGATGTGATAGAACCGTTATTGGTTGAAGTGATTCGCTCCTGCATGATACCCATCTCGGTAGCCAGTGTAGGCTGGTAACCCACCGCTGAAGGCATACGACCCAAAAGGGCTGATACCTCAGAACCGGCCTGTGTGAAACGGAAGATATTATCCACGAAGAACAGAATGTCACGGCCTTTGCCCTGTCCGTCACCATCACGATAATATTCAGCGATAGTCAAACCAGACAAAGCCACCCTTGCCCTTGCTCCGGGAGGCTCGTTCATCTGTCCGAATACGAAAGTGGCTTTTGAATCGGCCAGTTCTTTCATATCCACTTTGCTCAAATCCCATCCGCCTTCTTCCATACTATGTTTGAAGGCATCACCGTATTTCATGATACCTGCTTCAATCATTTCCCTCATCAGGTCATTTCCTTCACGGGTCCTTTCTCCTACACCGGCAAACACTGATAAACCAGAATAGGCCTTAGCGATATTATTGATCAACTCCTGGATCAATACTGTTTTACCCACACCGGCACCACCAAACAGACCGATCTTACCACCCTTTGCATAAGGCTCGATCAGGTCAATTACTTTAATACCAGTAAAAAGTACTTCTGTAGCTGTACTCAGGTTCTCAAAGGTTGGAGGTAATCCATGAATAGGGCGACCACCCACTTTGCTAATAGCAGGCAATCCATCAATAGGATCACCGGTTACATTGAACAAACGTCCTTTGATGCCTTCACCTACCGGCATGGCAATAGCTTTTCCGGTATCAACCACCTGTGTGCCACGAACAATACCTTCGGTACCGTCCATAGCAATTGTTCGAACACTGTCCTCACCAAGGTGCTGCTGTACTTCCAGTACCAGTATATCGCCATTTTCTCTTTTCAATTCCAAAGCGTTATAGATCTCGGGAAGTTTACCATCAAACTGTACATCGATAACCGCACCGATTACCTGTTTTACTTTACCAACATTTGCCATATAAGGAGTTTAAATAAGAGGTTTGATTTCAGGCCGCAAAGGTAAGGGGGCAGGTCTAATCTGCCAATTTGAAAACCAAAGATTTTTAGCTGTGGAAAAGGGGTTGAAAACCGGGTCTAACCCATTGTCTGGCAAAGAGAAAAAGCTGTCCGTAGCTATCCTTTCTTTTGGATAATAATACCCAGAGAAGTAACTACAAAACGGCCCACCTGAAGTTTGACATGAACTTCCTGCCGGTGCGGAGACACATCCACCTGGTAATCCTCGGGCAATCCGCCAATAGAAAAATCAATTTCCTCCACAAAGTGCCCCTCTTTTCTCAGTTCATTTACAATATGTTCTATATCCCTTTGCCGAAATATGACCGTATCATTATGGTCCTGTGTTTCGTCATTAGAAGAAATATTAAACTCGGTGGTGTGTACGGACCAGCCACCGGGTTTTAGTGTTTTCAACTGGTTTTTCAGGAACATAAGTCCTTTTTCGATGGAACCGAGGTGCTCAAAAGCACAACTCGACCAGTTGAAATCAAACCCCAGCAGATCATCCGGTATGTCGTTCATATCCACCGGTCTGTACTGAACTCTTTCTTTTAGCACCACATCATTACACAATTTCCGGGTGTTTAGTGATTCTAAGCCAAAGCATAGCTGGTTATCCGTAATCCACCCTTTCTCTACTCCTTTTTCTGGTAAAATATCAGTAGCAAGGATATCACAACCATATTTCGCAAAAATGGATGGAGCAGGTTCTGTCCCGACGGCAAATACCAACCCTCTTTTCCCCGGCATAATGCATCCCCTCTCCCACAAAGCCTGCATATTGTAAACAAACTCCCATTGCTTTCGGTGAAACCGGGGAGCCTCATTTAATTCACTGCACCACCATATATACCACTTGCTGTGAAAGTCCTGAGCCTTACACAATTCGGTCCTTCGCCTTCCGGCATCCTGAACAAGGGTCGATTGCCATTCTCTTTGGGGCATTTGATTTAATTTATAGCAGCCATTTCTTTATATAATGACAAATACTCTTTTGCCTTTTGTTTCCAGTCGAACAATTGGCCCCGCTTCCTGATTCTCTCAGCCAGCCCATTCTTTGAGTATTCGGTGAGGCCATTGTCAAAAACCCATTTTAGATGATCCCTTTCAAATGTTTGGAAATAAAAAGCAGTATCCCCGGCTATTTCCGGCAGTGATGTATAAGAAGAAAGAAAAAGAGGTTTCCCAAATTGCATCACTTCCACCACCGGGGCGCCAAATCCTTCTGCCAGTGAGGGATGAACAAAAGCCAGGCAGTTTTTAAAATACCAGGCTTTTTCCCCTTCTGAAACAGGGCCCGTTAAGTGTAGTCTGTCTGCTACCCCCATTTTCCTTGCCTCCTGCAACATTGCATTTACATAGTCCGGTTCATCTAATCTCCCTGCAATTACCATTTCAATACTTTCATTTTCCAGTAAGGGAAGAAGTACATGATAATTCTTTTTTCGGTTTATATAACCCATGCCGAAAACAAAAGGTCTCGCAGGCCGGTAAGAATAATTTTCCAGCTGGGGTTCATGTACCTTATGTGTTCCGTTGTGAATTACGTAAACTGGCCTACCCTTTACATCACAATGCTTCAAAACATCGCTTTTTGTAAAATCAGATATACATACCAATGCATCTGACTTGTCGATGAGTGTCTGTGTGTGTGCAAGGCTTTTTTGCTGCTCCTCATACGATTTACCTTCATGCAAAGGATTGAGATCATGAATGGTGAGTAAAATTTTAATATCCGGGTATTTTCTCTTATCCGGTAAAATACGGCCCGACTGGAAAGGCGCATGCCATATTGAACAATCTTTCACTACAGGATTGAAAAAATTCCAGAATCCCTTTTTCTCAATAATCGTTTTGGCACCGGCGCCAAATGTGTTTCTTTCAGCCGGAGGCACATAAAGGGCAATTTCAAGTGTTTCATCATTTTTCAGTAACTCCTGTACCTCTTTACCTAAATTGAGACAGTAATGATATAACCCTGAATGAGGGTGCTTCATCAAATCACAGTCGAGTATTATTCTTTTCTTTCTTTCTGCCATAAAAAACCGGGCTTATCAGACTTTAGTGCAACTTAAGCATTCAGATGTAATCTCTGGCTGATAAAAATTTTACCATACCTATTGTTACATCTAAACAAACCGTGTTTACCAATTGGTACAGGATCATATAGCCATGTGAATAAGATCACCGGACAATTACGACAATTAGTATGATTTTTGAAACAATAAGCCGATTATCAAAACCCGTACAATGCGACAAATTGTATTTGATTGCGAAAGGATGAAATATCCCGACACGGGACTGTATCATTATTGCCTGAACCTGGGAAAACACCTGGAAAAAAATATCAACCTTCAAGAGGAAAAGCTATTTTTTTTTACTCCCCCTTATGAGCAAGATTGGTCGTTCGACAGGGCCAATCACCTCACTCAAAATCCTTTTCATAAATATCGGATGCCTGCACTAAATGACTATGATATCTGGCACGGCACCTACCAGAATACCAATTACCTGCCCTTCCGTAACAAAAAGATAAAAGTTGTCCTTTCCATCCATGACCTGAATTTTCTGTACGATGAAAAGAAATCGCCTGCCAAAAAACAAAAATACCTGGCCCATGTGCAACACCTGATTGACAGGGCAGATGCCATTGTTTGTATTTCAGAGTTCAGTAAACAGGATGTGCTGAAGCACTGTAATACCGGCAATAAACCATTACATACAATTTATAATGGTACCAACCTGCTGCAACAACCTGAGCTGACCTCACAATCATACCGGCCCAAAAAGCCATTCCTGTTCTCGATTGGCGTTATCCATAGAAAAAAGAATTTCCATGTTCTGCTGCCTTTATTAAAAAAGAATACCATGGAGTTACTCATCGCCGGTAAACCAGATGACGATCATTATATCTCACTTATAAAAAGAGAATCAAAAAAACTGGGCGTTGAAGAGAATGTACACTTGCTCGGAAAGGTATCAGAAAAAGAAAAATCCTGGTATTACAATCATTGCAGTGCCTTTGCACTGCCCTCCATTTCAGAAGGGTTCGGATTGCCTGTTACCGAAGCCATGAGTTGCGGCAAGCCCTTGTTCCTATCCCGCAAAACAGCCCTGCCAGAAATTGGCGGCGATGTTTCTTTCTACTTTAATGATTTTAACCCAGATCATATGAATGAAGTTTTTGAAGCAGGAATGAGGAATTATAATAGCAATGGATTAAGGGACCGTATCCGGGAAAGAGGCCGAAATTTCAATTGGGACAGGGCGGCAAAACAATACCTGGAAGTATACCGCTCATTATATTAATATCTTTACCGGCACAAATGAAAGTTTACAGAAGACTACTCTCTTATGCCCGGCCATTCCGGTGGTTTGTGATACCCTTTTTTATTTTCACTATTCTCGCCGTTATCTTCAGCGTTTTCCAGTTCGCATTGATCATTCCTTTATTGAATGTGCTGTTTAATCCTGATGCCGGCACTGTATCGAATACTGCACCGGCATTTTCACTTTCTACCAGTTTCTTCCGTGAAATTTTTTATTACGAAGTGTACAGGCTAAAAGCCATCAACCCGGTATATGCTTTGTATTTTATCACTTCTATTATTGTATCTGCGGTATTACTTACCAACCTGTTTCGCTACCTGGCGCAGCGAACTTTAATTAAGGCCAGAACATTATTGGTGAAACGGATCAGGGAGGCCCTTTTTGAAAAGATCAATCACCTGCACATGGGCTTTTTTACCAAAGAACATAAAGGCGACCTCATCTCCCGGATGAATGCTGATGTTTTTGAGATTGAAGGGGTGGCGGCAAATTCGCTGGAAGTTTTATTCAAAGAACCCTCACTGGTTATTGGATACTTTGTAGCCCTGTTTGCCATTTCAACCCAGTTAACGCTTTTCACTTTATTCATTATACCTGTCTCTGCATTAGGTATCGCATTTGTTCAAAAAAAATTAAAACGGGATGCAAAAGATGCACAAGCTTCTATTGGACGCTTATTAACCATCATGGATGAAACGCTGACCGGCATGCGGATCATCAGGGCTTTCAATGCCACCGGTTTTACATTGAAAAAATTCAGTAAGGAAAACGATTTTTACCGCAATGCCAGTTTACAGGGTTTCAAAAGAAGAGAAATGGCCCCTGCATTTTCTGAAGCAGCAGGTGTAATGGTAGTAGCCGGTATCTTGCTCTACGGAGGTAGTTTGATTTTAAAAAACGGGCAAAGCGCCGCCGGGATACAAGCCAGTGAATTTATTGCTTTCATTGCCATTTTTTCACAGGTTTTGCGTCCGGCCAAAGCTATGGTGATTGCCGGCGCCAATATTCAGCGGGGCCGGGGGGCCGGAGAAAGAATACTGGAGATCATTGATAAACCCATTGAAATAACTGATAAAGAAAATGCGGTTGAGCTCACAGCATTTAAACATTCAGTTGAATTCAGAAATGTTGACTTCTCCTATAACGATACACCTGTTTTAATTGATATTAGTTTTACTATCCCAAAAGGAAAAACAATTGCCCTTATCGGGGCTTCTGGTGTGGGTAAATCAACAATAGCAGATCTTATTCCACGGTTTTATGATGTAAAAAGCGGGGCAGTATTAGTTGATGGCATTGATGTGAGGGATTACAAAATGGAATCACTGCGTAGTGTGATGAGCTTTGTAACCCAGGAAATATTTCTCTTCAACGATACCATATTTAATAATATAGCCCTCGGCCGGCCCGATGCCACTGAAGAAGAAGTGATAGCTGCTGCCAAAATTGCCAATGCTCATGATTTCATCCTGCAAACGGAAAACGGTTATCAAACCATTACTGGTGACAGAGGTATTCGTTTATCCGGTGGACAACGTCAGCGTTTGTGTATTGCGAGAGCTGTGCTAAAAAATCCTTCTTTCCTGATTTTAGATGAAGCTACTTCAGCGCTGGATACAGAATCAGAAAGAACCGTGCAGGAAGCATTGAGTAAACTGATGAAAGGGAGGACCACTTTGGTGATTGCCCACCGCCTTAGCACCATCAAAGAAGCTGATGAAATCATAGTGCTGCATGATGGCAAGATCATTGAAAGAGGCCATCACAATGAATTGATCGAAATAGATGAAGGTGTTTATAAAAAGTTGACACAGATGCAGCAGATAGCCTGATACTATCTCTTTCCTACATTTGCAGCATGCAATTGACTGAAGTTACTACTCCCCAACTTGCCCGGGATTTTATCAGGGTCAACGTTGAACTGTATAAAAACGACCCCAACTATATCAGACCCCTGGATAAAGACATCAATGAGGTATTTGATGCGGATAAAAACAAGGCTTTTCGTTTTGGAGAGGCAGTACGCTGGATATTAAAAGATGACAAGGGGAAACTAATTGGGCGAATAGCAGCTTTTACCAACAAAAAATATAAAAACAAAGGCGATGATGTGCCGGTGGGAGGCATTGGTTTTTTTGACTGCATTAATGACCAGCTGGCTGCAGATATGCTCTTCGATGTAGCCAAACACTGGCTGATGCAAAAAGGGATGCAGGCAATGGACGGACCCATCAATTTTGGTGAAAGGGACCGCTGGTGGGGATTGATCGTGGAGGGTTTTCAGCCCCCGCCCTATTGCATGAACTATAATAAACCCTATTACAAAGAACTATTCGAACGTTATGGCTTTAAAAATTTTTTTAACCAAATATGTTTTGGCCTTGATCCCAAAAAAGAATTGAACCCAAAAATACTGGAGAGACATGCTCAATTGAAAGAAAACCCTGCTTTCCGGTCAAGCTATATCAATAAAAATCAGCTGGAGAAATTTGCTGCCGACTTTACAATTGTTTACAATAAAGCCTGGGCCGGGCACGGAGGATTAAAAGAATTAAAAAAAGAACAGGTGCTCACCATGTTCAAAAAGATGAAGCCTGTGATGGATGAAAAACTGATTTGGTTCGTATACCACAACCAGGATCCTATTGCGATTTTTGTAAACCTGCCTGACCTGAACCAGTGGTTTAAATACCTGAACGGAAAATTTGATCTCTGGCACAAATTAAAATTTCTCTGGATCAAGAAGACCCGCAAAAACTATCGTTTTACCGGTCTTGTCTTTGGTATAGTACCAGAATTTCAGGGCATGGGGGTGGATGCTTTTATTATCAATGAAGCAAAATTCGTTATACAACCACAAACAAGTTACACAGAATATGAAATGCAGTGGATCGGGGAGTTCAACCCAAAAATGATCAATGTGGTGGAAAACTTCGGAGACAGTTTCAGAACCCGGAAACTCATCACCTACCGATATTTATTCGACAGGACAAAAGAGTTTAAACCCCACCCGGTCATTCTTTAAACTTATTCACAGCGCTAATAGTTTTTCGGGAAGCTATGCCGGGTTTCTTAAATTGCAGCCGGTATGGATAAATTCATTGTTTCGGCCCGTAAGTACAGACCCCAGACTTTTGATACAGTTGTTGGTCAGTCGCACATTACCACTACATTGAAAAATGCGATTAAACACCAGCAACTGGCACATGCATTTTTGTTCTGTGGTCCGAGAGGTGTGGGTAAAACTACCTGTGCAAGGATTCTGGCCAAAACAATAAACTGCGAGAATTCCACCAAAGAAGGCGAAGCCTGTGACAAATGCCAGAGTTGTAAATCCTTCAACGATGGAGCATCTATGAATTATTTTGAACTGGATGCTGCCTCAAATAATTCTGTTGATAATATTCGTGACCTTGTTGACCAGGTTCGTTTTGTACCTCAAACAGGAAAATACAAGGTATATGTAATAGATGAGGTGCATATGCTGAGTTCATCGGCTTTCAATGCCTTCCTGAAAACCCTGGAAGAGCCGCCTCCCTATGCCATATTTATCCTGGCTACCACTGAAAAACATAAAATACTACCTACCATTCTCAGTCGCTGCCAGATTTTTGATTTCAAACGCATTACCACTAATGATACGGTTGATCACCTGGAAGAAATTTGTGAAAAAGAAGAAATAAAAGCAGAAAAAGCAGCGCTGCAGGTTATTGCACAGAAAAGCGAAGGCTGTATGCGGGATGCACTGAGCATACTTGATAAGATCGTCAGCTTTACTAATGGCGAACTGAACTATACCAATACTCTGGAGCACCTGAACATACTGGATGCCGAAGTTTATTTTAAGTTGCTGGAATGTATGCAGCAACAGGATCTCTCCGGGGCAATGCTGCTATATGATGAAATAAACCGCAAAGGTTTTGAAGGGGATCTTGTTTTGAACGGTTTTGCTGAATTTATCCGCAACCTGTTAGTTTGTAAAGATGAAAAAGCGGCAGGTTTGCTGGAAGTAGTGGAAAGTTTTAGGGACAAATACCTGTCTACAGCAAAAAATGTTTCAGCCCCGTTACTGATCGCTGCTTTAAACATTCTTAATGAAACAGAGATCAATTACAAGGCAGCACGCAACAAACGACTACATGTAGAACTGGCATTAATTAAATTATGCTATTTACAGCAGGCCATTGAAATAACAGCAGAAGGAAACGCTATAAGTAAAAAAAAACTGATTGACACAACCAAACCGCTTGCATTCAGGTCTATCAAGCCCTTTATTCCGGACACATCAAAAATCAGCAAGGGTAATACGGAAGGCGCCGCTAAACTGGTTATAGAAACTCCAGCTATCTCTTCTGTTCAAGAACCGGAGACCAGTTATAAGCAACCGGAGAGCATGCCTGACCGGCAGGCAGGAAGTAACCAGTCCGGCGATCAACCAGCAACCGGTAAAAAACTGACTGCTCTCAATAAGATCCGCCAGCAATACCAGAACAATGGTAATAGCGGTAATACTATTAATCACCCATTGCAAAAAGAGGAATTGCAAAAAGCATGGGCCGATTATGTAGTGAAATTGAAAGAAGCTAAAAATCCGGCAGCCCAGCCTTTTGAACTGGCTGTACTTCGCATCAGGGATGATAACAGCTTTGAAGCCGTTACCGCAAATTCAATCGAAAAACAATTCATAGAACAGGACAGGAATAAATTGTTTGTTTACCTGCGGGAACGTTTGCAAAACCGGCTCCTTCAATTTAGTGTAGCAGTGGAAGAAAATGCAGAGAGCAGGCCTGTTATAGAAATTCCCCTAAGTTCGTCAGAACAATACAACAAAATGGCAGAGCAGTATCCCCTGGTGAAGGAATTAAAAGACAAACTGAACCTGACACTGGACTATTAACCCAATCTATTTGCCAGCCACAGGCATATGAGGGGCAGTATTGCCCATTTTACCTTAATTTCGGCCAAAATTTTAAGGCATATGGCCGAAGTGATATTGATGCCCCGCCTCAGCGATACCATGACCGAAGGAGTAATCGCTGCCTGGCACAAAAAAGTGGGAGATCCTGTAAAAAAAGGCGACCTGCTGGCTGAGATCGAAACAGATAAAGCCACCATGGAACTGGAAAGCTATAAAGATGGCACCCTTTTACATATAGGCAGTGATAAAGGCGGTAAGTTACAGGTCGATGACCTGCTGGCTATTGTTGGTGCTCCCGGAGAGGATATCTCCGCAATTGTTGGCGGAACAAAATCTTCGGCTCCAAAACAGGAAGTGTCCTCTTCGTCATCTACGTCTCCTGCCCCGGCGGCAGCACCAACATTAGATGTATCAAAGATGGACGAAGTGGTGCTGATGCCCCGGCTAAGTGATACTATGGAAGTTGGCGTTATTGCAGCATGGCACAAAAACGTAGGCGATCCGGTAAAGAAAGGAGAAGTACTGGCAGAAATTGAGACCGATAAAGCCACGATGGAACTGGAGAGCTATAAAAATGGTACGCTATTGCACATCGGTGCCCAGAAAGGTGAAAAGATCCCCGTAAATGGATTGCTTTGTGTTATCGGTGAAAAAGGGAAAGTGGATATTGATGCCATTGTTGCTGCCGTAAATGGTGGAGTTGTAACAACCAACACTGCTGCACCCGAAGCTAGTTCGCAACCAGCACCATCACCAGTGGCCACCGCTATCACTCCTCAACATGTATCAACTTCTTCTGAAAATGGAAGGATTAAAGCCTCTCCCCTTGCCAAAAAATTAGCAGCTGAAAAAGGCATTGATATCAAAGCCGTTGCCGGAAGTGGTGATGGCGGCCGTATCATTAAAGCCGATATTGATAATTATAAACCAACTGCGCAGGCTGTCACTGTTGCTAAAGCAGCTGCATTTACGGTTACAGGCGAAGAAGGTTACACCGATATACCCAACTCGCAGATGCGCAATGTTATTGCAAAGCGTTTGGGAGAAAGCAAGTTCAGTGCGCCGCATTTCTATCTCACCATGGAGATCAACATGGATAATGCAATGGCAGCCAGGACACAGTTGAATGAACTGAGCCCTGTTAAGATCAGCTTTAATGATATGGTGGTGAAGGCTGTGGCGTTGGCGCTTCGCCAGCATCCTGCTATTAACGCATCCTGGTTAGGTGATAAGATACGCCGCTACAGCCATATACATATTGGTATTGCTGTTGCCATTGAAGACGGGCTGATCGTTCCGGTAGTTCGTTTTGCTGATCAAAAAACATTGCCGCAGATAGCCGCTGAAAGTAAAGAACTGGCAGGGAAAGCAAAGAACAAGAAACTGCAACCCAATGAATTTGCCGGCAATACATTCACTATCTCCAACCTTGGCATGATGGATATTGATGAATTCACTGCCATCATCAACCCTCCTGACAGTTGCATTATGGCTGTTGGAAGAATAAAAGAAGTAGTAGTTAGAAAAGGGGAAGGTTTTGGTGTAAGTAATGTAATGAAAGTAACGCTGAGCTGCGATCATCGTAGTGTGGATGGCGCCAGCGGAGCAGCATTTTTACAAACATTCAAGAAGTACCTGGAGAACCCGATTACCATGTTACTATAAGTAAGATTACCAATCTATAAATCAGTAAAGCTACCTTTTCCGGTAGCTTTTTTTATTGATCCACCCCCGTGGCAGGATAATTGAGAAATAAAATAACGCACTATAAAACTTTAAGGGTAAGGTCTTAAAAGCAAAAAAAAGGTGTTGCTTGCCATGCTTTTGCGAATTTTTCACCGTTACCTTTCCTGCAAATTCAATCTTATGGAAGACAGAGACTCCAATGAATTTTCCTGGCAAACGCTATTTTTTGTTACAGGTATTTCTTTTGTATTATTCAGTCTTATATTAAAAATCCTCGATGGAGCTCATTCTGTTCCCATGCTCTGGATAAGTGCAGTATCGCTTTCATTAGGTACGGTTACCTGGGTAATCGATATTGTCTACAGAACCACTGTTCGTAAAAAAGGAAAATACACATCCTGACCTAACTACCGGAGACATTCAGCAAAACAAGTTTGCCGTCCATCGTTGATACAACCAATTGGTTTTTGCTCAAAACTCTTACAGTGTTTACCATAGAGTTATCGATCTTATGGGCCCACACAATTTTTTTAGCCATTGGATCAATACAATAGACAACACCGCTCTTTGTACCAAAAAATACATGCCCCTCCTTTTCAATTAACATGGAAGGAACATGTTCATAGCCAAAGCCTGCATGAAGTTTCCATGCAACTGATTGCTGCTCCTTGCTGGAAGCATAGGCAACAATGGTGTCTTGCATACTTTTTCCATAAATCCATTTACCATCAGCAGAGATACCAATGGACTCCCTTACTCCGCCGTCTTTACTTCTCCATAGTGTTTTGCCGCTTGCTGCATCGATGGCAGAAACAACCCTGTCAGGAGCCATAATATAGATGACATTGTCTGATGCAACGGGTATACAGGAAGCCGGTGAATAATTGCGAACAGAAGAACCATTATTCCATTTCCAGAGCAGGTTACCATTAGAACGATTCAATGCATACAAATGACGGTCCCATGCACCAAACACAATTCTATCCTGATATAATAAAGGAGTACTAACTACCGGTCCTTCCAATCCTGTAAACTTCCATATCACCTTACCGTCTTTTTTATTCAATGCCAGGTAAGAATGATCGCTGCCTCCAATAAAGACTGTATCGCCATTAATAACAGGCGAACCCAACACCGAAGCGGCTGTTTTATATTTCCAGATAAGCTTCCCTTTACTGATGCTAAGGCAGTACACATTGCCATCACCGGAGCCAAATACTACTATGCCATTTGCCACAGCAGGGGATGAAAAAATTGCACCTCCCGTTTTGTAATTCCAGATTGGTTTACCATCGTTCATTGAAAAACAAGTCATCACTCCATTTTGATTTCCTACAAAAACTTTGTTACCATCTACAGCCGGAGTGGAGATGATATTGGCATCGGATGAAAACTCCCAACCCTTTTTTACCTGGCTGTATTTATCATTGATTGAATAATCAGGTCGTGGAAACTTTTTTGTCTTTTCGAAATTTCTTGATTCGATTTTAACACCCGTCCATTTTCTTTCTTTACCAGAAACAGGTCTTCTCACTGTAAAAAGAATTGAATCACTCCCTACATCCACCAGGTTATATCCTCCTTCATCGTCTTTAGCCCGAAGATTTGAACGACCCATAACTCCGGGAATATCTTCAAAACTCATGGCTTTGTTGGCATGTCCATGCCCGCAAAGAATAGCCCATGTATTGTGCCTGCGCAGCCTGTCCGTTATCTCATACCAGTTATCCAGCCCGTTATCTATAGGATAGTGATTAAGGAAAATAACAGGCTGATCTTTTTTCACTTTTTTTAGCTCTTTATCCAGCCAGTTTACTGCATCTCTTGGTACATGCCCGTCACTCATTCTTACATAGGGACCTGAAGCACAGCCCAAAAATTTTATGCCATTAAATTCAAAACTGAATTTGTCATAACCGAAAACAGTAGTGAACATCACGCCACCGCTTTCACTCCAGCCGGTGTCATGGTTGCCAGGAATAATATACCAGGGCACATCCAGGCTATCTAATATCTGTTTAGCCAATTTTATTTCTTCATTGGTACCGAGTTCAGTAATGTCACCAGTCAGTACTACAAAAGCGATATCACTCATCGCATTGATATCTCTTACCGTTCTGCGGAGGTCTTCTTCGGCAGAACCGTTGGGGGAACCGATATGCGTATCGGAAATGAAAGCAAATCGAAAGGGATTAACCTGTGTAAACCCTGCAAGTGAAATGGTTGTAAGAATCAGAAGTATCAGCGCCTTTTTCATAGAGGCAAGATAATTATTATAATAAAAACAAAGGCGACTGATTTACAGCCGCCTTTGCTAAGCAATAATCAAAGTTTATCAAAGTGGCTTCAGGATGTAAGTCTGATCCTTAATCTCTCCTTTAAACATCAATGTCGTATCATCTTTTTTTACAATCTCTTTTGTAAGGTTCATTACTGATTCGAAAACGAATTTTCCTTGTTTAACTGTCCATTTGGCACTGGCATTATCCTTATCGGTACAAGTACCATCAGCATTTAGCTTCAGATCATGCCACATATCAAACTTGGGATCCGTTGCAGTAGAAACCAGTTTTTTTCCACTCAGCCACTGTACTAATGCTGCGTCATCACCAGTCGGGGCTGATTCTTTAGTCTCCGTGGCAGAAATCACAGGTTCAGTTTTCTTATCATCCTCCTTCTTACTTTCTTTGCAGGCAGTCATTACAAGAACGGCCAGCAGGCAAATCATCATTTTTTTCATATACGTTAGGTTTTGGTGTGAAACCGAATGTACAACGGGTACAGCTTGCTTTCAAAAAATATATTTTCAATAATTTTTGAAATTACAAAATTCACGCCATAGCTTTGCGGCATGAAACTTACCGAAGCCAAACAACAATTCATCAGCAGCTGGGGTGCCTTTGGCACCAACTGGGGTATAAACCGCACGATGGCACAAATACATGCACTGTTATTAGTAAGTCCTGACCCGCTTACCCAGGATGATATAATGGAAGAACTGAATATCAGCCGGGGCAATACGAATATGAATATCCGGGAACTCATCAACTGGGGCCTGGTAGAAAGAGTGCTGCTTACAGGCGAAAGAAAAGAATACTTCAGCGCTGAAAAGGATATCTGGAAAGTGGTAAAACAGATTGTAAAAGAAAGAAAGAAAAGGGAACTGGAACCCATGCTGCAACTACTGGACAAACTGGAAGAAGTAGAAGGTGACAAGAGGGATAAGCATGTAAAGACATTTGTGGATACAGTAGGTAGTATTAAAAAACTGGGTAAACAGGCGGATAAAACCCTTGATACTATGATCAAAGCAGAGGAAAGCTGGTTCATCGGATCACTGATGAAGCTCTTTAAATAGCCTTTTTTGATAAAGCCGGTACTCCGGCTTTTAATTTTCAATTGTCTTTCAATTTTTTCTGAAAATTAGAAATATGAAACTGCTAAAACTTACCGACCTGGCACTGCAATTATTAATAACTGTCACTTGTGTTGTTTCAGGGATAATAAAAGATGATATGCAAATACTGTTGTACCTCTACTTCATCCTGGGTGGCTGGCAACTGGCCAGCTTTCTGACACATTACTTTACCGGTGCAAGCTGGGCCAACAGGGTGGGAAGAAAACAATATGGTCATACAATTTTATGGGTAGCGATAGTTGGAGTAATATGCTACCTGCTTTTGCTTGCCGATCTTCCCCTTATTGTTTTTTATCTTATGGCTATGCTCATTGTTTCCCCCGTGATGGCCTGCTGGTATTTTATTATTGGTCTTACAGAGTGGAGAACCATCCGCCACCGGGAATTAATTCATCTTAAATAAAGAATATTTTAGTTTTACCAGATGAAAGCAAAAACCACTCTCGTACTTGGCGCTTCGGACAACCCATCCCGCTATAGTTATCTTGCTATAAAACGTTTACGCAGTCACGGTCACCCGGTAAAAGCCATCGGTAGAAAACACAGCTTTGTAGATGATACAGAAATAATGACAGAAAAGAAGCCATTGGAAGGTATTGATACTATCACTCTCTATATGAATTCACTTCACCAGCAGGAATACTATAACTACATATTATCACTTCGTCCAAAAAGGATCATTTTCAATCCGGGTGCAGAAAATGATGAGTTAGCTGAACTGGCTGCACAGAAAAATATAGAAACGATAGAAGCCTGCACCCTTGTAATGCTAAGTACAAACCAATATTAATAGTAGATAAACACTTAGGCCTTTCGAAGTTTTACGATTCCATCCGGGTACTAGCCCTCAATCTTCGCTGAATATTTTCTTTTTGCTTGGATTCAGCTAAATTTTTCACAAACCTTTACATCCCGTCCCCCCTGAAAACTGCAACCGCCATATCCAGGTTGCTGAACAATATCCTGTTGACTTATAAAAAAAGTTGAAATGAAAAACCGTTCTATTATCGCACTATGCGTTAGTGTGCTCCTGTTTAATGTACAGTTACTGGCGCAAAACCAGGATCTTCCTGTACCACTTAACGAACCAGACCACAACAAGCCTCTGTACTTCAGAAACTTTCCTGACAGTATTCTTGTTAACATTTCCAATTTTGAAAGAGCTGTTTCATATACAGCTGGCGAAGATGTGTCAGTGAACATCTCTGATTATGTTCAGTTCCCCTTTCCGGGAAAAGTAATGTCAGCTGCCAGCAAATACGGCAACAGCATTCAGAGTGTTGTTATCAAATCCAACGTATATGATGGAGCCGGCCTTACCATTTCGAAAGTGATTGACAGCAATGGTAACACTTCCTTTACCGGCCGTATTGTGAGTATGAAAAGTGGTGATTTGTATGAGCTGGTAAATGTGAACAACAACTATTTCCTGGTAAAAAGAAAATTTTACGACCTGATAAATGAATAACTGACCCGTTTTTGATCCCGTATCCCTACTAGTACCTATTGAAAAACATTTTAAAATCCGCCTTTGTTATGAAAAACTATTTACAATCCTGCCTTATGGCACTGCTGTTATTCGGTGCAGTGAAGTCCGATGCACAGGTTCCGATATATAGCAGCCATCCGTCAGCAACAGCTGTCATTTTCCTTGACTTTGACGGGCATACGGTAAACGGTACCAGCTGGAATTATGCAGGTCCGATTTATTGCGGTGCTTCTGGTATGAACAGTACTCAGATCACCGAAGTATTTAACCGGGTAGCTGAGGATTACAGACCCTTCAATGTGAATGTAACCACAGATTCTACAAAGTACCTGGCCGCACCTGCCAACCGCCGCATGAGGGTAATCCTCACTGTCAGTTATGAATGGTATGGCAGTGCCGGTGGTGTTGCTTTTGTAAACTCTTTCACATGGGGCGATGATACTCCTTGCTTTGTGTTCACTTCATTGCTGAACTACAATTCAAAGAATATCTCCGAAGCTTCTTCGCATGAAGCCGGCCATACTTTAGGTCTGTATCACCAGGCAAGGTATGATGCTAACTGCGTGAAGCAATCTGATTATCACTCCGGCGCCGGTGCAGGTGAAATTGGCTGGGCTCCTATCATGGGAGTAGGCTATTACCAAAACCTTACGCTTTGGAACAGCGGCCCTAATCCTTATGGATGTAATAATATTCAAAATGACCTGACTGTTATCACATCTAATAATGGTTTCAGCTATCGGACAGATGATCATACAGCATCATTCCCGACAGCAACCACCGCTACTTTTGTAAACAACCAGTTCACAGTTAGTGGTGTAATAGCCCAGAATACAGACCAGGATCTTTTTAGGTTTACAAAACCAACAGCAGGCAGGTTCCAGCTGAGTGCCATACCTTATAATGTGGGCACAGGCAACTCCGGTTCTAACCTTGATCTGCAGGTTACTTTATTTGATGGTTCACAAAATCAGATCAGTGTTTACAACCCCGGAACTTTACTCAGCTCTGTGATCGATACTTTATTGAATGCCGGCACTTATTACCTGAGAGTGGAAGGAAAAGGTAATATATATGCGCCCAACTATGCCAGCCTTGGTTCCTACTCACTGCAGGGAAGCCTTACGGCAGGTGGTACACTACCTTTGAGAAGACTGGAACTTACCGGTGAACTGAATGGTGACAAACACCGACTGAACTGGCTTATAGATGCTGATGAGCAGGTAGTAGAACAAGTGCTGGAAGTAGCAACGGATGGCCGCAACTTCAGTCCCGTGATTCAGCCGGGCAATAATGACCGTACATTCATGTACAGGCCTTATGTAAGCACTTCTGCACAATACCGGGTATTTGTAACTTTTGATAATGGCAAATCTTATTATTCTAATGTAGTTACATTAAAAGGTACCGGCTCTGTGGAAAAACCAAGACTGGTTACCAACCTGGTCAGCAATAACCTGATCACAGTAACAAGCCCGGGTGTATTTGGCTATACAGTGGTGGATATGAACGGTAAAGTGACTGCCAAAGGACAACTGACAAACGGCCTTAATAATATCCCTGCTTCTTTCCTAAACGGTGGTATGTACATCATACGCTTTGTGAATGGCAACGAGCAATGGACCGACAAATTCGTTAAACAATAAACCCTTTCCCCCTTCTGTTTACAGAAGGTTAATCCGTGCCCTTTTGTAGTTAAGAGGTTTTCCTGTAACTTAGGAAAACCTCTTTTCATATGCGTTGGAGAAAATTTAATGGCGACCCTATTGATTTACCCATCAAGGATGCTGTTGAAAATGCCATCAAACGGGAAACAGAAAAAGGTTTCCGTTTGAAAGTCTGTATCGGCACCGACTCACAGGTAAAAGGCCAGGAAACAGAGTTTGCCACTGTCATCGTTTTTCTGAGAGAAGGACATGGTGGTTTCATGTTCATTCACAATGAAAAAACCCGCCAGCAGTTCACCATCAAAGAAAGAATGCTGATGGAAGTGGCCAAGAGCATTGAAATTGCTTATGAACTTTGCAACCTGTTTACCGTGTATGATGTAGATATGGAAGTGCATGCCGACATCAACACCAACCCTAACTTCAAGAGCAATGATGCGCTGAAGGAAGCCATGGGTTATATCCTGGGAATGGGCTTTGCCTTCAAAGCAAAACCGGAAGCCTTTGCCAGCAGCAGCTGTGCAAACAAAATTGTGAACTGATTTTTTGCGGCCTGATGCCGTACATGCGGGAAGAAATTCCTGCACCTGGCTTTGTCACCCCTGCTTTTTCCTTCTCTTCATCAATCCCATTACTAATAATGCCAGGAATGCTGCGCCAATCGCCAGTCTTGTGATAGCAGCGCTGCGCCGCCGATCCTTATTTTCTTTTTGGATCTCCAGTAACTGGTTAACGTTGTTCTGAACATTAACCGACACCTGCTGGCTGTCTATCGCTTTGGCAATACTATCTTTAAAACGTTGAATTTTTTGTACTACAGAATCGCTGTTAAGCAGTCTTTGCTTTACATCTCCTTTTCGGGTCTTGTTACCTGGCTGGGCATCGGCGAAAAAAGACAAAAGAAGCAGTAATGAAATGATCAATCGTTTCATGACATGAAATTAGTTAATGCAGCCGGGAATTATTTTATGGAAGGCATACCGGCAGCTGGGATAACCGGGTCTTGTTGTACAAGGAAACGGGCATTTTGGGCCTGTACGCCGCTGTACATTTTTTCAATTTTCTTACTGTCTTCCTGTGCAAGGGAAAAAGTAACGAGTACCATAATAAATAGCACTACAACAATATTTCTTTCGGATAAGATGGCTTTCATGAACAGTCCCGTAATTGGCTGCAAATTAGGTGAAAATATTCAACAAAAAATACCACAAATGGGGTAAAAATCTAAGCTTTTGAAATCCCGGCATTAAAGTCCTTAATATAATTCAGTAAAAGGTCCCTGCCCTCCCTTGTTAACGCTGATGTTACAAAATAAGGCGGGTATTCTTCCCAGTTATCAGCCAGCGCTGCTACAAAAGCAGCCACATTTCGTTTGGTAGCTCCCGGCTTATTTTTATCTGCCTTGGTAAAAACCAGCACAAACGGCACCTGCCACTCCCCCAGCTGGTTGATGAATTCAATATCTATTTTCTGCGGTTCATGCCGGCTGTCGATCAGCACAAACAAACAAACGAGGTTTTCCCGTTTCCGGATGTAGGACTCGATCATATTATCCCAGTTATTCCTCGATTTCTGCGACACTTTCGCATAGCCGTAACCGGGCAGATCGACCAGATACCATTTTTTCTTGTCTGATGAAACCACTTCAAAATGGTTGATCAGTTGTGTTTTTCCCGGTGTGGCAGATATCTTGGCCAGGCCCTTCTTATTGGTGAGCATGTTAATAAGCGAAGACTTGCCCACATTGCTGCGGCCAATGAATGCATATTCCTTTTTATCCGGCGGCGGGCACTGTTTCCAGCCGGGGCTGCTAATTATATATGTAGCTGAGATAATTTCCATTTGTTGAGCATCAAACAAGAACTGCGAAGTAAAACCTTAAACTTTAAACCTCAAACCTTAAACCCTGCTATCTTTGCCCCCCATGTCCCAATCATTGCCCCACGACCATATTACCCCGTTTAAAGCATCTGAAAAAGGCAAAAAAGAACAGGTGGCCGAAATGTTTGACAAAATTGCCGGCCGCTATGATGTAATGAACCGCCTTTTATCGGCCCGTATTGATGTACGCTGGCGCAAAAAGGCCATCCGGATGTTGAAAAAAGAGAACCCAAAGCATATTTTGGATGTGGCTACCGGCACAGCCGATATGGCCATCATGACCTGCAGGCTGCTGAATCCCGACCGGGTAGATGGTATTGATATTTCCGAAGGCATGCTTGACCTTGGCAGGAAAAAGATTGAAAAAGAAGGTCTTGCAGCCAAAATCCACTTACACACCGGCGATTCAGAAACAATAAAATTTGCTGATAATACGTTTGATGCGGTAATGGTGGCATTTGGAGTACGGAACTTTGAAAACCTGGAAAAAGGCCTTGCAGAGATGCGGAGAGTGCTGAAACCCGGTGGCCGGCTGATCGTACTGGAATTTTCAAAACCGCGGCGCAGAGCGGTCAAGAGTTTATATAACCTGTACATGGGTATCGTGGCCCCGCAGGTGGCCCGCTGGCTCCGGCAGAATAAAGAAGCGTATCAATACCTGAATGAGTCTGCCAATGCTTTTCCGGACCGCCATTTATTTACTGACATTTTAAACAAAGTGGGATACACCGATACCGGTTTTGAACCGCTTACCTTAGGAATATGCTGCATTTACTCCGGAAGAAAACCCAACTAAACAGCATCCGGTTTTGTTTGCTCACCGGTTTTATTTTGCTGGCCTCAGTGGCTTCGGCACAGTACACCCGTACCGACCTGAACCTGTACGATCATGATGAAAAGCCTTATTATTTCGGTATCACGGTGGGCATCAACCTGGCAAGGTTTCATACCGATCTGCATCCCCGTTTTTTACAGTCGGACAGTGTGTATATAGCAGAGCCGACTAACTCAGGCGGCCTTGCGCTGGGTTTATCTGCCACTGCCCGCATATCCGATCGTTTCCAGTTGCGCTTCAATCCGCAGCTGATGTTCATTGAGCGAAATATCCGCTACAAACTGAAGCAGCCGGATGTTGATGGCAATACGGATGTGACCAAGAAAGTAGAATCGGTCATCATGAGTTTTCCTTTCCAGTTAAAATTCCAGAGTGACCGCATTGGCAATTTCAGGGTGTACACACTGGCTGGTTTTAAAGCCGATATTGATATGGCCAGTAATGCAAGGGCCAAGAGAGCTGAAGAACTGGTGAAGATTGAAAAGCATGATTTCGGTCCGGAATTTGGACTTGGTTTCAATTTCTTTTTTGAAAGCTTCATCTTCTCTCCCGAAATAAAGATCAGCAACGGTATGCGCAACATACATGCGAGGGATGAAAACCTCCGTTTCTCCAATGTATTCGACCGTATCAAATCCAGGATGATCGTTATCAGTTTTCATATCGAGGGTTAAATTCCTTGTGTAAATAATGCTGGTGATGAATCATGCAGGCATGATAAAATATTTTATCCTTCTATCCTTCCTGTTTTTAACAACAGCTGCATCAAAAGCACAGCATTGTCCTTTTGACGGATCGGCCATTGTAGTGGTGAATATTCATACTGATAAAGACACCGCATTATTAACCGGCCTGACCCTCAGTATTGTTGACAGCAATGGTAAATGGGTAGCCGATTTCTGGCAAAACCCGCCCCGCACTACTTTTAAAGGATATATAGACAATGAAAACCCTGCCCGGCCAAAACGTATCCGTTTTCCTTTTGCAAAAGATAACTATGTGTGGGTAACCCGCAGCCGCTTTAAACTGGAGCAATACAATATTAAAATAAGCTATACCCGGCCCGACAAAAAGAAAGATCTCTTTGAAAGCATCATTATATCCGCCACCAATGATGATGTGTACTCACTCTGCGGCACTTATGACGAAGAAATTTATCCGGCCTGGATGCTGAATGATAAGCAACATACTTATAAACCAATTGAAGTGGTGGTGAAGGTGAAATAATAATGCAATTTCAATTCATTTTTCAAGCCTTGCAGCGAGATAAGCTTTTCTGAATCTGGGAAGCACTCTTATGTAAGGGCAATGTCCCCGGGGAGTATACGAAAATCAACGAGGCAATCTGTAAATAGATAATCGGCCTAGCGGCCGGCGTAGTACATTGTTTCATTTTTACCTGTCATTTACCGGTATTTGCTGCTGATTGTTGCAATGCAGTTGTCGTTTGCAGCAACGCCAGTTGCCATTGCAAGAGTGTAAGTTGCAGTTGTAAGAGTACAAGTTGCAATTGTAAGAGTGTTTGTTGCAATTATCAGAGAGTACGTTGCAATTGTAAGAGTGCAAGTTGCAATTGTCAGAGAGTACGTTGCAGTTGTAAGAGAGTTTGTTGCAATTGCAAGAGAGTAAGTTGCAATTGTAAGAGCGACAGTGTGCATTGTTTCGATGTAAGTGGGCTTTGCAGAGGTGGATTTGGGCTGATTATCAATTGTTTTGCCAGTTTTGCACCCTCCTTTATCTGTTGGCCGGTTGATTTGTAAGGCTGCAAGGGCACTGGGCTGAATTGACTGACGGGGCATTCTGGCCATAAGACAAAATCGCTTTGTTTTTCTAATAATCAGCGGGTTAAGAACCAGGTTGCCATAATCAAGACTTGAAGAGCAGGACAGAAAAGCAAAGCTTTTGTAAATTCATCTTTCAAACCTTATCATGGAAAAAGTTGCACTGAAGCCCTTAAGGCACCGGGAACAGGAATGTATCGGCATTTACTTTGAACATAATCCAAAAATAAACGGGGCCATCCGGCAGAAGGCCGGCGCTAAATGGAGCCAGACCCAAAAATGCTGGTGGGTTCCGTTAAGTAAAGAGAATTACAACAAACTTTTTTTTGCCTTAAAAGGGCTGGCTGCTGTAGAGCAGTCGGCATTGCATGAGTATTTAGCAAAACGGAAAAAACAAACTCCATTAACAGCAGCCCCGGTAAAAGAAATAAGTGCGGTAAGCAAACCAGTAATCGCCCAATGGGTAACCCAAAAACCGGTAGTCTATAAAAAAGAAAAGATCGGTGCAGTAAATGCCCATGTGCTGCCGGCTATGGAACAGCACCTGAAACTAAAAGCTTACAGTAAGTCAACCATAAAAACATATTTAGGTGAAATGGCGCAATTACTTCACTTGTTGAAACAAGCTCCGGCAGATGAGCTGACAACTGATCACCTGAAAAGATATCTTGTTTTCTGTTTTGAGAAATTAATGCTTAAAGAAAATACATTGCATAGCCGCATTAATGCTTTGAAATTTTATTACGAACAAGTGCTTGGAAGAGAAAAGTTTTTTTGGGAGATACCCAGACCCAAAAAACACCTCATTCTTCCAAAAATTCTTAACGAGGCAGAGCTTGGAAAATTATTTAAGGCATTGCCTAATTTAAAACATAAAGCCATGCTGTTTACAGTGTACAGCGCAGGCTTAAGGGTAAGTGAACTTTCTGCGTTAAAAATAAAAGATATTGATAGCGGCAGGATGCAAATCTTCATTGAAAGGGCAAAAGGGAAAAAAGACCGATATGTAAATCTTAGCCCTGTTTTGCTTGACATACTAAGGGCTTATCTGCGAAAGTACAGGCCCCGTCCTGTTTTGTATCTTTTCGAATCGGAACAAACAAGAACTGCTTATCCGCTCAGGACTATTCAGAAAATATTTGAAGATGCTAAAAATAAAGCCCCCATCATGCAGGCCGCCCAGGGGATGCTGCTGAGTTGGGAACAGGGAGATCCTGCGGTGATCGATCTGTGGAAACGCATGAACAGTTGGGTTTATGCAGGGTTTGACAGTACCTATAAAAAGATAGG
>JBGARY010000026.1:0-47561 GCA_044229985.1 Chitinophagaceae bacterium
TTGTCTGCAGGTGTGTCTGATTTTTTATCATTATTGCAGGCAACAAAAAGGAACCCGGCGATAAATAAGCAGCTAATTTTTCTCATGGTGAAAGGTTTAAATTTGGTGAAAGCATTACTAACTAAATATAAAACAAATTCTTTCCCGTACAAACATATTGAACGCAGGCCTGCTGATCACACTGGCTTTCTTTACCTGGCTGATGGCGGGAATAACTATTGATTATATTCCTTACAATACGGATGTCGGCTTTTTACGTATTAAACAACAGTACATAGATATTGATCACTGGCGGATTGCTTTCTTTATTCATGTATATGCCAGCATCTGGGTGTTGCTGGCAGGCTTCACTCAATTTTCTGGTTGGGTGCAACGAAAAAATCCGAGGCTGCACCGGGCAATGGGCTATATCTATGTGGCTGATGTTTTGCTGATCACAGGCCCAGCCGGTTTGCTGATGGGTTTTTATGCCAATGGCGGATTACTGTCAAGAATTGCCTTTGTGTTACTGGCGGTTTTGTGGATTTACTTCACGGCGATGGCGATGGTCAAAGCAAAACAAAAAGATTTCGAAGCACATCGTCATTATATGATCCGCAGCTATGCCCTCACTTTATCGGCGCTGACATTAAGGGCATGGAAATATGTAATCACTAATGCATACCATATTGATCCCAACTGGGTCTTTCCGCCGATGGATGTGTACCGGGTAGTAGCATGGCTGGGCTGGGTGGTGAACCTGGGAGTGGCGGAGCTTGTTATTTATCGGGAAAAGAGAAATAAGGATCAACGAAATCAAATTTTGGATATTCGTTAGCGACTAAGTATGTTTACAAAGAAATAAAAAGGCCCCCACCTTTTATTAGGTGAGGGCGGAAAATAAACAAGGTTGAATTTTAAGGCTGCTCAAGTTTGGACCTTTTGTTGCAATCTATATTCATTCAATAACTTGTTTAATGCGAAATGAAGGCCTTCAACTTTCCACAGTCGGGAGGCTTTTTCATTTCAGCTAGTTTATATAATCCTATATCAAATATCTCACTCTCCGTTAAGGGCTGGGGTTTACTGATTCAACATCAGCGGCATCACCAGCATCAGCAGCTCTTCATTTTCATCCTGGTCGGTTGGCTTAATGATACCGGCCTTGGTGGGTGTTGATAATTCAATATTCACCTCATCGCTTTCTGTAGCATTCAGCATTTCAATTAAGAAACGGGCATTGAAAGCGATCATCAGGTCTTCACCATTGTACTGGCATTTCATTCTTTCATTTCCTTCAAAGCTGAAGTCAACATCCTGTGCAGCCAGTTGCAATTCGCTGCCGCTGATACTCAATGCCACCTGGTTGGTGCTTTTGTTACTGAACACACTTACCCGGCGCAATGCACTTTGAAAATCATTCTTATTTACTGTTAGCCTGTAAGGGTTATCAGCGGGTATTACTACTTTATAATCGGGGAAACGGGCATCGATCAGGCGGCAACTCATTTGGGTAGTGCCGTGTTTAACAAACAGGTGGTTGCTGTTATAGCTAACCGTTATTTCATCTTCACTGGAAGGAATGGCTGTTTTCAGCAGTGTCAATGGTTTGCGGGGTGCAATGAATGAATCTGTTTTAGGACATTTTACATCTGTTCTTTTGTAACGAACCAGCCTGTGTGCATCAGTGGCCACACACTGCAATCCTTTTTTATCCAGTTCAAAGAATACACCAGTCATGGCAGGACGCAAATCATCATTGCTGGTGGCAAAGATGGTCTTGTTGATTGCCGTTACCAGTGCAGAGGCGGTCATCGTAAACGAAGTGGTATCATCCGCACCCGGCTCTTTCGGGAAGTTATCCGGATTTTCACCCATTACTTTATACTTACCGTTGTCACTGGTGATCTCGATACCGAAATTCTTGTCAATATTAAATGTCAGCGGCTGGTCGGGCAGGTTCTTTAGTGAATCCATCAGTATTTTGGCAGGGATACACACTTTGCCGCTGTCTTTGGCCTCAATATCCAGCTGAACCCTCATTACGGTTTCCAGGTCGGTAGCCACTACAGTCAGCTTATTTTTTTCTACTTCAAACAAAAAATCTTCCAGTATCGGCAATACCGTGTTGGCGTTGATAACACCGGCGATATGCTGCAGTTGCTTTAATAAAGATGAGGAGGATGCTATGAACTTCATCGTATTCTTGGTTTGTGGCGAAACTACTGATTTTTGGTTAACAGCCAACAGTTTAGACACCGGCGTGGATTACTGGCAGACGACTGTGGAAAGGGGTTTCTCCGCCTTGTTCCTTTTCCCTTCTTTTGTATCTTGCTTACTCTCAACTACACAGCATGTTTGATAAACTTTTTGGCTGGGGAAAAAAGAAAGCTGCGCAACAGGCAGAGCCGGAAATTTCCTTTGGCCGCTATTCAGATAATAACAAGCCGCTGGCAAAGGTGAACCGCTGGACGGATGCCGATAATTTATTCAAGGAAAAAAAGTATCCGGAAAGCCTTGATGCTTTTTTTGAATATCTGCGGGATGACAATATTCAGAATGTGGTGTATGAAAGAAATGGGGCAGAAGGCCGGTTTCATTTTTATCAGGGCTCCAAAATTGTAAGGGGCAGTTTTGATGGGGAGTTGCTGAAAGCAGAAGTAACCCTGGCCCGTATGCCACAGCCGAGTGTACCGGTCATGCGCCGCTTACTGGAAATGAATTTCAATCTTTATTACAGCCGGTTTTCCATGGATAATGACCGCCTTTGTATGCGGTTCGACAGTGATGCCGAAACGGCCAGCCCCAGCAAACTGTATTACGGACTGAAAGAGCTGGCAACAAAGGCTGATAAACAAGACGACCTGCTGGTGCAGGATTTCACCATCCTGGAAACAAGCGACAGTGAACACATTACAGTGCTTTCAGAAAATGAGAAGTCGGTAAAGTACGAGTTCCTGCAAAAATGGATCAAACAAATGCTGGATGTCATCTCCCCGCTGGATGCAGATAAATTTTCCGGTGGCATCGCTTACTTGCTGCTGGCCCTGATCTGTCGTATTGATTATTTGATAACACCGGAGGGTAAGCTACTTCATGAGCTGGAGAAAATAGCTGGTATTTATTTTAAGAAAGACGAACGGCCGGTGGTGGAGAAGAACAGGGACATGATCGAAGAGTTCAAAAAGATACAGGTGATGCCGAAAGAAGAAGTTTTCAAAAATCTGTTTCGTTCCAAACACACTTTTGCTATTGTGGCACCACAGCAGTACAAAACTATCGCCGACAACATTCATGCATCCAACCAGAATATGGCATGGTATCGCGACAATAACTACCCGTTTATTGCCACACAGATCAGTGAATACGGGATCTCTTATTGCCAGTATTCATACAGCCTGCCCAGCGCCATTACGGAGCTATTCCATTTGTTTATGATGGTAAACCATAGCGATTACTTTTCAGCATTGGGCTATAAAACATCCTTTTACGATCCGGCAACCGGAAAATTTGAATATGAAGAGATAGTAGAAAAGGTGTTATCCATCCAGCAAAAGTGGAAGGAAAAATACCCGCTGATGGATTTTAAAACACAGAACCTTCGGTTTGACAGCCTGGTGAATTTTGACCTGACATTTACCAATGAGATGGAATTTTTAAATATGGAACCTAAGTAATCAATGGTATGGACCCGCAATTAATCATAGAAAAATACCAGAATGCTATTATACAAATTGCCACCGCTGGCGGTACCGGCACCGGATTTTATGTGAAGGAGTATGACCTTATCGTAACCAACGATCATGTGGTGGCTGATAATGCAGAAGTGACCATTGCCGGAAAAACATTTGATAAAGCATTGTCAAGGGTTTGGTACACCGACCGCAAGCATGACCTTGCATTCCTCGAAGCGCCAAAAAATATTGAGCTGCCGGAGGTAAGACTGGGGATGTATGAACAAATGAAAGACGGCGATGTAGTGGTGGCCATCGGCCATCCTTATGGATTAAATTACACAGCTACACAAGGCGTGATATCGAAAGTGGATCGGATAAGGGAAGGATTAAAGTACATTCAGATTGATGCTGCGATAAACCCCGGTAACAGTGGTGGGCCACTGGTGAACATAAATGGGGAGATCATCGGTGTTAATTCATTTATCATTCGTGGCGGCGATAACCTGGGATTTGCATTACCCGTTAACTACCTTAGAGAAGCATTACAATTATATACCCCAAACAGGGGGCAGGCCTCTACCCGTTGTTTCAGTTGCGGCTATTTAGTAACTTCTCAAAATATAGATTCAAAAAAATACTGTCCCAGTTGTGGCACAGAAGTAAAGCTGCCCGAAATACCCGAAAAAGAAGTAGAAGCCATTGGTGCTGCAAAGACAATAGAAGAAATATTAAAAGAACTGGGTAAAGATGTAAAACTGGCAAGAGAAGGGGTAAATAACTGGAGTGTAAAAGAAGGCTCAGCAAAAATCAAAATAACGTATAACCCCGATAACTTTTTCATTGCCGGCGATGCCTATCTGTGCCAGATGCCAACGGATGCCACGAAGATCAAGCCGCTTTATCAGTTCCTGTTACAAGAAAATTATCGAATGAACGGGTTGGTGCTTAGCTGTGTCAAACAAAACATTGTACTAAGTAGTGTGATGTATGACCTCGATCTCACCAAAGACAATGGTGTGGAAGCTTTTAGCCGTTTATTCCGGCAAGCCGATCATTACGATGATTTTTTGAAAAAGGAATATGGCTGTACGGAAAGGCTGGAAGAATAACCTGACACCGCAGGAAAATTCTCATGTACAAAAAACAACTGACCAAAGAACAGGCCTTGCAAAAACTGAAGCACTATTGTGCTTACCAGGAGCGGTGCCATAGTGAAGTAAAGGACAAGCTGTACCAGCTGGGAGTCTGGAAAAAGGACCATGACGAAATAATCGCCGTCCTGATTGAAGAAAATTATCTCAACGAAGAACGATTTGCTGTTGCCTTTGCCGGTGGAAAATTCAGGATAAAACAATGGGGCCGTGTCAGGATTAAATACGAACTAAAACAAAAACAGGTAAGCGAATACAGCATTAAAAAAGCAATGAAGCAGATTGATGAGGAAGAATATCTTTCTTTACTCAATAAACTGGCCAAAGAAAAATATGCTGCCCTCAAAAACGAACAATACCTTATCCGTAAAAAGAAAACAATGGATTACCTGGCGGCAAAAGGTTTTGAAGCGGACCTGGTGAGAAAGGTGATGGAAAAGGAGTGACCGGTTCTGTTATTTTTTAACCCCATCATTGAGGGCATAATATTTCTCTTCCCATTCCTGGTAATTCTTCCGGGCATTTTTTACAAAAAAGGATTTGCTGATAATATTGATGATACCCCTGTTGATGGCAGCCAGCGGTGATTTAAACGGACGAACGATATCAATCAGCAAGACTACCCGCACCTCATTACTGTTGTTCCAAACTTCATGTTCATAGGTATCATCAAAAACAACAGCTTTTCCTTCCTCCCAAAAAACTTTTTGATTATCAATCCGCATCAGGCAGTCGCCTTTCTTTCCCGGTATGATTAATCCGAGATGACTTCTTATTAGCCCTTTAAAAACACCTTTATGGGCGGGAATATGTTTGCCCGGAGAGAGAATGGAGAAAAAGGCAGTTTTCATATCGGGTATTTGTTCCAGCAACGAAGCCGTAACAGGACAAGCTTCACAATTCTTGCCGGCCTTTTGTCCAAAGCCAAACAAAAAATAGGTTTTCCAGTTATTATCCTGGTTCAAAACGATCTGTTCTTTTTGAATGTCCTGCAGGCTGGGAAATTGTTGATGATTGGCAAGAATATCTTCCAGCTCTTTGCGGATCGCCAACCAGTTTTCTTCCAAAATCTTTGTTATCAAAAACGGGTTTATCGCCAACAGTTGAATATTTACCCATCCCTGCGCCAATCTTCAACAATAACGGTCTGAAGAGTCTGAATTTTATAAAATCTCCGGGCCTCATTTGTTCATTTTTATTGAAACAGTAGTGCCGGTTCCTTTTATGCTTGCAATATCAAGTGCAGCCCCCATTGTTTTTAAAAGGTCTTTGATAATAAGATAACCTAACCCGTGGCCTTTCTTGTTGTCAACATTGGCAGCGGTTATCACCACTTCTTCTTCCATCAGCCGTTGTATTTGCTCCGGACCCATGCCTATGCCACTGTCTTTTACTGAAACAGTAATATGGCTATTTTCCATTTTAGCATCTACGGTGATGATGCCTTTCTCCGTAAACTGAATAGCATTTGTCAGCAGGTTATAAACGAGAATCTTTAGTGGTTCATAAAACTGGTTTATTTCTATATACGGATCAATATTGTTCCTGATAACGAGACTCTTTTGCCGGGCAAGTGTTTGTAAAATGCCCAACACCTGCGCTACCATTTCATGCAGGTTAAATATCTCTTTCACCATTCTCCGGTTTTCGTTCTGGTATTTTATCCAGTTCAGGATATTGGTGGATAGCAATTGCAGCTCTTGTGAAGTATTTGTCATTTCCTGAACAGTTTCCTGTTGCAGATCTTCACTCATCATTTTTCTTTTTTCCAGCAGGTTTTTTCCGGCAGCAGTTAGAAATTTAAGAGGAGTAACAATATCGTGACTGATGATAGAAATAAGCCTTGTTTTTATGCTATTGTTTTTTTCTAATATTTCATTTTGCTCCTGTAGTTCTTTGGTTTTTTCAGCTACCTGTTTTTCAAGCTTTCTTTGCCTGATTTTATATTGCCGTGTTCGCCAGTTAAAATACAAAGCCGTAATACCTGTCAGCAACAAAATACAGGCTACATAAAACCACCAGCGCTGATGCCAGGGGGTCTTAATAGTAAATTCTATTTCTTTATAAGAATAGTTGTTAACACCAAACCCGTTTAATTTTCTTATAACCAAATTATACTTACCCGGAAGAAGGTTGTTAAAGCTGATCAGGGCGCCGCTTTTAATATCAACGGGTGTCCAGCTGCTGTTATCATTAAGCCTGTATTCGAGGTAAATGTTTTCTTTATTGCACCAGGCAGAAAAACCCAGCCTTATTTTTATATCTCTTGCTGCAGAAGGTAGTGGTGTAATGCTTAATGAATCAGTGTTTATTATTTTCTCGCCGGCAATGAATTCATCCAGATAAATATTTCCCTCCGGAAGTAAGGGTTTGGCCATTGAGGGGTTTACCCAAAGCAGGCCATCCATGGTTGGAAAGGAAAGTGTTCCGTTTTTTAATACAAGGGCACAAGGAGCACAACCGCCGTTCATTTCAGTAATACCCATACCATCATTTTTTCCGAAATAATGATAATAGACCTGTGTTTTGTTTTTCTCGTAAGTCTCAATAAGATCTGAGAGCTGAGCTTTAAAAAGTCCCCGGTTGCTGCTTATCCAGCAATAGCCGGATGTATCGGGCTCAAAGCAATGGGTGTATAACAAAAATTTATTTTTATCAACCGGCATTGCTTTCAATTGACCGTTTTTCCAGATATAAAATCCTTTTCCATAAGTGCCGATGAAAATATAATCTTTATATCGCCATAGACTACGGATACAATAGCCAAAGGGTTTTAATATTGTGTCGGCTGACATCTTGTTCAGGTCATACAGAATCAGTCCGTCGCAAGAAGCTACACCGATAACATTTTTTGAAAATTCCAGCATAGCATTAGGCGCCGCCTGTTCCACTTTGTTTTTACCCGGCCTGAAGAGGGGTTGCAGGCTGTCGCCGTTTAATACTCCAAAACCTAGATAAGTGGCGATGTAGCGGCGTCCGCCTGTAAAAAGCATAGCAAAATTTGACCAGGTACGTACCTTATCATACACAACTGTTTGCCTGTTTCTATAGTTGTAGCTGTGCAGCGCAACAGAGGCCCCTTCTTTTGTTACCTGGGAAAACCAAAGAATGGAGTCCCCTTCGGTGTAAACAGAAAAATCAAATTTTCCGGTTATCGGCAACTCTCTTATCGCTGGTTTTGTTGTGCCAATTACATGTCCTTCGTTGGTGAGCACACTTCCGTCAGAAAGCTCTACCTGGGAATAGTAGGCATTCCTTTCCCTGAAGTCTGAATCATAGTATTTCAGCGGAGTTAGCTTTTTTTCGCTAATAATAATTATACCCTTTGAATCTGTGCCGATAAAAAGGGTTTTGTTTTTTTCACTGTATTGGGCATACAGGATATAAGAATAAGAAGGAACCGAGGAACAAATCAAAGAAGCCTCAAAGGCGCCATTACGATAATGCAAGAGCCAGGCGTTGTTTCCTGAAAACAAAATGGGATTATTCATTCCGTTGTCCCAGTATAATAAAAAGTCTTTAGGGGAAATTGAAAAAGGGCCCCCGTCCTGGCGGAATATGCGGACTGGTTCGAAGGACTGAAAATTGTTAACTGTTTTATACAGACGCCCCAATTTGTCTGAATAGAACAATTGTCCATTCAACACAAATGCGTTGGTATATTCCGGAGGAACATTAAACTCCCTGAACCCGGTAAGCGCAGGTGATGTAAAAAAACTTCTTCCTGATCCTACAATAACCATTGAGCTGTCTGTAAGCTGCAGGGATGACCGCCACGCCACTCTCTTTGTCTCCTCTATATAAGAAAAAACCTTTTTTCGTAAAGCCACTCCATGAACAGAAAGAAAAAATCTTTTATTTAAGCTGCCGATTTTTTCAAAATCCGGAAAGACAGAATACTGCAGGCTGTTGGCTTTTACCATAAGGGTGTTTGCCCCCACATCAGATGTATAAATTTCACCACCTCTGTTCTTAACGATATACGTCATTCGTTCATGAGAAAGGCCTGGTGTATTTTCTTTGGTAAAATTTGTAAAATCAACCCCGTTATACCGGGAAACACCGGCCTCGGTGGCTATCCATAAAAAACCAGTTTGCTCATCCCACTGTAATCCTTTAATGCCGTTGGAAGGAAGTCCGTTCTCGGTGGTAAACTGTTGTATAATATATTTTTCGCTATCCTGCGCATAAGAAATACGGCAGGTAAAAAGATGAAGAATAAAAAGCAAAGAGAAAAACCTGTTCATAGCAATTTGCTTTGACAAGTTAATTCATCCGTTTCAATAATTCACATTATAAAGTGTAGCCAGCTCCAGCAGTTCTTTAATATTGCCCGCATTGGTTTTTTCATAAATGCGGCTTTTGAGAGTAGAAACGGTATTCATTTTCAGGTTAAGCGTCTCTGAAATTTCTTTGGTGCCAATACCCTTTAGTACATAATGCAGAATTTCCAGCTCCCTTGGCGCCAGCGCTTTGAATGGGTTATCGTGGTGTGGCAGTACAGCTTTCCTGACAGGAGCCTCATTCTGTATGAATTTTTTCAAAGCCAGTATGATTTCTTCTTCACCTGCGGATTTGGATAAATAGTAATTGATACCAAACTGTTTTACCGCTTCACCATAAATTTCTGCCGGTTGCATAGAGAAGATCATAATATGCAGGTCAGGGTAAACCCTCCGGATATTCGGAATAACTTCAAGGGTGCTGCCATCAGCTAAAATAATATCAAGAATAAGGTGGGTGTATCTCTTTTTGATCAATTCTTTCATAAGGCCGCCACAGCTGTCAACTTCCTGGATGTCAGAGTATCCAAGGTTTAGTTGCAGGTAAAGCTTCAACCCTTTTCGGATCATGCTGTGATCATCGGCCAATAATATCTGCGGGTGCATTTTAATTCAAAACTATTTTATAATCGTTACCGTTCCTTTGAAAAACTGTTTTTTATCGTCATTAAGCATAATGGTGTACACAAAGGTATCGCCAGACTGCAGCATACCCTTATATTTTCCGTCCCAGGGATTATTAATATAATTTTTTGCCTCATAAATTTTTTCTCCCCACCTGTTGTAAACGGACACTACAGCATCCGGGTACAAGGCAAGGCCCGGAATATTCCATTTGTCATTACGTCCGTCATTATTAGGAGTAAATGCAGTAGGTATATATAATTGGGAAACAGGTACAATAGTAACCGCATCTTTACCTGTACAAAAAGTGGTACGGTCTGTTACCTCAAGGGTATAAGTAACGGGAGTAAAAGCAGGTGTGGATACCGGGTTCAATACGGTTGCTGATGAAAGATAAGTTCCCGGTGTCCAGAAATAACTGTAATTACCCGCAGGCGAAACTGTTGCATCCAAAGTGGTGGAGGTGTTTACACTGATGTATTTATCCGGTCCGGCGTTTACTAATGGAGCTGAATTGATAGCTATGTTCTGTGTAACAGGAGCAGATCCGCAACCACTTGTATCAGTAATAACAAGCGACACAGAATAGTTGCCGCTGTTGACGAACGGTCTGTTGAAGGGAGGCGCCTGGTTGCCGGTGCCATTACCGAAATTCCATGACCAGTTTCTTACACTTGCTGCGGAAATGGTGGACGAATATTGCACAGGCATACCGGGACAAAGTGTATCTGCTGTAATACTGAAAGAAGCAGTTGGGTTATTATGTATAAAAGGAATGTTTATAGTAATAGTATCCGGCTGACAACCTGTAGTAAATGTGGTGGTATGCCTTATAGGTATATTGGTACTAGCTGCCGGAAAACTATGAGTAGTACTGTTACTTGTTGAAGATGTAACGGTTTGCCCGCCGCCAAAATCCCAATACCAGGTAGTGGGGTTAGAAGCGTTCGGTGTTATAGAGGAAGTGAAAGTTAATACACTGTCTTTGCACCGGTTGCCGGTTATGTTTAAAGAAAGTTGCGGGCCGGTGCCATTAATGATGTTGATTGTTTTAATTGTATCACCAATACAGCCATTATCAGCAAACACCCGGTAGCGGACATCATGATTGCCGGTAGTAGCAAACCTCTTTCGGGAATCTTTTGTGTTTTGTGTGCTGCCGTCATCAAAATTCCACAGGTAGCTGGTATAATTAAATAAACCATTTACCGTAGAAGTAGTACCGGTAAAGCGAACAGTATCACTAAGGCATAGCTGGTTGGAGATAGTAAAATCAGCAGGTGGCCCGGGCTTTACCAGCACTGTCAATTCAACATTTTCGGTCTGGTTGCAGTTTTCAATTACTGTGGAAGAATAAGCTATCGGTATTTTATAAACACCTGGTGCATTAAATGTAAAATCTTGTTGCAGCGTATAAACATAGTAAGTCCTGCCATTGATCACTTCGGTGCGCACAAGAGGCGGGTTTGTTACTACCGAATCGGCATTGGGGTTTATACCCGGTACCTGGCTCAGTTTCCAGGTAATGGAATTGGCCGCATGGGCTAATTTGGCATAAAGCCTGACCGGCGTTTTCGGACAAGTGAAAGTGTCAATCTTTCCGTTTGTGTTCAGGGTGTTTTGTATCTGGCTATAGCTGTTAAGGTTGTTCACAAATGTGCCGACATTGTAACCATAGCTTTCAAAATACCCAAGACCGTAAATAGTCGCATTAAAAACAGAGTCGCAGGTAAGCCGGTGCTGTCCGGCAGCACCAGTTATCCTGGCAATGGCCACAGAGTATGCAGGATTGTTGGGATGGGTGATTATGTTAACCGGGTCAAACGGATTGCCATCTATGCGTAAAGAAGGAATACCAGTTGACTGCACCAATACATTCAGATAGTTAAAATCAATAAACGTTTTTCTGTTGGCATAGAATAATGCATCCTTGCTTCCCTGCTCTATAGGGCTCAGGTAGATCATTTCAGGATCACCGTATGCAAACTGACTATTGTTCCAGCACCGGTTGCCACCCGGTGTGTATTGCGCCACCATAATGGGTTTGTCAGCAGTAATATAATCGCCACCTGTGCTATCAATTATTTCATAATAAAAGTTATTGATCAGCCCTGTCATTGGAACACCGTTTCTTCTAACTACTGTAGCCGGATCGTCTACAGCTATCCTGTAAAAATTCTTGAAAGGGTCGTTTATATCAGTATTCGTGTTGTTTATCATGTGGTAGGTCAGGTAGCGGGTACCCCATGACTGTGTAGGAAATGCCTGCTGCATCATCACCTCTCCGCCGTCATAATAACAAAGGCGGATACCACCACTACCGGAGAAAAGGGCAAAAGGATGGCAGTTACCATCATTGCCCGGTACCGATACCACTTTACTTCCTGTAAGATCCTTACTTGCTTGCCAAAGCTGGTTACCACCACTAACTAGCTTACCCATTACATTATATACATCCCCCCTGTTCAGGTTTACTGTAAAAGTTTGTCCCGGCAGTACTCCGCTTTGTGTAGTGTCTGAAGGAGTTATTTCAAGACGGGTATTATCTTCCGAAGCAACAACATAGAACCAGGAATACCAATTAGTGCCATTGGCTGTGGTATTGGAATAAGAATAGGGAACCCTTGAATTGGATTGTGATTGAGAATAGTTCAGTGAATAATATTTGTAACCATATGTTTCTACCGGAATCAACATCGTTGCCCCGGAGGTTTGTGTATTATACATATGAGCAAACACAACGATTGGTGTATCACTTACAATGTGTACGGCCCGATTACTCAATCCTTCTGCCGTAATCCTTGCATCATTAGCACCGGTTTTAGGAATAAGTACAGAAGCATCAACAGTATTCGCAGGTATATTCCGCGTCTGGCTCCAGCCTGTATTGGGAATAGAAACTGTTACTGTAGCAGCAGCTTCAGTAGTCAGGTAAAGATTTAACTCCTGGGAGTTGGGTGGCAATGCGCCGTCGGGTACAAAGAACCATGAATTATATCCATACCCCAGCCAGAACTCTTTGCCCTTATTGGATTTGTCCTGGGAGTATAAATTGAAGCATCCTGAAAGGATTGCCAGTAGTAATAGTATGAATGCTTTGTGCCGCATCGTTTTATCAGGGGTCAATATTCAGCAGAATAAGCGCAACAATCGGTAGAATTTATTCTACAACCAAGATTCGGCGATTGGTCTAACCTTGCTCTCCTTTTCATCCAAAACGAAAAATTTAAGCAAAATGAATAAAAGCTGCTTTGGGAAATTGCCAACCTCATTACTGGTAATTCTTTTCCTGTTGTTCACAGTGGTTGCTGCCGGACAGAGTTTTTATAATACTACCAACTGGCGGTTCAGCAATCCCAAACAATTTGGGTTTACAGTTAATGACATTGATTTTTTTGATGACAGCCGCGGTATAGCAGTTGGTAGCAACAGTGGTATTGCATATACTATGAATGGCGGCACCACCTGGAGCTATGGTTCATTTACATTTAATAATGCAGCCGGGCTAAGAACAGCCACTACATTTCAGGATGTGCATTTTATATCTGCCAGCACTGCCTATGCGGTAGGATCTAATGGTTGTATTGCAAAAACTATCAATGGCGGGGCAAACTGGACTTTTGTAAATAACCCCCTTTTTAATAACGCAAAGACCATAAACTCAATTTGGTTTTTGAACGAGAATAAAGGCTATATGGGCGGGCAGCATAACAACACGGCCGATCAGACCCCAAAATTGTATTTCACGTTGAATGGTGGTGCCACATGGGACTCAATGGCCGCCCCTGTTGGTGGTAAAACAAGAGTGGGATATGTAAACAATGTGGCAGCAGGATCCTTCTTATGGGATATTACTGCAAAAGGAAAAGAAATCCTGCGAATTATTTTCTGGGATGACAATACCGGTTATATATCCGGCAGCGGGTCAGGAACATTTGAACCTATCCCCAACGTAAGCAGCACCTCTCCTTGTAACCCCACGGGAACAACTACTACAACGGGTACCCATCATGCAAGTCTGCTGTGGAAGTTTTCAAATGGTACCCTAACAGATTATTCTGTTAGCAAGGAAAGGCTTGGCTACAATGGTATTTATACAACGCTTCCCGGAGCCTGTAACTACCGTTATGCTTCTAATACCATACATACACAAAGTATGAGGGCCATGCATATCATAGATGCTAACAATGTATTGCTCCTGGCATTTAATAATAACATTGTCATTAAAGTTAATACTACCCCAGGTAGTATAACACCAAATATTAATGCACCCGGAGTTAACGAGATTGGTACTTATCAGCTACTTAATGCACCTACTCCGCCCCAAAATAATTCCTCAGCGCTTGGCGCACCCATTCCTGCCAGCGGCGCAGCATTTGGGTTTAGCCAGCCGGCAAATATTGTAAAAGCAGCAAATGGAAAATTATTTACTAATGTTAACTCGCCGGTTATTGCACCCGTAAACAGAATGATGACCTCAACCGATAATGGTGTTACATGGAGAGAAGAAAGATGGTTACCCACCGGCAGAAATTACAGCGCATTTGGAGGAACAGCAATTGAAATTTTACCATCAGGTAAGTTTATGGCTGCTGGTCAGAATGGAGTTGTTGCCGATTCAATACCCGGTAGTCAGTGGGCCAGCACTTATGTGCAAGGCACAACAGGCGCCTTTAATAAAATGGATGTAGCAGATTGTAATAACATCATTGCAGCGGGCGGAGGAACTATTGCCCGTACAAACGATGGCGGTAAAACATGGGACCAGGTGGTAAGACAAGACTTCATCAATCTGAATATTAACATCAATTCTGTTGCATACGCAACGGGGAACCCCGCAAAAGCATATTTTGCCACCAGCGTAGGCAATATTTACAGAACGACAGACATGAATATAGCTCCCCCGGCGCTGCCTACCATTGACCCCGTATATTCATTATCAGGTTACCAAATGTGGGATGTAGCAACTTCAGGTAATGATAGTGTTTGGGTGTGCGGATATTCCACTACGCCATCGACAGCGCAAAATTCAAGAGTGTTTCGCTCAACCAATGGAGGAAATACATGGACACAAGTAACAGCATTCCCTTCTAATCCAAGTGCAACAAATTACTTGCTCAGGCATATTGAGTTTCCAACAAACCTTGTAGGATATGTAAGCGGTACAAGAGATACAATATGGAAAACCACTGATGGCGGTGTAACCTGGAACAAATTGCCGTTACCAACTCCGGGTGTAACTCCGCAGATTACTTATAATGATATGTTTGCCCTTGATGCCAATACGGTGTTCTTGGTGGGCAATGGTTTTCCAAGAAAGGCTATTTTTAGGACAACCAATGGTGGCTCCACCTGGCAGGATATAACCAGCAATATTCTGACGATCTTCCCGGTTGGTAATTTTAACTCTGTTGTTTTTCATGATCTGAACAACGGATATATTGGTTGTGCAGGCGGCTTCATTGTAACAAACGATGGAGGAGCATCATGGAGACTTGATTTACCGGCTTCCGGAACCAACCATACTAGTATGGCATTTGCCCCCAAAAAAGTACCGGCTGGAACACCTGCAGCTAACAGAAGACTTTTCACAGTTGGCATCTTTAACAACCACATACTTGAATATGGTGATACTACCAACCTGAATGTTTCATCTTCTGAACTGCTGATCTCCTCCTGTAACAATACAGCCAATGGCTCAATAACTATTACTGCGGCTGGTGGTATAGCACCCTATACTTATAGCATTGATGGCGGCGCTTTCCAGTCTTCAGGAACGTTCAATAATGTAAGTGCAGGAAATCACACAATCACAATCAGGGACTTTGCCTGTGGATTGGTCACAAAGACCATTATTGTTCCTGTACGTCCAGCTCCGTCAGTTAGTGCAGGACCAGACAAAACCATTGTGGAGGGTGATGATGTAATGTTGCAGGGAAGCAGCAGTGGTAACCCGGCCACTATAGTATGGGCGCCTAATAATACTATTTTGTCAGCAGGAAATACATTGACCCCGGTAGTAAGACCGCTGACTTCTACTACTTATACAATGACGGTTACGGATGCCAATGGCTGTATATCTGCTGATAATGCACAAGTGACAGTACTACCTTATTGCTTAAAGGTAATGAACGCCTTTACTCCGAATGGAGATGGAACCAATGACCGCTGGATCGTAACCAACAATGGTGGCCTTTGTGTAACCAATGTATATGTTACAGTTTTCAACCGGTACGGCGGCGAGGTTTATGTGAACCCTAACTACCAGAACAACTGGGATGGCACATACAAAGGAAGTCCTGTTCCGGATGCTACGTATTACTATGTGATCACATATACACTTTTCAACGGAAGAAAAGTAACTGTGAAAGGTGATGTAACAATATTGAGATAATTATTCAAACAATACTATTATGAAAAAGTATCAATTCATTCTTCTCTGCCTGCTGGCTGCAGTTGTGAGCGGTAAAGCACAGCAGTTACAGACATCTTCTATGTATGATCTGCAGGGAGTTTATCATAATCCCTCTACGGCGGGTACACAGGGTTTTAATTTTGTCGGGGCTTCCTATCGTACACAGTGGAGCGGATTCAGCGGCAGTCCTAAAACGGCAACGGTATTCGGATCGTTTGAATTGCCGGAGCAAAAAATTGGCCTTGGCGGTTATATCTACCAGGATAAAACAGGGCCCACTTCCAGAACTGGTATACAGTTAGCTTTTGCAAAGCATATTCCGTTGAATAATGGTGGCAAGTTTTCATTAGGTATCGAAGCAAGGGGCCTTCAGTTTGCTATAGACAGGGCCAAATTATCTGAGACACTTGGCGCTGATCCGGCTTTGGGTACATCAGAAAACCGTTTCAAATTTGATGCGGGTTTTGGTATCTCTTATAATGGTAAAAAATTACAACTGGGTGTTTCTGCATCGCAGCTGATACAGTCAAAACTTGATTTTTATTCCGGCAACCTGACACCAACTGAAGCCGGTCGCTTGTACCGCCACTATTATTTTCATGGTGCCTATAAGTGGAATGTGGATGGCGCCACTACAATTACTCCCAACGCTTTGGTTATTTACCTGCCCAACGCACCAACTACATACCAGCTTGGTGCAAGAGTGGAGCATAATGAAGTTTTTTGGTGGGGATTAGGCTACAGGGTTGATCAGAGTTTCATTTTATCAGCCGGCGTGAATGTAGGCAAGAAATTTACCCTGGGTTATTCATTTGATATTTATCAGTCTCCCATCAGTGTATTTGATGCCAATGCAAATGCCCACGAAGTACTATTGCGGTTCAATATGCACAGGTCTAAATAGCGTTAATAAAAAAGCAGAAGGTTAATGGTTATGGTTATACGGCCCCGTATTTACGGGGCTGTTCCTTTTTTACGATTTCAAAAACCTAATTTTACTTTTTAAATAACAACAACATTGTCAAATCTTCTTGTCACCGTCATTCAAACCAATCTTCACTGGGAAGATAAAAAAGCAAACATGCAGATGCTGGAAGAGAAGATCGGTAATATCAAGGAACGAACAGAAGTGGTGGTACTTCCAGAAATGTTCAGTACAGGATTTAGTATGAAGCCAGAAAAACTGGCAGAAACAATGGAAGGAGAAACCGTGCAGTGGATGAAAAGAGTGACGGCAGAAAGAAAAATCATTTTGACCGGCAGTGTTATTATAAAAGAGAATGATAATTATTTCAACCGCCTGATCTGGATGTTGCCCAACGGACAATCGGGTATATATGATAAACGCCACCGGTTTGCTTTTGCCGGGGAAGACAAACATTACACAGCTGGTAATAAACGACTGATTGCCTCCGTAAAGGGCTGGAAGATCAACCTGCAGGTTTGTTATGACCTTCGGTTTCCGGTCTGGGCCCGTCAGCAATCTCAGTCCGAAGGGCCCGAGTATGATGTATTGATTTATGTAGCTAACTGGCCCGAAAGAAGAAGCCTTGCCTGGAAAACGTTATTACAGGCAAGAGCTATCGAGAATCAATGTTATGTAATTGGGGTAAACCGGGTAGGCAATGATGGCAACAAAATTTATCACAGCGGCGACAGTATGATCATTGATCCGATGGGAGAAGTAATGTATCACAAAAAAGACGATGAAGATGTGTTCACCATTTCATTGGACAAGGAACATTTGAAAACAATAAGGGAAAAGTTACCTTTTTTAAAAGATGCAGATCACTTTATGATACACAATGATGAAGAATCGTAAAACTATTTACTTCCCTTATCTTTTTTTATCAGCTCCATCACTTTCTCCACTTTGAAATCTGCATTTCGTTTGATGGCATCAATGGTGGGAAATGATTCAACTTCCGGCTGAACACCTCTTCCGTTCTTGGGTACCGTTTTATCAATCACCAACCGGAACAAAGGAAGACGAAAACGAATACCGGTTATAGGCAGTGTTACATCTGGTATCAGCCAGGCAGAGTTACCATAGGCGCCGCCGCCTGTTTCTTCACCCACAACAGTAACATTATCCTGTTTTACCAACGCTGCGGCAAATAAGGTTGTGGCCGAAAAGGAATTACCGCCGGTTACTATATAAACCTTACCGTCATAATGATGCTGCTTCTTAGGTTTGAAATAATGTCTTTCAAAATAACCGAAGTGATAGTTGCGATCGCTTTTTTTCCGGGTAAAAAATCGAATGAAAAGCTTGTTCCAGAAATGATTCGCAATATATTTTTCATATAGGCTACCCCTTCTTACAGCATACAGAGAATCGCTGAGCTTAAATTTTTGTTTGGACAGGTACCGGGTGATAAGCGTAGAATTGGTTACACTGCCGCCGCCATTTCCCCTTACATCAATGATCAAATGACCTATATTGTTTTTTTGCAGCGCTTCAAACGAGTTGTGAAAGAAACGTTTCAATCCGACACCCTTTCCAAAGGTTCCCAGGTCCATCATCGCTGTACGATTTACCGTATCAATACGTAAGAGCCTCGCTGCATTCAGCCGGAGTTCTCTCTGCTGTTTTTTCGTTAGTTGCTGTGATGGCCTGAAAGCCCGGGTACCTGACCTCCCTGCAGTATCTGCTGCAGGATCGTAAACAGGAATAACAGCAGTCTTGAAATTATCAATACTGTCTCGATATTCAATCTCGTACTTATCAGATAATCCGAACAACAAAGTATAAAGTGAACCAAAATTTCCCCGGTTACTTAATGACTGGTATTTATGTGTACGGTTGTAGCCATCTGTTGAAATATAGTCAAACAGCGTATCAACGACCGCATCTGCTGTTTTGCCATTGATTTTTGTAATTACTGTTCCCCTTTTCAAAATACTGTCCCGGCGGTTCAGGTTGGCATTTACCATCATTGTGCCATCCCATACTTTCATGCTTAATGGAAACATTTTGCCCAACCGCACTGTATCACTGTAGCGGCCCCATGCTTTGGAAGGCCGAACAGTGGTATGGCCGCAACTGATTTTTGCAGTAACATAGGTGAGCAATTTTCGGAATGCGGGTTCTGTCAGGGAGTCGTTAAGCTGCTTCCGGCCATATTCAAAATAGGCATCCATGCTGTCTTTGGAAGTGTACCAATATAAGCTGGGATGATGTTTTTCTAATACCTTCCGGTACACAGTATAATCCTCCTGGAGCTCCGCAGGCGAATATTTTTTATAGGGAGAAAAAGAGGATTTGCTCACACCGCATCCTGTCAATCCCATTATTGCCAGTAAAAAAATCAGAAGTATCCTCATAGTTCTTTCAAATCCTGCTAACCTTGCCTGCCGGCAGAAAGGTAGTTGTTCTATTTAATATGATTCCATCCCTGTGCTGTTATGGCATGTTTTCCGCCTCCTTTGGTAATGATATGTGCGCCCTGTTCAGGTTCGGTCATATATCCTATCACACTTATTTGTTCATTCAGCACCAATTTATCATATTCTGACTGTGGTATGGTGAACAGTAATTCATAATCCTCACCTCCACTTAACGCACAAGCCGTGGGGTCTATTTCAAATTTAAAGGCTGCTTTCTTCATTTCCTCGGCAATGGGTATTTTTTCTTCGTACAACACACAGCCAAGGTTGCTTTGTTTACAAACATGCAGTATTTCAGAACTTAATCCATCGCTGATATCCATCATTGCCGTTGGTTGAATTTCTTCTTTTGAAAAAAACTCAACGATATCTTTTCTTGCTTCTGGTTTTAATAACCGCCCGATTACATAAGATTCGCCTTCCAAATCCGGCTGCACTCCGGGACTTTCCATGTATATCTTTTTTTCTCTTTCCAGGTATAACAGGCCAACATATGCAGCGCCAAGGTCACCGCTAACACAAAGCAGGTCTCCCTTTTGGGAAGTACTTCTTTTTACAAATTTATCTGGAGCTACTTCACCAATGGCAGTGACCGAAATAACAAAACCCTTTTGAGACGAAGTGGTATCACCACCCACCAGGTCAACACCATACTTATCGCAGGCCGCATACACACCTTCATAAAACTCATCAATGGCTTCTACACTAAACCGGTTGCTGATGCCAATACTCATAATGATCTGTGTGGGAGTGGCATTCATGGCATAGATATCACTCAGGTTGACGATGACACTCTTATAGCCCAGGTGTTTCAACGGAGTGTACATAAGGTCAAAGTGCACCCCCTCTAATAAAAGATCAGTAGTTATTACAGTCTGCTTGCCAAAATGATCAATAACCGCCGCATCATCTCCCACACCCAATACAGATGAAGCGTTTTGCAGCTCAATATTTTTTGTGAGATGTTCGATCAGCCCAAATTCACCCAACGAACTTATCTCAGTTCTTGAATCACTACCCATTTGTTTTAGATTTTAGATTTTGGTTTTTTGATTGGCGTGAGGTTGGCCGATAATCCAATTTTTTCATAGAAGTTTTAATTGAGGCTACAACTATTCTAAGGATAACTTCGGTTTCTTTATAAAGTAATCTCATTTCTGCTTTGAACCCGGGATTAAACTCAGCAAGTAACTCCAGAAAATATAATGTTTCATCAGTCTCTTCTTCGACTATTTGTAATTTATAGACAAAATCATTTGACGATTTAGCCCTGCAGGCAGCCCTATAATTAGCCCCTACAGATGCAGAACACCGTACTATTTGTCCAATGTATGTATTATTTATCCTCGTTGACGGAAGCTTTTCACATAAACGTCCAACAGAAACGGCGATAGCTTTTGTTTTTGCTTTTAATTCCTTTTCAGTCATTTTGATTCTTTTAATATACCCAACACAATCTAAAATCAAAATTCAAAAACCTAAAATTTTATTATAGCGAAATGGCGCCATTGATAACCCCCACCATCTCTTCATGTATCTTTCCATTCGTGGCCAATACTTTGTGCTGGTACACCGAAAACTTATTGCCGTGGTGATCGGTAACCTTTCCGCCGGCTTCTTCTACGATCAGGTAACCCGCAGCGCTGTCCCATGGTTCTAATTTATGTTCATAAAAACCATCAAACCTTCCACAGGCCACCCAGCAAAGATCAATAGCGGCTGAACCCAACCGGCGGACCGGCACGCCTTTTCGAACAAACCGCTCAAATATTTCCAGCGGACCGTTAGTCATATTGATATAAGTGTAGGGAAAACCGGTAACCAAGCAGGCCTTGATGGCCTGCGTTTCATTGCTCACTTTTATGGGCTTATCATTTAGTGTGGCACCTTTTCCTTTTTCAGCAAAAAAGAACTCGTTCATATGCGGATTATATACTGCACCCATCACCATTTCACCATTATGCTCAATACCAATTGAAACGCAGTTAAGCGGAATTCCATGAGCAAAGTTCACAGTACCATCAATGGGGTCGATGATCCACTTGTATTGTGAATCGGCAACGATCTCTCCCGTTTCTTCAGTCAGGAAATAATGATCAGGATAGTATTTCCGGATAACATCAAGTATGGCTTTTTCAGAAGCATGGTCTGCTTCTGTTACCAGGTTATTGACGCCTTCTTTATTGCTGATTACAAAATCACGGTTAAAAAATCGAAGTATTTCATCCGCACCGGCCCTTGCAGCCTCTATGAGAGTTGTTTTAAGCATGGGCAAAGATAATCCTGATTTCAGATTGCAGATTTTACCTGCCCGCCAAAATAATATTAATTTGTAATGGTCAGGCGGGGATTTTAGATTTGACCCATATTTATGCAGCTTTCCATCATCATAGTCAATTACAATGTCAAACATTTCCTGGAGCAGTGCATGTACTCAGTTCAAAAGGCATGTACAGGCCTGAATGCGGAGTTGATTGTGGTGGATAATAACTCAGCTGATAACAGTATTGAGTTTATCTCTTCCCGGTTCCCATCTGTTCAATTTATTGCCAACAGCGAAAATCTTGGCTTTGCAAAAGCTTGTAACCAGGGATTACAGAAGGCTAAAGGGGAATATGTTCTTTTCCTGAATCCTGATACTATTGTGCCGGAAGATTGTTTTAGTCTGTGTATTTCTTTTTTTCAGTCGCACCCCGAGGCTGGTGCATTGGGTGTAAAAATGCTCGATGGCAGTGGCAAATTTTTGAAAGAATCTAAAAGGGCTTTTCCATCTCCGCTAACGTCTTTATATAAGTTGTTTGGCCTGGCTAAATTGTTTCCCCGTTCACGGACATTTGCCCGGTATCACCTCGGCCACCTGGATGAAAACAAAAGCAATGAAGTGGATGTACTGGCCGGCGCTTTTATGATGATAAGGAAAGAAGTGCTGGACAAAGTGGGCAGCTTTGATGAGACTTTTTTTATGTATGGTGAGGATATTGACCTAAGTTACCGGATTCAGCAGGCCGGGTATAAGAATTATTATTTTTCCGGAACCAGTATCATTCATTTTAAGGGAGAAAGTACCCGCAAGGGAAGCATGAATTATGTCCGGATGTTTTATAAGGCTATGAGTGTTTTTGTAAAAAAGCATTATGGAGCCAGCCGGGCCGGATTTTTCAATTTCCTGATTCAGACAGCTATATGGTTCAGGGCATTGCTTACGGCAACAGGTACGTTTATCCGACGGGCAGGATTACCATTAATTGATGCCGGGCTGATTTTACTTTCATTCTGGCTGATGAAAACCGTATGGAATGAATATGTAAGGACAGATATACGCTATGAAAACAAATTATTGTGGATCGCTTTTCCCGCATTTACCATTTTTTACCTGATCTCAGCGTATTATGCCGGGTTGTACGACCGCTGGTACAGGCGGTCAGAACTGGTCAGATCTACACTAATAGCAACATTGGTGTTATTGGCCGCCTATGCATTATTACCGGAGCATTATCGTTTCTCAAGGGCTATTATTCTTTTCGGGGCCTTGTTGGCATTCGTACTGATCAGTTTACTCCGCTGGGTACTGATAAAAACTGAAGTGCTGAACAGTGATAAAGAAAAAGAAAACCGCTATACCACTGTTATTGCCGGATCGGCCGAAGAATTTAATCAAACAATGGAATTGCTACAGTCTGCCGGACTACAGCAAAGAGTGCTGGGAAGAGTTGATCCCGGCGAAGCAGAGACAGGCGGTTTAGGATCAATAGGGAAACTACCCCAGCTGGTATCTTCTGTACCATTTAAAGAAATCATTTTTTGTGAAGGACAATTATCTTTTGTCAAAATAATTGATAATATCAACAAACTACCTGCTGGTATTTCGGCAAAAATTCATGCTAAGGGGAGTACAAGCATTGTTGGCAGCTGTTCCAGTAATACCGCTGGAGAAACCGTAACCAAAGAAAATGGATTTAAACTGGCGGACCCCTATAACCGTAGATTAAAGAGACTTATTGATACAAGCCTGGCATTACTGGCTCTCATTACATTTCCTGTTCATCTTTTTTTGGTGAAAAGATCGGGTGCTTTTTTCGGGAATTGTTTTAGTGTATTGCTTGCAAAAAAAACATGGGTTGGGTATGCGGTGCCCGACAAAAATTTACCTCCGGTGAAAAAACCAGTTCTTGCTTCTAACGGAATTCCGGCGTCAACAGCTCAGCAACTGCCCAGGGAAAGCCTCCAAATGATGGACTACTGGTATGCACGGGACTATGAACCGGCTACAGACCTAAGAATCATTCGGAAAATGTACCGGAGGCTGGGTGGCGAATAACTTTACCCGTCAGCTTTCATCAATGCTCCATTTCATATATTCGTAACTTCAGATACCAACCAACCACAGAGCAGAATGGCTACCATTATAGATATTAAATTACCCAGGGCCCTGGCGGCAGCTTTGCGTATTCCGCCCAACGATCCGAGGCGACAGCAGATCAGGGTGCTAAAAAAGCTATTGAGGAAAGCAAGATTTACAGAATTTGGACAACATTACCGGTTTGATGAATCGCTGTTAAGTAAACACCCGGGAAAAAAATTCCAGGAACTGGTGCCGGTGCATGATTATAACAAGATCTATGAAGAATGGTGGAAGAAGACGCTGGATGGCGTTCCCGATGTGGCCTGGCCGGGAAAAATCAAATACTATGCACTGAGCTCCGGAACCTCTGAGGCAGCCAGCAAATACATTCCGGTAACAAGGGATATGCTGCGTAGCAATACCATCAATTATTTAAAGCAGCTTTTCAGCCTGATGAGGTATGAGGAAGCCAACAAGAAAGCAATGACGAAAGGCTTTTTGATGATTGGCGGCGCTACTGATCTTAAAAAAGGTGAAGCAGGCTGGTATGCCGGAGACCTGAGCGGCATACTTGCGAAAAAAAGACCTTTTTGGTTTCAGAGTTTTTACAAACCTGGCGGCCGTATTGCAGCTATGTCTGACTGGAATCAAAAACTGCATGAAATAGTAGAACATGCCAAAGAATGGGATATTGGTTATATAGTCGGCGTGCCGGCATGGTGCCAGATGTGCATGGAAATGGTGATAGAACATTATAAGGTAAAAACCATCCATGATATATGGCCCAACTTCAGCTTTTTTGTACATGGCGGTGTAGCCTTTGAACCGTATAAAAAAGGGTTTGAAAAATTGCTGGCAAAACCAATCGTTTATATCGAGAATTATTTATCCAGCGAAGGTTTTATCGGCTATAAAACAAGAGAACATGCAAAAGGGATGAAGCTGATATTGGATAATAATATTTTCTTCGAATTTGTTCCTTTTGATGACAAAAATTTTGACCACGACGGAAATATTATAAAAAATCCTGAGGCCAAAATGATACATGAAGTAGAAGAAGGAAAGGAATATGCCTTGCTGATGAGCACTAATTCCGGGGCATGGCGTTACCTGATTGGCGACACGATAAAATTTGCAGACCTGGAAAGATGCGAAGTGATAATAACCGGCCGCACCAAACATTTCCTCAGCCTTACCGGCGAACACCTGAGTGTGGAAAACATGAATAAGGCTATCGAATTAGTCAGCGAAGAGTTCAACGTAAGTATTCCTGAGTATACAGTAGTTGGATTTCCCCATGAAAATATGTTTGCCCATCGCTGGTATGTAGCCACGAACGACAAGGTGGATGCGGAACAGCTGCGTAAGCGAATTGATGAAAATCTGCGTCAGCTGAATGATGACTATGCCACAGAAAGGGATAGTGCCTTAAAAGACGTTTTCCTGGAAGTATTGCCGGAAGAAAAATTTCTTCAGTTCATGGAGCAGAAAGGAAAACTGGGCAGTCAGCATAAATTTCCCAGGGTGATGAAAGGGAAAATGCTGGAACAGTGGAATAAGTTTCTGCAAACCGGTCATATCTGACAAGCTCATTTTATTCGTACTTAGTACTTCTAACTTCGTACTTAACAATGGTTGAAGCAATCGTAAAGGGTCTGGGCTTTGGTTTGCTGCTGAGTATTTCAGTAGGCCCGGTTTTGTTTTCGATCATCAAGCAAAGCCTGAATAACGGGCACAGGGGAGGTTTCGCTTTTGTAGCAGGCGTTTCAGCAAGTGATATCTCCCTTGTATTGCTAAGCAACATTTTTACAACATTGCTGGAAAGCCTGAAGTTGTATAAAACAGAAATCGGCATTGCCGGCTGCATATTTCTCGTCTCCATGGGGATATTCTTTCTTTTTTTCAAAAAGGTAAAGGTGAACAAAGAAGGTGAGCAGGTCTTCAAATTTCGAAAAAGGGATTATGCTAAAATGTTTTTATCGGGCTATCTGATGAATACATTGAACCCGGCCATTTTCATATTCTGGATGACCACTTCCACGGCGGTGATCGGTCATACTGTAAATGAGCGGATTATTATTTTTACCACTTGTCTTTTATTTATGCTGCTGACGGATTGCCTGAAGGTACTACTGGCCGGAAAGATCCGCCGGAAACTGACACCGCATAATATTCATATTCTTAACCGGGTTAACGGAATTATATTAATTGTTTTTGGTATCGCCCTGGTATGGGGACTTATTTTCTATGGCAAAAAACTCTGATAGCAAAACAAAAAATATTTTGCGTGGTTTATGGAGATGGACCAAACGATTTTTTCTTTGGCTCTTCATTTTCCAGTTTGTTTATATCATTCTTTTAAAATGGATAAACCCGCCGATAACGATGACACAGTTGGTCAGTTGGGTTAGCGGTCATGGATTGAAAAGAGATTATGTGGGAAACAGCTCCATGTCACCCAATGCAAAACTCGCTGTTATTGCAGCAGAAGACCAGCTGTTTCCTGATCACAGTGGCTTCGACTGGAAGAGTATTAAAAAGGCAATGAAGTACAATGAAAGAAAACCCGGCCGCATCCGCGGCGCAAGTACCATCAGCCAGCAGGTTGCCAAAAATGTTTTTCTCTGGCAGGGCCGCAGCTGGTTAAGAAAAGGGTTGGAAGTATATTTCACTTTTATGATCGAACTGGTCTGGGGAAAGAAACGCATCCTTGAAATGTACCTGAATGTAGTGGAAATGGGAGAAGGTGTATTTGGTATTGAAATGGCGGCCAGAAAGTATTTTAATAAATCTGCAAAGAGTCTGACAAAACAGGAAGCAGCGATGATAGCGGCCTGCCTCCCCAACCCTAAGCGATATACTGTCAAACCCTTGTCTTCTTATGTTTCTTCCCGGTCTCAGTTTGTAATGCGGCAAATGATTAACCTGCAAACAGATCCGGATATTCAAAAATTAACTGGACTGGCGCCACCTTAATCTACTACCAGTTCAATTTTCTCACTGTTATGAGTTGGCGGATAAAATTGATGATTAATAGCAAAACGAAGAAAATAGTTGCCCGGTTTTAAAGCCGGATTAATGCTTAAAGAAATGCTCTTCTGCTCAATGGCTCTTTTTAGCGAAATGCCGGTAAAAATATCCTGCTGCCATTTGCCTGCTTTATATATACCGATGCGTATCGTGTCACTTGCTGACCCGGGTCCGTTAATAAACCGCTTGTAATGTTCGGGTGCGGTTATTGTGCAGATAATGCTCATTTCTTCATTTTCTTTGATCTGTATCTTTTTTAACGGGGTATTGATTTTCACTTTCGAGAAAGAAATAAATGCCGAATCATATTTATATCCCACAAAACCAATCGGTGTTTTCATAGAATCAGGAAATCGCCATAGATCCCAGATGTCTAAAAAATATACCGGCTTTCCCAGCAAAGAATCCTCCACCGGCCAGAAATTATAATTGTTCCTTCTCTCCTTGTATAAATTGAGTGAATAGGTCATTTGACCGGAATAAAACCAGTACTTGGATGCCCTTTGATAAGAATTGCTGAATACAACAGGTAATCCCTTTGTTTTTTCCCTCATTTCCTGAGGCCATTGTTTCCAGGCATGATAACGGGTCTGAATAGCTTTAACCGGAAGAACATCCACTATCATGACCACCCTGGCGAAAAGAACCAGCAAAAGCGTAACAGGCAATAAACGGTACAACCATTTTTGCCAGTGCTGTCTTTCATTCAGGTATTGGTGCGCCAGGATAATGACAGCTACCAGCGCCGGTGAAGTCCAGTTGCCTTCCACCTTGCCCCGAAAGGAGCTGAGCAGAAAAAAAGCATAGATGCCGATTAGTGTGAAGCGCAAAGCCCTTTCCGTTTTTGTTTTCGTATTGTACAACACTGCAGCGGGAAGCAAAATGAAACCGGCAACAGGGCCTGCTAATAATAGTTGCCCCAAAATATAATCAGTGGTAAAAGAAAATTTGTACGCATTCACATTGCTTTCAAATAAATGATACCGAAAGCTCACCCAGTCATGCTGGTATTGCCACCACAGGTGCGGAGCGAATAAGAGTAGTGAGAAAGTGCCGGCAACATACAATTGATATTTTGTAAAAAGCTTCAGGTTAGAAAGCAAGGCAAAGAAAACGATCAGCACTGCATGGTACTTGCTGTAAAGCAAAAAAGCCACAGATAAACCCAGGAGAAATGTGTTCAGCAATGATTGTGCAGCTGCAAATTTTTTATAACACCAAAAGAATAGAGCTGTGAAAAAAATCAGCGGGATGTCAGGCACAGCTACAAAACCAGTTAGCTGGATAACTGCCATAGACAATGCGATGGCATAAAACAGGAATGGGTTTTTGTTTTCTGTCAGCCGTTCAATGATTGCCAATGAAAAAATATTCAGCAGCAGGGGAAAAAGGCGAATTCCCAATTCGTTGGGGATAATTGCATAGCCTATTTTCACCAGCACGGCCGTCATAGGCGGATGGTCAAAATAACCCCAGTCCAGGTAACGGGAAAAAACCCAGTAATAGGCCTCATCATCCTGTAGTTCGGTAAGGCCCGCCTGTAGTAACCCAAGCAGCAGCCAAAGACCATAAAATAAAAGACGGTGATTTTTTCCCAGTATTTGTTTCATGCCGCAGCGAAAGTAAACACAAATCTCATTTTAGCAGGTCATCGACAGCACTGATGGCTTTTTGCAGCCGTTGTTCATAGCTACCACTTATGTCAACCCACGGAACAGCCTGGTTTATCATCAGGTCTTTGTAGATAGCATATAATTTTTTACGGGTGTGCAGGTCCGGGTATTCCCTTAGTTCATCTTCCATCCACGGAAGGTCAGTGTTGCATAAAAGATAAAGATCATAGCTGCGTTCAACGATTTGGTCCAGTACAAAGCGGTGGCATTTGTTGAACACAAACTCACACCACACTTTCATTACATACATGTCAGTATCTATGAACAAAGGCAGGTGGCCGCCATTTTCCAGGAAAGTCTGTGATTGGTTTTCCAGGGCAGCGGTATATTCATCTTCCAGGGCCAGTTGCCCTTTGGCGATCGTCAGTAAGTCGTCAAACTCATAATTGGTTCCATTGGTAAGCAGGTATTCCCTCGCAAACTCAGGGCACCATGCAGTTTCGTAATGCTGTGCCAATTGTTCGCACAAAGTGCTTTTACCGGTGCTTTCGGGCCCGATGATAACAATTTTTTTAAGCATGTCGTTGAGCTCTTTTTTTCCATTCATATAAACCGGCAACAGCCATTACCAGTAAGATGAGATAATAAACACTGGTAAAAACATAATGTTTTACAAAGTACAAAGGAATAGATGCAATATTGGTAGCCATCCACCAATACCAGCTTTCCACTTTTTTCTTAGTCATCAGCCACATGCCGGTAAAAGCGGTAGCAGAAGCAAAGGCATCAGCCCAGGGAATAGCATCCGGCGCAAAATCTTCTTTTAGGTAAGTGAGCAGTAAAAAAATAGCCATATAAAAGGCGGCAAAGAATGCCGATTGATACAGCCACCATTTCCGGTCAGAGAAGCTGATATGAACAATATTATGTTGTTCCTTATCCTTTTTAGCCCACAAGATCCAGCCATAGATGCTCATCACGGTATAATAAAAATTTACAGAGGCCTCACCGATGAGGTCGCCCTTAAAACTCAGCCAGATGTAAATGATGGTATTAATAAGCCCTACCGGGTAGACCAGTATATTTTCTTTGCGGCTGAACCATACACTGGCAATGCCGGCAATTACGGCGATGAACTCCGGCAGGCTGGTTTGCTGCAATCCTTCAATAAATTGTTGCCAGATGTTTTGCATCATCCCAAAAGTGGGGAATGATTTTTAGATTGCCATGCAAAAAGAAAAATTTGTTATGAGCAATATAAAGGATACAACGGTATTGATCACCGGCGGGGCCTCTGGTATTGGCAAACTAATGGGAGAAATGTGCCTGGAGCAAGGCGCCCGGCAACTTATTATCTGGGATATTGATGAAAACAAAACGGTAGCCTTGGTTACATCCCTGCGCAGCCAGGGTTATGAAGTGCACTATAACATTTTGGACCTAGAAAAAACCGAAGCCATCATAAAGGGTGCAAAAGAAGTACTGGAAAAATTTGGTGCAATAGACCTGCTTTTTAATAATGCCGGAGTGGTGATAGGTAAAGATTTTACGATGCATACTCACCGGGATATTGATTTCACCACTAATATCAACGTAAACGCACTGATGCATGTGACGCTGGAATTTCTTCCGGTAATGATCAGCCGGAAGAAAGGACATATCATCAATATTGCATCAGCTGCCGGCCTGATGGCTGTTCCAAAAATGGCCGTGTATGTTGCCAGCAAACATGCAGTGTTGGGCTGGAGCGAAAGCCTGCGGCTGGAATTAGAAACGGTTTCAAAAAACCTGCATGTTACAACGGTTACCCCTTCTTTTATCAGTACAGGTATGTTTGAAGGAGTTCGTTCTCCGGTTATTCCTTTGGTAACACCAGAAAAAGCTGCGAAAAAAATCATCAAAGGTGTAAAAAGAAACAAACGCTATGTCCGCATGCCGGGTATTGTTTACCTCGTACCTTTTATAAAAGGAGTTTTACCTCAGCGCTGGTTTGATGTGGTGGCAGGCAAATGGTTTGGCTTTTACAAAAGCATGAATACTTTCAGGGGAAGGAGTTGATTACTTATTTTCTGCCGGACGTTTATATTTTTTCCAGCTTTTTAAAAAGAGTACACCTCTGGTAGTTTCAAACCGGGTAGGTACCTGCTGCCATTTGTTGTTTTCAAAACACCATACCAGGAAATGCAGGTGGGGCACAAAGGCATAACCGGTTTTGCCGCTTAGTGCAATGGGTTGCCCCTTTTTCACCGTGTCGCCAATATTAACCAGGGCGCCGTTATGCTGCAGATGCCAGTAACCGGCACGGGAGCCATCCGCATGTTGTATAACAATATTGTTTCCATCGGAACGATATTTTCTGTTGAGTCCGCCTTTCTTTCCATCTTCTTTGGCCCTTACCACCACTCCCTCTCTTGCTGCAGTGATGGTATCGCCCCTTTTCATATTAAAATCAAGGGCTGCCCTTTCTTTGTGGGTGAAACGGCTAAAGTAACCTTGTATCACACGGTACTTTTTCCCTTCGGGAAAAGGGAGGGCATAAACAAAACTTGTATCATCTTTAAGTATCCCTTTTTGCAACAGTTTTACCTGTTTACGCAAAGGGTTTTTGCTGACGGAGCAAGAGGAGAGAATAACGATTACTATAATGATCAGAAATCTCATTGCGTAAAAATAATTCATTATGTAAGCCCAACCGGTTTTGTAAAACAGTTACTTTGTGCCATGCACAAAAAAATACTCCTGCTTGGCAGCGGCGAACTCGGTAAGGAACTGGTCATTGCCATAAAAAAACTGGGACAAACAGTAATAGCCGTGGATAGTTATGCTGGTGCACCGGCGATGCAGGTAGCTGATGGCTTTGAAGTAATTGATATGCTGAACGGCGAGCAGTTGGATGCAATAATTGCCAAACACAATCCTGACCTCGTTGTGCCGGAAATAGAAGCAATCCGCACAGAACGTTTTTATGAATATGAAAAGCAGGGAAGAAAAGTAATACCCAGTGCCAAAGCCGCCAACTTTACCATGAACAGAAAACTGATCAGGGACCTGGCAGCAAAAGAACTCAGCTTAAGAACAGCGAAATATTTCTATGCAACAACTTTTGAAGAATTTAATAAGGCCGTTAAAGAAGTCGGCCTGCCCTGCGTGGTAAAACCACTGATGTCTTCTTCCGGCAAAGGACAAAGTGTATTAAAGAAAGAAGAAGATCAGCAAGCGGTGTGGGACTATGCCATCACCAACTCCAGAGGAGATATACAAGAAGTAATCATTGAAGAATTTATTTCTTTTCACACAGAGATCACCTTACTGACAGTAACACAGCAGAACGGACCAACCCTTTTTTGCCCACCTATTGGTCATCGGCAGGAAAGAGGGGATTACCAGGAAAGCTGGCAGCCTGTTGCTATCAGCGAAAGCGATTATAAAGAGGCCTGCAGTATGGCAGAAAAAGTAACAACTGCCTTATCCGGTCCTGGAATCTGGGGAGTGGAATTTTTCCTTACTGATAACGGGGTCTATTTTTCTGAATTAAGTCCGAGGCCGCATGATACTGGTATGGTAACACTGGCCGGAACACAAAATTTGTCAGAGTTTGAATTGCATGCAAGGGCAATTTTGGGTCTGCCTATTCCTGAAATAAAATTAGAAAGAGCTGGTGCCAGTGCCGTAGTGCTTGCAAATAAATCTGCCGAACAATTTACTATTACAGGAATAGAGGATGCATTAGCAGAAAAACAAACAGACGTTCGCATATTTGGTAAACCTACAATAAGACCATATCGCAGAATGGCCGTTGCATTGGCCTATGATGCTATTAATACTGATATCAATGCATTGCGAAAAAAAGCAAAAGCAGCTGCCAGTAAAATTCAGATTGTGTAAGCTGCTTTTTTGTGTAAAGGAAAATTAACACTCCCTCCATACTTCCTTTTTGTTTACCGCTTGTCACTACCACATAAAGATGTGGCTTGCTGCTATTGTAACCCCAATAGCTTTGTGACCGTTAAACCAAAAACCTTATTTATGAAAAAAGTTTATTTATTACCGGCAATATTGATTGCCTCCGTTGCAGCACTGGTAGGATCCTGTGGTCATAACAGTAACGCCGACGGACAGACCATCAGCAAAGATTCACTGATCAAAAGAGGAAATTACCTGGTAACAACAATGGGTTGCAACGATTGTCACTCACCTAAAGTAATGACAGCAATGGGCCCCGCATTGGATACAACCCGTCTTTTATCCGGGCATCGTGGGGATGTACAGTTACCCCCTGCCAATACGGAAGCATTAAAGAACGGCTGGGCTTTGTTCTATGCGGAAGGCACTGCTATGCTGAGCCCACTGGGCACATCTTATGCAGCTAATATTACATCTGACGCTACGGGTATTGGCAACTGGACATTACAACAGTTTAAAACAGCGATAACAAAAGGCAAGTGGAAGGGAATGGAAAACAGCCGTAATCTCTTGCCTCCTATGCCATGGGAAAACTATAAGGACATGAGTGATGCCGATGTAGAAGCTATTTTTACTTATTTGCAATCAACCAAACCTGTAAACAATGTGGTGCCTGCACCGCAACTGGCTTACAGTGAAATTAAACCTGATAAACCTTAAAACAACCAACTATGAACAGGATCAAAATCTTTAGTACGCCGCATAAAGCGCTGCGTAAATTAATGGCCGAATTTTCTTTGCTGGCTGGCAAAACAGATTATACCAATGAAAGCGAATTGCAGGCCCTGAAGCAAACGGGCAATGAAATGTTTGATTTATTAAAAGAACATGCCCATATCGAGGAATCACTTGTTTTAACTGCATTGGAAACCAAAGCGCCGGGTTCATCTGAAGAGAATATAGAAGAACATGAACAACTGGAAAAAGTGCAGGCAGAATTAGAAGAATGGCTCAACAGCTTTGACGGTACTCAGTCAGAAGAAGAAGGGTTTCAATTTTACCTGGCCTTTTCTTCCTACCATGGCCAATACCTGGAACATATTATACATGAAGAAACCAACACCCAGGAATTATTATGGAAACATTTAACGGAAGAAGAGCTCATGGGTTTGCACATGCAGATTTTGAAGAGTATTCCGTTTGAGTTGTTCCTCGTATGGGCAAAGCATGTAACACCTGCTCAAACAAGAAAAGAAAACCTGGCCATGCTGACAGGAATGAAGATGATGATACCGGCGCCTGCTTTCGAAAAAATGACGGCTGTATTACAAGCCTCTGTTTCTGCCAATGAATATTATGAGCTGATGACAGAATTAGGAAAGTTGCCTGCTAAAGCAGCTTAGTATAAAGTAAAGCCATGAAAAAAGCCGGTTAGTGATTTATCACCGACCGGCTTATCTTTTAAGAGAACAGTAAATTGGTTATCCGGCTTCTACCATCTTCCTCAGGTTTTCCAAACCAATACTAAACTGGTGGTTGAGGTTCTTGTTGATCAACGGCCCCATCAGTCTTGCTATAGGCCAGGGAAGCTCACCGCTGTTTTGCCAGGTGACCTTAGTTTCATTGCCGTCTCCCCATGCTTCAAACAGCCAGTTATCTTTTGCTTTGCTCTTCCAGGGTTTTACAAACTCCAGTTCAAAGTGCAGGTGTTTATCATCGCTGCCTAAAAGGGTAAGACTTCCCACTCCTACCTTTTTTCCCTTCCAGGCATATTTATGTCCCTGCAAACCAGCTTCGCCGGTAATAGTGTGAGTTGCCGTGGGATCGCTTTGTTGCCATGGGTTCCATTTGCTGTAATAGTGGAGATCGGCCACATAGTTTTTTATCAATGCTGCAGGTTTGCTGATGATAACGGACTTCTCCACATTGTAGCTCTTCGGCATCAGGTAAGCCCCGATAAGTAAAGACGCTATAAAACCGGCAATAACGATAATTACTACCATAAGCTATTTTAAGGGAATACAATTTAGTACTATTAAAATGGCCTGCCAATGATTTTGGTACTAACGGAAACTGCGGTAAAACTTTCCCGGCTGCAGGTAAATGATCCCCTGTTGCGTATAAAACCTGGTAGGTATATCAGTATAGTTTCCGTTTTGATCATGGCCCCGTACTTCAAAATGCAAATGAGGAAATGCCGAATAGCCGGTATTGCCACTATAGCCGATCAGCTGGCCGTTGGTTATAGTATCTCCAACCTGAACTAATACACCGTCTTTTTTAAAATGCCAGTACTGAGCTACAGAGCTGTCGTCATGCTGAATAAAAATATAATTACCGTCAGCCAGGTTTTCCTGCTTCAACCCTCTTTTATCAGAATCACCTCTGGCGCCAATCACAACACCGTTTCTGGCGGCACAAATTTTAGTACCGCTTTTTACTTTGAAATCAAGCGCCTTGCTTCCTTTGTGGCTGAACATACTTTCATAACCCTGCACTAAGAAAACTTTTTTACCCGTTTCAAAAGGCAGGGAGTACACAAAACTACTGTCATGCCCGGGTTTGTACTCGCCGGAATGATAAAACTTATAGCCCGATCCGCAGGCGGATAAAATCATTAATAACAATGGCCATACTTTCATTCACTGAATTTACAACTTCTGGTCAGGCCGTTTACGTTTACCCATAAAAACCATCAGCAGAATAAGCCCAATGCCACCAGCAGCGAAATACCAGTATTTTTTTACCATTTCTAAAAAGCCAGCAGGCTGATTGCTGATCGTTCCTTGTGTGATTACTTCATCTTTCGGCAATTGCCAGTAAGCACTGTCTTTGGGTATCTTGATCAGCTCTCCGGCTGATTGAAATTGTAAAGTGTCAGCTACAACGTAAGGATTTTTAAAATCATTGAAATACACTTTTCCTGCCGGAACTAGTACAGTGCGGCTCTCATTCTTCTGTGTTACTTCCACTTCTCCATCATAAACGATCAGCCGGCTGCTGTCCTTACTGTGACTATAAAAAAACCTTGTACCCTTGCGCAGCAGTTTTTCATTAATACTTTCAATCACCAGGTTTTTATTACCGTCAGCTTTTTCGCCATTTACAAACAAGGCGCCTTCCTTTATTTCTATTAAAAGATCTTTACCATCAGCTCCGGTAATTACAGCATCAGAGTTGGGCATAATCATCATCACTGTATTTCGGTCAGGGCTCATCATCAGCAAACCTTTTGGCCCGGTTTTGAGCGTCATACCTTTCTCGGGCTTACTGTTGTTAGGAATCTTCTGCCCGTTTTTGGTAATGCTTATATCATCGGATAATCCTTTCAGCAGATCGGTAGCACCTGAACCTCCATCAGTAGAAACGATCCTTCCCATTCCACCACAGTGGCGGGTAAGAGTGCCCAGCTTTGCCGCTTTTTTTCCATTGATGAGGACTTCGGGGTCTCCATCAACAATCACAAAATTATTAGGACCACCACAGGCGGCATGCACACCACGGTCTCCTTCGCAGGCGGCCGGCATACCGTCAATCAGCACATTACCATTTCCGGTAATTACAGGGCCGATGCAGATCAACGGGTCTGCAGGTGTACCATGCGAATCACCCGGGCAAAAAGATTTACTGCCCACCCTTGCATATAAACTTGAACTAACAGTTTGTACCTTGTATTCTTTACTGTACTTTTTTCCTTCATACTCGGCGGTAAGGATTATTTTGTTTTCCCCGATAGTATTAAAAACAGGACGACTGCTGGCACCTTTGTCGGGTTCAAAGCTGGCGGTTCCACCCCATTCAATTTTATCGGTGAGATCAACTTCTTCATTGTCTTTACCGGTTATTTTAAAGGATGCGCCAAACAGCCATCCTTTGTCAAATACTTTCGGACTATTCCCTAACGGAAACAATAACTCAGGGACAAGCTCTCCGGGATTCAGCGTAAAGGTCATGGTGGATTCCTCTTTTCCGTCATAGCGCATATAAAACGTACCGGTAATCTTATCTCCTTCTTTCTGCCCTGTAACTCTTGTGGTCACTGCTTCTTCTACAAACCTTTTTCCATCTTGCATGGCCTGGTTCAATGAACCGCTAAGGCTTAATTCACCCCCTTGCAGGGTTCCTGATATGCTGCCGGTAAAGGCGATATAGTCACCGGGATCAGTCTTGGGGCCAAACCTCAGGTTGGCTGTCAGCACTGCCGTGCCTCCGGCATCCACTGTCATGCTTAATTTATTGGTATAATAAGCTGCGTTGAAGTCGGGTCCTTTTGGTATTAGTGATACCGTTCCTTTATATTCCTGCTGTGAAAAAGTAAATAAGGGAAGGCCTGCAAGTAATAACAGGCTGGTGGTAAGGCGGTTCATAAAAATAGTTTGCATGAAATTGCGTCAAGAAGGAGACAAATTCAATGATGTAGTTCAGCAGTGCGGATGATTGTAGTTTAAAACAAAAAAGACAAGCAGGGTTGTTATTGAAACGAGGCCTGTTACTGTATCAGTAATTTGTCGTTTAAGTTAGCTGTTTGCCCGGAAAGCATGATAAAATAAAGACCACGGGAAAGACTAATGGCCGGGGTTATAGACACCCTGTTTATTCCTGTACTGAGTAGTTGTTTTTTCTGGTAGTGGATACGTCCGTTGTTATCGGTAATTCGGATAAAAGCTTCTTGCTCTTTGTCTGATATGATAAGCAAGGAAACTTCTTTTCCCTGCAGTACAGGGTTTGGAGAAGCCTTGAGTTGTAATGATGCCAGTGATCCGGTTTTGATCATTGCGACAGTGCTGTAATAAACCCTTCCGGAGAGTTCTGTAACCTTCAGGCGATAATAGTATACAGCTTCCTTTTCAATAGTTAAATCGGTGTATTGATAGTCGTGTTCGTTATTACCCTGGTTAATAAGAGGAGCCACAGAGACAAGTTCCTCGAAATGGCTCCCGTTTAACGACCGCTCAAGGTGCATCTCTTTTATTTCAGCGCCGTAACTTATCCGCCAGTCTACCAATGCGCCGGCAGTTGTTTTACGGGCATTAAAATGCAGCAGTTTGGTGGCCAGTGGCCAGCAGTTGTAAGGGTCAAAACGATTAATAACAACAGTGTCTCTACCTCCTTCACCGCATCCGGATAATAATGTTTGAATAACGATATAAGTACCGGGTGAGTCTACTACGATTGAATAAGGATTAATAGTATGAATGTGACCGTCTGGTGTGTACCAGGTGTAAACAGATGTAGGAAGGGGGTTGGTAATGCTGATAGTTGCAACCGGGAAGTCATCGCAAACAGAGGGCAGATCTGATAACGCATTTACTTGTGCTACTTCCCGGAAGCTGAACGGACTTACAAAATCGGTGATGCTTGCGGTGAATGAAGTGGAGGTTCTTGTTTTGATCAATACCTTACCAAAAGCAAGATTGCACATAGAGCCACTGGTAAAGCTCATAGGGTCCAGCCCCAGCTTTGTAAGGTTTACAGAAAACTCCATGAACTGTATCGGGTCATATTGCGCAGCATACACATCACCGGATTTAATTGTTCCAAAAGGACCTGCACTAGTGCCCGCAGCATTTTGTAATCCCTGGTAAAAAACGCCACCGGCTTTAGGCACAATACCAGCATAGCCATAGGCCGCTCCGGCACCATCCCCGTCAAAAGAGCCTGTCCAGGAAAACGCAACAGGGTTTATAGAAGTAATGGCGGACTTTGCCACCCAAACCCTTGCTTCAATAAAGTTCAGTCCTGTATTACCGTATTCAGCAGTGAAAATAATATCACCGACCTGCGTAGTAGCACCGCCTGCATCAAACCGCCAGGAGGTATGCCCGGCATCAGGGCCATAATTTTCAAATTTTCTTGTTTGCCGGTTGTAGGTAATATCAGTTTGATATAACTCAAAATCAAAATACCTGTCGCCGTTAGTACCCAGCAAAGAAACAGCACCGAAAAACCATAATGAATCATTACTGGTGGTCCCATTTCGTCGTACATGCAAATAACCCTCAACAATATCATTCTTGGCCAGAACGGGAGAAGTAGTCGTATTCCACAAGGCAGGGCTTTGCCCGTTTTTACTGCCACCGGTAAAACTGGTGGAGTCGGTGCCATGAAAATCCCTGACATAAACAGCATCATAGTATATGCGACCATTAATAGTACTCAGCAAAGGATAACGCATTCCCCGGGTAAACGAATAAAACTTACTGGCAGGATTCGTGGTATAACCGCTAATGATCGCCGCCGCACCACTGGTATCAATAATAAAATCATCGCCACTGTCAGCGCCATTTACCGGAAACCAGTCATCGCTGCCCAAAAGAGGAGTGTTATTAAAATAACTGCGCAATACATCAGCATCTACACCAAAGCCGGCCCTTATGATAGGAGTGGTAATTTGTCCGCTGCATGTCAACGACAAAAGCAGGAAAGCAATATAGGATACGACAGCTTTCACAGAATGGATGGATTGGATTTTAAAGCTACTGCTATAACGAAGAGCAGCCAAAAACTAATATCAGTTTGGCAGCTGTCTTTTATCAATTTATCGGTAAACTCTTATTGGGTATTGGCCGAATCTTTAAATTCTCATATCTAAAAAATAGGAAAGCGGTGCCATAGCGCCGCTCTCTGTTGTTGATAATTGCTCAGGAAACTATCCGTCATTGAATAATAAATCGTACGGTTGTGTTTGAAGACTTCAGGTAATAAGCACCTTTTGAATATTGGCTCACCTGGATACTGTGTAACCCTACCGCATATAATTTTTGCTCCAATAACCTTCCGTCGTTCGTGTATACGCCGAGGTAGTCGTCTTGTCTAATCTGTACGAGCAAAATACCATTGCATACAGGATTACCGAGTATCTGTAAGTTGTTGCGGTAGTTGTCAAAATATAGTTGCAGTACTTTGCTGTAACTATATTTACCATCTGCGTCCCGCTGTACAATCCTGTAATAGTTGTTTCCGTTGGCCGGTGTTTGATGGGTGAACCGGTATGTACTGATTGTTGAAGTAAATCCTCCGGCGTTTTTATTACCAATTGTAGTCCATGAAACACCATTGGTGCTGTGCTGTACCAGGAAATCAAGACTGTTTTGTTCACTGGCAGTTTTCCATTCCAGCAAAACAGCAGTCTCAATTTTCTTTGCAGTAAAGCTGAGCCAGGTTACCGGCAAAGTAAACTGCTCGTCTACCACCGCAAAAGGTGAAAAGCTTCCGGTGTACCCGGTATAAACAAGACTTGTGCTGTTGGGGTATGTATATGAACCCGTTTGTTTCGTCCAGCGGCCTTGCACATTGTCATAGTGGAATAATTTTGGTGTCACAATGCTGCCATCCACATCACTGGCATTCCATTCAAAGCTGAAATCAATACCGGCTCCATTGTTGGCAGTGGCTTTGTTGATCATCCAGGTTCTTTTCACTCTTGCGTAGGAGGCAAGCGGTTCCCCGGTTGGCCCGCCGTTATAAACTTCATCCATTACTCTTACATCAAAGTCGTCTGCCAGGCCAGAGTTATTGGTAATTGTAACAGGATTATAAGCAGCATTACCCACATGAAAGGTAATAGCAGTTCCGTTGCTGATGGTAGTTTTTAGTACACCTGATCCGGTTGTTTTCACATAAGATCCGGAAGAGCCGCCACTGATAGAAGCAGCAATAATATTGTTATTACCAATAGTGACAATTCCGTCTTCAAGGGCAAGCTGATCCACTGTTTTTGATTCACTAAGGCTTACACCGGAAGGATTTTGAATGGTAAGAATATGGCTGTTGGCAGCAAGTGATCCGTTCGGAAGGGTTTGGCTGGCGGTACCATTCATGATCACCTCGCCAATGCTGGCATCAATGCTTCCGGCCAGTCTTGTTACCAAACCCTGAATGGTCAGGGTATTTTCATCTATATCTATCATTCCGCTTTTTAAATAAAGATCATGGATGGTTATTGCTCCTGAAAAACTAACAGAGTTGCTGCTCTTGTTGAGAAAAAAATAATTAATGGCCCCTTCAAAACTTCCTTCCGGAACAGATTGAGCAGCACTCCCGTTCACAGCGAATGTTCCGTTACTGGCATTTATACTGCCATTGCTGCGTAATAAAGTTCCGCCAAGCGTAAGTGTTCTTGTGCCAATATCAAATGCTCCTTCAGTAAGGGTAAGACTATTAGTTACTGTTGCGTCTGCCCCATTAAGCGTTACTCCATTCTCATTATTAATTTCAAGATTATAGAAAGTAATGGCACTTGTTCCCCCAATAGTATGGCTGCTTTGCTGACCGGCATTTTGTAATAACACGGTACTATTATTGGTAATGGCATCCACAGTGCCGGTATTGATCAGATCACCGGCAATAGTAAGTGTTGAAGGAAACACGGCACCGGTTCCATTGATTTGCAGGTTGTGATAACCGGCAACGCCTCCGTTAGGATTAATAATAGTTTGATTGGTACCGCTGTAGATAAAAGCATTTTCTGCGTAAGCAGCATCAAATATTCCATTATTGATTATAGCGCCGCTGATATCAATAGTGCTGTTATCTTGTATGGTGGCCTTTTTATTTGTATTGATTGTAAGATTATAAAAATTGGTATTTCCGGCAATGGTAGCACTGTCATAATCGATAACAATGGTGCTGCTACCGGCATTGAATGTACCGTTGTTTACCCAGGTGCCTGCACCGCCATTGTAAGCCGGACCGCTGGTTAAGGTAAGCGTTGCGCTTCCTCCGTTAACAATAGCGCCGGGTTGAATATCGATAGCTCCAACGGTTATTGAGCCTTCCAGTTCAGGATCTCTTGCTGTAGTGGCGGCATCGGGAATAATCACTTTGTCTGTGCTTAATGGTACAATGCCACTATTCCAGTTGGAAGGATTATCCCATGCGGTGCTGCTGGCGCCCAGCCACACAATGCTTGTGGATAGCTTACCGGATATCATCCAGTATTTGGTAAAAGTAGTGCTGCCTTCCGGGGCAAGATATTGCACATAGTGGTTAGATAGTTCTACCCAATTTGAAGCAGTACTCTGGTTGGTCTTGCCGTGTTCATGGGGGGTGATACCGCCATAGGGAAGGTGGTGGTCCCATAACACCAGGCTTGGCTCTGCATTACTGTTTAATTCATTATCCAGGTAGGCAAGCCGGATGATCATCCTTGTAGGATTGGTACCACCAGTCCTCAAAACCTGGTACATTCTTTTCACTGCATCTGCTTTTTCTACATGCAGGCCCTGATTACCGAAGGTGGCTACGACCGTAATCTGTGCAGGCAGATCTCCTCCGCCCGAATTATTGAAGGTTAATTGTGTATTAACGTTACCAAATGTATAGGTGATGCCGGAAACAAGATTGGTTCTCCTGATTTTTCCTGTTACATCACCTGTGCCGGTGGTGATGGCGCTGGGCCCCATTGTCAGCACATAAGAATTCAGATCGTTATATATACTGGTGCTGTTCTCGTCATGTACATCAGCATAATTTGTATAGGATATGGTCATTTCGAGTTGTCCTCTTTCATTATTGGGATTGTCACCCAAATGCAATGTTCCGTTAACCGTGATATGGCCACCTGCATTTTTTAAACCGGCACCACTGAGTGTCAGGTTTGAATAGGTAGCCGGTTTTACAATTTGTGTACCGCTGCTTGCTGTGTAGCTCACTGTGCTAGTATTCTCTAACGCTTCAAAGAAAATTCCGTTCAGAGAACCCGATGTCGAAAGAATAAAGTTAGCCATGGGTTCTACATCTACTGCAGCTGTAAGCACATGACTGCTGCCTACTTCAAATGAGGAGGCTGTTTCACCATCCCCGATAAATATTTTAGAACCACTGCCGCTCACTGTCCAGTTGCCACTTATAGAATGGGTAGTAATATCATTAAAACCAATATTAAAAAGCTGGTTGGCATTGGTAAAATTGGTTGGAGAATTACCACCTGCTCCTGTTTCATTGTCTGTCCAGCTCGATGTGTTTTGAAGGTTAAGGTTCGCACCTGCATCCTTTCTTACAAAATAGTTTACAGCTCCCGGTTTGAGGGCAATTAATATAGCGCCGTTTTGCTGGCCGCCGGAAAGAGTAGCTGTGCCATTGCCTGTGGCTGCAGCAGAATTGCTGATTTTCCACGCCGCACCAACAGAAGCATCACCACTTTTCCTGGCGTCAGCAATTTCTGTGAGTGTACCCAGGTTGGTGGCAGACCAGTTGGACCATGAGCGGCCACTGCCTACTTCCTGTGTAAGCATTATAACAGCCGCCCCTGCAGATACTGTTGTGATGGATGTGGCAGTAGCAGTATTGCTGTTGGCCGTATTAATTGTTCCGGGTGCCAGGTCAAAAGGATTGTTACCTGTTATATCCACACCAGCAAATGCCATTAATGAAGCCACACCATTATCACCCCCGCTTCCCAATGAAAAAATATAGTAGGCAGGTTCATTGCTTTGTGCAATTTTATAAAGAACGGCACCGTAGCGGCCGCTTCCGGGGCTCTTTTCGCTGATGATGGTCCATCCTGTCAGCGAGGGACTATTGGCTCCTTCGTAAGCAAGATTGATGATCATTACATCACCCGGCAGTACACCAGATGGTTTATAGATCAGTAAGCTGCTGTTGGATGTAGTTGCAGTCCGGGTACTGCCTCTTTTGATAATACCGGCATAGGTTATCGTAAAAGTGAAACAGCTGAATACAAAGGCAAAGAAGGCTTGTAAAAGAAAGGGCTTGATATAATTAGTTGTATTGGAATTGGTAATGTTAGTTTTCATAAACATGGATTTACTGAGCAATAAATGCAACAACGGAAGAATAAAAAAGCATCCGGCAGTAAGGGCAATGATCCGGATGAAGAGAATGACAGGCAGGGGACTGCAGGATAAGAAGGATTATTGCAGTCGCATTAGTTTTCCATTGGAGTAGGATTTTATGGCGCTAAAGTAGACGGGATGTAACCGCCTTTTTATGATACTCGTCAAATAAAAATCTGATATATGTTACCTATTTCTGGTATCGGTAGTTGCTAATAATTAACAGCACTAAGTGTTTTACTTTAAAATTCTTATTTAAATATTTGGAATCACCCTGTTCTCTGTTGTAACTTAACAGAGCAAATGAGAGTGATGGACAAATAGCCATACACCGGACCGGGGATTGCGGCCCGGCGCTAATCGCACAATTTCCCGTTCTGCGGCAAATCCAAACAAGATATATGCTTTAGACTTGATAAACAGCAATACACAGTTGCGTATATTACTTCTTTATCAGGCCAACATTTAAAACTAGTTTTATGAAAACGAAGTTTAAAGTGTTCTGGCCGATAATTGCCCTATTGGTCCTGAACGCTTGTCAAAAAGATAAGGAGTTGGTGAACCCCGTTCAACCAATCCCTGTCCCGGTTCCTTCTGTAGACAGAAATGCATTGATTATTACAGCTGATAATACAGGTGTTTTTTATGCCAATAATGCATTAACGGGAACCTCGAAATGGACTTACGGCGCTTCCGGAATGACCGCTTTTGCACCTGCTGCCGTCAGCAGCAAGTATACCATCTTCGCCGATGCAGCTACATCTTCTGTATACTGTATAGACACAAGGAATGGTTACATTTTATGGGAAAAAGGCGGAATAAATTCCTCCTCTCTTATTTCACCGCTGTTGGTAAATGATTATTTGTATATTTCTAATGATAACAAGCTGCAGGTATATGACCCGGAAAACGGAGACCTGCTCAATGAGCTTCCTGTTATTCCTTATCCTCACACTTTGAACTATGTGAACGGGTTGCTCATTTACAGCAACTGCGGCGGACACCTGGTTGCCATGAGCACCGATGGAGTACAGCAATGGGAATATATGTCACCTGCCGGATGTTATCACAATAACCCCGCCATTGCCAATAATACCATTTATATACTTTCCAGTAGCGGGTACCTGAGTGCCATCGATGTAACAACAGGGGCAGAACTATGGACTAAAAATATGGCTGCCTACACATACGAAGCATCACTGGTTTATGATGATGGCCTGCTTTTCGCCATCGACCACAAACAGACGGATAAAATCTTTGCTTTCAGCGCCGCCACCGGTGACCTGGTACACACTTACATGCTGCCGGCTGGTGAAAGCTGCAATATGTGGCTGACCCCGGCAATAAAAAACGGTAAGCTATTCTTCCTGACAGAAGAAGGAACACTGCTTGCCTATTCTGTGGAAGATGAACTGGTAATATGGCAGAAAAAATTTGATGTAGAAGGTTGCAGAATTAATATGCAGGTGAGAAATGGTAACAGGGTAGAAAGAACAGAATCACACGGTGATATGACTTCTGTGATTGTGGCCAACAACTGGTTGTATTTTGGAGCAGGCAAGTTTATCTATGCCGTTGATATCAATAGTACCACCTATTGGCAGGCGCCGCTTAATAGTTTTATTTACACTTCACCGGTAGTATTGACTGAGTTTGGTAATGTATTCCGTGCCGGAACAGCCGGTGTGGTAATCAAATGAATCGTACATGAAAGACCCCTGAAGGCCTCCGGCATCTGCCGGGGGCTTTTTTCATATTGCAATATCTTTATCACATCCAAAATCAATTAAAAATGAAACTCGATCTCGCAGCCATGCGGCCTGTTAATGTACAAAGAGCCAGAGAAGGATTTAAGTGTTACGATAACCAGCCCCTCACCTACTGGACCACTGCCCTTGCCGGCGAAGTGGGTGAACTGTGCAATATGATCAAGAAGATACAGAGAGTGGAACGAGGCGGACTCGATGGCGGTAGTAGTTATACGGCCAAAGACATCAGTAAAGAAATGCTGAAAGAAGAGATCGGCGGCATTGCTATTTATCTTGACTTGCTGGCATCATTACTGGATATCAGTTTGGAAGAAGCTATTATTGACACGTTCAACAGCAAGTCGGATAAATATGGGTTCAGCCAGAGAATAGCTACAGAAAAAATTTAGCAGTAGTTTCTGTTATAAACATTCTGAAAAACAATATTTAATAGTAACGCAAAGAAGAAATTAACCCCGTCAAGGCCGCTATGGCATTATTCTTGGCGCTAAAAGCATACAAAAACCAAAAATCCATTGTATGCAAAAGTTGATCATGTCAATTGCTGTGGTGGCAGCTTTAATATTACTGGTCTCATGCAGCAAAGATGATAATGCAGGCAAACTCTCTTACCAGCTCAAAACAAAAAATCCCAGTGCTGCTGTAAACAGAACCAGCGGCGGCAGCATTACCTGGAACAGCGGTACTGCCTGGACGGATAAAATAAAGTTTGAGGCCAAAAAAGATGGCGGTACCCGGATGAATTATGAATCCACATCGCTGCGGCGTATCAATCTCTTTGCTGCTGCCAGCGAATTGGGAAATATCTCCCTGTCGCCGGGCAGTTATAGTGAAATTGAATCTGCTGTGCGGCTTAATTCATCAGGGGCAGATACTGCATTTGTTTTGCGGGGAAGTTTTATCAACAATATCGGCTTTGCGCTGCCAGTCTTGTTTTTTGTGAATGGATCACTGGAATTTAATGCATCTGCAGCTGATGTAACGGTTGGCAGCGGCGCCAATATCACTGCACTGACCACACTTGACTTATCGCTGCTTACAACGGGTATTACTGAATCCATGCTCAGCATGGCCACATTGACCAGCGGGGTGCTGGTGATTTCTGCTACAAGCAATACCAATATTTACAATATCATACTTTCCAATAGCAATACTATTGATGATGTGAAGTTGGGTAATTAATCTTGTTATTTACTCCTGGTTCGGTTCATCGCCCCGGTATGCCGGGGCTTTTTTATGTATTTTGTGTTATATAAAATTATGTCTGCTTATTTCAACGATACATTCATTGCTGGGGAAGAGGCCAGACTGCATGTGGCTGACCTTTCCATACAACGGGGATATGCCGTGTTTGATTTTTGCCGGACAGTAAACAGAAAACCACTTTTTATAAATGATCACCTTGACCGGTTCTTCGCTTCTGCAGCGGCCATGCACTTGCCGGTAACCAAAACAAGAGAAGAACTCATTCACATCATTGAGCAACTCATTCAGCAATCATCATTTCCGGAAGCCGGCATCCGCATCATGCTCACCGGCGGTTACTCACCCGACACCTATACACTGGCGGTACCCAACCTGCTCATCACCTGCAACCCGGTGAAGACAGCAACGGCCGCCGATTTTGAAAAGGGATTTTCTGTGATCACTTACGAACACCAGCGGGAACTGCCGCATATCAAAAGCATCAATTATCTCACTGCTGTATGGCTGCAGCCATTGTTGAAAGAAAAGAAGGCAGCCGATGTATTGTATCATCATAACAATAACATCACGGAGTTTCCGCGGAGCAATGTATTTGTGGTAACAAAAGATAACCGGCTTCTCACTCCTGCCCGAAACATACTGATGGGCATTACCCGTAAACAGGTACTGTCATTGGCTGCTGCTATCCTGCCTGTGGAAGAAAGAGACATTCACCGGGAGGAAGTATATGATGCAGCTGAGCTTTTTCTCACCAGCACCAGCAAAAAACTAATGCCGGTGGTACGAATAGATGATATTGTTATCGGCGATGGAAAACCCGGTGTAATAACAAGAGAGCTTTACCGGAGATTTTTAGAGAAAGAAAAAAACCAATAAGGATGTATCAACAAACTTTTTGATTGTCATATTGAGCTTGTCGAAATATTGGCAATCAAAACAATAGCCTTTGACATCCTTCGACAGGCTCAGGATGACAAAGGATGAGACCCGTCTGAGACAGCCCTATTGGTTTAATAAATCATTTTACAGCGTACTCATATCAATCACAAAGCGGTACTTCACATCACTCTTCAGCAATCGTTCATACGCTTCATTGATCTGGTCCATACGGATGAGTTCAATATCAGATACGATATTATGCTCCGCACAGAAATCAAGCATCTCCTGCGTTTCCGGCAGTCCGCCGATGAGTGAGCCGGCAATACTCTTGCGGCCAAAGATGAGGTTGAAAGCCGGAACAGTGGCCGGTGCGGATGGCGCACCTACACATACCATCACCCCGCTGGTGCGCAACAGGCCGAGATAGAAATTATAATCATGATCGGCCGAAACAGTATCGAGAATAAAGTCAAAATAACCCATCACTGATTTCACCTGGGCTTC
>JBGARY010000027.1:0-47002 GCA_044229985.1 Chitinophagaceae bacterium
GAGAAAAAATAAATTAACACTGGTAGACAAGGCCAATGTGCTGGAGACATCAAGGCTCTGGAGAAAAGTAGTGCAGGAACTGGCGTTGCAGTACAGCGATGTGGCAGTGGATTATATGTTCGTGGATAATGCAGCCATGCAGATCATCCTGAACCCAAAACAGTTTGATGTGATACTCACAGAAAATATGTTCGGGGATATCATCAGTGATGAAGCCAGTGTGATCAGCGGGTCGCTGGGTTTGCTTCCCTCTGCATCGGTTGGTAAAGGCGCTGCATTGTTCGAGCCCATTCATGGCTCCTACCCGCAGGCAGCCGGAAAAGATATTGCCAATCCCACCGGCTCAATTCTTTCAGCCGCTATGCTGCTGGATCATCTTGAACTGAAAGAAGAAGCACAACTGGTTCGTGATGCCGTGAACTGGACGCTGCAAAACTCTTTTGTAACAAAAGATATTGACCCGGTGAATTTCTATTTCACTTCCACTATCGGCGAATTGATCTGTGATTATATAAGTGGCAAAATTTCAGGAACGGTGAATACAGAGAATATAGAATTGAGAAAATCAACGATCATCTGATCTACGAATAACTAACGATGGTTTGTCCATCATGAAAATAATTATTGCTTGCTGAGTTCTTTTTTTGAAACGGCGGGTGTATATTTACCAAACATACATCTCATGTTGAAGAACAGTACATATAATGTTATCACTTCTGTAGCTGCAATTATTATTGTGGTGGTGATTATTATATCTTCTTCAAACGGAGGTGGTGCATGATATTAAACTAAACAAACTAAATATAAGCGACCCGCCTCCAAAAAGGCGGGTCGCTTTTTTATTACCCGTCACAAGACAAAACAAGCAATATGTATTATAACGAAAACACTATTATCTATTTCAACGGGCAGTTTGTAAAAGCTGCTGAGGCTAAAACAGATCTGTACAGCCAGTCACTGCACTATGGCTATGCTGTGTTCGAAGGCATCCGCTCCTACCCTGTAAACGGCGGCACTAAAATGTTCAAAGGCAAGGAGCATTATGACAGGTTACGCCGCTCTGCTGAAGTGATGAAGATTCCTTTTTCGTACACCACCGACCAATTAGTTGAACTGACTTATGAAACATTGCGGAGAAACGGCTTCACCGATGCTTATATAAGGCCGATCGTCATCTGCTCACCCAATATGGCATTATCAAAAGGCAAAGAATCATACCTGGCCATAGAATGCTGGGAATGGACAAATGGTTACATGAGCAACAAGATGAAGATCATGACTTCCTCTTACCGTCGTCCCAATGCCGATGCATTTCATGTGGATGCCAAAGTAAGCGGTCATTATGTGAACTCCATACTTGCCTGCCAGGAAGCTAAAGACAATGGGTTTGATGAAGCACTGGTGCTTGACAGCAACGGCTATGTGGCCGAAAGCAGCGGGGCCAATATCTTTTATGAGAACAACGGTGTTTTGTACACCGCTCCGAAAGGAAATATCCTTCCCGGTATTACCAGGGCAACAGTTTTAGAAATCTGTGAGGAGCTGAATATACCGGTACAGGAAAAATTATTTGCACCGGAAGAAATGCGGGGAGCAGACGCAGGTTTCTTCTGTGGTACTGCGGCAGAGATTGTTGCACTGAGTTCAATGGATAATGTGCCCTTTACAAAAGAATGGGAAGACACACTCAGCTATGTAATACAACAGGCTTATAAATCTAAAGTATTGGAGAAATCCTTTCAACTGGAACAGAAAGTAGCATAACGATGAATGAACTGAACAAATACAGCAAGACGCTTACACAAGACCCGACACAACCAGCTGCACAGGCCATGTACTATGCCATCGGTTTTAAAGAAGAAGATTTTAATAAAGCACAAGTGGGTATTGTAAGCATGGGCTGGGATGGCAATCCCTGCAATATGCATTTGAATGATCTCGCAACCAGTATACGTAACAGCGTAAATGTCACTGAAGGCTTATTGGGGCTTCGCTTTTATACTATTGGTGTAAGCGATGGCATCAGTATGGGCACCGATGGTATGCGCTATAGTTTGGTAAGCCGTGATGTTATTGCTGACAGCATTGAAACCAATGCAGGCGCCCAATACTACGATGCCATAATTGCTATTCCGGGTTGTGATAAAAATATGCCCGGTGCCATAATGGCGATGGGAAGACTGAACCGTCCTGCCATTATGTTGTACGGCGGCACCATTGCCCCAGGTCATTATAAAGGAGAAGAATTAAATATTGTTAGTGCCTTTGAAGCATTGGGGCAAAAGATTGCCGGCAATTTAAGCGAAGGAGATTTTAAAGGAATTGTACAACACTCCTGCCCAGGCGCCGGTGCCTGCGGCGGCATGTACACAGCTAATACGATGGCATCTGCCATTGAAGCAATGGGTATGAGTTTGCCTTTTTCTTCCTCGAACCCGGCACTGAGTGAGGAAAAACAAAAAGAGTGTGAAGCCGCCGGTAAAGCCATAAAAGTCTTACTCGAAAAAAATATTACTCCCAAAGACATAATGACCCGCAAGGCATTTGAAAATGCCATAACAGTGATTATGGTTCTTGGCGGAAGCACCAATGCGGTGCTGCACTTAATTGCTATGGCCAAGAGTGTGGGAGTAAAATTGACGCAGGATGATTTCCAGGAAATAAGTAACCGCATACCGGTACTTGCTGATTTCAAGCCATCGGGCAAATACCTGATGGAAGATTTACACAAACACGGCGGTGTTCCTGCTGTGATGAAATATTTATTGAAAAGTGGTTTACTCCACGGCGATTGTTTGACAGTAACCGGTAAAACGGTGGCAGAGAATTTAGCAGGTGTTCCTGATCTGGATTTTGAGACGCAGAAAATTATTTACCCCCTGGAACAGCCATTAAAGAAAACAGGACACCTGCAAATTCTGTATGGCAACCTGGCCAAAGAAGGCAGTGTGGCCAAGATAAGCGGCAAAGAAGGCGAAGAGTTTGAGGGAACCGCCCGGGTGTTTGATGGCGAGAAAGATTTTATTGATGGCATTGCATTCGGCAAAGTAAAAGCCGGTGATGTGGTGGTGATAAGATACATCGGGCCAAAAGGTGCACCCGGTATGCCGGAAATGCTGAAACCAACCGGGGCCATCATTGGTGCAGGTTTAGGCAAATCAGTCGCATTGATCACCGATGGAAGATTTAGTGGCGGCACACATGGTTTCGTGGTTGGCCACATCACTCCCGAAGCTTATGAAGGCGGATTGATTGCATTGGTGAAAGATGATGACATCATCCGTATTGATGCAAAGAAAAATAAGATAACACTGAAAGTAAGCAAGGAAGAAATCAAAAAGCGGAGAAAGAAATGGAAGCAGCCTGCATTAAAAGCTACCAGCGGCATACTTTATAAATATGCCCGGACGGTAAAACCAGCTAGCGAAGGTTGCGTGACGGATGAGGAGTGAAAATTGATTTATTGAACATTAACGAAATTGTATGGATACACTGGAATTAAAAAAAGTAAAGCCACAGCCAAAAGCTGTAACAAACTTAAGCGGTTCAGTTGCGGTACTGGAAGCCCTTCTTGCCGAAGAGGTTACTACCATCTTTGGTTATCCCGGCGGAGCTATCATGCCTATTTATGATGCGCTGTACGATTATAAGGACAGGCTGAAACATATTTTAGTCCGTCACGAACAAGGTGCTATTCATGCAGCACAGGGCTTTGCCAGGGTAAGCGGAAAAACAGGAGTTGTTTTTGCTACCAGCGGACCCGGTGCCACAAATCTGGTGACCGGTTTAGCGGATGCCATGATTGACTCTACTCCTGTTGTGTGTATCACCGGCCAGGTATTTGCGCATTTGCTGGGTACAGATGCATTCCAGGAAACAGATGTAATCAATATCACCACTCCAGTTACAAAATGGAATTACCAGGTAACGGATGCCTGTGAAATACCCGCTGTTTTAGCCAAGGCCTTTTACATTGCCGGCAGTGGCAGGCCGGGGCCAGTGCTGATTGATATAACCAAGAATGCACAGTTGCAGCTTTTCGAATATGAAGGATATACAAAATGTGAGCACATCCGCAGCTATCGCCCCAAACCTATTGTTCGAAAAGAGTATGTTGAAGCAGCCGCAAAACTCATCAATAAAGCGGAACGTCCCTTTGTTGTTTTTGGCCAGGGAGTGATTCTTGGTAAAGCAGAAAAAGAATTCAAACAATTTATAGAGAAAGCAGGCATCCCTGCTGCATGGACCATCATGGGCATGAGTGCCATCCCTACCAACCATCCTCTCGGAGTTGGAATGTTAGGTATGCATGGCAATTACGGCCCGAATGTATTGACTAACGAATGTGATGTGCTGATTGCAATCGGTATGCGTTTCGATGACAGGGTAACGGGCCGCTTAGATAAATATGCAAAACAGGCAAAGATTATTCACTTAGATATTGATCCCGCCGAAATTGATAAGAATGTAAAGGCAGATGTTCCGGTTTGGGGCGATTGCAAGGAAACACTTCCCATGCTTACTGCATTGCTGGAACAAAAAGTATATCCGCAGTGGCTGCAAAAGTTTAACGACTACAAACAAAAAGAAGAAGAAAAAGTAATTAAGGATGAACTGAACCCAACCGGAGAAGTAATGACCATGGGAGAAGTTATAAAAACACTCAATGAGTTGACAAATGGCGATGCAGTTATAGTTACAGATGTAGGTCAACACCAAATGGTCGCTTGCCGTTATGCGAAATACAACCATAGCAAGAGTAATATCACCAGCGGTGGACTGGGAACTATGGGCTTTGCCTTACCGGCAGCTATAGGCGCTGCATACGGCGATACCAGCCGAACCACAGTTGCCATCATTGGCGATGGTGGTTTCCAGATGACATTGCAGGAACTGGGTACCATTATGCAGTTTAAGCCTAATGTAAAAATCATCATCCTCAATAACCAGTTCCTGGGTATGGTTCGGCAGTGGCAGCAACTGTTTCATGAAAAAAGATATTCGTTCGTTGATATTACCAGCCCTGATTTTGTACAGGTGGCCAAAGGCTTTGGCATTCCGGGCAAGAGTATTTCAAAAAGAGAAGAACTAAAAGACTCATTACAGCAAATGCTGGAACAGGAAGGAAGCTTTTTACTGGAAATAATGGTAGGGAAAGAAAATAATGTATTCCCGATGGTACCGCAGGGAAGAGGCGTGGCAGAATGTGTATTAAGTAAAGAAGAAATTTAAATCCCGACAGCGGTTGAAAACCCTGTTGGCGGTTAGCAAAAAATAAAAACTATGACTAAAAAAGAATTTACAATAACAGTTTATACAGAAAACCAGATTGGTTTACTGAATCGTATAGCCATTATTTTTTCCCGAAGGAAAATCAATGTGGAAAGCCTGAACACCTCGCCTACTGAAGTGGATAGTGTTCACCGCTTCACCATCGTCATCAACGAATATGAAGATGTAGTAAGAAAACTATGTCGCCAGATTGAAAAACAGGTAGAGGTATTAAAAGCCTATTATAATACCGAGCATGAAATTGTGTGGCAAGAACTGGCTTTATATAAAGTACCTACTGATATCATTGCAGCAGAAGTAAAAGTAGAAAGATTATTAAGAGAAAACGGTGCACATACAGTAGTTATCCGGAAAGACTATACTGTGTTTGCCGTTGCAGGCCACCGGGAAGAAACAGAAGCGCTGATCAAAGTGCTGGAGCCGTTTGGCCTGATTGAATTTGTCAGAACCGGCCGGGTAGCGATAATTAAAGGAAGCAATGACTTTCATGAGCGGCTCAAAGAGTTTGAACTATCGGAGCCGGGCGAAGATGTGGTAGAGAATGAGTACCTGAACGAAAATGAAAAAATCTTTTCAATGTAAACAATCATTTAATAATACTAACAATTACCAAAACAGATAATTATGGCAAAACTAAATTTCGGCGGCACAGAAGAAAACGTAGTAACCAGGGAAGAATTCCCGCTTAGCAAAGCACAGGAAGTGCTTCAACGTGAAACAGTGGCTGTTATCGGCTACGGCGTACAAGGTCCGGGACAGGCATTGAACCAGAGAGACAACGGCATCAACGTTATCGTTGGCCAGCGGAAGAACAGTAAAACATGGGATAAAGCCATTGCAGATGGTTTTGTTCCCGGCGAAACATTGTTTGAAATAGAAGAAGCTTTGCAAAGAGGCACTATCATTTGCTACCTGCTGAGTGATGCAGCACAGATTGCTTTGTGGCCAACTGTACAGAAATATTTAACGCCGGGTAAGGCCTTGTATTTCTCACACGGCTTTGGTGTTACATTCAACGAACAAACCGGTATTGTTCCTCCGAAAGATGTGGATGTATTTTTAGTAGCCCCGAAGGGAAGTGGCACATCGCTGAGAAGAATGTTCCTGCAAGGCCGTGGTCTTAATAGCTCTTATGCCATCTACCAGGATGCAACGGGCAGAGCTTTTGAAAGAGTAATTGCATTAGGTATTGCTGTTGGCAGCGGCTACTTGTTTGAAACCGATTTCAAAAAAGAAGTTTACTCTGACCTGACCGGCGAAAGAGGAACACTGATGGGCGCCATACAGGGAATATTTGCCGCACAATACCAGGTGTTGCGGGAAAGGGGACACTCTCCTTCCGAAGCATTTAACGAAACAGTTGAAGAGCTGACGCAGTCACTAATGCCATTAGTAGCAGAAAATGGTATGGACTGGATGTATGCCAACTGTTCTACCACTGCACAGCGTGGTGCATTAGACTGGTGGAAAAAATTCAGGGATGCCACTGCACCTGTCTTTAATGAATTGTATGACAGCGTAGCTGCAGGCAAAGAATCACAACGTTCTATTGACAGCAACAGCAAGGCTGACTACCGGGAAAAACTGGAAGAAGAACTGAAAGAACTGCGTGAAAGTGAACTGTGGCAGGCCGGCAAAACAGTAAGAAGCCTCAGGCCGGAAAATCAAAATAAAAAAACTTCATCAGCAAAACCGGCTGCTTCCATGAAAGAGGTATTTAGCAAACTGGTAAAACAGCCTGAGTCAGCAGAGAAAAAACAATATTTAGTATGATATTGTCATCAACGCATAATGTGCAGATAGATTTTGCAGCAGCAGCACATCGACTGAAAAAAGTGGTGAACAGAACACCACTTACTTTCAATCATAACTTGTCCAGGAAATACCATTGTAACGTATTTCTAAAAAGAGAAGACCTGCAGGTGGTACGTTCCTATAAGTTGAGAGGTGCTTACAATATGCTGAGTACTTTACCAGCTGAGCAACTTCAAAAAGGTGTTGTGTGTGCCAGTGCAGGCAACCATGCACAGGGATTTGCCTATAGCTGCAAAAAGCTAAACACCTGCGGAGTAATTTTTATGCCGGTAATAACTCCCCGGCAAAAAATTTCCCAGACAAAAATGTTTGGCGAAGAAAATATAGAGATCAGGCTGTCTGGCGACACCTTTGATGACTGTGCTGCTGCCGCCAAAAGGTATACAGAAGAAAATAACCTCACATTTATTCCACCCTTTGATGACTATCGCATTATTGAGGGACAAGGAACGGTAGGTGCAGAAATTCTTGAAGATTTGTCTGACATAGATTTTCTTTTCCTTCCTGTTGGTGGTGGTGGGTTAAGCGCCGGGGTTGGCACCTATTTCAAAACCTACTCTCCCAATACAAAAATCATTGGCATAGAACCGGAAGGTGCACCCTCCATGTCTGAAGCATTAAAAAACGGTCACCCGGTAACACTGGATAGTATTGACCGCTTTGTTGATGGTGCAGCTGTAAAAAGAGTCGGCGATATCACCTTTGGTATTTGCAGGGAAGTACTGGACGACATGCACCTGGTTGCCGAAGGAAAGGTTTGCACCACGATATTGAAGTTGTATAATGAAGATGCAATAGTAGTAGAACCAGCCGGCGCCTTATCTATTGCTGCACTGGATGAGTATGCAGAAGAAATAAAAGGCAAGAATGTGGTCTGCATTGTAAGCGGAAGCAATAATGATATTGACAGGATGCAGGAGATAAAAGAAAGAAGCCTGCAATACGAGGGGCTGAAACATTATTTTCTGATCAGTTTTGCCCAGCGGCCCGGTGCCTTGAAAGAATTTGTGAACAATGTATTAGGTCCTGCAGATGACATTACCCGGTTTGAATACATGCAAAAGACCAACAAAGAAAATGGTCCGGCACTAGTGGGTGTGGAGTTGCAAAGCAGGGCAGACTATGACCTGCTATTAAAGAAAATGAAAGAATCGAATATCGAATTCTCAGAGATAAATAAAAACGACCAGTTGTTCGGATATCTCATTTAATCCACTTATTTATAATCAATTTGTGGAAAATTGAATCAACAATCCCGTTACCTGCTGAATACAATTTTGTATTTTCAGATGTATTGCTTGCTGTTGAATTGAACTTAACAAAGTTTCGATCATTTAATATTTTATGCAATGGCGGGCAACCAGGGACTCTACGATCCATCTTTTGAACATGATGCATGTGGTATTGGCTTTGTAGCGAATATCAAAGGACATAAATCACATCAGCACATTTCGGATGCATTGACCGTATTGGAAAATATGGAACACCGCGGCGCTTGTGGTTGCGAAGCAAATACCGGTGACGGTGCCGGTATTATGATTCAAACTCCGCATGAATTTTTCTTTGACGAGTGTCTCAAACTCGGTGTACATCTCCCCTCCTTTGGAAAATATGCTGCCGGAATGGTTTTCTTCCCAAAAGAAATAAGACTAAGGGAGGAATGCCGGGATATACTGAACCGCTCAGCAGAAAAATTAGGTCTTGAAATTCTGAACTACAGAAAAGTTCCGGTAAACACAGAAAGTATCGGCCCAACCGCATTAAGTGTAGAGCCAGAGATGGAACAAGTATTCATTGCCTGTCCCGATCATATTTCTAACCAGGATGATTTTGAAAGAAAATTATTTGTACTGCGCAACTATGCAACTCATCTCATCAACAGTACGGTTCGTAAAGATGAAATCGGTTTTTATATCGCTTCGCTTTCGTATAAAATAATTGTTTACAAAGGTCAGCTCACCAGCCACCAGGTAAGACAGTATTTCCCTGACCTGAGCAACAAAAGAGTGGTCAGTGCTTTTGGTTTAGTACACTCCAGGTTTGCCACCAACACTTTTCCTTCCTGGAAACTGGCCCAGCCCTTCCGTTTTATTGCCCACAATGGTGAGATCAATACTTTACAGGGAAATTTAAACTGGCTGAAGACAAGCGAAAAGGGATTCACTACACCTTATTTCAGCAGGGAAGAAATGGAAATGCTGCTGCCTATTGTAACAGAAGGCCAAAGCGATTCTGCTTGCCTGGACAATATGATTGAACTGCTTACTCTTACCGGCCGTTCTTTACCTCATGTAATGATGATGCTGATACCCGAAGCATGGGACGGAAACGAAGATATGCATCCAGTGAAAAAAGCTTTCTACGAATTTCACTCCTCCTTTATGGAACCATGGGATGGGCCCGCCTCTATTTCATTTACAGATGGAAAGATCATCGGCGCTACTTTAGACAGAAATGGCTTACGTCCATCAAGATACTGTGTGACCAATGATGACCGTGTTATAATGGCATCTGAAACAGGGACACTGCCTGTTGATCCTTCCAGCATCATTGAAAAAGGAAGATTGCAACCGGGAAGGATGTTTGTAGTGGACATGGAAAAAGGAAAGATCATCAGTGATGAAAACTTGAAAAAAGACATTTGTTCACAAAAACCATATAGCGACTGGCTGAATAAATATAAGATCAGGCTGGAGGAATTACCTGAACCTCGAATAATGTTCACTCACCTGGAACATGACCAGGTGTTTAAATACCAGAAGGCTTTTGGTTATTCTACCGAGGACCTCGATACTATTATTGCTCCCATGGCTGTCGATGGAAAAGAGCCCATAGGTTCAATGGGTACTGATGTGCCCCTGGCAATACTCAGTGATCAACCACAGCACCTCAGCAGTTATTTCAAACAATTATTTGCGCAGGTAACCAATCCGCCTATTGACCCAATCAGGGAGAGACTAGTAATGTCTTTGGCAACATTTGCCGGCAATAATGGCAACCTGCTAATTGAAGATCCGTTAACCTGTCATAGTGTTGCCTTGAAACATCCTGTACTTACCAATTACGAATTGGAGAAAATCAGGAGTATTGATACCGGGCTGTTTCAGTCGAAAACCATTCAATGTTATTTCAGGGCTGATGGCAAACCGGGGTCTCTTAAAAAGGGACTTGAACGAATATGTGAATATGCAGTGCATGCCGTAGAAGATGGTTTTAAGGTTTTAATACTACAGGATAGGGCAATTGATTCAAACCATGCCCCTATCCCATCCTTACTTTCTACATCAGCTATTCACCATCACCTTATAAGAAAAGGAATGCGGGGTCAAGTGGGCATTATTGTGGAAGCCGGCGACGTTTGGGAAGTACATCACTTTGCCTGCCTGGTTGGTTTTGGAGCAACAGCGATTAATCCATATCTCGCTTTATCATCCATAAGGGACTTAAAAGAAACTGGTAAACTGCAGACAGAATTACTTGAAGATGAACTGAAGAAGAATTATATCAAAGCGGTCAATGATGGTTTGCTTAAAGTATTTTCCAAAATGGGCATTTCTACTTTACAATCCTACCAGGGTGCCCAGATATTTGAAATTCTTGGCTTGAATAAGGATGTGGTAAATAAATATTTTACTGGTGCCACTTCAAGAATTGAAGGAATGGGGTTGGATGAAATTGCCAGGGAAGTATTAGCCAAACATTACTTTGCTTTTAGCAAAAAAGATATACCGGTCGACAGGCTGCCTGTTGGTGGCATCTATCAATGGAAAAGAAAAGGCGAGTTTCATTTATTTAATCCGCAGACCATTCACCTGTTGCAGCATGCAACAAAGATGAACGACTACCAAACGTTCAAAAAATATTCAAAGCTGGTCAATGATCAAAGTGAAAAAGCCTGCACACTGCGTAGTTTGTTCCAGTTTAAAAAAATCAGGCCTTCCATCAGTATTGATGAAGTAGAAGCAGCAGAAAGTATCTATAAACGTTTTGCCACCGGCGCCATGAGTTTTGGCTCTATCTCATGGGAAGCACATACAACACTTGCGATTGCTATGAACCGCCTTGGCGGAAAATCAAATACTGGTGAAGGTGGTGAAGATGAAAAAAGATACGAACCCCTGTCAAACGGGGATTCTATGCGCAGCGCCATCAAACAGGTGGCATCTGCAAGGTTTGGCGTAACCAGTTTATACTTAACAGAAGCAGATGAACTACAAATAAAAATGGCACAAGGTGCCAAGCCCGGCGAAGGAGGTCAGTTGCCCGGACATAAAGTAGATGAATGGATTGGGAAAGTACGTCACGCCACTCCGGGAGTTGGATTAATTTCACCTCCACCACATCATGATATTTATTCAATTGAGGATTTAGCACAACTGATATACGATTTAAAAAATGCCAATCGTAAAGCAAGAATCAGTGTAAAACTGGTAAGCAAAGCTGGTGTAGGCACCATTGCGGCCGGTGTGACTAAAGCAAAAGCAGATGTTGTATTAATTGCCGGTCATGATGGCGGTACAGGCGCCTCACCAATCAGTTCCATCAAACATGCCGGGTTACCCTGGGAACTTGGCCTGGCAGAAACTCACCAGACACTGGTGAAAAACAAATTAAGAAGCCGTGTGGTAGTGCAGGCTGACGGTCAATTAAAAACAGGAAGGGATATTGCCATTGCTGCATTGCTCGGTGCTGAAGAATGGGGCATTGCTACGGCAGCTTTGGTAGTGGAAGGCTGTATTATGATGCGTAAATGTCATATGAATACCTGTCCTGTTGGTGTTGCTACACAGGACCCTGAGTTAAGGGCAAGGTTCAAAGGTAATCCTGACCATGTAGTGAATTTTTTCAAAATGATCACACAGGAATTAAGAGAGATAATGGCTGAGCTAGGCTTCAAAACAGTGGACGAAATGATTGGTCAGGCAGATAACCTTGAAGTAAGAGAAGGAATAGAGCATTGGAAATATAAAAATCTGGACTTGTCTGCTGTGTTATATAAAGAACCCAATTCCATGTACACTACCCTGCACTGCAGCGAAGAGCAAGATCATGGCCTTACTGACAGCCTTGACTGGCAATTATGGGAAGCTGCTGTCCCGGCAATTGTTGCAAAAGAAAAAATAACCGCTTCCTTCCCTGTCAAAAACACCAACCGTACTGTAGGAACTATTCTGTCTAATGAAATAACAAAGAAGTACCGTGCGGAAGGATTGCCGGAGGATACGGTTCATTTTAAATTCAACGGAACAGCTGGACAAAGTTTTGGAGCTTTCAACACAAAAGGAATTACACTGGAACTAGAAGGTGATGCCAATGACTATTTCGGGAAGGGATTAAGTGGGGCAAAATTGATCATATATCCTCCAAAAGAGGCTACCTACACAGCAGAAGATAACAGTATTATTGGGAATGTAGCATTTTACGGAGCTACATCAGGAGAAGCATATATCAGGGGAAAGGCCGGCGAACGATTTTGTGTAAGAAACTCCGGCGCCAATGTGGTGGTGGAATCTGTCGGCGATCATGGCTGTGAATATATGACAGGTGGCCGTGTGATCATTTTGGGAAACACCGGTAGAAATTTTGCGGCAGGTATGAGCGGCGGCATCGCATGGGTGTACGATGTCAAAGGAAAATTTGCCAATAACTGCAATAAAGAAATGGTGGACCTTGATGATTGTGATGAAAATGACAAGAATGATTTGTACAATTTCATTCAAAAGCATTTACAGTATACGGGCAGTACCGTCGCAAAATTTATTCTGAGTGATTTTGAAAACCAGTTTAAAAATTTTGTGAAAGTATTTCCAAGGGATTATAAGAAAGTGCTGCAAGAAAAAATAAATACTGTTGAAACAAGTGTTTGAGGCAATCCTTTTCAACCAATTAACAAATCAACTGATAAACTTCTCATGGGCAAACCAACAGGATTTAAAGAATTTTCCAGAGAGCTTCCCGGCAGGCAGCCGGTGGAGCAGCGGCTGAAACATTATAATGAATTTGTTGAACGATATACTGATGAAAAACTCAATCAGCAGGCAGCCCGCTGCATGAACTGTGGTGTACCTTTTTGCCACCATGGCTGTCCGCTGGGGAATATAATACCTGAATTTAATGATGCTGTTTACCGTAAAGACTGGAAAGAAGCGTATGATATTCTTTCCTCAACCAATAATTTTCCTGAATTCACCGGCCGCATCTGCCCTGCTCCCTGCGAAACAGCTTGTGTATTGGGCATTAATCAGCCGGCCATCACCATTGAAGAAATTGAAAAGCATATTATTGAAATTGCTTTTGAAAAAGGATTTGTAAAACCCCGTAAGCCCAATCTCCGCTCAGGAAAAAAAGTAGCCGTCATTGGTTCGGGGCCGTCGGGACTTAGCACTGCTGCACAATTGAATTATGCCGGACATTTGGTAACAGTTTTTGAAAGAGATGATGCACCAGGAGGTTTATTGCGCTATGGTATTCCTGATTTCAAACTGGAAAAATGGGTTGTTGACAGAAGAATAAAACTAATGGAAGAAGAAGGCGTAGTATTTAAGTGTCATGCTAACGTTGGGGTCAATGTCAGTATTAATGATTTACTCCGTGAGTATAATGCTATTGTTTTGGCAGGAGGTAGCACTGTTCCCCGTGATTTGAAAATCCCGGGTAGAGAATTGTACGGTGTTCATTTTGCCATGGACTTTCTGAAGCAGAATAATAAAAGAGTTGCCAAAAAAGATTTTCTCGTCAACGCAGCTATTGAAAGCAATATATTAGAGTTTGAATTAACAGCTACTGATAAAAATGTAGTGGTAATTGGAGGTGGTGATACCGGCAGTGATTGTGTGGGCACATCTAATCGTCATGGTGCAAGATCCGTAACGCAGTTTGAACTGCTGCCCAAGCCCCCCTCGGAGAGGAATGATTTTATGCCCTGGCCTTCTTATCCCATGCTTTTAAAAGAAACCACTTCGCATGAAGAAGGAGCAGCAAGACAATGGGCAGTTGCCACAAAAGAGTTTATTGGTGATGCAAACGGGAACCTGAGATCTCTCAAAATTGTTGATCTTGAATGGAAGATTGTCGATGGCCGGCCAGCGAGTTTCGTTGAAATAGCAGGTAGTGAAAGAGAGATGCCCTGTGAGCTTGCCCTACTGGCAATGGGTTTTGTTCATCCGCAACATATAGGCTTAATTAATGATCTTGGAATTGATCTGGATGAAAGAGGAAATGTAAAAGCCGCTGAAACAGACTACCGCACTAATATTTCTAAAGTTTTTACAGCCGGCGACATGCGCCGCGGCCAAAGCCTTGTCGTTTGGGCAATCAGTGAGGGACGAGAATGTGCAAAGGCAGTAGATGACTATTTAGTTGGCCAATCTGTATTGGAGTCCAAAAACAAAAGACTTGCATTCATATAAATAAAACAGTTTACACTTTATGAAAAAACTAACTGCTGTTATTCCATTTGCTTTATTTAGTCTGTTTGCCCTTTTAGCTCTTTTTGTTCCGTTATACACCGACTTTGACGGGACTGGAAAATATAACTATACTGATATTGGATGGATGCTGATTGCCTCAGCACTTGTTTTATTAATGACACCTGGTCTGTCATTCTTCTACGGCGGTATGGTAAGTAAAAAGAATGTTATCTCCACTATGCTTCAGAGTTTTATTGCAACAGGCCTAATTACCATATTTTGGGTGATAATCGGGTTCAGCCTGGCATTCGGAAGTTCCTTTAATGGATTAATTGGCAATCCCGCAGATTTCTTCCTTTTCAAAGGGATTAATTCTCAGGGCCCCTGGAGTCTTGCACCCACTATTCCTTTGCTTTTATTTGCACTGTTCCAACTAAAATTTGCCATCATCACTCCTGCCCTTGTGGTTGGTGGCACTGCAGAAAGAATCCGCTTTACTTCTTACATACTATTCATGGTGATGTTCAGTATTTTCATTTACTCACCGCTTGCTCACTGGACCTGGCACCCGGAAGGAATACTATTCAAAATGGGAGTTTTGGATTTCGCAGGTGGCACAGTAGTACATATATCCGCAGGTTGTGCAGCGCTTATGGGTGCCATTGTGTTGAAAAGAAGGAAGGCCCATATCTTAAAAGAAGAAGTAAAGCCTGCCCGTATACCTTATGTCTTGTTAGGCACCGGGCTTTTATGGTTTGGCTGGTTTGGTTTCAATGCCGGTTCAGCACTGGCCGTAAACAGCCTGGCCGCATCAGCTTTTGGCACCACTAATATTGCATCTGCTGCTGCAGGTATTACCTGGATATTCTTTGATGTATTGAGAGGTCAGAAACCCTCTGCTCTTGGTTTTTGTATTGGCGCTGTAGTAGGATTAGTGGCTATAACACCGGCAGCAGGATTTGTTGGTTTGCCGCAAAGTATATTTATAGGCTTCTTTGCAGCCATTGTCTCTAACGTTGCCGTGCATTGGAAAGGAAAAACAACCATTGATGATACATTGGACGTATTTCCTTGTCATGGATTAGGTGGCATAACCGGTATGGTTCTCACCGGAGTTTTTGCATCGAAAAAAATTAACCCTGCCGGTAATGACGGCTTATTTTATGGTAATACTGATTTTTTTCTGACACAGCTGTATGGTTGTCTTATTGTGGTGGCTTTTGCCACCGTTATGAGTTTTTTCCTTTTCAAAGTGGTAAATCTCATTCACCCTTTAAGAGTGTCTGATGAGGAAGAAGAAAAAGGATTAGACATCACCCAGCATAATGAAAAATTATAGCAGCTGTTTCTACTGCAAATCTTTTGCTTAAACAACTGGCTCCTGCTGGCTCAGGCAATGAAAACTGCCCAAACCCCAAATGATATCTGTCGAATCAATACCAACAACCTCCCGGGAGGGGAAACATTGCTGAATAATCTGTAATGCTTTATCATCCCTATCAGAACGGAAAGTGGGTACAATCACAGTATTATTAGCTATATAAAAATTAGCGTAAGAACAAGGCAACCGCATATCCTCATGAATCAGTTCAGGCGGCATTGGTAGTTCCACAATATTCAACTGTTTCCCATTTTGTAAACGCATTTCGTTTAACTGCCGGAGGTTGTGTTGCAACAATTTGTAATTGTCGTCGTTTTTATCTTCTTCTATCACTGTAATAACAGTATCCTCATTTACAAAACGGACTGTATCATCAATATGTCCGTCTGTATCATCTCCCACTATTCCTTCATCCACCCACAATACCTGCTCCATACCATAATAGTTAAAGAGATATTCTTCGATTTGCTGCTGGTTCAAATGAGGATTGCGATTAGGATTAAGCAAACAGGCAGTAGAAGTCATTACTGTTCCTTTACCATTAAATTCTACTGAGCCACCCTCCATAACAATACCCGGATGATAGACAGGTATATTATAGTGTTTACCAATCAAAGTTGGAACTACATCATCGAGGTCATAAGGCGGATACTTATTGCCCCATGCGTTATAACCCCAGTCAACGATTACTTTTTTTATTTCTGCGTCTGGATTAATAAGGAATGCAGGGCCATGGTCGCGGCACCAGGCATCATTTGTAGGATTAAAAAAGAATTCAACTCTTGATAAATCAACACCGGCTGCCTGCAAATGGCCGGTTGCAAAATTTTTCATTGCTACGTCTGCAACATTGATACGAACCAATTCTCCCTTTGTAAGCTCTTTTACAAACTGAGCATAAAAAGGAAATATCGTATGAATCTTTCCCGGCCAGGAAGCTTCTTTGTGCGGCCAGCTCAGCCAGGTAGCAATATGCGGTTCAAATTCAGCAGGAAAGTAGTAGCCGAGTTGTTTGGGAGTAGGTGCGGTCATCAGTCTTCGTCAATAAATCGTTTAGTAATTGGTTGATAAGAATCTATTCTGCGATCCCGCATAAAAGGCCAGTGTGTTCTGTAGCGGTCAGTTTTTGACAGATCAAGCTCAAGCACTTTCACCTCCTCCTTATCATGCGACGCCTGGTAGAGAACCGTTCCGAATGGATTAGAAATGAAAGAACCTCCCCAAAATTTCATAGCGCCGTTTTGCTCAAGGCCTACCCTGTTTACACTCACCACATGTATTCCATTGGCCACTGCATGACTACGCTGAATAGTTTGCCATGCTCCGTATTGTTCCGTATTTGTTTCTTCATCCTGTGATGTTGACCAACCAATAGCTGTAGGATAAAACAATATCTCTGCCCCCATCAATGCAGTGATCCTGGCGGCCTCTGGATACCACTGGTCCCAGCAAATGAGTATACCTATTGTAGCAAACTTCGTTTTCCAGACTTTATAACCCAAGTCACCGGGAGTGAAATAAAATTTCTCATAGTAAGCAGGGTCGTCGGGTATGTGCATCTTCCTGTACTTTCCAAGGTAGCTTCCATCAGCATCAATCACAGCTGTAGTATTGTGATAAATACCCTGTGTTCTTTTCTCAAACAAGGATGCAATGATTACAACACCTAACTCAGCGGCTGCTTTCTGCAATATTTCTGTAGAAGGACCCGGGATCGACTCAGCCAACTTGAAATTTTCATAATCTTCCACATCACAGAAATAAAGGGAAGTAAACAACTCCTGCAAACAAACGATTTGTGCACCCTCTGTTGCTGCCTTCCTAACTCCATCTATTGCCTTTCCAAGGTTCTCCTGCTTATTGCTGCTGCAGGTCATCTGTACCAGTCCGACTTTAACCTTACTCATAATAGTAAATTAAGATGCAAAAATAACTGATTGAAAATCTCCGTATGATAATATTATGCCGAATTCCTTCCGGCATTGATGATTCCAAAAGAACAGCGCATAGCCAATTTTTCAAAGGTCTCCCGAAGTGCAGCAGGCGCTGACTCTTCCTCCAGCTCCCTGATCCTGGTCATGGCATACTGCTGAATTGTTACCAATGGCAGTACTATCTTTTCCCGCATCTGTATCGACAACTGATCGACAGGGTAATCAGCCATCAATTCATTATTGCCGGTGATCTTGTACAAATATTGCTTAGTCAATTCGTATTCATCCCGGATCATCCGGTATAATTCTCCGAATTGCTGATGCTCTTCCAGGTAAGCAGTCAGCGGGAAGAAAGATTTCATCATCGCCATTTCACAATTATCCAGCAGTGTACGGAAGAACAATGACTGGTGATATAATTTTTGCAGCTCCAGTAATTTTCCCTTCTTTTCCATCTGTTGCAATGCAGTACCTACACCATAATAACCTGTTACATTTTGTTTCAACTGACTCCATGATCCCGCAAAAGGTATTGCCCGCAGGTCCTTCAATGATAACCGGGATAATGCACCTCTTTTTGCCGGCCGGCTGCCAATATTTGTTTCACTGTAAAAACGCAAGGGGCTTACCTGTAATAAATAATCTGCGAGGTACGGATGATCCCTAAGCCCTTTGTAAGCTTCAAAACCTGCTGTCGACAGCTCTTGCAAAAGATTCTCCTCGTTTTCCGAAAGTGTAGTCTCTTTAGTAGAAAAAAGATCATTGGTGATACCTGCATGTAATAATTGTTCAATGTTGAATTGTGCAGCATCCACCGTACCGAAATTGGAGCTAACGGTCTGTCCCTGTATGGTCAGTTGTATCTCCTTATTGGAGATATTCTTTCCCATCGAGGCATAAAATTTATGTGTCTTACCTCCCCCTCTTGCAGGCGGGCCTCCGCGACCATCGAAGAATACAACTTCAATATTATTTTGTCTTGACACCAGGGTCAGTTCTTCCTTGGCTTTGTATATGCTCCAGTTAGCCATCAGGTAGCCACCGTCTTTGGTACCATCCGAAAAGCCGAGCATTATCGTTTGGCGTTTCCCCCGACGCTCCAGGTGTTGACGGTATGCAGGCAGATCATATAATGTCTGCATCACTGAAGCAGCATTTTTAAGATCACTGATGGTTTCAAAAAGAGGGACAATGTCTATGTTCATTTCCTCAGGCTTCCAGCCAGACAACAGAAATAATCCATACAATTCCATTGCATTCAAAGCACTATTGCATTGACTGATAATGTAGCGGCTACAACCTTCTACCCCATTATATTGCTGAATATCTTTTATGACTTTGATCGTTGCAAATGTATCCCTTAACACAGGATCTGCAATTGAATTACACTCAACTGTTGTATCAACTGATACCAGTGAATTCATTTTATCTAATTCAGAAAGTTCAGTATAATTAACCGGCAAGGCTGATTTACCTGCTATCAATTCTTGTAAAACTTTTCCATGCACAGCACTATCCTGCCGTATATCCAATGAAGCAAAGTGCAATCCGAATAACCCGATCTTATTGATCAGGTTGTTCAACATATGCAGGAATAAACCATTGTGCTGATGAATGATCACTTCTTTGATCTCATACAATGTATTCAGAATTTCTTCCTTCTTAAGATCAGCTTTAAAATCAGGAATAAAGAGGTTGTTATACAATCTTGACTCAAGCTGCTGCAATAAAACTTCTATTCCTTCAAATGTCAGTCTTCTTCTCAGTCTCCGCACATCCATATAATAACATTTGATGATGGCACCCCGGAGTGAATTGGCCACCTGTAAGGTTGTTTCGCTTGTAACAAAAGGATTGCCATCTCTGTCACCGCCAGGCCAGAAGCCCATTCTAATGACCGGGTTTTCTCTGCTTATTGCTTCCGGAAACTGGCTCTCCAATGATGATATGATCTTACCGGCTGCTGAATAAAAAACATTTTCGAGATACCAGATCAGGCTAACTGCCTCATCATAAGGTGTAGGTTTCTTTTTTTTGAAAAAGGGTGTTTTGCCTAACTGCTGTAAATAGGTATTAACAAGATTAGTATTGTTATCTGCCAGCGCTTTTGCCAGGTCATTGATGATCCCCAATACAGAACCAGGGTAAAACTGGGTTGGATGCGCTGTAAGCACCAGCCTGATGGCAAAGTCTTTAAGCTTTATTGCCAGCTCGTTTTCCTTACCTGACTGTACTACTTCTGATTCAAGATGTTTCAACGTACCGACTCCATTAAGGTCATTTACATACCTGAAAGCTGCATCTTCCAGTGCATCAAACAGCACAACCTGTCTTTCGATGTACTGAACAAACCGAAATAAGAGATCATTCTTCTCGTCGGTTTTTGTATAAATAGTATGCTTACTGAAAAAGTCATCAATGATACTGGCCGGGCTCAGCCTCCTTTTATATCCTTCCTCGCAATTGTTTGACAAAAGTGAAAGTAATATTCCCGTCTTCTCAATACGGTGAAAAGGTAGTGAAGTAAATAAACTATTGTAAAGCTGGAAGCGGATACCCACTTCGCTTTTGAACTGCTGCAATGCTCTTCCGGATTGATGGTCCATGATTGTGATTTATTATAATTCAAACAGCAAGCAGTAAAGTGAAAATACTTTATTTATTTAATAGTACGTCATCAGAATCGTCAATAAAAAATGCCCCCGGAAATCCGGAGGCATTCATATTAAACAGATGTTGGCTTCTTTTATTCAGCAGCTTTTTCTTCTGTTGCAGCAGGTCCTTCCGTTTTGTCAGTTGCCTCTGCTTTCTTTTTAGCACCGCCAGAACGACGGGTCTTTTTGGCGGGGGCTTTGGCTTCGCCTTTACCCTTGCCGTAGATTTCGTTGAAATCAACCAGCTCAATCATGGCTGTATCTGCATTATCACCAGGACGGAATCCTAATTTGATAATTCGAGTATAACCACCGGGGCGACCAGCAATCTTTTCAGCCACAGGGCCGAACAACTCTTTCACTGCTTCTTTGTCCTGCAGGTAACTGAACACTACACGACGCTGATGAGTGGTATTATCCTTTCCTTTTGTGATCAATGGTTCTACATAACCTCTCAAAGCTTTTGCTTTGGCGGTAGTAGTAACGATCCTTTTGTGCTGGATCAGCTGGCAGGCCAGGTTGCTGAGCAACGCATCTCTGTGGGCCTTTTTTCTGCCAAGATTTTTTACTTTGTCTCCGTGACGCATGACGTTTAGTTTTATTCGGCTGTACCGTGTCAGGAATTACAGCCTACATTATAAAAAGGAAGCAGTTCACCAAAAGGCAAACTGCTTAAAATTAGAATTCGCTCAGATCAATACCCAACTTCACCAGGTCCATTCCGAAGTGCAGACCTCTTTCAGTCAGCACCTGCTCAATCTCAGCCAGTGATTTCTGTCCGAAGTTGCGGAATTTCATAAGGTCTTCCTGCTCGTACTGCACCAGTTCACTCAGTGAATTGATCTTGGCAGCTTTTAAGCAATTGAAGGCACGAACAGAAAGATCAAGATCTTCCAGCGGGGTCTTCAATACCTTACGCAATTGTAAAGTCTGCTCATCCACCAGGTCTTCTTTCTTTTCTTCCTTATTGTCAAAAGTGATGTTCTCATCAGTAATAATCATCAGGTGCTGGATCAGGATCCTTGAAGCCTGCTTCACAGCTTCTTCCGGATGAATGGTACCATCGGTAGAAACTTCCATGATCAGTTTTTCAAAGTCTGTTCTTTGCTCCACACGGGTATTCTCAATAGTGTACTTCACATTTTTGATCGGAGTAAAGATGGCGTCAATCGGAATATATCCCATCGGTGCATCTTTCGGCTTGTTATCTTCAGCAGGAACATAACCACGGCCTTTACCGATAGTAAGTTCAATATCCATTCTTGCAGAAGAATCCAGGGTACAGATCAGGAGATCCGGGTTCATGATCTGGAAAGAATGTGTTCCTTCACCGATCATACCGGCTGTGAATTCAGTTCTGTTTTTGATTGAAAGAATGATCTTTTCATTGGCCACTTCATGTTCAACAGCCTTTTTGAAACGAACCTGCTTCAGGTTCAGGAAAATTTCTACCACATCTTCGCTAATACCTTTCATGGTAGCAAACTCATGCTCCACACCTTCTATTTTCACACCAATAATAGCATAGCCTTCCAGTGAACTGAGCAACACACGGCGAAGTGCATTACCAATGGTTACACCGTAGCCGGGCTCCAACGGACGAAACTCAAACTGAGCTTCAAAATCAGTTGCTTTCTGCAGAATGATTTTATCGGGTTTCTGGAAATTTAAAATTGCCATATTGAAATTTAGATTTAGGATTTACAATTTTTGGTTTGCTGCTCATTCGCAGCCGGTCAACCTTACTTAGAATACAATTCCACGATCAGTTGCTCCTTGATATTTTCAGGAACACTCTCCCTTTCAGGATAGGTAATGAAAGTACCTTTCAGTTCTGTTTCATTCCAGTCGAGCCAGCTGAACTTTGGATTCTTAGGACGAACAACACTGGTAATTGATGTTCTTCCTTTGCTGCTTTCCTTAATAGTGATTACATCACCAGCTTTCAGCTGAAAAGAAGGAACATTCACCACTTCGCCATTTACTTCAATGTGTTTGTGGCTAACGAGCTGACGGGCAGCAGGACGGCTGGGAGCAATACCCATACGGAAAACAGTGTTATCCAGGCGGGCTTCCAGCAGTTTGATCAGGTTTTCACCTGTTACACCTTTGCGGCGGGCTGCTTCTTCAAATGTTTTACGGAATTGTTTCTCTAATACTCCATAAGAGTATTTGGCTTTTTGCTTTTCACGGAGCTGTAAGGCGTATTCACCTAATGTTTTACGCTTACGCTTTTCCCCGTGCTGACCGGGAGGGTTGCTGTTTTTACCCAACCACTTACCATTGCCTAAAATAGGCTCACCAAAAATGCGGGAAATCTTGGTCTTTGGACCATTGTACCTTGCCATAGTTTTTATTCATTTCCGCTTTTTAAAAACCGGTGAACTGATCGTTGAAAGCGGTAAAAATTAATCAGTCACCTTTTAATTAAATGAAAGCACTATGCTTCAATATGTCTGAGCTGATAGCAATGAGCTATAAGCTTTCTTATACTCTTCTTTTCTTAGGAGGACGGCAACCATTGTGCGGTAAAGGAGTTACATCCTTGATCATTACCACTTCAATTCCGCTTTGAGACAAAGAACGGATGGAGCTTTCACGACCGGCACCTGGTCCTTTTACATAAACATCAACCCTTTTTAAACCGGCATCAAAGGCAGTTTTAGCTGCATCTGCAGCAGCCATTTGTGCGGCATAGGGAGTGTTCTTCTTAGATCCTTTAAAACCCATTTTACCAGCACTGCTCCAGGAAATAACCTGGCCATTTTTATTGGTAAGGCTGATAATAATGTTGTTGAATGTAGCTGAAATGTGGGCATCTCCGTATGCATCCACTTTCACCACTCTTTTCTTGGCCGCTGCTTTTGCGCTTTGGGCCTGTTGTTGTGCTTTTGCCATAATTGTTGTTCTGAGGTAATCTTTACTTTTAAATTTAAACTTTGGTTTCCCAAAGCCTGAATCAACCCTCCTGCTGACTTACGAAGCTATCCGGTGCTGATTCAAAATATGTAAGTCTCCTTCACTTTGTTCAGGTTGACAACTCAATTTGTCATTCTGAGCTAAAAGCGAAGAATTATTTCTTAGCTGCTTTTTTCTTACCGGCAACTGTTTTACGCTTACCTTTTCTTGTACGGCTGTTTGTCTTGGTACGCTGTCCACGAACCGGCAGACCTTTACGGTGACGAAGACCACGGTAGCAGGCGATATCCAGCAAACGCTTAATGCTCATCTGCACTTCTGAACGAAGCTGACCTTCAACTTTCATCTCCTCCGTAATCGTATTACGGATAGCATTCAGTTCATCGTCATTCCACTCATGTACTTTCTTGTTACGATCGATATTATTCTTGTCAAGAATGTACTTGGCAGTAGAAGGACCAATACCATAGATGTAGGTAAGTCCAATTTCGCCTCTTTTGTTTTTTGGTAAGTCAACACCGGCAATACGAGCCATATTATTTTGATTTAAATTCCAAGAAACAAATCACAAATTTCAATTTGGTTCTTGCTTTTTGATTTTTGTTTTTACTCAATTATCCCTGTCTTTGCTTGAAGCGGGGATTCTTTTTGTTGATAATGTACAGCTTGCCCTTGCGACGTACAATCTTACAGTCGGCGCTGCGCTTTTTGATTGATGCTCTTACTTTCATAATAATCAGTTTTTAACGTTGTTACCCTGAGCTTGTCGAAGGGTTATTTATACCTGAAATTGATTCTTCCCCTGGTTAAATCATATGGCGACAACTCCACTCCCACTTTATCACCAGGAAGGATACGTATATAGTGCATCCTCATTTTACCGGATATAGTAGCCAATATTTCATGGCCGTTTTCCAGTTTTACCCTGAACATTGCGTTGGACAGGGCCTCGATAATCGTACCGTCCTGTTTTATAAGGGGTTGTTTCGACATATTTTTTTGGGAACGCAAAGGTAGGTGTATCAGGGGGAAAAAAGAAAAAACCCCCAATTTTTTTAGGGGGTATGTGGAAAAACAGTATTGATTCTCAATAAATCGGCCATTTTAAGGCATATCCAGGTGGATTTTGGTCATATCCAGGTACAGGTTTTGAAACTCATGAACGGATAATGGGGTATAAAAATGCCTTCGGTCTTCTCTCCACCACATCTCCATTTTCGAAAAATCTCCCTTTTTAGGCACCAGAACCCGGAAAGAATCCCTTTTGTATTTATAGCCATCTTCTGCCTCCTCCCCGGTGAATCCAAACTTCAGCAAATGAGACTCATCCAGCGGAACTGCAAACATTTCGTCCTGGCTAAACCAAAATTCCTGTACCCCGTTATTGACCAATGCCTGGTGCTCTTCATGACTGATATCTACCACTGTGCCCTCCCTCATAATTCCTTCGTCGTTGATGCTGATTACATCGCCTGATTTAAGTTGTCCGATTTTAAGCATAGCAATTCGTTTTTAGTTAACCGAATATAAAAAAGATTCGATATATCCTCAAATGACCTGTGTTGTTTTTTAAATGATGTTGTAGCTTTAGTACTTATCTTAAACCAAAATCAACAACATGAAAAAAAGTATTGGTACATTCCTCATCCTTTTTAGCTGCGGACTACTAATTGCATGCGGCGGAGACAAAAAAGAAAAAACAGCGGCAGATATAGCTGCAGAATGGTGTGAACTCAATGGCAAGGTAGCAAAAGCTACAGAAGGGGCAGAAAAAGAGGCTGCCAGGGCAGCCATCAAAAAATGGGAAAATGAAATAGAGGCAAAGTACAAAGACAATGAAGCCTTTATTAAAGAGATACAAAACGAAGCTGAAAAATGCGAGGCTGCCTCGGAAGGCAGATAATTAAATCTTTATCTATCCAAAAAACCCGTTAGTTCAACGGGTTTTTTATTTAAAATTTGCTTTCATTACCCGAAGTACATTTCCACCTAATATTTTTTTAATTGATTTTCTGCTATAACCCCGATTTAGCAACTCTTCGGTGATCTTTGGATAGGTGGTTACATCATCCAGCCCGACAGGCAGGGAGCTAACACCATCAAAGTCTGACCCGATTCCAACATAATCATCGCCTACCAATTTTACAATATGATCAATGTGATCAACCAATTGGACAAGCGAGGGCCTCACCTTGTTCATTTCCGCATCATAATACTGTTCCCACTTTACTTTAGCTGCCGAAGAGTCGCCATTCGTTGCTGCTAAATAAGAACGGAAAACAGAATCCCTGGCAACTTTAGCCAAATAGCTTTGTCGCTGGTCATATTCTTTGCTGATAAACCCGGAATAGAAGTTAATACAGATCACACCGCCGTTTTTTGACACTGCTTTTATCTGTTCATCTTTTACATTCCTGAAAACGGGACAAATGCTCCATACAGAACTATGTGATAAAAAAACTGGCTTTTTAGTCACTGCCAACGCATCATAAAAAGTTTGCTCACCAACATGAGAAAGGTCAACGATAATTCCTAATTCATTCATCCGGCGAACTACCTGTTTCCCAAAATCAGTCAATCCCTTCTGTTTAAGTTTTGCCGGATTAAGTGTTTCATCCATAGCGCTGCTGGCCCAGTTGGTACTGTTGTTCCAGGTAAGGGTGAGGTAACGCATCCCTTTTTCATAGAGTTTTTCCAGTTTGCTGATTTCTCCTTCTATCATATGGCCACCTTCTACCCCTATTAGTGAAACCAGCCTGTCTTTGTGAACCCATTTTTTAACCTCCTTATAGTTGGTGGCAAAAGCCATTCTGTCAGGATTACGTAATATGATGTGATGCAGTGAATCAATTTCTTCCACCGCATCAGCAAAAAAACCTGCCTTATTCCGGGGTGTTTTGTCAGTCCACACAGAAAAAAACTGAACATCCATGCCCCCTTCTTTCCACCTGTCGAGATCACTATGGCCTTCTTTAAGCCGGTGAGAAATATCTTTTCCCTCTAAAACCTGTGAGGAAAGCACATCGTTATGGGTATCCGCCAGCACTGCTTTCTGATGCAGTTTATTCAACGCAGGAGAACAACCAAGAATGCTAAGGCAGACCAATAAAACAGGGATATATTTCATACGGGGTAAATACATAATGAAATTAAAAAATCCCCGGCGGATGCAGGGGATTAATATTTACAAATGATCTTTATTTCAATGTAAACCCTTCCAAAAACTTGGTATTAAAATTACCGCTTCGGAATCTTTCATCCCTCATTAACTGAAGGTGGAAAGGTATGGTTGTTTTTACTCCCTCAATCACATATTCGCTCAATGCCCTGTACATAGTATCAATAGCTTCCTGCCTTGTACGAGCCACCGTAATCAGTTTACCGATCATAGAATCATAATAGGGAGGAATGACATATCCTGCATACACATGACTGTCTACCCTTACGCCATGTCCGCCCGGTTGATGAAGGACGGTAATCTTACCTGGTGAGGGACGAAAATCATTATAAGGATCTTCAGCATTGATACGACATTCTATGGAATGCATTTCCGGATAATAGTCCTTGCCGGATATTTTATGGCCTGCTGCAATGAGAATCTGTTCCTTGATCAGGTCAAAATTGATCACCTCTTCCGTAACGCAGTGTTCTACCTGGATACGGGTATTCATTTCCATGAAATAGAAATTGCGGTGCTTGTCAACAAGGAACTCGATAGTTCCGACGCTTTCATAATTGATGGCTTTTGCTGCTTTTTTTGCAGCCTCACCCATTGCATGGCGGAGTTCATCTGTCATAAAAGGAGAAGGAGATTCTTCTACCAGTTTCTGATGACGTCTTTGTATTGAACAATCTCTTTCACTCAGGTGGCAAACATTGCCATACTGGTCGCCTGCTACTTGTATTTCGATATGACGGGGCTCCTCTACAAATTTTTCCATATAAATTCCGTCATTCTTGAAAGCTGCTGCAGCTTCGGCTTTGGCAGTATCATAAGCCCTTTCTAATTCACTTTCTTCCCAAACGATACGCATGCCTTTTCCGCCGCCACCGGCAGTAGCCTTTAATATGACCGGGTAACCCATATCTTTTGCCAGGCTTTTAGCTTCATCCACACTTTGTAATAAGCCTTGACCACCGGGTACAACAGGAACACCAGCCTTGATCATTGTTTCTTTAGCTGTTATCTTATCACCCATAGCATTGATCATATCAGGTGTGGGGCCGATAAACTTGATATCATGATCAGCACAGATCTGGGCAAACTTGGCATTCTCTGCCAGAAAACCATAACCAGGGTGAATGGCATCTGCATTGGTAATTTCCACTGCTGCCATAATATGGGGAATATTCAAATAAGAATCCGAACTCTGGGGACGGCCGATACAAACTGCTTCATCTGCAAATTTCACATGAAGGCTATCACGATCGGCAGTAGAATAAACGGCTACTGTCTTAATGCCCATTTCACGGCAGGTTCTAATAACACGAAGGGCAATCTCTCCCCTGTTAGCAATTAATATTTTTTTAAACATCTGCTCTGATTTGAAATGAAAATGCAAATGGTTCATGGCTGCATACTATGAACTATGAACTGATTATGCTGGCTCAACAAGAAACAGCGGCTGATCATATTCAACCGGAGACATATCGTCAACCAATATTTTTACCACTTTACCTTTTACTTCACTTTCAATCTCATTGAACAGCTTCATCGCTTCTATTATGCACACCACTTTACCGGGCTGAACCTCTGTACCTACTTCAACAAAATTTGGCTTATCGGGAGAAGGCTTCCTGTAGAAAGTACCTATCATCGGGCTCTTAATCGTAAGCAGGTTCGAAGCCGCCTTTTCTTCTTTGGCTGCTGGTTTTTCAGCAGCTGGCGCCGCGGCCGGAGCAGGTGTTGCCGCAGCGGGAGCATGATATACGGGTGCTGCATGCGCCGCAGCAGGGGCAACAACCTGTGTTACATGATCCTCTTTCTGTTTGATGGTTACTTTAAAATCTTTTTGCTCTATGGTCAGTTCGCCAATATTCGATTTGTTGATCATCTTGATCAACTCCTGAATTTGTTTGAAATCCATGTTTTTCAATTTAGTAGAACGTTTTGGTTTTTAAACAGATTCTCCCGTCCGGAGTGGCGGCTAAGGTAAGGAAATCAAAATCAGAAATTCAATGATTATTAGGCATTTTTTGCTCAAATTGACCCAAAATCAAACAAAAATGGCCTGAAACCGGGTGATTTCAGGCCATTTCATCTATTTCACAAATGTTATTCTTTTACTCTTTCTACATACTCACCAGTCTTAGTATTAATCCGGATCAGCTCCCCTTCATTTACAAAAAGAGGCACCCCAATGGTGGCGCCTGTTTCCAGGGTAGCCGGCTTTAATGTACGGGTTGCTGTATCACCTCTCAGGCCGGGCTCAGTATAGGTAACCTGTAATACAATTTTGTCAGGGAGTTCAGCGCCTAATACCTGGTCATTTTCGGTATTCACCAGTACACCTACTTCCTGTCCCTCTTTCAGGTACTGCGGTGCATCAATGGTTGCTTCCTGTAGTGCAATCTGCTCAAAGGTCTCATTATCCATGAAGTTATAACCTGTATCATCTTTATATAAGAACTGGTAATAACGTCTTTCCACCCTAACCGGGAAAATCGTATCCCCTGAGTTCCAGGTTTTTTCAATGGTACGGCTGTTGTCCACACCTTTCAGTTTAGCCCACACTTTTGCTGCTGCACGGGCAGTCTTGTTTTCGCCAAATTCTACTACAGAATAAAGGCTGCCTTCCAGGTTCAGGATCATGCCGCGGCTGATATCTGATGTATTTGCCATTTTTTAAATTTTGAGGCGGCAAAGATAAGGCTACATGGCCTGATGACAAAGTGAATCTCCGCTCTTATTATTACCCAATAGCGGGTACTGAATCTTGCCGAGAATATCTTTTCTTTGATAAATGAAGAAATATTCCGTTGTAATAGCAATGCTGGCTCTTTCGCTTACTGTTTTTGCCCAGCATAATCATCAAATTGATACTGTACCAGCTCCCGCCACCCGGTTTAAGAATTTTCCACCGGTAAAATTGCTGATGCCGGATAGCAGCTCTTATTTTACAAAAGATGTTTTACCTAAAAAAACTCCCGTATTACTGATGGTATTTCACCCCTCCTGTGAGCATTGCCAGCAGGAGACCGAAAACATTACCAAAAACATTGACAAATTCAAGGGTATCCAAATTGTGATGTCCACTATGGTGCCCTTATTTGAAATGAAAGCCTTCATGGATAAATACAAACTGGCCGCTTACGAAAACATTATTGTGGCACAGGACTATACTTTTTTTCTGCCACCTTATTTCCAGTTCAACAACCTGCCTTTCCTTGCCTTTTATAATAAAAAGAAAAAACTGGTGTCCACCTTTGGCGGTTCGCTGCCGGTTGATAAAATAGTGGCAGAACTGAGAAAATAACTTTGGTAATCATCATCTAAAATAAAGGCAACCTTTACCTTTGCGGCCTGTTACTCTACTGTAATAATTCAATCTTAAATAAAAAAATTATGAAAGTAACCGTAGTAGGCGCTGGTGCAGTTGGTGCCACCTGTGCTGATAATATTGCCCGTAAGGAATTATGTAATGAACTGGTCCTCCTCGACATCAAAGAAGGAATTGCAGAAGGTAAGGCCCAGGATATGATGCAGACCGCTACCCTGCTGGGTTTTGATACCAAGATTACCGGCAGTACGAATGATTATACCAAAACCGCCAACAGCGATGTTGTTGTCATCACTTCCGGCCTGCCCCGTAAACCCGGTATGACCCGTGAAGAACTCATTGGCGTTAACGCCGGCATCGTAAAAGGTGTTTGCGAAAACATATTGAAGCATTCTCCAAATGCCATCATCATCGTTATCAGCAACCCGATGGATACGATGACTTATCTCGCTTTACAATCCACCGGTTTACCAAAGAACCGCATCATTGGTATGGGCGGCACATTAGACAGCAGCCGTTTCAAATACCAGTTAAGCCAGCATCTCGGTTGCTCACCTTCTGACTTGAATGCAGTAGTAGTAGGCGGCCATGGTGATACTACCATGATTCCTTTGATCCGCCTGGCTACCTGGAACAGCACACCGGTTACCAATTTCCTTTCTGCCGAGCAGCAGGAAAAAATTGTAAAGGACACTATGGTGGGTGGCGCTACATTAACAGCACTCATCGGCACTTCCGCCTGGTATGCACCCGGTGCAGCCGGAGCAGCATTGGTAGAAGCTATTATCCGTGATGAGAAGAAACTCTTTACCTGCTGCGTGGCATTGGATGGAGAGTATGGTCAAAAAGATATTTGCCTGGGAGTTCCCGTTACCATTGGCAAAAACGGATGGGAGAAGATCATTGATTTTAAACTCAACGAAACTGAACAGGCTGTTTTCAATAAAAGTGCAGATGCGGTGAGGAGTATGAATGATGTGTTGAAGACCCTCTAATTGTTTTCTTTAAAAAGAGAACCAGTGTGTTCTCTTTTTTTTCGAAATTAAGCTGACACAGGAGAGGAAATTGTATTCCTTTATGCCAGTGTCATCCTGGGCAATAAAAGACCCTTACTCGTACTCTCTATATCCAACTGAGAGGATATGTGCGGGGAATTGGTATCAATTCCCACTGACTGGACCATTAGAAGATTGCCACAAAACAACATTGCAGCAATTATGAGATGTACATATTCATACTTCAATTTTTTATTAAAGAAAATTCAGCTCCGAGTTACTTTATACATTTATACACATAATCAGTTTTTCAAAATTAATACCCGAATCCTGCTACGACTTGACCACTTGTTTACTAAATAGATCCTATACATTAACATTCAAGATTACAGCATCAGTTTTTTTAATAAGGATCTTTTCCATTACCAACTGTATGATCGACAAGAGTCTTACTTTCTTAAATATAGGATTAGACCATGTTACCATCTTAGCACTTCCACAGGCAAGGCTTGTGCAATGGCTACGCCATGCCCATTAGCACAGACCTATTCTCCTCCGATTGCCATCACCGCAAACATGGCATTGCTAAAATTGAGGGTGGTATTACTCAGGTTCACTACTTCAAACTTGCAGCCGCTAAGGGTTACTTCACGGGGAATTAAATACAGAGCATAGGGGTTACCCGTAATCCCGCTTCCTGAAATAAGATGGCTCACCATTACCCTAGGTGTTGTGGAAAAGGGTTCTGGGAAATTGAAAAACACGGTCGTAAGCGTTTCTCCACCACTAAAACCGGAAACTGAAATTGGGCCCACCGTGAAAGGTATTGTCTTTAATTGTGTGCTGTTATAACTTCGAACAATGCCTTTTCCATTGCGCACCAGCAGTTCGTCTTCCGTAATAATGTAGCCCGTTACCCGGGTGTTGCCCTGTAGCCGTGTGCTGCCTGCCAGGTCAAGGCTGTATGTATTATTTGGTGTCGTATTGATACCAATACGGTTGGTAAAATAAGCTGTAGTGGTTTGAAGAGGATATTCGGGTGTGAAGGTGCCTATACCCAGGCGGTCGCTAATATGCATGTTGTCACTGTAAGTAGTGCCAACAACAATAAGCTTGTAATCCGGATTGATAAGACTTAAATTACCAATGCCTACAGTACCCTCCTTGCTAATTACCATGCGGCGGAAGCCATCGGCGTAAAAATCGAGACCGTTTTGATTGAAGCCTGCAGTGCGACGACTACCAATACCTACCAACTTATTGCCCCCAAAAGTAAGAGCACTTTCCAATCCTACGCCATTTACATTATCCAGATCTAGATGAATGCCACGGCCTACAGTAAGCTTAGATATTGGATTATTGGTGCCGATACCCACATTCCCGGTATTATTGTTATATATATCTCCGTTTTGCTCACTCCAGTAATTATTGGCAGTAATGCCATTACAGATATATTTTGTAAGTGTTCCGTTTATTTCTGAAGGATCAAGTATACCGTTATTATTTACATCAATGCCATACTCTTGTTTTACACCTCCATTAGTACAAGTAGCCCCGGGTGGTTCAGGCGTTGTATTGATCAATGTATTAAAGCCATTATTTCCTGCTGTTCCCTGAGGACCGGTATTTCCCTGCGGTCCTTGTGGACCAGTTGGGCCAGCCGGACCGGTAGCTCCCTGCGGACCCGTATTTCCTTGTGGACCAGCAGGGCCCTGCGGACCTATAGGGCCAGTTGCACCAGTCAATCCAGTTGGACCTTGTGGACCCTGAGGTCCTATAGGTCCTGCCGGGCCTTGCGGACCGGTAGCACCCGTAAGTCCAATTGGTCCTTGCAAACCTGTTGCACCAGTAGGACCCGGAGGTCCCTGAATTCCCTGTGGACCAGGGGTGCCATTTACCGCATACATAGCATAAGGTACACTTAATAATTCGGTGGTACCAAGTGTTACAAAACTAGTTCCACCCAAGGGGTCAATTTCTACTTTAATGAATTTATTACCCGTTGCCCAATTGATAGTTGAAAAGTTTCCTGTTGTGCTTTGTGTACCCGTGCTGCCAATGGCGATGGTAAATAAACCCAACTGGTTTGTAGTTATATTTCTTGTTTCACTATAAACGGAAGCGGCAGTTGCACTTCCATCCAGAATGCTGATGCGGACATTGATACTTGCATTGGCCAATGTTTGCCCACTGCTATTTCTTGCTACTGCCTGGTAGTTGAATTTATTTGGCACTTGTGCCTTTACTGTTGTGATAAGAATGAAAATTCCGGTCAATACAGATACTATTTTCATAATGTGTATTTTAAATTATTATTGGCTGATTTTTACAATGCGAAAACTTCCTTGTTTTTGTTTACCGTTGGCTGGTTGAAATATGACCCTTAACAGGTACGTTGCACTAGCATACTTCATCATATCAAACTGGCGGGTATTGAAACCCGTATACTGGAATTCTTCGGCATTCAATAACTTCCCTGTAATATCATACATATAAACAAGCAGTTTACCAGGCGACAATGAGTTAAATTGAACAGTAAGAATACCTGGCGTAGGATTGGGGGATAATTTGATTTCATCAGCAGTAAAAAAATCAAGATCGGTACTGGCTCTTTCGTTTACAGGTTGTAGTATACCCTGTGTAATCATCAGATTGCCATACTTCCAGCTATCTACTAATGTCATTTCTCCAATCGTATAACTGATAGTGATATTCCCGGCCTTACCCTCTGCGCTGGCAGCACAGGGCGATTGCAAGTCTGATTGCGAAAAGGCAGAGGCAAAAGAGAAGACAGCAACAAGGTGGAACAGTATTTTCATACTATACATTTATTACAGAAACAATTTTATTACCTGATAAAGGTCACGGTATAAAAAAATCTAAGCAATACCCTTATGATGTGATGCTTCAGGACTTTTAAGATTCTGAATTATCATGTTGTCTTTACTGTGGAATCCCGCAATAATTATTTCTAACACCAGCCTGACGAAGCTCTGTGCTGAAAAAAAATATTAGAAGGCAAGTATTTTTTTACAAACTAAATGAACAAGTTGCTTTCAATAAAATGCAGATGCGGTTAGGAGTATGAGTGATGTGTTGAATACGCTCCGATTCTATCAAAATTTTAGCTGCCGCCCTAATAAGTATATCGGGCGGCAGATTACATTTAAGTTGTTTATTTTAATCAATTCCCAAACTCTGAAAATCTTACCGGATTTATGGTAAAGATTTTTTCACCAGCGGATAATAACCATACCGGCGCCACCATTGTTATCGCCATTGTTTGTCGCAGGCAAACCTGAACCACCCCCGCCACCAGGCGCTATACTAGCCCTGCCCGAAGACGATAAAATCGGGATTGATGTACCACCATTTGATGCATAATTATGACCGATACCTCCATTGTTTTCAAAACGATGTACACCACCACCCCGCCCACCTTTGACAAGGATACGGAAGACGCCGGCAGCACTTTCATTAAATGAAGAGAAGTAAGGCTCGCCGGGTAAACCCGGTAACTGCATTAAACTTGTTGATGCTGAAACATTGGACGTAAATGTAGCCGGATTTACGCCTCCACCGGCCCCGCTTTCCAAATTAGTTCCGAAGCCCCCTCCGGGTGCATTAAACTGCCTTGTGATAGCCCCATCAGTCCAGCTTATTGTAGTAGTACCTCCTGCAACGCCATTTACAGGGGTTCCAGAATTTCCGCCACCGGCACCACCACCGCCTATGGTTAAGCTAATCTGTGTTATGCTGGTAACATCAATTACAGCTACTGCATAGGCGCCGCCACCACCACCGCCTGCTGCACTGCCTCCTCCTCCTCCTCCCCATGCTTCTATCATAATTTTTGTTACGTTAACAGGTCTAACCCAATTGAAATTGGTTACAGGACCGTAATAATTTCTGAAGTTAGTAAACTGGTTTGCAGCTAAATCAACCCAGGCTAATCCGCCCCCGGTGGAAACGAGTGCCTGGCCGGGCTGTCCTGCATTATTTCCATTCACTTTGAGAGCTCCGCTAAGCCGCATATTACCGGTAACATCAAGCGCCTCCTGAGGATTTGGAGTGTTTATTCCTACATTTTGTGCCTGGGAATCCACAAAGTTTAACAACGACAACAATGATATTAGGAGGATTTTAGTTTTCATTTAAAAAGTTGAGGTGAGATTTTTTGAAATAGCTTTTAATTGTCAAAGTAAAGGTCGATATACCTGATTATTGATACAATACCCTAATGATGTGAAGAATGAATTACAATATCCAGTAAAAAATGTAGCAGAGGGTTAATAAGAAATAAGTACTTGCTTAAACTATCTTTTCATTGATAGCCTTACTCACTGCCTCTATCTGAGAGCATACATGCAGCTTATCGTATATCTTTTTAATGTGGGTGCGTACTGTATCGAGGCTGATGCAAAGTTCAGCCGCAATCATTTTAAAACTGTTGCCTTTCGAAAGCAACTGTAATATTTCTTTCTCCCTGTTGGTAAGCTGGTAATCATTGGCTACTGCGGGAACGGTCTTTTGCATATTGGTAATCACCATTCGTGCTATAGATGGACTCATAGGTGCACCACCATCCAATACTTCCCTTATTGAATGAATCAATTTGTCAGAAACATATTTCTTCAGCAAATACCCGTTGGCTCCGGCATACATCGCTTCAAAAACATGGGTGTTATCATCAAACACTGTCAGCATAATAATTTGAACGGCAGAATCAAATAATCGGATTCTTTTCACTGCTTCAATTCCGTTCATACCGGGCATATCAATATCCATCAATACTACATCCGGCTTAAACTCCTTTATCTGCTCATCCACACCTGAGCACTGCGGGTAGCTGGCTACCACATCATATTCGCCTGTAAGTGCGAGAAGGTTCACCAGGCTTTCTCTCAGGTTAATATTATCCTCGTATATGACAATTCGGACAGGCATAGTGGTCTTTATTAATGCAACATAAATTAGTTTTTACATTTTTTACATACCCTTATGATGTGACTACCTTTTCCAATACGATCCTTGTACCAGTGCCGGGAATTGATTTTACCTGAACCTTAGCATTCATAGCAGCAGCCCTGGCGGCTATATTCTTCAAACCGTTACCGGCATACTCAGCTGAACTATCAAACCCTCCACCGTTATCAGTAATTACCATCCGGAATAACCCTTGTTTGTGGTCAAAGAGAAAATTCATTTCAGTTGCACCACTATATTTTACCGCATTATTAACTGATTCTTTAAAAATCATGTAAAGATCTTTCCGCTGCTCCAGGTTCAAACTAATATCTTCAAGAACACCTTCAATGTCAAAAAAGTAATTAATTTTTGCCGGCTCCAGCATTTCTGCTGCAAATTCTTTCATCCGGATCATTACTCTTTCCAGGCTATCGTTGGCAGGGTTAATAGCCCATACAATATCACTCATACTCTCCATCATTCGGCCCGAATTATCTTTTATTTTCTGCAGGTATTTTCTCAATTGTTCACTTATCTCACCGGATTCCATTCCCACTTTACTCAGTATATTGATACTGGTAAGCGTTGAACCCATTTCATCGTGCAGGTCTCTTGCAATCTTAGCCCTTAATCTCTCTTCTGCCAGGTATTTTGTAATACGTTCTGCACAAATTGCAGCTATCTTCTGCAACAGCTTTAAGTGATGCTTATTAAAGTAGTTTTTCCGGCTATGCTCAGAATCAATTACTGCAAAAACTTTTCCATCAATCATTACCGGAACAGTGATTTCAGAAAAACGCATTTCATCATCTACGATATAACGGGAATCTTTCCGGGTATTCCTGATCAATTCCGGAATACATGTTTTAGCTACAGTGCCAACAATGCCGTCCCCAACAGGTATTTCAAGCCTGTTAATAATTTCCCTGCCGTTAGCCGGACTCTTGGGGCCTGCGGCAGCTATCTGCACTACTACATCCCTTTTCTCATCTTTCAGGTAGATAACACAATCCTCAAAGTGCAGTATAACAATACAATTCTGAGCTGCATTCCAAAGAATGTCATCAACAGTTGATTGCCCGTACAAGGATGTAGCAAATGCTTTCAATTGTTGTTCTTCCTTTATTTTCCTTTTCAACGAACGGAACATTAACCAGACAATGGTCAAAGCCAGTAATGCCATCAGCACAATAAACCACCATCGAAGCCATAATACCGGAGATTGAATTATAGTCAGACCCTGAAGAACCGATATCTCATTTCCTCTCTCATCCAAAGCTCTCGCTGTGAAAGTATAATTACCTGCAGGCAGGTTTTGATAAGCTGCAGTAAATTTATTATCTCCTTTAATCCATCCTTTATCATAGCCTTCAAGTTTATATTCATATCGTATACCCGCAGCGGCTCCATAATACAAAGCTGCAAATTCAATCTCCAGTAATTTTGACCCGACAGGCATCTTCAGCAAAGCATTCCTGTTGATATGCAACGGAACTCCCGCTTCTTTATCAATACGGACAGCTGTATAAACCATTGGGAAAGAAGCAGGTTTTGAATACTTATATGGAAAATAAATATGAAGTCCGCCACCAGCTCCAGTCAAAATTTCATCGTATTTGCTGTTATAAGTAATCTGGTGCGGTATACTGATGTCAGAACCATATGCAGCGAAACCAAATGACTTGTCACCCAGGTCATCCAAAACAGAAGTACCAGTCGGCAAAATAGCAGAAACACCAGTACCTGATAATAACCAAACAATATTATTCTTATCTGTTACAAGTGACAGGATGCTATTGTTGGGAAGACCTGACCGCATATCAAACTGTGTAAATGCAGTTTCATATGAATTGTTGCGGTTAAACCGGAAAATACCGCCTGTGTTGGTAGCAACCCAAATGGTACCCGCATTATCAGACGTAATGTCGTTAACTAGGTTCAGCGAAACATACTGACTAGCTTGATTTGTTTGATGATAGGACGTAAGCTTTTTTGAAATCAAATCATAACTGTACAAATCCAGGCCATAAGTACCGATCCACACTTCCGGGTTTTTATCATCGGCATACAGGCAGGTAACTACGGTTTTAGGAAAACCGCTACTCCTTACCAGCGTATCAAAATTTTTGCCCGATGAATTATATAAATACAATCCCTCGTTAAAAGTTGCAAACCAATGATTGCCCTCTTTGTCCATTGCTACATCCCTGAAACCCGCCAACGATCCCTTATTGGGCATAGGAAATAAACTAAAATCCGAAGTTGCCGGATTATACTTATAGACATTTCGTTGGGTAAGCAGCCATGTATTTCCTGCCCTGTCCTTCTTAACCTTATAACAAGGATCAAAAGGTCTGTTCGTATTATCTTTTTGTACTTTTTTTATGCCGCCGCTCCTTCTGTCAATAATAAAGACTGAGGCTGGTGAATCAAGACAAACAAAATATTTTTCCTCTTCCCCATCAAAAAAAACACCGGTTACATTATTGAGCCCATCCTGTTCAGAGGCAGTTGTGAGCGGTACAAAAATTGATGAAGCCTGAATTCGGTCTATCGAATGAATTCCATTATTGGTACCTATCCAGCTTATCCCATCAGCATCAACATATACATCGTTGACACCGCCAGGCTTCATTACGCCAGTTAATTGCAATTTATCACAGGCCAGTACGGCGGCATCTGTGAATGGATCTATTTTAAGCAAGCCCTTTTCCGATGACATCCACACTTCTTTCCCATTACTCAGTGAAAAGTTTACAGATGGGTAAGATTCGGGAACAGGAGACAGCTGCTTATATGTCTTCAACTGGTTATTGTAGCAAAATAACTGACCTTTTTGCACAGACATAAAGACCTTTCCGGATTCTTCTTCATACCTGAGATCATGCACATCAGCGTAATAGCCTCCGCCATGATAAGTGAATGTACCAGTAAGGGTATTTAAGCTTACCAGACCTTTAGTAGTTCCGAGCCAGCATTCATGCTGATTAAAAAAAACAAACCGCTGAATGGAATTATAACCTCCGGTACCAGGAAATGACAAATGCTTTTTTGCAAAAGCCGGCCAGTCATACAAAGTGAATTTTTCTGCATACTGGTTATAGCTGGCAAATTCAAAAACGTCTGAAGCAATCCATAGTAACCCCTTTGCATCAAACCAAATATCCCACACTACCAGGTTTGGAATCTCATTTTTTGTTTTGTTAGGACCGGGTACAATTACCTCCCAATTATTAGTGGCCGGATCAAAAATATTCAGCCCTCCCATGGTGGCTACCCATATTTTCCCTTCTTTGTCGCCGGCAATATCATTTATCACTTCATTGGATATAGAATTGCCTGTTGTGGGTTTGTACACTTTAAAACTATGCCCGTCAAACCGGTTAAGACCGTTTTTTGTGCCAATCCATAGAAACCCGGTTTTATCTTTATAAAAGCAGGTGATGCGATTATCCGACAAACCATCCTCTTTGGTAAAGTTTTTCCCCTTATAGTATACCTGGGCAACCATGCTGTTGAGCAGGAAGCAAAAACTAAACAAAAAAAGATAATATTTAATATCCGGAAATCTCAGCTTAACAATTGTTTTGAACAAAATACAAATTTTCATTCCGAGTAAAGCTACCCTTATCGGGTGATGAGGTAACACCACCTCCACAACTTCCCTTCAAAATCAAACGGAGTAGTGGCCTTCGTAATATCCTTGATTTCAGCAGCCGCAATTTTTTCTTTCTCCAGCACAAACTTTCTGAAATTGGTACTGAAATAAAGCACCCCTCCTTTCCTCAATCCCCGCAGGCAGTCATTGATCAGTTCTGCATGGTCCCGCTGTATATCCAGTATATCATCCATTCGCTTGCTGTTGCTGAAAGTGGGCGGGTCCATTACGATGATATCAAAATAATCCGCAGGTATTGTTTTCAGGTATTGCTTTACATCCGCATGAACAAACTGGTATTGGCTGCTGTCAGCAAATCCGTTCAACTGTAAATTTCTTTCCGCCCAGTTCAGGTAAGTTTTAGACAGATCAACGGTGACCACTTCCGCTGCGCCGCCGGCAGCCGCATACACCGAAAAAGAACCTGTATAGGCAAAAAGGTTCAGTACTTTTTTACCGGCACCCTGTTCTCTTACCAACTGGCGGGTTATACGATGATCCAGGAATAAACCGGTATCCAAATAGTCACTTAGATTGATGATAAATTGCAATCCGTTCTCTTCTGCTACAAACTCATGCTGCACTTCGTCATACTTCTGGTATTGTCCCAACCTCCCCGGTTTCCGCTGGCGCAACTTGAGAAAAATATTTTTCTTCTTGACTGACAAAACTTCTGATGCCAGCAGCAGGCTTTTCTCCACCCAGTCGTCATGCTCCTCTTCCGTCATACCATGTCTGCGCTTATATTCAGCTACATACAGTTTATCGCCATAGAATTCAATACAAAATGGAAACTCCGGCAAATCATGGTCATATACCCTGAAGCATTGAATACCGAGCCGCCGGGCCTGCTTACCTGCATGCCGGTACACCTTCGTCAGCCGGTTACGAAACATCAGAAATTTTTCATCCTTACTTGCCTGCATCAAAACTTTTACGAATTTTAATTCCTCAAATTACAACCTTAAACTTTAAACATTAAACATCGAACTTTTTGTACGCAATTGTAGATATTGAAACCACCGGGGGCTATGCAGCTGCCAACGGTATTACCGAAATAGCCATTCATATTTTTGATGGAGAAAAGGTGACGGAGCGATTTGAGACACTCATCAATCCCGGCCAGCCTATTCCCTATTACATTCAATCCATGACGGGCATCACCGATAAAATGGTAGCCGATGCCCCAGGTTTTGAAGAAGTAGCCGAAAAGATATTTCAACTGCTGCACGACAAAATCTTCATTGCCCACAATGTCAATTTTGATTATTCTTTCGTCAAAAGCCATTTGAGAGAAGCCGGCTTTGACCTGAACACAAAAAAACTATGTACCGTACGGCTTGGTCGTAAAATATTTCCCGGCCTCGCTTCTTACAGCCTGGGAAATTTATCCCGTTCACTCGGCATAACCATATATGATCGCCACCGGGCGGGAGGCGACAGTGAAGCCACGGTTCAGATATTTCAGTTGCTGCTGCAAAACGACAAGGAACAGCATATACAGAAAAGCCTGCAACGCAACTCAAAGGAATGGATATTGCCGCCCAATGTACCCAAAGAGCATTTCGACCAGCTGCCCTATACACCGGGGGTTTATTATTTCCATGATAAGAAAGGTAAAGTTGTCTATGTGGGCAAAGCCACCAATATCCGGTACAGGGTCAACAGTCATTTCAGTAACAATTCAGAAAGCAGGCAGAAGCAAAACTTTATGCAGCATGTGCATGCCATCAGTTATCAATCCTGCGGCACAGAGCTGATGGCCTGTATCCTCGAATCAGCGGAGATAAAAAAGCGATGGCCTGTCTTCAACTCATCCCAAAAAAGATGGGAAGATGTGTATGGCATTTTTTTGTACGAAGATCAGAACGGTTATCAACGGCTGGCGATTGATAAGAATAGAAAACGGTTAAATCCACTTTACACATTTCACTACCTGGTGGACGGGCATGCCATCATCCGCAAACTGATCAAAGACTATCAGCTTTGCCCAAAGCTCTGTTTTCTTCAAAAAGATGATGGAGAATGTGAGGGCATTGGTGAAGGGCATTGTAAAGGAGCCTGTCAGCAAAAAGAATCACCAGCCAACTACAACAAAAGGGTACAAAAAGCTGCTGCTTCCCTCCTGGCGCAACCTTCCTTTGCCATTATTGACAAAGGAATAAATGGCGATGACCAATCCTGCATACTGGTGGAAGAAGGGAAATTTTATGGCATGGGTTATATACCCGGCGGATTCGAACTGACAGATACCCCAACACTGAAAGAGACACTTACCATTTATAAGGAGAACAGTTTTATCCGCAACCTCGTAAATGGTTATGCTGCCCGTTTCCCTGAAAAAGTAATTCAATTCAAATAAGGCGAATATATTCGAATATGTCAGCCTGTCCCGATAGCAATTGGGATTTTCGAAGACAGCTTTAGTGCGGCAGTTTCTGCAAAAGTTGCACTATTCAATCCACTGAAATTCCTTTCCAACCGGCATTTGGCTGAACACATCAACCGCTTGCCCTGGCGGAACAGTCAATTTTCTTTTCGAAGTATCCAGCCAGGCGCCATCTATTGTGAGTAAGGCAGCTATTATCGAATCATTTTTCAAAATCGTATGCTGTATTGTCCATCGGGAATAATCCCTTTTTGTTTTGGCCAGCACCATTGTAATTTTAACTGTATCGCCTGGCTTAATTTCTTTTTTAAAAACACATTCTTCTCTTAATATTATTGGACCCAGATCAAATTCCCGTAAAACTTCGGCAGTCAATCCGTACTTATAAAAAAAATCGATCCTGCACATAGCCCCCCAGTCGTAATAAACAGAATGGCGAAGGTGAAAATTCGGATCAAGATCGGCCCAGCGCACCTGTACAGGCAGTGTAAACAGCTCCATAAAGAATTAACGGTTTGAGACCGAAATTAACCCTTTGCAGCCATGCGAATTAGCCTTACAACCTGTATTTTTACCCCCTAATAAAATTATCATATGAAGAAATTTGTAGTTTCTGCTATTCTGATCGCAAGTTGTAGTGTCGCTTTGGCCCAGCCTAAAACAGTTCCGGCTAAGCAGCCGGTTCCGTTTCTAAAAACACTAAGCGACTCTGCCAGTTATGCCATCGGTGTAAGTGTGGCCAACTTTTATAAGCAACAGGGCATTAATAAACTCAACACAACCCTTGTTTCAAAAGGTATCAATGATATCCTGGGCAATAAAAAAGCTTTGCTGGACGATGCAGCCTGCAATAATGTAATGAATACTTACATGAACAAGATGCAGGCAGAAAAATCAAAACCCCGGATTGATTCAGGAACGAATTTTCTGGCAAAAAATAAAACAAAACCCGGTGTAAAGACCACTGCCAGCGGCCTGCAGTATGAAGTTATTACTGAGGGTACCGGCGAAAAGCCAACCGCTGCCGACAGCGTAACCTGCCACTACAAGGGTACTTTGCTGAATGGTACTGTCTTCGACAACTCATACGACCGTGGCCAGCCCATCACTTTCAGTCTCGGCGGTGTTATTCCCGGATGGACTGAGGGGCTTCAATTGATGTCGGTTGGTTCCAGGTACAAGCTATATGTTCCTTACACGTTGGGATATGGCGCATTTGATTATGGCCCGATTCCCGGTGGTTCATTACTCATCTTTGAAGTGGAACTGCTGAATGTGACAAAGAAACAGCAATAAAGATTTTCATTCATGCGGAAGGTAGAGGCTGCCATTGATATTCACCAGCCGGCATCAATAGTCTTTGATGCGTTCACCAATCCTGTATCATTACAAAAGTGGTGGGGAGTGGAAAGATGCCTGGTGGAGCAAAAACAGGGCGGCCTCTATTCTTTGGCATGGAATATCAGCAAAAAGGGGATACAATATATTTCTACCGGTGTGATCACTGTATTTATCCCCGGCAAAGAATTACTGGTTGATCATCTCGTTTATTTCAACCCGGATAAACCCATACTGGGACCAGCTTATCTTGACATTAAATTCCGGGAAGGAAACGGTATAACTTCAGTTGTTCTTGTACAGGGCGGCTACCGGGAAGGAAATGAATGGGACTGGTATTATGAAGCTGTGAAAGAAGCCTGGCCCAAAGTGCTGGTTGATCTCAAAAAATTTCTCGAGTCCTGATCAGGACAGATTGCCTTTCATATCCCGAATCTGCTGCCGGGTGCCCAGCACAATTACTTTCATACCGGGCATTATGATTGTTTCGTCTGGTGGGTTAATGACGAACTTACCTTCAGCATCTTTTATCCCGATACAATTCACTCCTGTTTTATTCCAGTGCATAACCTCTCTCAACGTCTTACCCTTTAATACAGGCGGAAGGTGGTCAAATGAAACGGATTCCATGTAGATAGAATGACCTTCTTCACCGGAAAGAAAATCGATGAACTCTACTACATCAGGTTTTGAAATAAGCGTAGCCATATGGGTACCGCCGATATGATCAGGCATAATAACATTATCTGCTCCGGCCTTTTTCAGTTTGCTTACAGAGCTGGCTTCTGAAGCCCTGCTGATGATCTGGATTTTCGGATTTAATGCCCGGGCAGATAAAACAATAAATACATTTTGTGCATCTACCGGCAAGGTAGTTATTAATGCTTTTGCCCGTTCAATACCGGCCAGCCTCAGCAGTTCATCGTCTGTACTGTCACCTTCCAGGTGAAGAATCTTTTCTCCATCGGCCACCATTTTCTGCATCAGGTGTTCGTCTTTTTCAATCACTACAAAAGGAACCTGGTGGGCTTCCAGTATGCGGGCCGCCTGGTGTCCGTTTCTGCCGTACCCGCAAATGATGACATGGTTATGCAAGTGACTAATATCTTTCATGAGTTTCCTGATTTTGAAGTATTGATTGATCTCCCCGCTTACTACAAACTGGGTTATCCGGGTAATGGCAAATGCAAAAGTGCCCCAGCTGGTAATGAGCAGGAAAATGGTAAACATCTTTCCCGCCTCGCTTAATGGCACCACTTCTCCATAACCAACGGTAGTAATGGATATAGTGGTCATGAATAGGGCATCCAGCATGGAACAATGCTCAATCAGCATATAACCGGCAACCCCTATAATAACGATAAGGTGAAGGAGGATAAAGGGCTGGACTAACCGGTAGGTGGATTGCTTCAAGTAACTGACTTTATCATAAAAGTAAAGAATCAATAGTACACAAATATTGACCCTGACCTTTTCTAAAATTAAAAAGGGAGACAGCCGAAGCCATCCCCCTGAGTTTTAATTAAAAAACCTTGAGCAATTAACGCTTGTTCACCACGATCTTCTGCACAGTCTGTTCGCCGGTCTCCGGAACCAAAATCCTAAGGGTGTACATACCCGGCTGCAGGTTATCAATCGTAATATTATTATTGGATACATTATTGATCTGTTTCAATGTGCGGCCGCTCATATCCATTACAGAAATGGTACGAACAACAGAAGCATCATCAAACACTACATTTACGGTACCATTGCTGGTTGGGTTAGGATAAACCGTAACCTTACCGATCTGATCCAGGCCTCTTACAGAACGGATCTCTGTGTACTTCGACTTGTTGTCAAAATCCACCTGTTTAATGCGGTATTGTGTAATGCCTTTTGCATTATTCATGTCGCTGTAAGTATAAGTCAACAGCGCATCGCTGTTTCCATTAGCCGCCTGAGAGTTTACAAAAGCGATCTGCTCCCAAGTGCCATTCATATTGCGTTCAACCGCAAAACCACTGTTGTTAATCTCAGATGAAGTTTCCCATCTCAGCAATACGCTGGAGCGGTTGCGGGTAGCAGTGAAAGATTTGAAGTCAACAGGTAGAGGGGCGCAACCATTTACAACTGGAACAACTTTATCAAAACATCCCCTTTTTGTTTTATAAACCAATATTACATAAGCAGTCTGCTTAATATCGAAAAATTTTGAAGTTTCTGCAATTGTAGCAAAGGTTGTAACTAATGCCGGGCTTGTTGAGTCTACACCATCAAGAATACCGTTTGGCTGACGCAGATAACCAGGAGGGCTTACATTTGGAGTATAGTCATAATATAGACGGACTTCCACTGGAAAATCATCAAGTTCAGTAGCACTACCTGAAATTGCAGTAATATCAAATGTGACTCGATTGATATATGATCCGTTAAGTAAAATACCACAGTTTATTAATTCTGTTGTCGTTAATGCACCTGCTGCTCCTGCTGCTGATCCATTGGAAACATTTGGTGTATGACTGACACCCGGAGCTGTTTTATCCCAAGCTCCACATTTTCCATCACTTTTCCGGGCATAACCGTTATCACTGCCGGGTGACTGATTAACGTACTCAATAGCACCCAATGCTGAAAAATTGATAACAAATGGAGTTACACAAGTTCCCACGGGAGTAATGGTAAGAGCAGGCATTGAAGTAATACCCGAAGGTAAAGTTCCATTTGCCCCTCCTCCTGCAAATCCATTAATCATAACTCCATTTTGAAACAATAATGTATAATAATTTGTTCCATTTGCGCCAGTTGGGGAAGTTCCAACAAGAATATCTGTGTAGGGCCCTGCCGTCACATCTGTATAAGAAGATCCACTGAGTTCATACTTTTTAATATAACCACTAGCAGGTAAGCTATTCCAATTAGCAGAGGCAGAAACACCAACCTGATTTTGGACATTAAAAGGACTGGCAGCTGAAATAGTAAACCAACCCTTTGATGCTACAATATAACTTGGCAGATCAATAACATACCATCCTTTTTTGTATGAGCCTCCATTGCCTGACTCCCAAAAAGTCATAATTGTAAAGCAATCCACATCTTGAGTCCCGGTAGAGCTATTGTATAATTCTATAAACTCGGTTTTTCCATTTCCCGGATCTGTATACACTTCATTCAAAACTGTCTGCGAGTTTACTATCATTGCAAAGCTTGCAATCATAGAAACTGTAAGTAAAATCTTTTTCATGCCTCAAGGTTTTTAATTAAATAATCAAATTTTCATGCAATAGAAATGCTGAATGCTCAGCGTTTGGTTTATGATGAGTTATTTCATCCGTTCAAACGGTGATCACAGCTATTGGAGCAGGCATTCAAAAGTTTGGATTCAACAGTTCCGACAGGTCGGTTTTTGTTTGGGCCTCAAATGAGGAAATTGAATATAACCGTAACGATACGGCATATACAATTACAAACGCAGTAATTCTTTGGATTGGATAAGGGTCTTTCGGTGAGGAAGTGGAGAAAGTATTGACACTAATCAATTACGAAGCTAAACACTTATGCCGGGATATGCAAGAAAAAAGAGGGTAAATTCCGGAATTGAAGTATATATACCCAGTAAAAAATAAAGGGGGACGGAACGAATCCATCCCCCTGAGTTTTAATTAAAAAACCCTGAGCATTTAGCGTTTAATGATCTTCTGAGTTACTTTTCCTTCTGTTGTTATCACTTCCATCAGGTGCATACCTGGTTTCAGGGTTTCCAGTCCGCTG
>JBGARY010000028.1:0-45648 GCA_044229985.1 Chitinophagaceae bacterium
CCTGTGCTTTGGAAGCCACCTGTGCATGGGCAAAAGAAACAGCAAAAAACAAGGAAACAACGAGACTTAAGAGGTAAAGTTTACCTTTCATAATGCAGGTTTTGGTTATAATAAAATAATTATAAAGGGAATAGACTAACTAACTTAAATAGGGTGTGGACAGCAACCCATCAGAAGACTTAACCAATTAAGGTTCGATATTACAATTTTAATTTATTCTGGCAAAAAATTGTTCCTGAAAAAAATGTCCCCTGGTATTGGGAACCGGCTCTATCGGTTACCGACAACCTGAAAAGTGCATGGATACTCAAAGAGTATCCCTGCACAAAAATTACCCTAATAAATTCAGGATCGTTGGTTCTACTTTAATTGTTTCAATATCTCCTCAATAGCTCTGTCTAACTGAGGGTCCTTTCCGTTTAGTTTGTCATCAAAGCTGTTGATGACCAAAATATCCGGCTGAACACCTGTCATTTCGAGATCTTTACCCTCCAGTGAGTAACAACCCCAGGCAGGCATGCGAACTGATGATCCATCTACCAGTCCTATACCACTGGTAAAGATGATCCAGCGATAGGTTTCATTACCAATGATCTTGCCCAATTTCAAAGCTTTGAAACCCTGTGAAGTCATCTCCGCATCACTCAGTGATTGCTCGTTAATCAGTAGTACAATGGGTTTATCAGCCGGACCAAAATTGGATTGCGGGGTTAAGGCGCCCTCCCTGTATTTCCAGCGCAGATAGGTTTTTTGAGACAAGAATTTCAATACCTCATCATGCACATTGCCACCCGTATTGTACCGGAGATCGAATATCAGTGCATCCTTTTTGTTTAACTCCTGGTTCATGTCAATGATGAACTGTTCCAGTTCCCCCTGTCCCATATTCTTCATATAGCCATAAGCGATCCTTCCTTTGCTTTTTTCATCCACCCTTTTCTGGTTGGCGTCAATCCATTCATCATACAAATTATTGAATAAGGTAGCCTGCGGATGAATCTTCACATTGATTGACTGTCCATTACGGTTTAATGTTAACCTTAATTCCCTGTCCCTGGATGGCAAAGTGAAATAGTAGTTTCTGTCCTTGTTTTTATCTACCTGTTCATCATTTACTTTCACCAGCACATCACCGGGTTTAATATCTACTGCTCTTCTGTCTGCAACTGACCGACGGACCACATATTTCACTTTATAAGGATCATCATTTTCAAACAGGATACCTGTTTCCATCGTTTGATTTTGCAACGGAACATTCTCGTCATCGCCAAATGTGCCAAAACCCTGGTGCGAAGAATTGAGCTCTCCCAGCATATCATTCAGTAAGGTTCTCAGGTCTGCACGGTTATTGAGATGGGGGAGAAACTGTTTGTAATACTCTTTCGTTTTTCTCCAGTCATTGCCATGGAATTTTTCATCGTAATACCCTTCTTCCATACCCGCCCAGGCTTCATAAAACATCTGGTTAAATTCTTCGGCAAGGTTTCTTCTAAAAGTATAACTGATCGCAACTGGGTCGGCCTTATTCCCATCAAGGTTCAGCTTGTTCACTGTACTGTTGAATAATACATACAGCTTATCACTTACTTCTACAATATCAAAACCAAAACTATTATCCGTTCCGGCTATCTTTTCTGTTTTGTTTTGTTCAAAAGGTTCAATGACAGTTTTCCAAAGTGCATTCCGGCCCTCACCATGATTACTGGTGTACAATACGGTGGTCTTCTCTCCTTTCTGATATACTGCCTGTAAAAACTGGGCGCCCAATGAAGGACTGATTTGCTCCAGCCTTTCCATCAGCAGGTCCATATCAATGGTAATTGCTTTCAGCGAATCTGTATTATTACTTACTTTTTTCGAAGTATCCTTTTTCTCCTCTTTAAACAGCTCATTATACTTATCAATCCGATAAGGCTCATCCAGTTTTTCCAAAGCCATCCGGTACACTTTTGCATTGGCCATGCCAAAAGGATAGGAAGGCCTCAGCCGTTGTGAAGTGAAGTAAATATATTTCCCATCAGGCGACCAGATGGGGCCACTTTCAGTTACACCAGTATTGGTCAGATTGGTTGTCTTGTTCTGCTTAATATGATGGATAAAAATATCTTCTTCAAAATTTCTTTTGGCGGTGAACAACACATATTCTTCATTGGGAGAGAAGCCAGGATCACTATTCTGAAAAGCCCACAACTCATCTTTTACAATGGTTTTGCTTTGCAGGGTCTTCAGGTCAAGCAATCTTACTTCATCCCTGCCACTGAGATAAACAGCCTGTGTCCGTTTTTTATTGAAAGCGATATTCCGGTTATTCCGCTTGTCGCTTGTCAACTGCTTTGGCGCAGTAACACTGTCAGCCCTTATCGTATATAGATTGACATATCCATCCCATGTCTGACTAAACAGGATTGTTTTATTATCACTCATCCATTTTACTTCTCTCACCCTCTCTGCACTGCCCCGGTTGATCTGCTGCACAAATTTCCCTTCGATATCGCTTACAAAAAGCTCACCTCTTGAAACAAAAACCAGCTTTTTTCCATCAGGAGATACGTCATAGGCAGCAATATTTCCCCTGACATCATAATCTTTTTCCTTTGGCAGTACATTGTTTCGAACAATAGAGATATTCAATTTTTTTTCATCGCCTGTCTTCACATCATACATCCACAGCTGATAATCCTTTTCAAACACCACTTTTCCACCATTAGCATTTACCTGTGGTGTTTTGATGGAAGAAGTAAAACGGGTGCATCTTCTTTTATCGCCATTCACCAGCACATACAAATTATATTCTCCGTTTCCTTCGTCTGATACATAGAACACATTGCCACTCTTATCTATCGTGGCACCAAAATCCTTTCCCTCCCAGTTAGTGTATTTCTTATGTTGTTTTGTTTTCAGGTTGTACGACTGGATATCAGGATTAAACGGCCCCTTATATCTTTTACGCTGTACCTGGTTGCTGCTCTCCCAGGTATCATTGAAATATATTTCGCCGCTGGTGGGATGCTCCACCAGGTTATGATCGTACTGAAAAAAATAATTGCCAAAAACCCGTTGTGGCGTACCGCCTGTTGCTTCTACTTTATATCCGGCAACCTGTCCCATCCGGTTACTGTTAAAATAGACAGACTTTGAATCCCAGCTCCAGCTTGTTACTTCGTCGTTGCTGCTATGCCAGGTGATCTGCTTTACTTCACCCCCATTAACAGGAATAACAAATACATCAGCATTGCCAAATTGCCTGCCGGTAAAAGCAATCCATTTACCATCCGGCGATACTCTTGGCGAGGTTTCATATCCCTGCATGGCGGTGAGTCTGGTGGCTTGCCCGTTACTTACTTCAGCCTTCCACAAATCACCTTCAAAGGCAAAGATGACTGTATTACCATCGGGTGTGAGTGTGGGATGAGAAAGAAAATAGGCCTGACCCTGTGAAAATGAGTGTATAGAAAATAACAGGGCAATGAATGAGAAAAGCTTACGCATAAAAAATGGTTTTGGGATTTCAAGGTACACCCAAAACCATTTCCAACTTTACCACTTATAAAAATCAACGGGCCATTTTATACTCATTTCGTAAGATCCATTTCTCTTCTCCCTCAAACTTTACACTATTCATTTACACTACCACATTGATCATCTTGTTCTTTACATAAATGATCTTCTTCGGCTGTTTTCCTTCCAGCCATTTTTGTACCGTAACATCCTGCAGCACTAATTCTTCTACCTGCTGCTGGGTGGCATCGAGGGCCAGTGTGAGTTCTGCCCTTGTCTTACCATTAATGGCAACGGGGTAGGCTTTGGAAGTTTCCTTTACATATTTCTCTTCAAAGACCGGGTAAGATGCATCCAGCACACTGCTGGTATGGCCCAGCAAACTCCATAGTTCTTCTGTAATATGTGGTGCATAAGGAGCCAGCAAGATCAGCAGTGGTTCAAGAATTTTTCGCTTATGACATTTAAGATCGGTGAGTTCGTTGGTGGCGATCATAAAACCGCTGACGCCGGTATTGAAACTAAAGCGTTCGGTATCCTGTTCGATTTTCCGGATGGCATTGTGCAGCACTTTCAGTTCTGCAGCGGTGGGTTCTTCATCCGTAACAAGCAGCCCCTTCACTTCATCCACAAACAACCGCCAGAATTTTTTCAGGAAACGATGCACCCCTTCAATGCCTTTGGTATCCCATGGTTTGCTCATTTCCACGGGGCCGAGGAACATCTCGTACATACGGAAGGTATCGGCGCCGTATTTAAAAACCAAATCATCCGGGTTAACGGTGTTGAATTTGGATTTAGACATTTTTTCTGTCTCTACTCCACAGATGTATTTGCCGTCTTCTAAGATAAATTCGGCATTTGAAAATTCCCCACCTTTCCATTTCTTAAACTCTTCAATATTTAATTCAACCCCATCCACAATATTTACATCAACATGAATTTCGTTTATTGAAAAAGTTGGTATATCATTTTTCTTTTCAAATAGCGTAGCATATTCATTAGACATTGCTTTTAACCGATCAAACAGCCAACTATTTGAAAGGTCTCCCAATAGTATTTGATTTCTTATGCCACTAGATAAGAAAATTTGCTTGTCATTAACTTGTTTGTCGGAAAATGAAGTTGACAACTGTATTCTATACACAAACCTGCTGCTTCCCTGTATCATCCCCTGGTTCACCAATTTCTTATAGGGCTCATCATGTCCGATCAATCCCAGGTCGTAAAGTACTTTGGTCCACATACGGCTGTACAACAAATGACCTACGGCATGTTCGGTACCACCGATGTACAGATCAACCTGTCCCCAGTAATCGCTTGCCGGGCGGCTGCAGAATTCTTTTTCATTTGACGGGTCCATATAGCGGAGAAAATACCAGCTGCTGCCGGCATAGCCGGGCATGGTGCTGGTTTCTCTTTGCCCTTCGGGAGTATTTACCCATTCCGTCAAATTAGAAAGAGGCCCTTCACCGCCTTTTCCGGGTTTTACTTCATCCATATGCGGCAAGAGCAATGGCAGGTCTTTTTCCTCCAGTGCAACAGGTACGCCGTCCCCGCCTGCCGCCGAGGCAGGTTTCCAGATGATCGGGAAAGGTTCGCCCCAGTAACGCTGGCGGCTGAAACCGGCATCCCGCATTTTATAATTTACTTTTCTTACACCGATGCCTTTTTCTTCAATCGCTTTTATCGCCACTTCAATGGCATCCTTCATCAGCATACCGTTTAAAAAGCCACTGTTTTCCAGTATGGCTTCTTTGGTGGGATTGGCTTCTTCCCCATTATAATGACTGCCGATAATATTGGTAATGGGAATATTGAAATGTTTCGCAAACTTATGATCCCGTTCATCCCCGCAGGGAACGGCCATGATAGCCCCGGTGCCATAGCCTGCCAGTACATATTCCGATGTCCAGATTGGTATTTCTCTTCCGTCAAAAGGATTGACGGCATAGGCCCCTGTAAACACCCCGGTTATTTTTTTCTCGGCCATCCTTTCTCTTTCACTACGGCTTTTAACATATGCCAGGTATTCATCCACAGCCGCAGACTGTTCAGCTGATTTTATTTCATTTACTAGTTCCAGCTCCGGCGCCACCACCATAAAGTCTACACCAAAGATGGTATCCGGCCGTGTAGTGTAAACCCTCAGCTTTTGTGTATGCCCTTTAATGGCAAAATCTACTTCTGCCCCGCTTGACTTGCCGATCCAGTTGGTCTGCATTTCCTTCATCGCATCGCTGAAGTCAACCGTATTCAATCCTTCCAACAGGCGATCCGCATAAGCTGTTATCCTCAGGTACCACTGGCGCATCCTTCTCTTTTCCACCGGATGGCCTCCCCTTTCACTCACCCCGTTCACTACCTCATCGTTAGCTAATACGGTCCCAAGTGCTTCGCACCAGTTTACTTCACCATAGGCACTATAAGCAAGGCGGCGCTTCATCAGCCATTCTTCTTTTTCAGCTACGGAAAAACTCTTCCACTCTTCTGCCGTGAATTTGCTGTTGCCTTTTGTTTCATATTTGGCCACCAGTTCTGAAATAGGCTTGGCCTGCTTGCAACTGTTGCAGAAGTAACTGTTATATAATTTCAGGAATAACCACTGTGTCCACTTATAGTATTCAGGCTTTGATGTATTGACTTCCCGGTCCCAATCGTAGCAAAAACCAATTTTATCTAACTGGCTGCGGAAGTTATTGATATTCGCTTCGGTAGAAACAGCCGGATGAATACCATGTTCAATAGCATATTGTTCAGCAGGCAAGCCAAATGCATCGTAACCCATCGGGTGCAGTACATTAAAACCCTTCAGCCTTTTGTACCGGCTGTAAATATCTGAAGCAATATAACCCAGTGGGTGGCCCACATGCAAGCCGGCGCCGCTGGGATATGGGAACATATCCAGCACATAAAACTTTGGCTTAGCACTCTCATTCGAAACCTTGTAAATATTAGTTTCTTTCCAGCGTTGCTGCCATTTTTTTTCAATATCCCTGAAATTGTATTCCATATTTATCAGCCTGCCTTTATAAATTTTGAAACGATGTCATTGCTTTACGAAAATCTTTAACAAATAACTTCTACCACAAATGGCAATATGAACCGGGGGCAATCGTTTATTGGGCAGCAAAAATACTGATTGTACTGCTTTATCTGCTATTTTTGCGACAACCCATTCATCTGAAAAACAAACGTTCATGTCCCAATCCGGAAAAGGTTCTATCAAACGTGGAAAGCCCTCTTACTTCATGTCCATTTTGGGCGTTACACTGGTCTTATTTCTTTTAGGCACTATTGGTTGGCTGGTGATCAATGCCAATAAAATTGCGAAGAATCTGAAAGAGGACGTCAATATCAGTGCCTATTTAAGGGGCGATCTCAACCCGAAGGACAGTTCTGCCCTGGTGACCTATATCGGCCAGCAGCCCTATATCAAAAGCTATGTGTATGTGACCAAGGAGATGGCCAAAAAGATCTACAACACCGATGGTAACGAAAGCTGGGATAATATCCTGACAGAAAATCCGCTTCCCAATAGCATTGATTTCAAAGTAAAAAGTTCGTACCTGAACCCGGATTCGCTTAAAACAATAAAGGCAGACCTGGAAAAACAGACCTATGTAAGCGAAGTAAAATACCCGGAAAAGTTCATTGGTAAGATGAATGAGAATATGCGCAATATCAGTATCGTTCTACTGGTTATTGCCATTCTGCTGGCAGCAGTGGTTATTGTACTTATTGATAATACCATCAAGCTGGCCATGTTCAGCAACCGCTTCCTTATAAAAACCATGCAAATGGTGGGAGCCACAAGATGGTTCATAGCAAAACCAATGAACATAAAAGCTATTATTAACGGGGCTATCAGCGGGGTAATAGCTATAGCAGGTGTTTTACTGCTCATTCTTATAGCCGAAAAATATATTCCCGGAATGAAAGCTGCCCATGACAATGTGAGCATAATCCTATTATTCTTATTGATGATCCTTACCGGAATTGGTATTACGCTGTTCAGCACCCATCGCAGTGTGGTGAAATACCTGAAAATGAAGCTGGACGATCTTTATTAGTCCATAGACGACATTTATTCAAAGATTCGGAATCAACAATGGACAGTGGACAGTGGACAGCCGACTGTTGACTTTTTCCTATATTGCAACTCCAAAAATTGAAAAATGAGCAACGAGAAAGGAACACCTGCCATATTCAACAAAGAAAATTATATATGGATGCTGCTGGGCATTGCGCTGATCGCTATTGGCATGTTCCTGATGTCAGGCGGGGCCAGCAATAAAGATCCCAAAGTGTTTGAGGAAGCCGCTGTTTACAGTTCTACCCGCATTACTATTGCCCCTATCCTGATACTTGCCGGGCTGGTGATTGAGATTGTTGCTATTTTCAAAAAGCCAAAACAGGCCTGATCAACTATTTCATATTTTATAAGAAGCGATCCGCCATGGCGGGTCGTTTTTTTATGTAACCTTGCGAAACTTTTGTCTGAATGACGATTACCGAAGCCATTATCATTGCCATTGTGGAAGGGTTAACAGAATTTCTTCCTGTTTCATCCACCGGCCACATGATCATCGCCAGCTCATTACTGGGTATACAGAAAGATGAATTTACCAAGCTGTTTGAAGTGGCTATTCAGTTTGGCGCTATCCTTTCAGTGATTATTTTATATTGGGGACGGTTCTTTCAATTTCACCGCTGGCAGTTCTATATCAAGTTGCTGATCGGCGTTATCCCTGCTTTACTGTTAGGCTTCCTGTTTTCAGATAAGATCGACGCCATGCTGGAAAGTCCCACCACCGTTGCAGTAGCCATGCTGGCGGGTGGTATAGTATTGATGTTTATTGACTCCATGTTTAAAAATGCCAGGATCGAATCCGACGACCAGATCACTTATTCCCAGTCATTCATCACCGGTATCTGGCAAACCATTGCCATGATACCCGGGGTTAGCCGCAGTGCCGCCAGTATTATTGGTGGTATGTCGCAAAAATTTACCCGTAACCTGGCAGCAGAATTTTCTTTCTTCCTTGCTGTTCCCACCATGTTTGCAGCCACGGCTTACTCTGTTTTTGTAAAAAAGTGGACCGGCAATGACGGAATGGAGCGAAAGGGATATGAGCTTATCTTAGAAAGTAATGATAACCTCATTGCCTTTATCGTGGGCAATATAGTGGCATTTGTAGTGGCTATGCTGGCTATTCGTTTCTTCATCAACTACCTGAAGATCTATGGTTTCAAGATCTTTGGTCTTTACCGCATCCTGGCCGGAATCATTTTGCTGGTGCTCATTTTTACCGGGGTCATAAAAGGATAATACCCAACAAGGGTGATTTGTTTTTGCCTGTTTTTCTGTATTTATGCAGAAACAAATCAACATGAAATGCCTATTTACAAACTCTGCAAAACAACCAGGAATGTTTAATAAGGCATAACATGTGACAAATAAATCAGCCCCGAAGGGGCGAACTAAAAAATAGACACATGAAAAAGCTTATCCTTCCGCTGTTAGCTATATTAATGCTGGCAGCTTGCACCAATTATGGAAAAAAAGTAAAAGAAGGGCATATTGAAGTGTATTACAAAGAAGGTATTATCCAACAAGAGGCAGAAAAAACAGCTAAAGCCCTTTATGATGCTGATAGCAAGGCAGGAAATGATCCTGTCAGGAAGAGCTTTCAACTGGCCCGTGAAGGGGATACAGTTCTTTTACGAATGGTGGTTGACCAAAGCAGGGCAAAAGATATGGGAGACGAAAACTTCAGTCCCATTGCAGTGATGGTTTCAGAAAATGCTTTTGGCGGAAAACCGGTAAACATGGAATTGACTGACAGCAAGTTTAAAACCCTCAGAAGCATTGCCTATAAAAAGACAACATCAGAAGACATTAATGCTGGTGCCTTTGGTGAAAAAATTACCGATGGAAACACCGAAGTATATTATAAAGGCGCCAGTGCCGATGAGGCCAACCGGCTTGCTGTATTTATGAACGAGTATTTTAAACCGGAAACCACTTATAGCTTTCAGTTGATAAAGGATGAAAATGAAAACTACATCGTGAAGATGGTTGGCAATCCTGAAAAAATAAATACAATATCCGTTTCCCTGTTCGAAGAGGTTTCAAGGGGCATCTGCGACAAAGTACTTTCGGTACCTGCCATAACTTTTGAAATGACAGATACAGAATTTAATGCTGTCCGAACTTATAATTATCCGGCCGATACCGGTGACCCTGACAGAAATAACTGATTATGTAAAATAAGAACCCGTCATACCCAGGCGGGTTTTTATTTTATTGGCTTAATCCTATATTTACCAAAAGCATTGGTTATGCAGACGGCTCCAAAAAAAGTAGTGACTGGCTGGGCTATGTACGACTGGGCCAGTTCTTCTTACAATCTTGTTATCACCTCTACCATTTTCCCTACCTACTTTGAATCCGTTGCCGTAGATAATGCATCCATTTCTAAAACCACAGTGACATTTTTTGGTCGGCAGTTTGAGAACACTGCACTTTATAATTATGCTTTGGCCCTAGCCATGCTGATTGTGGCCGTCATGTCACCACTGCTTTCTTCTATAGCCGATTACAGGGGCACCAAAAAAAGATTCCTGAACTTTTACCTTACTATGGGAAGCATTGCCTGTGCTTCCATGTATTTTTTCGACAGTCAATCGCTGGGACTTGGCATTGCCGGTATCATCATCGCCTGTGTGGGGTTCTGGGGCGCACAGGTCTTTTATAATTCATTTTTGCCTGAAATAGCAAGTGTAGAAGACAGAGACAAAGTGAGTGCAAAAGGATTTGCCTATGGCTATGTGGGCAGTGTGCTGTTGCAGCTTATTTGTTTTGCGTTTGTAATGGGAAAACCATTTGGCATTACAGAAGGAAAAGGAGCACAAATATCTTTTCTGCTGGTAGGATTATGGTGGTGGGGCTTCGGACAGTTCGCATTAAAAAGACTGCCCAAACCTGTACCAGCCGGCACAGGAGACCTTGAACACAATATTTTTTCCAAAGGATATTCGGAGTTACGTAAGGTATGGGCCAAACTTACCCACATGCCGAAACTTAAACGTTATCTTTTGTCTTTCTTTTTTTACAACATGGGTGTACAAACGGTGATGCTTGTGGCTGCCTTATATGGAAAAAGTGAACTGGAAATCCCTACTACTAACCTTATTATTGCGATACTCATCATACAAATAATTGCCATACCCGGTGCATTTACCATCTCGTGGCTTTCTTCGAAAATTGGCAACCTCAAAACCCTGATGACATTAGTAGCCCTCTGGATATTCCTGTGCATAATCGCTTACTTCCTGCCTAAAGGTGGCATTTATGAATTCTATGCATTAGGTGCAGCCGTTGGTTTCATCATGGGTGGTATTCAGTCACTGAGCCGTTCTACTTATGCCAAGTTAATGCCGGAGACAAAAGACACGGCTTCCTTCTTTAGTTTCTATGATGTAACAGAAAAAATGGCAGCGGTGGTGGGCATTTTTAGTTTTGGATTTATTACAGAACTTACCGGGTCGCAAAGAAATTCAATTGTAGCGCTGGCAAGTTTCTTTATCATAGGTTTGCTGCTATTGTTTTATGCAAATGCAGCTAAAGAAAGAAAAGACTATGAAACTTTACTCAATTAATACCGGCTATTTTAAATTGGATGGCGGCGCTATGTTTGGCGTGGTGCCCAAAACGATCTGGAATAAGATCAACCCTGCCGATGAAAACAATCTTTGCTCATGGGCCCTGCGTTGCCTGCTGATAGAAGATGGCAACCGGCTGATACTGGTTGATAACGGGAACGGAGATAAACAAGATGCCAGGTTCTTCAGCCATTACTACCTGCACGGGGATGACACACTGGATAAATCACTGGCGAAATATGGTTTTCATCCGGATGATATTACCGATGTATTTCTCACCCACCTGCATTTTGATCATTGCGGTGGTACTATTAGAAGAGAAGGCGATAAACTGGCGCCTGCATTTAAGCATGCGGTTTGCTGGAGCAATAAAGATCATTGGGATTGGGCAGTTTATCCGAACGACAGGGAGAAAGCTTCTTTCCTGAAAGAAAATATTTTACCTATCCAGGAAAACGGGCAATTACAGTTTGTGGATGTAAATGAAGGTATTGAGGGGCAATTGGGTAAAACCCGTTTTACTGACAATATCGATATTCGCTTTGTAAGCGGACATACTGATAAAATGATGCTGCCGCAGATCAGGTATAAGGATAAAACCATTGTGTTTATGGCCGATCTGCTTCCATCCGCAGGCCACATGCCGATCCCTTATGTCATGGGGTACGATATGTTTCCATTAACCACCATTCATGAAAAGAAATCATTCCTTAAAGAAGCACAGGAGGGTGATTATATTCTTTTCTTCGAGCATGACCCGGTAAATGAATGTTGCACCGTACAACAAACGGAAAAAGGTATAAGACCCAAAGACTACTTCAAACTAGAAGATATATAATAATAAAAGCCCCTCAAAAAGGGGCTTTTATTATTATAATCAATCGAATTATTTTTTCTTGATCAGTGAAGTGAGCGGATGACGGAGATTAGTATGGCTCATCATATCAATTTTCACTTTACCTACCACCAGAGGACTTTCTACCCTTACCGGAATATGGTTTTGATCATCCGTTACCCATACCGTCATATTCTCACCACCTTCAAATATTTGCCCTTTCAATAACAAAGGTTTGATTTTAATAGCCCTGAACTTACCATACTTTGTTTTTATCTCCTCCTTGCCCACATATCGGATATACATGTTAAACACTTCATTATCCAGGAACATGGAGAAAGGTATTTTATCATCAGGCTGCAGTTTGGAAAAGTCAACATTCCTTGCATAGTACATGGAACTTACCACATCCTGCACACAAGCCGGCACTTTAAAAACGCCATTACCTGTTATAGCTGTATTTGAAGTCTTGTTGAAAGTGATATTCTCGTATTTTTTATACCCGCCTTCATTTACATTGCGAATGAATTTAAGTGGTTGGAAAGTAGATGTATCAATATATGTTTCATATTTATCTCTCACTTTGTATATCCAATCGTAAGAAGAATTGGTTTTGCCTTCACCCGTAACATGATAAACCGGCCGGTTGTTAATTGTTTCCAGTTTGCTGGTGAATGTAGCAGTACCGGCATTTACATAAATTCCTGCCACAGCATAATACACAGTAAAAGACACTTCTTCTTCCACTTTGAATGCGATATTCCTGATACCACAAAAATTATCCTGCGGCGGAGTAGCCCTCTTTGAAAAACTCAAAAAAACCAAAGCCAGCGGGGCTATCCATTTAAGATGTTGAGTCCTCATAATTATTCGAAGTAAATATTTTATTGATCCTCACTATTAATAAACTTCCAACTATCGCAGGCAATATCAGGTTAATGAACCAGATACCTGCAGTGGCAAATGTCATCCCCAATTCGTTACTGCTGTACAATCCCACTATGGCAATAGTCACTTTTCCTCTTTGCGCCAGTTCTGCAATGGCTATTGTCGGAATTATTGCCATTACCAGGAACGAGACACTGACTGCCCAAAAAGCCTGCCATCCCGAAATCTCCACATCAAATAAACTAAAGAGCAGGTAGTATTGAATAATAAATACGATGAACCTTAACAGAGATAATGACAGTAATTTAAGCAGTAATGTTGCATTAAAATCCTCCAGAGCCTTTACCAGGTAAGCAAACCGCTTACTTCCCGGTAAACGATCTACCCATTTTATTATCCATGATAAACGAAAATAAAATAGTGTTAAAACAAGCAAAACTCCCCATACACCATACAGGATTACCTTCATCCATAGAACAGAAATGATATGTTGTTCTTCAATTAATGGGCGTAAAATGATAAGGCCAATACCACCCATGAGTATAGTAATGATCAACTGGCTGATACTTCCGACAATGGTCAGGGAAATTGTCTTCAGCCTGTTTCCTTCATCCATGTACAAAACCCTTCCGAGGTATTCACCCACCCGGTTAGGTGTAGTTACGGAAAAAGAAACTCCGGATAAAATAGCCTGCAAAGCCCTGACAAAACTTACTTTTTGAATTTGCTTTACAGATAATTGCCACTTCACAGCTTCTATCGACCAGTTAACAATCATCAATATTAGTACCAGCACTAAATTCCAAAGCATCGGTCCATTCATTGACGTTTTCATTCGTTGCCAGGCCTGTTCCAGTCCCGGCTGTTGCTGTATTTGCCTGTAAATTGACCATGACAACCAAATGAACAACAAAGGCCCAAGGAAGTAATTGATGAAGAGTTTTATATTTTTGTTTAGTTTCATTCACCTGTCCCGCAATTAGCGGGATTTTGTAAAAATACAGCCTGCTTGCAAAAGCCTTCTAAAATAATCCTTGGCATTGACCCCGGCACACTGGTAATGGGTTATGGTCTTATTACTATAAAGGATAATAAAGTGAGCCTGCTTGAACTCGGTGTGCTTAAACCAGGGAAAGTAAAAGACAGTTATAAAAAGTTGCAGCTAATTTTTAATACCGTCAGCGGCCTGATCACCAAATACCAGCCAACTGATTTTGCTATTGAAGCCCCTTTTTTCGGCAAAAACGTTCAAAGTATGTTGAAACTGGGAAGAGCACAGGGTGTTGCGATTGCGGCCGCTATGCGCCATGGGCTTGAGGTAACTGAATATTCACCCAAAAAAGTGAAGCAATCCATCACAGGCAACGGTAATGCAGACAAAGAGCAGGTAATGAAAATGCTGCAAACGCTACTGTCATTTAAAGAAAATCCAAAGCATTATGATGCAACCGATGCATTGGCTGTAGCATTATGCCATCACTTTCAAAACAGTTCCCCATTAAACAAAGCGGTTAAAGGAGTAAAGGGCTGGGAAGATTTTATCAAAAAGAATCCAGGAAGAATTGTAAAAAAATAATTACAAAGCTGCCAGTATTTTCTCTTGTGCCTTTTTCAGGCTGTCTGCACTGGCTTGTGGTTTATGCTGTGTAAAATTGAGGTCATTGGAAGAATTAATGGGAATAAGGTGCATATGTGCATGTGGCACTTCCAGTCCAATGACGCCTATGCCACAACGGTTACAATTAAAAGCCTTTTCAATGGCATGAGCAATTGGCTTGGCAAAAACAAGCATTTCTGATAAATAATCGTCTGGGAGATCAAATAGTTTATCTGTTTCTGTTTTTGGCACTACCAGTACATGTCCTTCCCTTAGCGGAAAGATATCCAGGAAGGCAAAAAACTTATCATTCTCTGCAATTTTATAAGAAGGAATTTCACCGGCAATGATTTTTGAAAAGATAGTCATACCACCAAAGATTTTATTTTTAATTGATAAAAGATAATATCTGATACGCCTGGTCATTTGATATTCATATCAAAGCTAAAACTATAATGCATAAAAAACCCGGCACAAGGCCGGGCTACCGCTAATGCTCAAGGTTTATTAAGCAGTAATTTCTTCTATCTTGAATTTTAATATACCCGCCGGCGCCTGCACTTCGGCCGTTTCTCCAACCGTTTTACCTAAAATACCTTTTCCTATCGGGGACGTAACTGAAATTTTACCTGCCTTTAAATCAGCTTCCTTTTCACTTACAATCTTGTAGGTCACCTGTTTTTTTGTTCCCAGGTTGGTCAGTGTCACTTTTGTCAAAATGGAGACCTTACTGGTATCAATACTTGATTCATCAATAACCCTGATATTGGCCATTGATCCCTCCATTGCAGCAATTTTAGCTTCCAGCAGACCTTGTGCTTCCTTGGCTGCATCATACTCTGCGTTCTCCTTTAAATCCCCTTTTTCCCGTGCTTCGGCAATAGCTTTACTGGCCGCAGGACGGTCAACCGATTTCATCCGCTGTAATTCTGCTTTCATTTGTTCCAGTGTTTCTTTCGTCACATATTGAATATCTGCCATATTCACCTCTTTTGATAAATAAAAAAATAACAACGCCTCAGTTCTTGGGCTGAAGCGTTGCATTATTGAGGTGTAAAGATACACAACTATTTGAAAAAGCAAAACAAGTTTATGCTTTTAACATAACCTGTTATATGCTCCATAATTACTGATTTATAGAGGATAAGCCTGACATAAGAATATTATGCAGCAATAATTCCCAGTTTACGTAATAAGATATCAGCCATTTTATAAGAAGCCTCGTGAGTATAACCTGCTATATGTGGTGTTATAATAACATTGGGTTGAGCCAGCAGCCAATCTAACTGTTCCTTCTCTGAGGAAGAATAGCTGGTCAGCTTCTCATTCTCCAATACATCCAAAGCAGCTCCGGATATTTTATGGGCTTTTAATGCCTCTATCAAATCAGGTACGGCCACTACTTTTCCGCGGGAAGTATTCAGTATCCAGGGTTTTCGCTCTAAGGCATTAAAAAATACAGCATCAGCCAGATGATGTGTTTCATCTGTCAATGGCAGATGAAAACTGATTACATCAGCATACCTGCAAATTTGTTCAAAGCTTGCCTCCTTAATATAGTCTTTGGCAAAATCTGTTTTATACTTATCATACGCAAGAACAGTCACATCAAAAGATGAAAGCAGCTTTGCAAAACTACTGCCTGTATTTCCGTAGCCAATAATTCCAATTGTTTTACCACTTAGTTCCGTTCCCCTGTTTTCATCCCGCAGCCATAAACCTTTTTTTATTTCCTCAGATGAAACAGTGATATTATTAAGCAGGTTTAACAAAAGCCCCAACGTATGTTCTGCTACTGCATTACGATTACCTTCCGGGCTGCTTACACAACGAATACCCTTGGTTTCTGCATACACAACATCAATGAGTTCCATGCCGCTACCCAGTCTGCCAACCCATTCAAGTGAGGCACCTTTATCAATAAGATTTTTATCAACTGTGATACGGGTGGTTACCACTATCCCTGCAGCTGAAGGAATTATTTCCACCAGTTCATCATATGCAATAGAAGGAAGGTAAAGTACGTCATAGCCCTTTTCTTCTAACCTGTCTATCAACAACGGGTGTGCCTTTCCTGTAATAATTACCTGTTTCATTTCATTTTGAAAGTAAGCGCCGCAAATTGCTGTACTGTCAATTGCTCTGCTCTTTTATTAAACAACTCATTCTGCAAATCTGCTGCATCAAAAAGGCTTCTCACCGCATTTCTCAATGTTTTCCTTCTTTGATTAAAGGCAGTCTTCACCAGCTGAAAAAAATATTGCTCACTTTTCATCAGGGGAACTTCTTTAAGAGGAAAAAGTCTTATAACGCCACTTTTCACTTTTGGTGGCGGCTGAAAACAATTCTCATGTACATCAAAAAGGTATTCCACTTTATAAAAGGCCTGTACTAATACACTGAGCACACCATATACTTTACTGCCTTCCTTTGCTGCCACTCTTTGTGCCACCTCTTTTTGAAACATCCCCAGCACTGCTTCAACGTCTTCTTTCCAATCCAGTACTTTAAACAAAATCTGCGTTGAAATGTTGTATGGAAAATTACCAATAACGGTAAATCTTCCAGTAAACGGTTTGTCTATATCCAGAAAACTTTCATGTATTATTTTTCCCTGAAGCTGTGGAAATGTCTGAACCAGATAAGTCACTTTTTCTTCATCCAGTTCCACTGCTTTAAAATCAATATCTGGTAATTGCAGCAGGTATTTTGTAAGAGCACCGCCCCCCGGACCCACTTCCAATAACTTGCTGAAAGGATGCTCCTGTAACGAAGAAACAATCTTCCGGCATATGTTCTCATCCTTCAGAAAGTGCTGTCCCAATGATTTTTTTAATGTATACATTGATACAAAAGTAACCGATTATAGCTACTTCGGGTCTTATGTCAGGCACTCAGCCTGTGATTTAAGTATACATTATAGTTTTTGAAGTTTGATCTTACTATTTTGTACCCGGGTGCTAACTTCCAAATAAAAAATACCGGTTGATAAACTACCTGTCATAATTGAAAAACTATTCAACCCCCTTGATAATTGCACAATACCCTTAAGTACAATCCTACCAGAGTTATCGATAATCTTCCAATTTGCCTGCTGTTCTGCAGGAGAAGTTATAGAAACTTTGGCTATCCCATCTGCCACAGGATTGGGGTTAACTTGTATCCTGGTCAACAGGTCTGCAAATGAAATAAGCACAACTGATGAATAAACATAACTTCCGTCTTTATCCATAGTTTTCAACCTGTACTGTGCTGATTGAACACCCAGCCCTGTAGCTTCATTATCAGTGTAGCTATAGAAAGACCTGGTTGAAGTATTACCACCTGCAGTAATAGTTCCAATGTTTACAAAGCCGGCTCCCGTATTTCTCTCAATTACAAAATAATCTGTATTTCTTTCTTGCTCTGTTTCCCATTTCAGCAATACAGAGCCATTGAAGTAATTTGCTGTAAATGTTATGAGATGCAATGGAAGGGTAAGATTTGAGGAGCCGAAATAAAAAGATGAAAAGGAAGAAATATTTGCCTGCACAACATAACCATCCGCTCCATGTGCCTCGGTATATACCGGGTTGATCAGTGAAGTTGTTGAAGACACACTGCTTCCGCATGCATCCTGGTTCTTTAATATCTTAATATCACTAATAGATGTAATGCCACTTAAAGGATCTGCATCCAACGCATCAAACTCGGTTTTTGAGAAATATAACCTGATCCTAACCGGGGATACAGGTTGAAATTGAGGGGTGATCGTTATGTTACGGTCAAGATATCTTACTGAGCCTTGTGTTCTGATAGTTCCTGAATGTTTATAAAAGCAAGAAGTGACTGTACCCAGCGTTTGACCATTGGCATATATTTCAGCCAGGATATTTCCATCGGGTCCGGTTAATGGCACCCAGTAGTTACTGTTCGTAGCATCAATTATAACCGTTGATCCAGTATTTGGCGTATTCACAGATCCATCAGTTACATCAATGCTTGTTGGTAAAGTACTTTTATTATTCCCCCCATTATTTTGATAACCGAGGAAAGTATACTTTAAAATAGTACCGGGCCTTGAAAGCGTACTGGTACCACCACCCGAAGGACCAGATGTAGAACCAATACTGTCAGTGATGGTAAATATGGTAGTCCCATTTTTCAATGCAAGATCACGGTAGCGGTCCGTTCTGAAGAAGTACGGCACGGAATCATTTATGATACCATTTTTTGTGCTATTCAGTTTATAACGATATAGCCTTCCTCTTCTTAAGGTTGGTATAAGCAATGACTGGTGCCAGCCGGGTATATTAGTGAATCCATAGTGATCAATACTGGAAGGTGCCACTGTCGGATATTGCATCCAGTTGGTACCGGTTGTCAACGTTACATTACAATTGGATGCACCGTTACAGGCTGGATACATTGAAAAGATCGGATCAGTAAATGTTCCTGCAGCAAAATTATATTCCTGTAATACTGTGGCACCGGAAGGAATAACTACTTCATTGTATGAGGTACTGCCGCAACTGGCACCAGCTGAACTCCAGTTAATATACTGGTAATTTTGAGCCGGATTATTTCTAAATCCCGCCCAGTAGGGCCATGCATAGTTATTTCCTGATGAAATAATATTTATTTCATCATCTGTTCGTACGCCGTGTTCGCTACTGTATAAATTACCCCCTGTGCTGAGTGTGGGATAGCTAGTACCATTATTTGCCTCCATTTCAAAAGCCAGCCCTTGCGGGTTACGATGCCCATAAGAAAAGACATGGCTGCGAACTGCAACCTGGGGACCTCCTGCATCAGGATCCAATAAAGGATTATCCGCAGGTATAGTACCATCCAGGTTTATTCGTAAAATTTTACCCTGGTATTTTGAATAATTGTTAGCGCCAATCTCAGCCGATGTTGGCAACTCCTGCGCCACTATCGGATTACAGCGATTCCCAAACTGGTTAGCTCCCAGGTCACCGCAAGAATAATATAACTTATCATCTGCTCCATAGACCAGTCTGCCTGAACTGTGATCACCGCCTGCTGGTATACCGCTAACCAATATCAGTTCTGAACCAAGTTGCCCCGTAGTCATATTGTAAGTGAATCGTGATATTCTCAAAGAACTGCTGTTATTAGAGTAAGCTATATAGATATAATTATTAGATCCTGAACCTTTAAAATCTTTGTGCAGGGCAAGACCCATCATTCCATTCTGGCCAATGGAAGTAGCTACACCAAATCCATTCCGCGAAATATTCAAATAGGTACTGGCCCTGTGATCAAGTATAATACGGCTGTGTCCGGTAACTGATGAAACAATTCTTACCCTTCCTACTTTTTCGGTTATATAAAGTGAATCATCGGGGCCATAAGTAATCTCGTATGGGTGCGCCAGATAATAACGGCTTCCGGCAGGAGTGAGTGTTCTGTTAATGGAATCAACAGCAAAAACTTCCTGGGCTGTAAGATTGTTGCTTATTATTGTCAGCAAACAAAAGATGACAAAAAAGCGGGTAGTGTGCAAAAGGGCTTGTAGTCTCATAGGTAACCAGATCTTTCGATAAAAATACACAGCCGGCATATTGCCAACAAGGTATTATTGCCAATTCTAACTGTCGCAGAAATTACATTATTTTCTACTGCATATTTTCGATAACCATAAAGTAAAAAACCTCCCGGGTAAGGGGAGGTTTACAGGCATTACCCTGCGGGTAATAACCAGCTACCGATATTAATAAGTACTACTGCTTAATTACTTTTAATGTGTTTCGTTTGCTTCCAATACCGATATTTAAAAGGTAGGCTCCTGAGGGAAGACCTGACAGATTATTTATAGTATAGGTGGCCGACCCGGCACCTACAACAAATTCTTCTCTTCTATAAACCCTGCCCGTCATATCTGCCAGACTATATTGTAATTTGCCAGTTTGGGTTACCGTATAACGAAAAGTAACAGAACATCTGAATGGGCTACCCAAAATTTCGAACTTGCTATTACTACTAGTAACTTTTATTTTAATCACTTCCGAAAACATATATGTACCATCCTGGTTCCTGGATCTTATTCTATAATAATAAACCGGAGCTGGGCTATTTCCTATAAAATCATTTATAGAATACATTGATTCAGTTGTACTGTTTCTTGCACTTACTTCCTTAATCTTTTGAAAACTTGTACCATCAGTACTTCTTTCTACTTCATACCTTGTCAAATTAAATTCGTCCGCAGTAATCCAAGTAAGTTCATTATTGTTTCCACGGTTGATCCCGGTAAAAGAAATGAAATCTACAGGCAATGTTTGCAAATACACCCATAAATTAGATTCAAAAATACCTTTACCATGTGTAAAGGCCCTGATCTTGTTACCAGGAGCTGGTTGCAAATCCATCACATAAGTAGCATCCCACATACCGTTACTAAAATCAAACCATGTGGCACCCCTGTCTTGGGAAACAAAGACACCAAAATCGCTTCCTGCATATAGGATTCTTGCATCAATCGGATCAAACATGATTGTATTAAAGGGAACATCCGGGAGTCCGCTTCCCCGTGGCGACCAATTGGCACCCCCATCTCCTGTTACATAGACATGCGTCGTTCCAAAACCGCTTAAAGTAACAAATACACTATCATCATTAGTTTTACTAATGGCAAAATCAGTAACAAATCTGTCAGGCAATGCTGACGAAACTGTTGTAAAGGTAGACCCGCCATCAGTACTTTTTCGTATTCTCGCAGGAGGATTATAATGCACATTATCATTTGTAATATTCTGGGCAAAGGGTGATGTAGAAATGTAAAGCTTATTGGCATTCAGATCAGAAACACCAATTGAAACTGCTGGCTTATGCAAAGCATCAATATAGTTCGTTAAGGGAATACCACTCCCATTGTTGTTAGAAAATGTTCCAAATGTATTTGTGCCCGTATTGAAAGTACTTACATGCAGATTATCTGAAGCCACATACCACCTGTTAGGATTGGCAGGACTAACCCCAATAGGCGCCATAAAGCTGGTACGGTTATCATAAGGAGTAGAAATGCTTCCGAGATATGCAAGTACAGTGGTACCAAGTGAAGACCCGTTATTTGTAGATGCATAAACACCTCTTGTATCATTTGAGCCAAGCATAATATTTTCATTATCCGGTTTAAACATACATGGGCCACCATCTCCTCCCAAAACTTTTGCCCATCCAGTTCCATTGTAGCGGATTACATTATTATCTTGTAAGCCCCCCACAACCGTAGTTCCGGATTTTGACTGCGCCACAGTTGGGTAAAACTGTTGGATCTGCAAACCCCCGTTACAAGAAACAAAACTCATATTTGAAATCGGAGATGCTCCCGCATTAGTTGTTTTAAATATTCCTCCATCAGTTGCAAAAAATGCTGTAGTACTGCTTCCTGGCAAGAATTTTACATCATGAACATCAGCATGCAAGTAGTTAGTCCCCTCCTGGGCTCCGGGCAATAGATAAGATGACGAAGCAGCTCCACCGCCAATGGACGTCCGTGTACCGGCTGAACCAATAATTGATAACACATATTTACCTACCCCTGCCATGAATAATTTTGTAGTACTACCCGGATAAGGCGTAACAACATGTGAATACCATGACTGGTAAGAAGCATGGTTTGAATTTGTAATCATTGTCCATGTGCTACTAAAATCAGTTGATCTGTATACTTCATTCTCTGCGCTATATCCGGAGCCCAAATCATTCATACCAATACTTGCAAATAAGGTATAGGGTGCTGTACTGCCTGCTATGGCAAATTTTACATCTCCTCTATATCCACTTTTTGTAGCCGAGGGAAAAGCCCCTGGTGTTACTTGTGCAAAACTTGTACCCCCATTTGTTGATTTCCAAATACCTTTATTAGCATTACCTACATTACCTACAGCCAGAAGGATATTCTGATTGTTTGCTGGATCAATTACAACATCACTAACGTAGGTACCAGACCAGATTGGTGATGAGCTCCATGTGGCTCCTGCATCAATTGACTTATACAGGCCATCAGTAGCGCAGGCATAAACAATGTTGGAATTAGTTGGATCAAATCTCAATACTTGTATGCCAAAAAGATCAGCATTTACTTTTGTCATTACATGCGACCATGTATATCCGCCATCAGTTGAGCGAAGGATACCTATGCCATAAGTACCCCTTGTTTTCCAAACATTTCTTCCAATATTACCAACCTGACCGGTACTGTTTGCACCATTGGTTAAAGTTTCAACTCGATAAACTTCACCTGTTCCGGCAATTAAAATATTTGTATCACTAGGATGGTACACAATACTGGAAACTCCCAATACTGCCTGACCAGTTTCAACAGGTTGCCATGCAGTTGCCCCATCACCCTCTGTATAGCTTTTCCATATGCCTCCGCTTGCGCTGCCTGCAAAAATAGTTCGCTTACCAGAAGCTGCTGCTGTCGGATTTATAGCTAGAGATAAAACCCGCCCGCCAAATACTTTTGGCCCCCAGGCTGTCCAGCTGCCAAGATCCTCTACCCTGTGAGCCCCGATAAAAGGATTGTTCTGCTTTATTTCCTGGTATTCTTGCCAGGCTTTTAAATACTTACCGGTAAGTGAAGTGGGGTTGGGATATCCTTTTTCCCAGAACCAACCATTTAATTGTTTATCTGCACCACTTAAACGCTTACGTCTTTCTTTCTCTTTTTGAGGTGCAGCTGAATCTTTTTGACTGGTTTTGATACACGATGATAATAAAAGGGAGCCTAAAATAAGCAGCACCCCAATTTGGCTTTTCAAGTGAATGTTCTTCATAAATTGGATTTGTAGCGGTTATTAACGATAATCAGTTTTAGCTGATATTACGGGTCTTATTGCCCTGGCAAATGTTTTATTATTTTAAAAAATTTTTCCGATGATTATTTTCTTACTTATTACCTGTTGATTCGCAATAATCTGAATAATATATGTACCATCAGGTAATTGATTCAGGTTATTTAATGTAATTGAATTAGTGCCAGCAATCAACCTGTATCGTTCATTTCTGAATCTTCTGCCCTGCATATCCTGAAGCGAAATATATGCCTCTGCATTTACATTACTATTAATGGAAATAGTAGCATAAGTACTGGCCGGATTAGGAATAAGACTAACCTTGTCAATAGCCTCTTTAATAATAATATTTCTCACTTCGCTATAGTGATTAATATTATTACGGTTTAACAATTTCAACCGGTAAGAAGACCTCCCTTTCAAGGGTTGCGGATCATCAAATTCATAGCTATTTGTGCCAGAAAGATTATTCCCTTTAGCAGCTACAAATCCAATAACATTCCAGTTAGTACCGTCGTAACTTCTTTCCACATTAAAACCAGTGAAGTCAACTTCCGCAGAAGTAGACCAGTTCAACCTACCAATTGCATTATTCACTGATTTTGCTTGAAAAGAGAGCATATTAACTGTTAACGGGAAATCGTCTACCAATACCCGGTAATCTTCTGTCTCGCCGTCATTAAAATATCCTGTGGGATTGGATGCGGTCATAGAATTGGATGCAGATGTGATTCTTATGCGCAAGTAAGTATAGTCACCATTGTTGAGAGGACTTGATATTCCTGTCCATGACAGATAAAAAGATTGATAACTTGCCATTGAACTTACAGTAATGGGAGCCAATCCTTCACTAACATCGAAAACTCCATTACCATTATAATCAAACCATGCACAAAGCGTAGCATTTGCGCCTGAATTATTCCAAACCTGAACTTGTACAACATACTGATTTATCATTCTTGCAAAAATGGGAACATATGCAAGGCCATCTTCATCAGAGCCATCACCTGTTGCATCAGTAGAAGTGTTTTTATTCCATTCCCAATCATATGTTGTACCTATCCTTATTGCTGTATCTCTTTCATTTAATGCGGGAGATTTTGGATCCGGATCATAAGTGGAAGGTGCATCTCCAAAATCAGCTTTTGGCCTGAAGGCCTCGGCCGCATCACCAGCCCCAGCCACCCAGGTAACTGAACGGGGTGCAGCAACAATTTGTCGCTTCGGAAGAGTAAGTACATTCGTGCCATTATATGTTGTCACAGAATCATGCAACCATAATAATGTGCCGTCCCATTGCTGACCAGCCTGCCTCGGTTTATCTGAAGTTCTGATGCCATTATAAGTTGACATTGTCCTAGTCTGCAGATTAAGAAGGTTATAGTTACCGGCAGACGAACTGCTAGCTGCATTAAAATCATATAATATTCCATCCTTAATAATAATATCACCCCAGTCATGGAGCAAGGATGAACCATTATCAACAGGCAATGCAAACACCTGGCAGGCTTTTATAGGTGTTATAGAATCAGCAGCAAAATCGATACGCCATACTATACCTTCCCTTCCTGTATTGGTTGAACCACTTTGTGTACCTTCTACCCCCTGGTACAATGAACCATTATAAAATGCTGAAGATGCTGATTCCAATCCATAGTAAAAGGTCGGGATATTAAATGGAGCAGAATTTACATTATTAATTACTTGGGATATCTGTTCCGTATTAAAATCGTACTTTCTTATATATCTTACTGAGTCAGGGGCCCCTGCCGGGGTACATCTTTCCAAGCCATCGACACTATAATACAGAATACGCTTATGAGGGTCATAGGCCAGATCATTAATTTCTCTAACTCTTGCTGTTGTATCCGTAAATAAAGAAACAGCTCTGCCTGTAGCCGGATCCACCATGTATATTGTATTCAAATCATGCACTGCCAAAACATAGGCCGGCTGCCCAGTAAATGGTTCAGACACCGTATAATAATCTGTTGGAAAGCTGCCACTCACACATGCAGTAATATCAGATAGCCAGAAAGCTCCGTTTTCTGTACCCCCACCTCCACAACTACTAGAACATGTACCTGTAGCTGTCACAGTAATTACAAAACTTGTAATAGATGCAGCAATATCAATATTTAAGGAGGCATTTGTGGCGGTATTGGCTACTGTCGTATTATTGGCAGTTGCTACAGGGGCGGTTCCTCCGCTACCTACTACAGTTAAAGTAGTCCCTGACACTGAAGCCATAGTAATATTTACAGGTGTCGCACCATTAAAAGCAGTAACTGCAACTACCTGATTTCTGTCAATATCATATAATGAAAAACTGGTATTAGTCACAGCATTATCAAATGTGCAGGTAATAACTCCGTTTCCACGGAATTCAACATCTGCACCTGTCCCTCTTGATCCTGCTTCGCCAGTATGAGATATATTTTCTCCCCTGTTATTTGCTGCTGAATAATTATGGGTTATCGTTAACCGATTAACACCAATAGCAAAACTTTGTGTTTGTACCATTGATGCATATAAACCCCCGCTAATGTAACTCGAGTAAGATGCTGTATTTGTTTGCAAGTAATCTAAATAATCCCAATTGATTTGGGCATTAGTGCATTGCGCTTTAACATTACCTGTAAGTAACGCTGCTGTATGAAACAATAAACTGAAAAGCAGTAATTGGTATTGCTTTTTCATAAGACGGAATTTGGACATATTTTTCAAAAAGGATGTTGGACAAGGGTTAACAGAGTCGATTTATAGGTAAAGACTTTACAAATCAAAACTGTTAATCCTTATGCTAAAGTCAGCGTTTTTACTTAGAAACACAACGATATAGGGGATTTTCATTAGTAATTTGGTAGTAGTACTCATGCATTTCGTAAAGAGTACATTTGGCTTAAGTGTTTTTACGTAAAAACGCCCTGCTGCCTGCCATTTTATTCATTAATTTTACGGCAACTAATAAAGAAATATGAACCAGCATAAACCTGTTATCGGCATATCCTGCGGCGACCTGAACGGAATAGGAATAGAACTGATCATCAAAACATTTTCTGATAACCGGATACTGGAACATTGCACACCGGTAATTTTTGCTTCCAATAAGGCTATCAATTTTTACCGAAAATCAATACCCGAAGTAAACCTGAATTACCAAACAACTAAAGATTTCAGCAGGATAAATCACAAACAGGTCAATCTTTTTAACTGCTGGGAGGAAGAAGTTGCCATTACACCGGGCCAGCTGACCGAAACAGGCGGCAAGTATGCCGTTCTCTCCTTGCAAACTGCTGTAGCGGCACTGAAACAGGAGCAAATCGATGGCCTTGTAACAGCCCCTGTGCATAAGAAGAACATTCAATCTCCCGAATTCAGCTTTACCGGTCACACCCCCTATCTCAAAAGTATGTTTGGGGTCAATGATGTGGTGATGATGCTATGTGCTGATAATTTCAGGGTAGCGCTGGTTACTGAACATGTACCCGTAGGTGAAGTAGCCAAACATATCACCAAAGAGAAAATAGTAAGTAAACTACAGATCATTAATCAAAGTTTGCAGAAAGACTTTGGTATAGATAAACCCCGAATAGCTGTACTGGGACTAAATCCTCATGCCGGAGATGAGGGCCTGATTGGTTCTGAAGAAGAAACGATCATTAAGCCTGCTATAAAGGAGGCCAAGAATAATAATATGCTGGTGATCGGTCCTTACAGCGCCGATGCCTTCTTTGCCCGCCGCAGTTTTGATAAGTTTGATGCCGTTCTGGCTATGTACCACGACCAGGGTTTGATACCTTTCAAAACACTGGCCGTAGGTGAAGGTGTAAACTATACTGCTGGCCTGCCTGCTGTCAGAACTTCACCTGACCACGGCGTAGCCTTTGATATTGCAGGAAAAAACAAGGCTGACACCTCGTCTTTTGTTGCTTCTATTTTCGAATGCATTGATATCATCAACAGAAGAAATGGTTACGCCGAAAGCAGGAAAAATCCGCTGAGAAAGATGACACAATCTATCCTTGCCAATGCCAAAGATGAGGTTATTGAAGATTGAAGAGGGATTATGATCAGCGAAAGACGGTATCAGGCACCCCTTTATTAATGGTATAACTGGAATAGGAAATTTCAACCTTCCCTTTTTTATTTTTCAGCTTATCCGGTGATTCCTGCCGCCTGGTTCCGTCATCATAATCAAAAGTGATCCCCTTTGGCAACTTGTAGTCTTTAGTATTGAAAGAGAATACCACCTTATCTGCCAAACCATAACCAGAATACTTACCATAGGTCATTTCCAGTTCATAAGTACCATTTTCCTTTGTAGTTGTTTTTGCCTTTTTTATCAATGACAATGTCTCATCAATATAAACAGTAGATAAAACAACATCTGCATTTTCATCTTTCGGTAAGAGCTTAATGATCCGGAGATTGGTACCTGCTTCTTTTCCCATATCGATCATATCAAACCCCGTTGTATTGATAAAGATATTACTCAGGTTAATATTTACCGAACCTTTGGGTATGAATGAAATACCATTCTCATTATTGATGCGAAGTTTATTCGGTTTCTTGTAATATACTTTTACATTAGCCACGGGGGCCTTAATGAAAATTACATTGGTTTTCATTTTTCCGTTAGCTTCATAATCATTCACCTTGTCCAGTTTAGCCTTCACTTTTCCAATGATCTCTTCTGCGGTTTGGGCCGAAAGCAAAATGCTGTTCAATAAGAATAATGCAAACAAAATCTTCTTCATATAATCGATTAGGTCAAAATATCTTTTTTCCGGAATATCCATACGGCAGAACTAAAAAACAACCCTATGTATATTATTAAAATCATAAGACTACGTAAAATCGCTGGCAGGTTTTCCACACTGCCGGTTATTGTTGCCCCCTCCGCATTTGATTTCATATAAAAAAAACCTTTCCATGCCACCATATGGGAAGTAAACAAATAGGGCTTCACTGTTCTGTCATAAATGGGAATATTCATCTCTGAAAGTATCGTAAAAACAATAACTATACTCATAGTGGCAATAATTGGCCCGATAGAGTTTTCGGCAAAAACACTCAGCAGAAAAGCCAACGCAGATACAGTGGTAAGTGCAACTGCTGCATAACCAAAAGCTGCTACATATCTCCACCAGATATCAAAACTCTCAATCACTTCCAATCCTCTTGATCTCAGTATCACCATATCATTCACACCAAAAATCAGGATACTTCCTAATAAGGCCAGCAAGGCCATCCATACAAGCAATGCCACTGTATAAATTACTGAAGCCATAAACTTAACAAACATATACTCCGTTCTGCTGACCGGTTTGGTAAGCGACAACCGGAGTGTTCCCATATTCGCCTCGCCTGCAATAGAATCACCGGCTATCAATGCCACCAGTAATGGCATTTGTATCAGCAAGGTATTCAGTATAACAAAACAAATAAGGTAGCCGTTCAGCATTTTGGACTTGAACTCATCATCCATTTCAAATGAGCCGTCAAGGTTACTCAGTAAAAGATCTATATATGATTTGCCATCAAATTTCAGGGCTACCTGTATAAGGAATACGATTGCGGCAATGGCTCCAAAAGCAATATAGGTCCTTGGCCTTTTGAAAATCTTAAATAATTCAATTTGCAGCAGTTTCCACATACAGATTTCCGGTAGTTAGGGATAAAAAATAATCTTCCAGCGAATACCTCGAGTTAAAAGAAATGATAGGAATACCCATATCCATTAATGACTTCATCGCAGCAGGGATATCATTCTTATGCATTTGTAAAAGGATACAGTCATTCCTTAATCCCTTAAGGTATCCTGCAAAAACAGAGTCCTTTATTTGCTGAAGGGATAATTCGTCATTAGTCGTTTGTAATTCAACAATCGTTTCAGAAGGATTGAAAAGATCACTCACCATTCCCTCCACCAATTTTTTCCCTTTGTCAATGATCAGCATGGAATCTGCAATCAATTCCATTTCGCTCAGCAGGTGAGATGAGATGACAAGCGTCTTCTTCATCTCTTTGCTCAACCTAATAATAAGGTTTCTTATATCAGCTATCCCTTGCGGATCAAGCCCGTTGGTAGGCTCATCCAGGATGATCAGTTGCGGGTCATGAACCAGCGCCGTTGCTATCCCTAATCGCTGTTTCATTCCCTGTGAGTATGTTTTTACCTTGCTATGAGCTCTTTCTGCCAGACCGACCATCTCTAACTGATCCATTAGTTTTCTTTCCGGTATCCTGCATCCACTCATGGCCGCAAAAATCCGAAGGTTCTCCAATGCTGTCAGGTATTTATAAAGGTCGGGCCGCTCAATAACCGCTCCTGTTTGCCGAAGAATTTCTTTACGATGTTTCTCCAGGTTCATCCCAAAAACTTCAATTGCTCCGGAGGTGGGTTTTATCAATGTAAGCAGCATTCGGATTGTGGTAGACTTACCAGCCCCATTCTGGCCCAAAAAACCATAAACCTGGCCCGCCTCTACTGTAAAGGAAAGGTCATCAACTGCCCTAAAATCCCCGAATTGCTTACAGAGGCTTTTAACCTCAATTATTAGACTCATCGCTGAATAGTAACCGCTTTAAAGAAGAATTGTTTATTGTTTTACAATGATATATAACTTATGAAAAATATTTTTTAAAATATACTTGCATTTTCCGGGGTAGGGTATTAGGTTTGTTTTTGATTCGGAAAACCACATATACCCTCGTAAAACTACGATAAACATCCGTACCATCATCCACCATTTACTTTATTGGGTACCGCAGGTGTTTCAGGTAATAATCTGGTCTTATACCGAAGCAAACATCCAATATTTCTGTGGGCATTTTGTAATTGAATCCCGATCCGGTTCGGGACAAAACCCTAAGAAATGACAAAATTTATTGCATTAATCACCATCTTGGCGTTGAGGCTTGGTTATCACCCCTCTCCTGTCACAGCAGACAACACCCCTTTTGCAAGCTTATCACCCCTTTCAGGAACGGCCATACAAAATACTAGACCGGTAAATATTATCAGCATAACCGGATCTGTCCGCAACCATAAAGTGATTCTTGACTGGCAGGTTGGCCAAAATGAAAAAGCTGATCAGTTCCTGGTCGAAAAAAGCACTGATGGCAACACGTTTAAAGTAGCTGCCTTGGTTTTCAGCTCTGAAAAGTCTGATAAAGAAAATTACCAGTTTTACGAAAAAGCAGGCAACGGAAAGTGTGTATACCGTGTCCTCCTGATAAGTAAAGACAAGCAGTCTGTATACTCTCCTTCAGTGGAAATAGATACTGACAGAAGTAAAAACTAAAAATTTATGTTATGGCGGGTAGTTTGAAAAAAGTAATAAAAGAAGAATATAGCCGGATCAAAAAATCATTGGAAAATATGATAAGATCCAGTCAAAAGAAACAGCAACCTCAATTGGTCTTACAGCCCATCAGGCCAAAGAAATATTAATAATTATAGAATCATACATCTGTTTTCATACACTTAAGCGTACCAATCGCTAAAAGCCCTTTGTCTAAAGGGCTTTTTTATTTCCCCAGGTAAGACTGCAAATTCTTTACATATTCTTCGAAAGCACGGATACCCTGTGCTGTAATCTTGCAAATAGTTTGAGGGTAATTATCCTTGAACTGCTTTATCACTTCAATATAACCTGCATCTTTTAATTTTTGTATTTGTACACTAAGGTTACCGGCAGTGGCCCCGGTTTTTTCTTTCAAAAAAGTAAACTCGGCTTCCTTTACACCTATTAGTAAGGACATAACCGCCAACCGTAGCTGGGAATGTAATATCGGATCAAGCTCTTTAAACATTTCCCTGTAGCCTGAGTTTTAAATAGCGTCTACGGATGATCAAACCCGGAATAAACCAGGCGAAAAATGCAGATGCTGCCATCAACAGCAAATCAGTAAGTGGCGGAGTGTATACAGCAACTATGCTGCATATCCAACATAGAATTCCTCCAAAAATCATTGGTCTGAACTTCATGATTCCGCCTGAGATGAATGTGGGTATACCGTATATAATTAAAAACAATGATGTGGTATAATCATAAAAACGGAACCCTGATGATTTAAAGTAATCACCAAAATCTTTCTCAAATCCCTTGCTGATCCCCGTATTAGCATGTATTAACAGAAAAATAGATACCCCAAATGCCAGCCAGGTATAATCCATGGCAATGTCATTATATGTTCTGGCCTTTTTTGCCCGGTTTTCTTTAATTGAGATAAAAACCTGTGGTATTATTGCCAGCAATGTCAGCAACCAAATATCAAAAGGAATATCAAATCCGAATTTGAACCTTGCCCATGTTATGAGTGAACAAAAAGTGATGACACTTCCCCACATGATAGGCCCGATACCACTATCATGATATGACTGCTTTGCCTTGTTGAGCATACTGGTGATGAGTTCCAGGCTTTCTTTTTCCGTCAGTGGCTTATTGGAATCCATAATTAAACTAATTGTTTTGTTTAAACCTTTTCCGCATTAAATAACCCGGAATGATCCATGCAGCAATAACGGCTGCTGAAAGTAACAATAACTGATATTGAAAGGGAATATAGGTTGAAATAATGGATAGTATCCAGCAAAAGATACCTCCAATGACCAATGGCCTGAATTTTAAAATCGCCCCCGATAATACTGTTGGCATACCATACAAGGCCAAAATACCCGGATTAAAGAACTTATAGTATTCTTCTCCCATCAACTTGCCAAAAAGGAATCCAAAAAGAAACATCAATACGACAAATGTGATCCAGACAATTTTAATAATATCATCAGTATATGTCTTTACCTTTTCTCTTTTCTTTTGCCTTGCCAGGTAAATCATCTGGTAGATAAATACCAACCAGGTTAAAAACCAGACCATATAATGATGCTCCCATTTAACATAGTAAGCAAGTATAAACTGGGCAAGGCTGCAAGCCAATATAGCCCAGCCCCACAAAAGGTATAAATGCCCGTTCTCACCAAACTTATTTTTGGCTTTGTTGATCATTTGGCCAATAAGCTCAAGGCTTTGTTCAGGGGTAAATTTTTCTTCTGGCATAATATTAATTTGTAACAAAAAAGATTACTGCTGAGTAAGAAAATATTTCACCTGGTTTAATCCCCATGAGGGATGAATGCTGCTGGCCGGTTTAAATATTTCATACTTTTTTAATGCCTCTTCAAAAAGAGATTTTGCCTCAGTTTTGCTACCGCCGAATTGTTCCGGTGTATAGAACTTATCAATTCCTTCGAGCAGGTAAACTCTTGGATTATTCGGGTTTAAACCTTTGGCTGTTTCTAAAGCAGTAGCTGCAGCGGTTCCAAATGTAACAAACCTGTTCATCGGGTCTGCCATCATCTTACCCGTATTGAACATCTTTTTAAGGCAAAATATCTCTGCATTATTTTTTTCCAGTTCTTCTGCTTTCATCAGCAGCGGTTCCGCCTTATCCATCAAAGGATCAATCTGGTCCATCTGCTGTGCCGCATATAGCATATTGGCTTTATTGATGTGACATAGTGCAGCATAATAAAAAGGCAACCATTGAGTTTTCTCTGCATTAGCAATCCTTTCGAAAGAATTGGCGAGTTCAGTAAGCCCATCTACCGACCTTGTAGTATCTACTGCCGGAACCAGTGCCTCCATAGCTCTTGTAAACTTATCAGATGGCTGTCCATAAACTGTCAGCATTAATATTGTTGCTGCCAGTGAGAATAGTAACTTTTTCATAAACGCTAAAATATTAGATGATTAATGTTATTTATTCTGATTTTTCAACTTTTCATATTCCTTGTCTACCGCATTGGATTTCGGGTAAACATAAGCGTCCAGGTAATTAAAGACCAATCCTATACCCCATCCCATAGTAACCCACAACGGCCAGGGCATTCCATTCCATTCATATGTACTTCCATGACGGAAAAACCATATGACCCATAAAAAAGCATTAATGACCAGGTAGGTATAAAAATGTGATTTAAAGCCAGCTCTTTTTTTGGCTATCTCCCACAATTGAGGATCTTTTCCTTCGGGGGTGCTTGAATTGTTGTTCATATTTTTAAAGATTATAGACTGTTGTTGATTACTTCTTCACTCCTGTCAACACCAAAACTGATAAAAGCTCCTATATACACAAACATCCTTGATGTAGGCACAATTGCTTCTTTCCTGTATCCATTGTAGGAATACTGGTAACCAAAAGTTTGTTTCAGGTTGAAAATATTACTTACCTGCAATACATATACTGCAAATGATTTTGCATCTGTCTTACCAATTTTCGGCAGGTAATTAATAGCAAAACTCACATTATGAAAATCCGGTACAGTACCTCTGTCATTAAATTTATAATTCGTTCCGTCAAACCCGATATTATAATAAGGTCTTCCGCTGCTGTAATTATAAGATGCGTTGAAGTTCATTTTCAATTTCTGTACAAACTTCTTCGTTACCAATGAAGCCGTATGTTTTGCGGCAAAGTTTGGCGTAATAGCAAAGGGAAAATTGAGGAAATCCCTTTCGGTATCAAGGAAAGAATAAGAAATCCAGTAGTCAAAGTTTTTGATGGTCTTTTTATCTCTCCAGAACAGCTCAAATCCTTTAGCATCACCAAATCCGTTATTATTGATCGCCGCTTCGGTGAAGCCAACTACTGCTGTCTTTATGAGATTATCATATTTTTTATAGTAAAGCTCCGCTCTTAGTGTTTGCTGGTTCAGCGACCGTTGAAACTGGGCAATATAATGAGTGGCTTTCATAAATACCAGCTCATTTGGAGAAGGCAGGTACCTGCGTTCGGGATTCTGGTAAAATATGCCGTAGGCCAATGATGCCTGCATTCCTTTTCCTAGTTTATAAGCCAGTGATAAGCGGGGCGCTATGTTCGCCTTATCTAATAATGATGAATGCTCAAACCGCAGACCGGCTTTTACGGCAAGGTCATTGGTAGCATAAATATCACCTTCTGCAAAAAGAGATTTAATTTGTTCCTTTAAAGTTGTCGGATACTTGTTCCCGTCATAAGCAGTATACACGACTTTATCGTTACTGGAATTATACTCTGATCCGAAGCGAAAAGCACTTAACCCCTTGAGTTTTTTCTCCAATACAAGTTTACCGTTGATATAGTTTCCTTCATTATTCACTCCAAATTTTTTGAATTCGAGGCCTGACAGAAGAACATCGTTCTTGCTGGTATTCTGCATTCCGGCATCAATGTCATCAGTATTATTCGTGTAAGATGTCCCCAAAAAAATCTTCCACTTGTTTGGCAGGTTTTCTTTCCATGACAGGTTATGATACATATTGGTATTATGAATCTTAAACTTGTCAAGGTATCCGAGAGAGTCAATGCTATTGGTTGTAAAAGCAAGTTTGTTGTTACTATAATAGCCATAGTATTTCAGCATGCCTGTCTTTGAGGTTTTGATGCGAAAGTTGGCATCCCCTCCATGATAAGCTGGTGCTGTTGAATAATCTTGTCGTTGTTTAATGATGGCAAAAGCAGGTGCCAGGTTGGTATAACTGTAACTACCTCCCCATGAAGACATTTTATTTTTTGCCAAATGCTGATAGCCGCCGTTGATACCTATCACTGAAAATCCAAGGTTGGCTGATGACTGATCAGGCAAATCAATAGATTCAAGAATCAAGGCCGACGAAAGTGCCTGGCCGTACAGAGCAGAATACCCTCCGGTACTAAACACTGTTCCTTTAAAGAGGAAGGGTGAAAAGCGGCCAAACTGCGCAATATTAGGTACACTGGTAAAGAAAAAATTATTTACCAGGGTACCATCAATAAATGTTTTTGTTTCAGCAGCGGTACCGCCTCTCACGAAAAGTCCTTCACTTTCGCCTACTTGTTGCGCACCGGGCAGTGTTTTCAATGCACCGGTAATATCGCCATTGGCACTGGCAGTGGTAACTATGTCAATAGGGTCTAAAACAGCTGCTGCTCTTTTCCGATCGCTTGCTTCAAATGTTCCTGCGGAAAGTACAACAGCTGTTAACTCAGTAACCTCTTGTTTTAATACCGCATCAATTGTGATGGGTCCGTTTTCCAATTTGATCTGCTGTTCATAAGATTTATACCCAATAAAAGAAATCACAAGCACCTGTGCCCCTTTTTCAAATGTTTTAAAAGAATAGCGGCCAGATGAATCAGAAGTTGCGCCATCATAGCTGTCTTTTATTGAAATACTTGCTCCTGCAATGGGATTAGCCTTATTATCCTTGACAGTTCCTTTTACTACCACCTGTGCATTTACCGCTTGACACAACAGCAAGACAACAAACATTGCACTGGCTTTTTTCATTACTCTCATAGCAAATAAGTGTTTTGAGGCACAAACATAAAGTAGTTTATATTATAAACCAAAATATTTTTAAATAAAGCCGCCCCCTGGAAAGGGGGCGACTTACCGTCCAGAATAAAAAATAAGTTATTGTTTTACAATCCTTTGTTGAGCAGTTTCATTGTTACAGCTAACTTTTACCAGATAAAAGCCAGGAGCAAGATTACTTACATTGACAGTCTCAGTTTGACTGCTGTTTCCTGTTTCAATTCTCTTGGCAACCTGTCCATTAGCACTGAATATTTCATAGACAGCCTTTTTATTTTGCCAGTTTGCAGGTACTGTAATTCTAAGGTCATTGGTTACCGGATTTGGGTAGGTAAGGATTGAAATGTTATTCTCAGAGCCTTTACCAATTCGTATTACCCTGATATTAGACAATTCATTCTTGCCATCAATATCCACTGAGCGGAGCCTGTAGTATATTACAGTAGCCTGAAGATTTGAAATATTGTCATGCATAGTGTAATTCTTCGAATCAGTTGTATTACCATAAGCGAATATCATTCCCGCATCAGAGTAATTAACACCATCAGTACTTCTTTCAACGATAAAGTGACTTACATTCTTCTCATACTCTGTGGTCCAGCTAAGATCAACTCTTTTTGAGTTATTATTCAATACTGCATTGAAAGCAGACAACTTAATTGGAAGAGTGATAGGTGCTATATAAGTGAAGTTTTTAAACCAAATAGAATACATCCTGTTGGTCATACTTGAGTTTGCAGTCTTTGTACCGCCAACTCTCAGCTTAATGATATTAGTAGTAGTATAAGTTACAGTCGTCATAACACTTGTTTCAGAAGTGTCAACACCAAGTGTATAAAGATTCTTTGAACCTTCAAATCTTTTACCTGCTGTTAACAAATTGCCAGCAAGATTGTCATTAACATCTGATACAGTTATAGCTGAATTGGTTTCTACTGTATAGGAATTCAATGAATAAAAAGAAACCCATTCGTTTAATGTACTGTTATCACCATCAATATCAATAGCAGTGGCTTTGAAACCGGGAATGGTCTGAAGTGTTTGAGTATTAGTAGTCACAAATGTAATCTCAAACTCCATCCACCAGGAAATGTTACTTGTGTTACCATCATATTCTACCTGGGGCTGAAAGGCGTTATTATAACCACTTGAACTTTGGTCAATACTATTCAGCTTTACATCTGAATGTGATCTGCCGGCGATCTTCACCAGGGCATCATGTGTGCTGTTAATCAAAGGAAATCTATAAACTGCACCATTTGCTCCATTTGAACCGGAGATACGGGTTGAGTTTTTAAATATTAACTCTTGGTTGGTTTGTGCAACTACAGAGGAGAAAGAAAAAGAAGAAACTATCAGCACTATTACAGCCAGGTTTCTAAAAGAAGGTAAAGTTGTTTTCATTGCTTTCGCTTTAGGGTTCTAGATTAACTTGGTACGGTATCGAACTTTTCCTTCGCTTGCAATGAAACCCGATAATAGATTTGAAACTGCCGGGAGTAATATCCCTTAGTGAGAGTAGTTAGTTTCAGGGGTCGGATTTCGTTGTTTTCTTAGGATTTGTTCGATTCGAGGACAAACATAATACGCAGTTTTTTTACTTGCAAGTTTTTCACGAATTTTTTCGCAAAAAATACCGTATTTTCTGTAGTATTTTTACGATTGTCGATGATAATCAATACCATATGGTTAGATATATTCATAAAAAAATCCTGCCGATTGGCAGGATTTTACGATAAAAATCTTGAATAGGTTATTTATACTGTGGTATCAACCCATTGGCCAGGTCCACCATTTTCTTGATTCCCTCTTCAGGCAAATTACCTTTCTTGAACTCGGCCACCACTTCCGGTAGCTTGTTTTCCATTTCCATCAGGAAGTGCTCTTCAAACTCTTTTACCCTTTTCACCGGTACGTCTTTCAGCAATCCGTTTGTTCCAAGGTAAATGATTGCTACCTGTTTTTCCACAGAAAAAGGTGAGTACTGAGGCTGCTTCAAAATTTCAACGTTGCGGGCACCTTTATCAATTACATTCTTTGTGGCAGCATCCAAGTCACCACCAAATTTAGAGAAGGCTTCCAGCTCACGATAGAGGGCCTGGTCAAGTTTCAGCGTACCAGCCACTTTTTTCATTGACTTGATCTGTGCATTACCACCTACACGGCTTACAGAAATACCTACGTTGATAGCCGGGCGGATACCTGACAAGAACAGGTTTGTTTCCAGGAATATCTGACCGTCTGTAATAGAGATTACGTTAGTAGGAATGTAAGCTGATACGTCACCCGCCTGTGTCTCGATGATGGGCAGCGCTGTTAATGATCCACCGCCTTTGATCATATGTTTGATGCTGTCAGGAACATCATTCATATTCTTCGCTACATTATCATCACTAATAACCTTGGCAGCTCTTTCCAGCAAACGGCTATGCAGGTAGAATACATCACCAGGGTAAGCTTCACGACCAGGAGGACGACGCAGCAACAGTGATACTTCACGGTAAGCCACCGCCTGCTTTGACAAATCATCATAAATGATCAGCGCAGGGCGGCCGGTATCACGGAAGAATTCACCAATCGCAGCACCGGCAAAAGGAGCATAAAACTGTAATGGAGCAGGATCAGATGCAGAAGCCGCCACAATGATGGTATAATCCATTGCACCATTATCCTGCAAAGTTTTCATCACACCTGCAATGGTAGAAGCTTTTTGTCCGATAGCTACATATATACAATAAACAGGTTTTCCTGCTTTGTAAAATTCTTTTTGGTTGATGATCGTATCAAGACAAATGGCGGTCTTACCAGTCTGACGGTCACCGATCACCAGCTCCCTTTGGCCACGGCCGATAGGAATCATCGCATCAATGGCCTTGATACCAGTTTGAAGCGGTTCTTTTACCGGTTCACGGAAGATAACGCCGGGGGCTTTACGTTCCAGTGGCATTTCATAACGTTCGCCAGTGATAGGGCCTTTACCATCAATAGGTTCACCAAGGGTATTCACCACACGGCCTACCATTCCTTCACCTACTTTAATAGAGGCAATCTGTCCGGTACGCTTTACTTTGGCTCCTTCCTTAATTTCACCGCTTTCTCCCATCAATACCACACCTACATTATCTTCTTCCAGGTTCAGTGCGATAGCTCTTACACCATTTTCAAATTCTACCAGTTCACCATAACGAACATTACCCAAGCCGTAAACCCGGGCAATACCATCACCCACCTGTAATACGGTACCCACTTCTTCAAGGTCTGCACTGGCGTTAAAATTGCTCAACTGCTGGCGCAGTATCGCTGATATTTCATCTGGTTTAATCTCTGCCATATATTTCTGTTTATCTTTTTAAAAATTACCTGATCTTATAAATGAAATCATTGTTCTTAAACTGGTTGGCGATTGCCTTTAAATCGTAGGCAATACTTGCATCCACAAGTTTGTCGCCAATCTGCAATACAAAGCCTCCAATGATGTCCGGGTTGATCTTTTCTTCCATCTCCACATTCTCAAAGCCACCGGACTTTTTTACCTGGTTAACAATTGCCTGTTTTACCGTATCGCTTACAGGTGTTGCCGTGGTAAGGTGTATGGTTTGAATGTTCTTATATGCTTTATATGAAGTGATGAACGCATTAACGATCTCGGGCAGGTTTTTCTCCCTGTTCTTTGTAACAAGCAGGTTGTTGAAAGCAGCAGTAAGTTCACTTACTTTTCCTGTTGTTACAGCGGTAATGATCTTTTTCTTTATATCATTCCGGATAATAGGGCTACGCAGCAGGTTTACAAAATCACGGTTGCTTTTACAAACAGCCTGCAGCCATTGCATATCTGCAAATACCTGTTCCAACTGACCTTTTTCAATGGCGAGGTCAATCAGTGATTTTGCGTACCTGGTTGCTAAACGAGGGTTCTGCATCTCAGTTTTTTATTAGTTCAGTTTTACTTCGTCCACCAATCCTTTGATGTGTGCTTCCTGTGCCTCTTTATTGGCCAGTTCCTTCCTCAGCACTTTTTCACTTACTTCAATCACCAGTTTACCAACCTGGTTCTTTACTTCTGTCAATGCAGCCATTTTTTGTGCATTGATAGCCGCCTGCGCTTCTGTCACTATCTTTCCGGCTTCAGCTTTTGCCTGCTCTTTTGCTTCGCTGATGATGCGGTCTTTGGTTTCCCTTGCCTCTTTCAGCAATTGAGCTCTTTCTTCACGGGCCTTTGCCAGCAAAGCTTCGTTTTCACTCTTCATTTGCGCCATTTCTTCCTTTACCTTTTGCGCAGTTGCCAGCGAATCAGCAATGCTGTTTTCACGGTCTTTCAATCCTTTGATGATTGCAGGCCATGCAAACTTCTTTAAGATAAAGAACACAATCAGGAAGGCCAGTAAGGTCCAGGCCAGTAATCCAAGTTTAGGGAGAAGAAGTTCCATTGTTTATCTGTTCTGTTGTTGAGTTTAGTTGTAAATACTGCATCCGCCGCCCTGTGCATTGGATGCAGTAAATAGTTGTGGCAATGATTATAATACCATTGCAAGGAAGCCTACGATGATCGCAAACAGTGCAGCACCTTCTACAAGGGCAGCTGTCAGGATCATGTTAGCACGGATGTCGTTAGACGCTTCCGGCTGACGGGCAATGGCTTCTACAGCACCTTTTCCGATCTGACCGATACCGATACCGGCACCGATAGCAGCAAGACCTGCACCAATTGCACCACCTGCATTAGCTGTGGCTTCCAACAGAATTACGTTCAGTAAATCCATGTTTGTTATTATTGATAGTTAAAAAATACAGTTTTAGTGATGAGCCGCATGTGCCTCATCATGATGTTCTCCTTCAAAGGCCTGGCCGATAAATACTGCAGTTAACATTGTAAAGATGAATGCCTGCAGGAATGCCACCAGTACTTCGATCATATATATAAATACAGTAAACCCAATTGACAATGGAGAGGCTCCCCAACCGGCAACCGGGTTCAACTGACCGAAAATGAAAATCAGCGAAATCAAACAGATGATAATAATATGCCCGGCCACCATATTGGCAAAAAGACGTATAATAAGGGCGAAGGGCTTTATAAATACACTCAGGAACTCTACCGGCACCAGGATCAGTTTAACACCAAAAGGCACTCCCGGAGGGTTAAAAATGTGACCCCAATAATGACTGTTGGAACTGAACAGGATCACCACAAAAGAAATCAAACCCAACACAGCCGTAAAGGCAATATTACCCGTTACGTTGGCAGAGCCCGGTATCAGGCCAAAGATGTTATTGATGAGAATGAAAAAGAAAACTGTCAGCAGGTAGGGCAGATACTTTTCATACTTATGACCCAGGTTAGGCTTTGCCACTTCATCTCTTACAAAAGTGATAACAGGCTCCAGCAGGCTTTGTGACCCTTGGGGTGCAGAAGTAACCCCTACCCCTGATTTATACCTTTTGGCAATTCTAAGCATGATCCATACAAATATGATCAGCGCCAGCGTCATTTGTACTACGTTGCGGGTAAGGGAAAAATCATACACTTTTACAGAAGGATCATATTTACCAGTTGCATCTACAGCAATGATCTGTTCTGACTTGAATTTTTTAGGATCAAGTCCCAGCTTTTCAATGTTATGTGAGGTCAGGATCATATACCCCTCGTGGGCATGCTCTCCATGATGGAAAGCTGAAGACATAAATGAGGTAAATCCTTTCTGAGGTGAATAAAGTATTACAGGCAGCGGGATAGATTTTCCAAAAAAATGAAATTCATGGCCATCCAGCACATGTTCAAATATCACTTCCCCTATGTTCAGCTTTTCTTTTTTATCTCCTTCATGACCGGTTGCCTCATGTACCCCTTGCTGATGGGTAGTGTCACCTCCCCCCTCATGCTGGGCTAAGACCGGAATGGAAAAAAACAATAAAAAAAGGCTGAAAACCGCTACAGTAAAGGATTTGAAACGCCGTACTAACATACCTATCCCGAAATTTGGCGCAAAGATAAGGGTGGGGTATCAAAAACAAGCCCCAAAGCAGAGGAATTTGAGGATTTCAGGTAAAATCATTTTTAGTACAATCATTTGACCGATTTTACCCATCCAACTATTCTGATTATCAGAGAAATGACTTCCTTCTAATCAATCGGTTACTGCTGATTTTGATTCAAACTGCATACTGTATAATTGAGCATAAAAACCGCCCTTTTTCAACAGCTCATCATGAGTGCCGGTTTCCAGCACTTTCCCTTTGTCCAGCAATATGATTTTATTCGCCTTCCGGATGGTTGACAGGCGATGAGCAATAATGATCGAGGTCCTTCCTTTAATTAAGGTATCAATGGCATGTTGAATCAGTTGTTCGCTTTCTGTATCGACGGATGACGTTGCTTCATCCAGTATCAATACAGATGGGTTGTACAACATAGCCCTGATAAAAGACAGCAATTGCCGTTGTCCGAGGGAGAGGGTAGCTCCTCTTTCCATCACATTAAAATCGTATCCTCCCGGTAGCCGCATGATAAATTCATGCATATCTATCAGTTTTGCTGCCTCCATCACCTTCTCACTGGTTATTTCAGGGTTTCGCAAAGTAATATTGTCCATAACGGATCCCGAGAACAAAAAAACATCCTGCAACACCACCCCGATATTTTTACGAAGGCAATCCAGTTCAAACTCCTCAATACTAACATCATCAATTTTAATGGCGCCTTTCTGGATATGATACAATCTGTTTAGCAGGCTGATAATGGTGGTTTTGCCACTTCCCGTATGACCGACAATAGCAATCGTTTCACCGGGATTCGCTTTGAAAGACACATCTTTCAGTACATAATTATCCTCGTTATAGGCAAACCAAACTTTATCAAACTCAATGGCTCCCTTTACTTGTGCAGGGGCATGGGTTCCATTATTGTCAGCAAAGTCTTCATTATCCAATACCTTAAACACTCTTTCACTGGCAATGATACCCATCTGCAGCACATTGAATTTATCTGCAATAACACGAAGCGGACGAAACAAAAGGTTCAGGCAAAGTATAAAGGAGATGATAGTACCAGCCTCTGCCCTTTCCCCGGCACCATACCAGACAATCAGGCCGATGGATAAAGCCAATACAATCTCTACAACAGGAAAAAAAACAGAATAGGCGAAAATGGCTTTAATATTTGCATTCCGGTGTTCTTTGTTGATGTTTTTAAACTTCTCAAACTCTCTTTTTTCTGCAGCAAAAGCCTGTACCACCGACATACCTGTAAGGTGTTCCTGCACAAAAGCATTCAGATTGGCCACAGCATTTCTCACTCTAAAAAAAGACTTGTTGATACTTTCTTTAAAATAATAAGTGGCAATCAGCATGATGGGAAAAGGAATAAGTGCTATCAATGTCAACTGCCAGTCGGACCAGAACATAAAAACCAGCACACATACAATGGAAAGAAGATCCGCTATGATGGGGACAAGACCGTCAGAAAAAATATCGTTGATTGATTCAATATCGTTGATAGTTCTGGTGGTAAGAGTACCGATTGGTGTTCTGTCAAACTGTGAAAGGTTCAGGTTAAGAATTTTTTTATACGTAGCTATACGCATATCCTTTACCACCGACTGGCCCAATACCGCTGTGGTCAGCGAAAACAGAAACCGCATGGCTGTTTCTACCAAAATCAGCCCGATTTGAATCAGGGTAACCTTCACTACCATATCTGCCAGTGAATTGGCGATATACTTATTCACCGTCATTTGTATCAGCATGGGCCGGACAGGTGTAATCATCGCCAAAAGGATAGCCAGCACTACAGACAGGTAGAATTTCTTTTTATAGGGCGCCGCATACCCAAACACCCTTCGCAACAACGCAAAGTCGAAAAAACTTTTCTTATTTTCTGACAAAATAAACAGTTAATGAAGGGGCAAAAATAACCAGAAGGGAATGATTAAAATCCTTTCTTTTCTTCTTCCTCGCCCATTGCAATCTTATAAGCTTTGATAAACAAAGCACCGAGATTCTTGTAAGGAGGTATATAATCTTCAAACTCTTTAGCAGCTACCATTTTGTCCAGTTCCTTCCAGAATGGTATCCAGTCAATATTGTTTCCGTTTCTTACTTTTTCTGTCAGTAACTGAAAGAACGGGCGGTTAACCTCAGTAGCTCCAATTTGTTTGGAGGCAATGATATGGGCATCCGTAGCCTTTGCCAACACATCATGTACCAGGTGGTATCCTCCGCATGATCCTAAGAAAACAATTTTTGATGTGGGAAACATCTGGGCAATTGTATAAGGGGCATAATAACTATGGCCACGGTGGATAGTGATGGTTGGATATAATTTATTTTTCTCCAGGTATTCTCCAAGGGCTTGCTGGGCTTTTTCGTCTTCACCCGTTTCTTCCGGCAATGGACGATTGGCAAAAATGGTAACTGGTCTTCCCTTTACAGAAGTTATCGTAATCCATTGCGGATTGCTGCGGTCAATTTTCCAGTTAGTATTTCCGTACATGTTCTGAAATCCCACAAAAATTCCTTGCCCGTCTTTATCGCCATAAAAAAACACCTGCATGATCACCCTGCCACTATCGTTGACCATTGTGTTAAAAGGCACTTCATACACAGGCGGTATTCCCAATTCTTTGGTCAGATCTATCTTTTTGGTAGAATCTGCCGAAAGGAACAACTTCTGAAGTATGTTATAAATCGCAAGGCCTTTCTTGTTGCCCGCTGCTTTGTTTCGCTCATAATTCCTTTCCACATTGGCCAGCATCTCTTCGGCAAGAGGTTTTATTGTTTCTGCAATGCTGGCATAAGAGTCTGCTACATCTACGCCATCTTCCAGGCCATCCGATTTTTCAAGATTACTTACAAAAGCCCTCATCAGGCTGGCTGCATCATCTGTTTTAGGGAATGAGCTTAAGAAATTGCCCAGTGTATTGTATCCGGCTGACATTTTGATGAACTTCCTGTACTTATCAAACTTCAGCTGCATCAATAACGAGTCCCCCCTGTTATTGATCTTCTTCATCATCAAAGGATACACACCCTTTACAAAACTGGAGGTGTATATAGAACCGTCTGATGAAACAGCGAGATAATAGAGTTCTTCTGCCGAAAGTGGCTGTATAGACCTGAAGCGAACTTCAGCGCCTTCGTTGTGCAGGCCATTGATCACATTCACAAAATCCTCTCTTGCTTTTTTCTCCAACCTGTCAGTAAGTGATTTGTATTCAAATGCCGTATCTTTTTCAATAGCCCTTGCCACATAATCCATTTGTGTTCTTACCAGCAGCTTATAATACTTCAGTGAATCATCTTTGACAGCATCAATGTCTTCAATGGTCATTTTACCACTGACAATATTATCCAGGAAAGGGAAATATTGCTGTCCGCTTCTGCTGCGGGCCATTTTTACAATGGTTTTGATGAATACATCATCAGTTATATTCCTGATCACATAACCGAGGTGATTATTGGCCTGTGAGAAATCATACAATTGCCGTGCATATTTCCTTTTATCCAGTGCCCTAACCAAACTATCTGCAAATGGCATATTGGGATTATCCCGAAGTGTAGCTAATGCCTTATCCGGGTGAAGGATGCAATACTTAAGTACCAATTTGTTTTTGGCCTGCTGATATCCCGGGTTTTTTTCAAAGATGTGAACCAGCACATTACTGCCTGCATCATAGCTTAAAGGACTTATTACCGGCTCAAGCGACTCCCCTTTTCTGTCTCTCAGCATTGCCAGTTCATAAGCATTTATAATTATCGGCAGGCTCGCCGGGTTTACTTTTTTGTCAGATTTTACTTTCCAGTTTTGCTTAAAATATTTAAGCACATATTCCAAGCCTGAGAGGTAGTTTACTTTTAACCGATGATCAAGTATGCTATCCGTTTCGATGAGATATTGCAGTGCATCCACCTTCTTTACAAGGCTTTGCGTTATAAAAAAGTTGATCTCGTCATCATTTGTTGGGGTGAACCGGTTATCAGCAGTTCCATCTGCAGCGAGGATAGATTTCTGTTCATT
>JBGARY010000029.1:0-41969 GCA_044229985.1 Chitinophagaceae bacterium
TGGTAATGGATAATACTGGTCTGCAATAGCAGGAAAAATCTTGTGTAATTGCGGGGAGTAAAATAACTTTAATATGCCCAACAAAAATCTGGCGAAGGCAGGAGGTAAGTGAAAATCAAAACCTCATTTATCTTCTGCTTTCAAAAGAAAATAATAAATTTACCATACAATCTCTCTAAGGCCTATATACATAGGAACCCCATGTTGGGCGTAGTTATCTGTCCTTTGTAGAATACCTTACTGTGTCAACAATAATTTGATTTGTTTGTCCTTTAAGAAATGTTCCTTTTGGTCCTGCTCCTGTTGATAGAATAACTTGTGCTAACTCTGTCAATTCTACACTGTCAGCATTTGTTATCCCTAATTTCCTCGAAACGTCTAAAAGAGTTAATGTATAGTTCGCACTGTCTTTAAAATTAAATGGGGTGTCATTAACAGTCGTTGATAAAACTTGAAAACCGTTTGATAATATTTTAAGTACCTCAGTAGGTTTGTCACTGAAAGTAATCCTTGTGTCAATTAAGCACTCATTTCCATCTCCTACGTCTGCACCCTTTGGAACGTATCCTTTAGTTAAAACGATTGCCGTTGCTCTTGTCTTCGGAGCAATATAAATTGCGGTTGTTTCAAAATCATAATTACTCGCCCAAAAGTCACCGCAAGAATAAGCAATGAATAAAATAAATGTTGCTAAAATTGTCTTTACAAATTGCATGATGTCTCAAAAAATTACGCCCAACGTCAAGGGCTTGCTGCAGGGCTGGAATTCATTGCTCGTCCGCCCGGAACCGCTGCTGATTAAAGATATAAAAGTACAGGTTAACAAACAAAAGCCCAACAATGTTGGTCCAGCCCAGATGAAGCACAACAGCGATAAAATGACCATTGCTCCAATGTCCAGCCAGCCTTGCAGCAAACCCAATGTTACATGCCGTACTTTTTACGCTGCTCTTTAGTCAATGTCCAAATTTCTACGCCAATAATTGCGTCGTTACTTCCTGTCTTTCCCTTTTTATATATTGGTATGATTTCAGCTTCACTGTCAACAAGTACGTTATCATTAATTATCTGTCTGCCGTTTATATAAATTTCGTACTTGTCCAAAGAGCTAAAAGAAATATTGGCTGTCTCAATAAATTTTTGAACTGTCAATAATTTTAGTGAAGGCTTTAAATGAACGAACATCACTCCATTTCCTGTTGTGTCACCGAATAAGTCACATGCACAGTCCGCCTTTGAATATCCAACATGATGAACATTTTTATTGGTCAAAAAGTAATTGTCTATATTGATTTTATTTGTGTCAAGATTCCATTTTTTTTGTTTTGGGTCGAGCTTAGTTGCAAATAAGTATGTCGGCTTAAATTTTGGTTCCTTGTCAACCAGTTTGACTGTTACATAATAGTCAACATGTGTCGTACCTTTTAAATTAGGTGCGTCAAGCTTTTTACTTTGTCCAAACAAAGAGAGGTTAAAAAGAATGAGCGCAAAAAAGATTAATGTCTTACGAGGTGTCATTTAGTATGGCATGTAACACATAAATTTACGCCGTATAAACTCAATTCTCAAAAATTACGGGTACTGAGAATCAATATTTTAATCCTACGCTTTTTGTATTGTTACGGCGTCAATACAAAAATAATAGCTTACCAACCGGCTTATCGATGCTGTATATCTATTCATCATTTAATATTCCCCAACAGGTACCGCAAAGAATAGCAAACCCGCAATATTGCTTTATCTTTATGCTATGACATACATCGTAAATCCAAAGAATAAAAAAGAAGCCAAAGTGCTGGAGACCATACTCAAGGGTTTATCCATCGGATTTTACTCAGAAGAAGAAGAGGATGCTGCCATCTTACATGCAATGGAAAAAGGCAGGAAGAGCCGTTTGCTTACGGCAGAAGAGAAAAAATCTTTTCTTAAGAAACTGAAATCAGCGAAATGAAAATTGAAATCCGCAAGTCGTTTGAGAAAGATGCGGATAAATTACCTGCTCCTTTCCAGCGGCAGCTTGCTCTTATAATCAGCCAAATGGAAAAGGCGGTTCAGCCATCGGAATTAGATAATTGCAAAAAACTTTCCGGGTATAAAAATGCCTTTCGGATAAGAATGGGGCATTATCGCATTGGTTTTTATTACGAAAACAAAATAGCGGAATTGGTTCGTATTCTTCACCGCAAAGAAATTTACCGGTACTTTCCTTGATAAGCCGAGTACTGTTGTCAATTAAATGCATCACCCTGCCAGGGCTTTTTGAATGTGAATAACTGCCGCAAAAATCCTCCCTCCAAATCCCCCCGGCTGCCTTACATTTGCCTCCCGATAGCTATCGGGATTGTTTTTAAAAATAGCTTCACCTACTTAATGCTTAATTCCCCCATCCCCGCCGTATTATTATTGGCCGACGGCACCATTCATCAAGGACAGGCTTTTGGCGCCATTGGCACCACTACCGGCGAGATTTGTTTTAACACCGGTATGACAGGCTACCAGGAAGTATTTACCGATCCCAGTTATTTCGGGCAGATACTGATTATGAACAGTGCCCATATCGGCAACTACGGGGTAAAGGATGCGGATGTAGAGAGTGATTCGGTAAAGATCAGCGGACTGATAGGCCGCAACCTGGAAGACCAGTACAGCCGCAAAATGGCCAACGGTTCGCTCAATGATTACCTGAAATCCAACAAAATCGTTTCGATAGAAGGGGTGGACACAAGGGCACTGGTAGCCCATGTGCGCACCAAAGGCGCCATGAACTGTATCATCTCTTCTGAGACCACCGATATTGCAATACTGAAAAAGAAACTGGCTGAAACACCCAATATGGACGGACTGGAACTGGCGAGTAAGGTGAGTACCTCCGCCACTTACGAACTGGGCGATAAGCATGCGGCCATCCGCATTGCCGTGATGGATTACGGGGTGAAGAAAAACATCCTGCACTGCATGGTGGAAAGAGGGGCTTATGTAAAAGTATTTCCTGCCAAAACCACGCTGGAAGAAGTGAAGCAGTTTCAGCCGCATGGTTATTTTATCTCCAACGGCCCCGGCGACCCGGCACCGATGGATTATGCCATCAGCACGGTGAAGCAGATATTGAAAGAAGAGAAACCTTTGTTTGGTATTTGCCTCGGTCACCAGTTGCTGGCACTGGCCAATGATATTCCTACGTTCAAGATGCACCATGGTCACCGCGGCCTGAACCACCCCGTAAAGAACCTGGTAAGTGGCAGATCAGAGATCACTACCCAAAACCACGGCTTTGGTGTAGATCCTGAAGCGGTGAAAAAAGCGGATCATATCGAGATTACCCATGTGAACCTGAACGACCAGAGCATTGAAGGTATCCATGTTAAAGGCAAACCTGCCTTCTCCGTGCAGTACCATCCTGAAGCCACACCCGGCCCGCATGATAGCCGTTATCTGTTTGATCAGTTTATAGAACTGATTAAAGCACATCAGAATTAATGTCAATGACCCTGGTCATTCTTGCAGGTTACACGGTGTTATCTGTGCATTAATCTGCGTTATCTGTGGTTTTATTTTATATTCGAAGCATGAAAGTTGCCATCATCAACGGCCCCAATCTCAATTTGCTCGGAAAAAGAGAAACCGATATCTACGGCAATATGTCTTTTGAGCAATACCTCGATTCACTCCGAAAGAAATACACTGATGTTGAGATCAGCTATTTTCAAAGCAATGTAGAAGGTGAACTGATCAACGAACTGCAACGGGTGGGGTTTGACTATGACGGTATCGTTCTGAATCCGGGCGGCTACACCCATACTTCTGTTGCCATCGGTGATGCGATTGCTGCCATCAAAACGCCGGTGGTGGAAGTGCATATCTCCAATGTGCATGCAAGAGAAGATTTCCGCAAACTTTCTCATGTAAGCGGCAAGGCTGCGGGCAGTATTTTCGGCCTCGGCCTGAAAGGTTACGAACTGGCCATCGACTATTTACTATCCCGCAAATAACTACCACTTTCCGGTCATTGGCAGTTTGGGCTGACTACATTAATTTTATTCAACCATAAATAAACTGCTATGAAGAAGCTTCTTGTCTTCCCTCTCTTAGTCTTATCTCTTTTCGTTATTGCCCAAAAAAACCTGACGCCGGTACAGATTGCCGAACGTAACAAACCCGGCACGGTGATGATACAGGCGACTTATAAAGGAACGGTCACTGCTATTCAGCCCGTAACCGATGAAGCGGCTGTAGGCCAGCTGGCCATACAGATCCGTCAGCAACTGGAAGCGGAGAACCGTTTTTCGGAAGATGTGTTCTGGAATGTATTCATCATGACCTACTGCCGGGATATTGATAAATACCTGATGCAGGGAACAGAAAGAGTCTCCAAAGATTTAAATACAACCATGGTGGGCTCTGGATTTATTGTTACTCCTGATGGTTATGTGATCACCAATGCCCATGTGGTGGATGAAACGGATGAAAACACCAAACAGACATTTGCCGAGCAGGCTTTTGAAGAGATCATCAAGGATGATATGGCGGATGTGGAGAAGACGATGGGCCGCAAGCTGAGCGAAGAAGAAAAGAAAGCACTGGTAGATGCCAATACCTGGTATTTCTCCCAGTCACTGGAAGTGAGCAATATTCAAACCTCCTACAGTGTAGTATTTGGTGTGTCAGGTGATAACGGTAAGATCGTACCTATGACCATCCCCGCTACACTGGTTACTAAAGGGGCTTCTATTCCCGGCAAGGATGTAGCGATTTTGAAAATGACAAAGAACCATGTGTACCCGACCATACGCATTGGTGATGATAAAGAAATGAGGGTAGGAGACCAGGTGTATGTGCTCGGTTATCCTGCTGTGGCTACTTTCCATCCGCTGATATCTGACGAATCCATTTCTGAAGCTACACTGACAAGAGGCCTGGTCAGCGCCAAAAAGAATATGAAGGACGGCTGGGAAGTATTGCAGACAGATGCTTCCATTACGCATGGCAACAGCGGCGGCCCCGTAATGAATGAACAGGGCGAAGTGATCGGGTTGGCCACCTTTGGCAGTATTGATCAGCAAAGAGGGCAGGAGGTGCAGGGAATGAACTTTATTGTGCCTACCACGATCGTAAAAGAATTTATAGAGAAAGGAAAAGTAAAACCGGCCATGAGTGATATTTCACTGGCTTACGAAGAAGCATTGAGTTTGTTTGATAAAGAGTGGTACAAGAAAGCCCTTGTGAAATTTAAAGAAGTGAAAGGAATGAATAAGTCTTTTCCTTTTATCGACAAGTTCATTGATGACACACAAAAGAATATTGACAAGGGATTAGATAAAGAGCCTAAAGGAATTGACCCGATGTATTACTATATCGGCGGCGGTGCGCTGGTAGTGATATTGGCGTTGGTGTTGCTGCTGAGGAGAAAGAAAAAGGCATAAGAAAACCGCAAGGCAAAAATATTGCCACTAAGGCACGAAGTCACAAAGCAACTGATTTAAACTTTGTGTTTCTTCGTGCCTTAGTGACTTCGTGGCAGTACTGAATTCTTTTAATAGCAATTAATCCTCTTCTTCATCTTCCGCTTTCTCTGCCTTCTTCGGCTTTGCTTTTTTCTTCATCCAGTCGGGATCTTTTTTCAAGGCCTGCACATCATCGAGCTTGCTTACATATAAACTGCGGCCATGGGTGCCCAGTACAATTTCATTTTCTCTCTGCTGGATGGCAATATCATGAATAGGAACAGATTTGGGCATGCCTGCATTCCAGAGCATAAAGCTGTTGCCCCTGTCAAAGCTTACATACAAACCGCCATCGGTGCCTACATAAATGATGCTGTCGTTCTTTGGATCTTCTTTCACTACATTGATGGGTTCATGGGGAAGGTCCCTGCCAATTTGTTTCCAGCTGGCTCCGTAATCTTCGCTTATATAGAGATAAGGAGCAAAGTTGTCGAACCGGTAACCATTGAGTGATGTATACACCCTTGCTTCCTTGTGCTGTGAGGCTGTGACACGGCTTACCCAGAGGCCGTTAGTCGTGAGTCGTGAGTCGGGAGTCGCTGGTGTTTTCGTTTTCTTCGTTTGTGTTGGCACAGCGGGTTTTGCATTTAACTGTTCCCAGGTGTAACCGCCGTCGTAGGAACGATGAATATTGCCATCATCCGTTCCGGTATAAATAAGGCCGAAACGTAATGGGGATTCATGAATGGTGGTCAGTGTACCGTAAGGAACGTTGCCGCTAACTTTTCCGTTAGTCATATCCGGGCTCATGGCAATCATTGTATCGCCTTTGGTGAGGGAACGATAGAAACGGTTGCTGCCATAATAGAGTACGTCCTGGTTGTGACGGCTGAGCCAGATAGGTGTCTGCCAGTTGAACCGCAGCGGCTTTTCTCCCAGCTCATGCTGCGGCCGGATGAAACGCTGTGAGCCTCTTTGATTTTTATTATAACGGCTGTAGACTCCAAACTGTGAACCGGAGTACACTGTTGCATTATCTCTTGTATCTACCTGTGCCTGCATACCATCACCGCCATTGATGCCACGGTAAGCATACTGGCCGTTGTCAATCCAGCCAATATCTTCTTTATGGGTGGAAGGTCCCCACCAGCTGCCATTATCCTGCAGGCCACCGTATACATTATAGGGCTTTGCATCATCCACGGTGATAGCATAGAACTGGCCGACTGGTGGCATATTTGCTTTGAACCAGTTGGCACCGTCATCATAAGTAATATTGGTGCCGCCGTCATTGCCATTGATCATATGCTTATCATTTTTCGGGTTGATCCACATGGCATGATGATCGGCATGTACATTTCCTTTGTCAATTGTTTTGAATGTCTTTCCGCCATCGGTTGATAATTGTGCATAGATGCCCAGTATCACTACTTTGTCAGGATTGTAGGCAGAAACATAGATCTTGGCAAAATAATAACCGTAAGTGCTGAAGATGTTGATGGGTTTCTGGTTGGTCTTTTTCCAGGTGGCGCCGCCGTCTTCGCTTTTATACACTTCGCATCCGGCAATGCCGCTGTTCTGAAAACCATCGTCACTGTCCAGGTAATCCCAAAGGGCAGTGGGCTGTACTTTATCGGCAGCCACCATCTCTTTCACCATCTTGCCATTATACTTCCGGGGAAAACCGTTCTTGCGAAGGAAAGTGTCGATAAGGTTTGTTTTGAGCGCTGCAAATTGTTCCTTAGTGATATTTTTAAAATCAGCTTTTTTATAGAATGTATCTACCTTCTTCGATGTATCGGGTTGCGGCGTGTTATTGTCAACCACTGCCCATACGATGTTTGGATTAGTGGGATAAACAGCCAGGCCAATGCGGCCGATCTTGTCGCCGCTTACAAAACCGGAACCGGGGCCGGATATTAATTTCCATGTTTCGCCGCCATCCGTACTCTTATAGATGCCACTGTTCTTTCCACTTTCTTCAAATTTCCAGGCACGGCGGGTGCGGTACCACATACCGGCGTAGAGTTCATTTGGATTGGTGGGATTGATTTCTAATTCTACGCAACCTGTATTATCGTCTATGTATAAAGTTTGTTTCCAGGTTTTGCCGCCATCAGAGGTTTTGTAAACACCTCTCTCCGGGTTGGCTGAATACAGGTGACCCAATACGGCTACCCATGCAATGTCCGGGTTCGTAGGGTGCAACTGTATCTTACCGATATGATGTGATTCGGGCAGGCCCACATACTCCCATACTTTACCATTATTGTTTGTTTTGTAAACACCTACACCTGCATAGGAGGATCGGCTGCTGTTAACCTCACCGGTACCTACCCAGATGATACGGTCGGAAACGCTAATTCCTTTTTGTACCGTTTTTGTTTCCCATTTTACAGCTATATCACCGATGAAGTGCATATCAAGGCTGTCCATGATGGGTGTGAAACTCTGGCCATTATTGGTAGTATGCCAAAGGCCGCCGGTAGCATAAGCTACATAGAATTCAGTCGGGTCATCCGGGTTTACTTCCAGATCAACCACACGGCCACTCATGATAGTGGGGCCAATATTGCGAAAAGGGACCTCATTAAGCAACGAAAAGGCTTTGAGTTTGCGTCGTTGATCGAGAGACTGCATCCTTTCACCGGCCGGTGTGGGTTTTACCTGCGACAGGCTTGTTAAAGTAAGCAGCGATGCAAAAAGCAGGAGGCAAATTTGCCCTAATTTTGATACCATAATCAGTTGTTTTGGCGTTTAAGGCGGAGAAGGTTAATGGCAGCAGCTGTAGCTTCTTTCAAACTTACTAAACTATGCGTTTACTTCTTGTCTTTGTTTTATTTATTTCCATCAGCGGTTACGGCCAGTGGAAAAGCTATATCATTGGTGTAAAGGGTGATACGCTGAACCGTGTGGATATGAAAGACCGTAAGCAAGGGCCATGGACCATTAAGGTGCCCGAATTGCGGGGTGAACGGGGATACGAGGAAGAAGGATATTTTGAAAATGACCTGAAGGAGGGAATATGGAGAAAATTTGCAGAGAACGGGGTTAAAATAGCAGAAGAAACCTATCGCTGGGGTAAACTGCATGGCAAGCAGTATTATTTTACTTACAACGGTGGCCTGTTGCGGGAAGAAAGCTGGCGGGCCATTGACCCGGCCAATGCCTATGATACCGTTCCGGTGTACGACCTGAAAGATCCTTCCAAGATACTAACGATGGCAGTTGTGAAAAATGACGGTGTGGCCATGAAGCATGGCAAATGGTTATACTACGATCCCAGAGAGGGAACCGTGGAGGCCTCAGAAGTATATGTTATGAATAAATTACAAACAGATGATGGCTCTATGTTCAACGATGATGAAATAAGACCAATCGCCATCAGCCAGGGAAAACAGAAATCGGATACTGCAGCAGCTAAAACTTCGCAGAAGCCACAGGTAATACTGGACTACGAGAAGAAGAACTCCGGTAAGAAAAAGATCAAAGTAAGAGATGGCAGTACGGGAAATTTGCCCAGGCCATAGCTACACTATTTAGATAAATTCATTTTTTGAAAATACTCCCTGAAGTAAAGCAGCTGATACTTCACCGCATTGCGCCAATAATTCCAGTCATGTTTGCCCGGCCGTTCAATATAATCATGGGCAATTTTTAGTTGTATCATTTTTTCATGCAAGGCTTTATTCACTTTGTAAAAGAAATCTTCGGTTCCGCAATCAATTATGATGGCTAATGAATCAGCCGGCTTTTTGTCAATGACATTAACAGCGGAATAGTTATTCCAGTTATCGGCATGTTGTATAGTGTCGCCCAAGAGCCTGGAAAGCTGCCAGCTTTTAGGGAAAGGCCGCAGGTCCACTCCACCACTCATACTGCCGCAGGCGCCAAACACTTCTGCATTACGAAATGCAAGAAATAATCCTCCGTGCCCGCCCATGCTGAGACCAGTAACAGCTCTTGCTTTCCGGTCTTTGATAACCGGGTAATACTTTTCAATATAGGCAGGAACTTCTTTGCTTATATACGTTTCAAATCTGACAGTTGAATCTAACGGGCTGTCCATATACCAGCTGTTGAAGCCACCATCGGGGCAAACGATTATCAGCTTGTACTGATCTGCATAATCTTTCAGCTCTGGCACACGAATAATCCAGTTGGCATACCAGCCGCTATGACCATGCAGTAAATAAACAACAGGGAACGATTGGTCTTCATTTTGCGATGCCGCAGGGTTTATCACTACACACTTGTATTCTTTTTTCATGGCGGCGCTGTAAATGCTTACTGTATCAACGGTGGCAGCAAAGGCCGAATAAGAAAAGAGAATTCCGATCAACAATACAAAGTATCTGTTCATTGTTTAAAGATATAAAAAGAGAAGCACCCGTTTTGCGGATGCTTCTGCTTTAAGAAAATTATTAAATCATCCTTCGACAAGCTCAGGATGACAAAGCGTTAAAACCCTTTCTTATCCTGTGCTTTTTGCATTGGGTTGCCACCCTGGCCACCACCGCCTCTTCTGCCGCCGCCCATTCCGGATTTGAAAATAGAGAAGCGGGAAGGTTCTGCAATCGTATTCCAGCTGTTGTTGCTTTCATTGATGTCAGCTGTTTCCCTGTAGGGATCCAATTTTACGGAGGCAACTTCTTTATCCTTGATAAAGGTTTTGACCACTTTGTTTTCGTTGAGCCTCCAAACCTGTGCAGGAATCCTGTCTACTTCTTTAGTACCATCTTTATATGTCCACTCCACAATGATCGGCATTACCAGTCCGCCTTTGTTACTGAAAGTAAGCTCATACATATTTTTGTTGCCATACTTTTCTTTTTCTTCAGCAGTAAGTCCTTCGGGTTTGTTGCCGGGAATAGTCACTTTGTATTTGGTAGTATCATAAGCTTCTATACCTCTTGCATATCTCCAGTAGAAATCACGGAGCGTTGTGTCAGCATCAGTTTGGAAAGTGATATTCTTATCCTCCCTGTTGCGGATCTTAGAGATGTCATCAAAAGTGGGCACTTGTGGTCTTTCCACACTGCGGGTTACCACTGTTTCTTTTGTTTCAGGGGCTACAGCAGTAAGGTCAGGCTTGGCATGTTTTACAGTATCTAAAGAAATATCGCATACTTCAGTGCTGTAGAACCAGCCTCTCCAGAACCAGTCGAGGTCTTCACCACTGGCATCTTCCAATGTACGGAAGAAGTCGGCCGGTTCGGGATGTTTGAAAGCCCATCTTCTTGCATATTCTTTGAATGCATAATCAAATTGCTCACGGCCCATGATGGTTTCTCTCAGTATGTTTAAACCGGTAGCAGGTTTTGAATAGGCATTAGGGCCAAACTGTACAATGTTTTCACTGTTGGTCATGATAGGTTCCAGTTGTTCTTTCGGAAGCTTCATGTAGTCGGTAATATAAGCAGCAGGGCCACGACGGCTGGGAAATTTATTATCCCAGAGTTCTTCGGCCAGGTATTCAACAAACGTATTCAGACCTTCATCCATCCAGCTCCACTGACGTTCATCACTGTTTATGATCATCGGGAAGAAGTTGTGACCAACCTCATGAATGATCACACCGATCATGCCATTCTTGGTTCCTTCACTGTAAGTGCCGTCTTTTTCTGTGCGGCCGAAGTTGAAACAGATCATCGGGTATTCCATACCATTTGATGCTTCAATGCTCTGTGCTACAGGATAGGGGTAAGGAATAGTGAATTTGGAATAAGTTTTAATGGTATGTTCAACAGCTTTGGTAGAGAATTTTCTGTACAAGCCATAAGCTTCTTTGGGATAACCGCTCATGCACATTATCTTTTTGCCTTCCACTTTTGTGGCCATAGCATCCCAGATGAATTTGCGGGAAGAACCCCAGGCAAAGTCACGAACATTGTCTGCTTTGAAAATCCATGTTTTCTTGCGGGGCGAAGCCGAAGCAATCATCTCCTTGCCATTTTTTTCAGCAGCTTTTGCTTCATCCAATGTCACTACTTCGACAGGTTCAGTAGCTGTTTGTGCTTTTTTCCAACGGGCCATTTGTGCCGGTGTTAATACTGCAGCATAATTCTGGCATTCACCGGTTGACATGATCACATGGTCAGCAGGCACAGTCATTTGCACTTTAAAGTTGCCGAATGTGAGAGCAAATTCACCACGGCCGGTGAATTGCTGATTTTGCCATCCTTTAAAATCGCTGTACACACAAAGACGGGGATACCACTGCGTCATGGTGAAAAGGTGGTTGCCGTCCTCAGCAAAATATTCGTAACCGCCCCGGCCACCACGGCCCATTCTGTCGGCCAGCTTATAATTCCAGTCGAGTTTGAAAGTGAATTTTTGTCCAGCCTTTAATACTGCAGGCAGTTCCACCCTCATCATTGTTTTGTTGATAGTGTATTTCAGATCTTTTCCGGCTGCATCCGTCAGTTTAATGATATTAAAGCCGAGACCGTTATCTGCCTTGGCTTCATCAGCCCTGTCCAGCATCTGTGGACTGGTTTGCCGGCTCATCGGGTTACTGTTCTGGTAGTTGGCATTTTTGGTACTGCTGTGCTGGTTCTCGTCCAGTTGCAGCCAGAGATAGGTTAATTCATTCGGAGAGTTGTTGAAGTAAGTGACCGTTTCGCTGCCGGTGAGCTTCAGGTTTTTTTCATCCAGCTCACACTTAATATCATAATCACAGCGCTGCTGCCAGTATTTGGGGCCAGGGGCGCCGCTGGCTGTACGGTATTCGTTGGGAGTAGGGAAGATGCTTCCCATTTGTTCAAACTTGTTACCATGATTGCTGCTGGGGTTGTTCTGAATATTCTGTGACCAACCCGCAACAGCAAAACATAATAGCAATGCAATAACAGCGATGAAACGTTTCATTTTTCAATTTTTATTTATAATGACGAAATTCTTTCAAATACCATTTGCAGCGACAGGCTGAATACAGCTGCTGATAAAAATATTACCCACTCTCTCCGCACAATATTAAATACAGATGTGATGGCTTGTGCCGCCAATAAAAAAACAGCTACCACCACTAATTGTCCCGCTTCAAGCCCCACATTAAAAGCAAATAAGCCCCATCCGATACTTTGATCCGATGCCAGCATGAACCGGATCGTATTGGCAAACCCCAACCCATGAATCAGCCCGAAGAATAATGCCAGGAAATAATTGATCCGTATTGATTTTGGCGTAAATTTTTTCTGGAAAAGGTTGCTGAAGGCTGTGATGACAATGGTACAAGGGATCAAAAACTCCACCCAGTTGGAGGGGAAACGAATAATGTTCAGTACACTCAGGACAAGGGTAAGTGAATGACCAATAGTGAATGCAGTGACCAGGATTAAAACCTGTTTCCAGTCTTTCAGGTAATAGATGGTGGCTAATGCGGTCACAAACAGCAAATGATCAAGAGCATCCCAGCTCATGATGTGATCCCAGCCAATTCCAAAATACAATCCGAAGTCGCTCATACTAATTTTATCGATCGGTTCGAACCAAAACCATATTTTTAGCGTCTGATGACAAAGCCTGAAAATAAGGCCTTGAAAGTTACAAATGAAAATAATTGTTTTAATGGCTTCATTACTCAATAAATGGTTTAGTTTCTCCCTCTTATCAGCCTTTTTGATAACCGGGATCAAGATGGAAGAGCCGGCTGTCAAATTAACTAATTCTGTAATGCGGGATTTTCACCCGTTCCATGTTAGTGTGACCGAAATAAACCATAATGCGGTTGACAAGACATTGGAGGTTACTTGTAAAATATTTACCGATGATTTTGAAGGAGTACTGGCCAAAAATTACAAAACAAAAGTTGATCTGATCAATCCACCCAATAAGGCGGCAATGGATACACTGGTGAAGAAGTATATCATTTCTCATCTTGCTGTAAAAGCAAATGGTAGGCCGGTGAAATTTTCCTACCTGGGCTATGAACATGATAAAGAAGCAGTGTTTGCCTACCTGGAGGTTGAGAGTGTACAGGCTGTTTCTGCCTTTACTATCAATAACAACCTGATGTATGATTTTTTTGATGACCAGGTGAACATCATACATGTATTTGTTGGTGGGAACCGAAAGAGCACTAAGCTGAGTTACCCGGAAACAGAAGCGTCAGTAAATTTCTGAGAGGGTCAATCTTCCATTTCTTCTTTCAATTCTTCGCTGAGTGTGACAAGCAATTTGTCAATGCGATGTCCGTCCATATCCATCACTTCTATTTTAAATCCTTTCCAGTCAATCTTGTCGCCGGTTTTAGGGATTCGTTCCAGTTCGTGAAGTATAAAACCAGCCAGGGTATCAAAATCATGTTCACCTTCATTCATCCATTCCGTTTTTTCAAAACGGGTGAGGAAGTCATAAAAAGGAATCTGGCCATCTACCAGGTAAGTACCGTCATCTCTTTTGCGGATCTCATAATCAGGAACATCAGGCTGGGGGATATCTCCAACGATAGCTTCCAGGATATCGTTTAACGTAAGTAATCCCAATATACTCCCGTATTCATCTACAATAAAAGCAGAGTGGATCTTTGATTCTTTGAACTTTTCCATCACCTGGTAGGGCGAATTGTTTTCCGGGATAAATAGTGCCGGAACCATGATGTCTTTGAAAAGGGTATTGTCCGGGCTGATGTACAAGTCTTTGATAGAAACAATCCCTTTGATATTGTCAATAGAGCCATCGCAGATGGGATAGGATGAATGCGGCTCTTGTAATATTTTTTCCTTGATCTTGTCTTCTGAATCGTCAAGATTGAACCAGATAATGTCACTCCGGTGTGTCATCAGCGAAGTGATATTGCGGTCGCCCAGGTGAAATACCCTTTCGATGATCTCTTGTTCAGCTTCATCAATGGTTCCGGCCTCGGTTCCTTCTGTTATCAGTGTTTTGATCTCTTCTTCCGTCACTGCATCATCCTTGATCCGCTTGATATTGAATACACGGAAAAAGATATTACTTGTTTTATTGAGCAGCCATACAAAAGGATGAAAAAGCCGGGAAAAGAATTTCATCGGTCCGGCTACAGCCTTCGCAATCTTTTCAGAACGCAAAAGCCCAATGCGTTTGGGTATCAGTTCACCGAATATGATGGACAAAAAAGTTACAATGATGATGATAAATGTGGTGGAAATGCCTTCTGCATAGGGCCTGAGGCTCTCAAATTTTTCTACAAAGGGCTGCAGGTCTTTGCTGAATCGTTCACCGGAATAAACACCCGTAACAATGGAGATTAAAGTAATGCCAATTTGAACTGCCGAGAGAAATAATTCAGGGTGATTGGACATTTCGAGAGCCTTTTTTGCTTTCTTATCACCTCTTTCTGCCTGGTGCTCCAGTCTTCCTTTCCTGGCGGATACCAAGGCTATTTCAGACATGGAGAAAAGACCGTTCAACAATATAAGAAAGCCAAGTATGATTATGTCCATTAAGAAACACCCGTTGGTTAAAAACGAAGATAGGAAATCTGCCTTTCTAAATAAAAATGCCCCAATGACAGCATCATACTAACGAGGAGTTTGCCGCCAGGGCTGGATGTAATTTGTTTGGATCGCTTATCAGTTGCTATGCCGCCAATATTTGATACTTTAGCAACCTAACAGCTTGCATTGCATGAAGAAGTTCATACATTCCCGATTGGTCCGCTGGATGTTGCTCAATGGTTTGTTTTTTATTTTGCTGTTAACCATTCTTCGCATCATCTTTCATTTTACATTTACTCCCCGTGGTGAAAGGGGGATCGGAGATGCCCTGTGGATGGGATTTCGTTATGATGCCAGGGTTGTTTGCGTCTTCCTGATGATCGTTCTGCTGTTATCATCCATTTTTTATTTCTACAAGCCATTTACACAGGTTATATCCCGCAAAATATTGCTTGTATTTACACGGTTATTTGGTTTACTGGTTATTGTTGTTTACACATTTGATTTTGCTCATTTTGCTTATTTACGCCAACGGCTAAATGCAAGTGTTTTAAGTTACGCCGAAGATGCTGGTATATCTGCTTCCATGGTGTGGCAGAGTTACCCGGTTATCAAAATCCTGTTGGGATGGGCAGTAGCATTTGCCGGAATATTTTATGCTACAAGGTGGCTTTATAAATCAGTGCTTGGATTGCCGGATAAGATTTCAAAACTTAATCATGCGGTGAGTTATGTTTTGTTATTTTTTGTATTTGCTATAGCAATTTTCGGAAGAGTTGGCCAGTTTCCCTTGCGATGGAGTGATGCTTATGAACTGGACAGTGACTACAAAGCCAATTTAGCGCTGAATCCTTTCCAGAGTTTTATGAGTACCCTCAAATTCCGGAATGTTGGGTATGATGAAAAGGCGGTGAGGCGTCATTACAACTTAATGGCCGATGTTTTTGGAATACAAAACCGGGATACGGCATCGCTCAATTTCAAAAGGGTAATGCCTGTCCAGGATTCCGTTCCAACAATTGAGAAGCCGAATGTTGTTTTGGTAATCTGTGAAAGTTTCAGCGCCTACAAAAGCTCCATGTGGGGAAACCCGCTGAATACAACACCTTATTTTAATGAGTTGTGCAAACAAGGTGCTTTTTTCAAGAATTGTTTTTCACCGGCCTATGGTACTGCCCGGGGCATTTGGGCCATTATTACCGGTATACCGGATGTGACGGAATTTAAAACAGCGAGCCGTAACCCCAACCTGGTTGATCAGCATACTATACTTAATGAGCTGAAGGATTATGAAAAATTCTATTTCCTCGGGGGCAGTGCCAGTTGGGCCAATATCCGCGGCGTATTGAAAGATAATATCCGGGGTCTGCACTTGTACGAACAACAGGACTATTCATCACCTAAAATTGATGTTTGGGGAATAAGTGACAAGAACCTGTTTCTGGAATCAAACAAAGTGTTGAGCAAACAGGAGAAGCCTTTTTTTGCAGTGATACAAACAGCAGATAACCATCGTCCGTACACTATCCCCAAAGAAGACCGGCTCAATATTAAATTGAGAAGTTTCCCAAAAGATACGCTGGATAAATATGGTTTTTGGACAAACGAGGAGCTTAATGCGTATGCCTACATGGATTATACCTATAAAATTTTTATGGAGGCTGCTGCTAAAGAAAAATATTTCAATAACACCATTTTTATTTTTGTGGGTGATCATGGCATCCGGGGTATAGCCGGTGATATGATGCCTAAAGTATGGACAGATCAAAGCCTGACTTTACAGCATGTACCGATGCTTTTTTATGCACCCGGAAAAATTCAGCCACAGGTAATAGAAAGAAAAGTGTCACAGGTTGATATTATGCCAACTATTGCAGGGCTGATAAATAAGCCGATAACGAACACGACAATGGGCAGAAACATTTTTGCTTTGCCACCTTCTTCAGATTCTGATTATATCAACAATCATGCTTTTGTACTGGATTTTGACAGAAGACTTATCGGGTTGGTTGGCGGAAAATATTATTACGAATACAGCCTGCAGACAAAAGGCGAAGGTTTTTATCCGCTTACCCATAACAACCCGCTGCTTCCTGATGAACCATCAGAAGAGGAAAGGTCACTCATCAGGCAATTAACACTGGGTTATTACGAAACAGCGAGGTACATGCTTTTTCATAACAAGAAAATAGCTCATTGATGCTGCAAATGATCTTCGTGCAATCCAAACCATTTGTTGAAAACAGTACCAGTAACAGCTCCCACCAATAATCCCCAGGCAGCACCGGCAATTACATCCATTGGGTAATGAACGCCTACATAAACCTGTGCATAGGCTATAGAACCTGCCCACAGGTAAGCCAGCCATACCCAGTTTTTAAACAGGTGCCGGAAACTGAGGAAAAGAAAAGTGGCCATGCCAAAATGATTAGCGGCATGATTGGAGGTAAAGCCAAAGCCAGAGGGGCAGGGAACAAGCAAACGTAAATGTTCCAGCATATTGGCACTGTTGCAGGGCCGTATTCTTTCAAACCCGTATTTAAAAGCTTTGGTGCCGATATAGTCAGTTATTCCGACCGTTATAATGAAGAATATGATCCACCATACAGCTTTTGTTCTGAAGTTCATCAGAATAAATACAAGCAGGAACAGGTAAAGCGGTACCCAGTGATCTGATTTTCTCAGGAAGGGCATCACTATATCAAAAACCGGGTTGGTCCATTGACTGTTGATTGTCACAAACAGGCTTTCATCCAATCGCTGCAGCCAGGGCCAAAAAACAAGGTTCTGGAAAAACATGGCAGCAAAAGTAACTGATACCTGCGAATACGTATAGCGGCCGGCAGTAACTTAATAACTTGTTGTTGAAACCGTTTAAATTCTATTCTTTTGTAGTCCTTTGACCGCCTGAATTACAGGCTTTTTTGCCGGGATGTTAGTACGCTATAAAATACCAAAAACCTTATTATGGGTGGCAAACCTCTTTGTCCTCTTTTTTTTCATTTTTACCCTGTTCAGGTTTATCACTTTTTTTGCCTTCAGGCCAAACGGGATTACGTTTGGCGAAACCATACCATCTTTTTTGATGGGTGCCCGGTACGATCTGCGATGGATAGCTTTTGTATTGCTGCCAATCGTAGTTACAAGTTTGCTTCCGCATCTTTCTCCGTTTTACTCTTCCCGGAATAAGAAATGGTGGACCTGGTACCTCGCAGTAATAACATTTATCATATTTTTCTTTTTTGCTGCGGGTTTTGGCAGTTTCTCTTACAATCAAACTCCATTAGATGCGGGTGCGATGAATTTTGCAGAGGACTTCAGTATTTCCTGGAAGATGATGTGGCAGACCTACCCGATGATCCTGATGTTGCTTGGGCTGGTGGTGGCAGTTGTTTTATTCCGATGGATGTATCATCGCAGCCACTGGATGGTTATCAACCGTACCGATGGCAAAGGAATTCCTTACCGGCGAAAATTTTTTTTCATCGCCATCGCGGTACTGGTATTTTTTGCCTGGGGCAACCTTTCCTGGCCTCCATTGGGAAGAAATGACAGCTTTCGTTTCAAAAACAGCTTCAAGTCCTACATTGCTATCAATCCATTGCAAAACTTCTTTGCAACATTGAGACTACGCAAGCCTGATCATAATGAAGCAAAAGCAAGAGAGGTTTTTCCAATCATGGCTGACTGGATGCAGTTGCCTGATAAAAATAATTTCACATATCGCAGGCAGATCGCACCAAGAAGTAATTCATTTGAAAGCCGGCCTAATATAGTGCTGGTACAATGCGAATCGTTCAGCATGTATAAAAGCAGTATGAGCGGTAACCCTTTGAATACAACGCCTTACTTTGACTCCCTATGCCGAAACGGAATTTTTTTTGAAAAATGTTTTGCTCCCCATTTCTCAACGGCAAGGGCCTTATTTGCCATTCTTTCAGGTATTCCGGATGCACAGTTATTCAAATTCTCCAGCCGTAATCCCGATGCTGTTAAGCAAAGAACAATTATCAATCACCTGGAAGATTACGAGAAGCACTACTTTCTTGGTGGCAGCGCTGAGTTCAGCAATTTCGATGGATTGCTGAGTAATATCAAGGGTTTGCAGATGCATACAGAAGAGCACTTCAAAGAACCGAAGGTGAATGTTTGGGGTATCAGTGATAAGGATCTCTTTATGGAAGCCAATGAAGTCTTCAAGAAAAAAAACAGCCCTTTCTTTGCCTATATACAAACATCCGGCAATCACAGACCTTATAACCGGACGATACCTGAAAGCGATACTGATTTTGTGAAAACAATTGTGCAGGACGATGAGTTAAAGAAATATGGATTTGAATCGCTGGACGAATACAATTGTTTTAGGTATTCTGACTATTGTATCCGAAAGTTTATAGAAGCAGCACAGAAAGAAGAATATTTTCACAATACCATCTTTGTTTTTGTTGGAGATCATGGCCTCGCCGGTGATGCCGGGGCTATGTATCCGCCTGTATGGACGGAACACAGACTTACTGATGAACATGTGCCTTTGTTATTTTATGCACCTGATTTGCTGGCTCCGCAAAGAAGAAAGGAAGTAGTTTCCCAGATTGATGTATTGCCAACTATTGCCGGCTTATTGCATCAATCTTATGTTAATACCACACTGGGCCGTGACCTGCTGGATCCTGATAAGAGGAACAACTTTGCTTTTATTACCAACACTGCCGGGGGAATTGGTATGGTGACAGATGATTTTTACTACACTAAGAATATCAACTTTCCTGATGAAGAGCTGGTACCCATGCACAGCGGCGCTTCATCGAAATACAGTAAACCTCAAATAGATTCTATCCGGAAGGAATTATCCATCTTCACTCATGCTTTTTTCGAGACTTCAAAATACCTGTTGATGAACAATAAGAAAGATTAGGTCAGGGCATCTGTGCTTCTGCCATCGCTGTATAACCTTTTTTTGTTGCCTTCCTTGTCATTGCTTTTTTTCTCAGCAATAATGATTAGCCGCGGTGTTTTTCTCACATCGTAGGGATTGAAAAGATAATCGCCGTACACTTCTACTACCTGCATACCCTGGAAGCTGAGCATATCTGTAAAATCACCAAGGTTGAATTTGGCAACTTTCTCAGTGTATTCTATTGGTTCAGTGATGGCAGGATCGGTTACGGTGATCTTTTTATAGAAATGTGTTTCATCATCCCAGCGAGTAATTTCATAAGCTGTGCTGCCAATCTGCTTTTTTTCGTTAGGCAGCAAATGCTCTTCTGCATAATGAACATTAAGATAGTCTATAATAAAACTGCCACCCGGTTTCAGACTTTTGGCAATGGTTCGGATGGTATCATCATGCTCCCGCCTTGTTTTGAAATAGCCAAAGCTGGTAAAAAAGTTGAATGCAAAGTCAAAATAATTGCCCCAGAAGGGAAGCCACATATCATGTACAAAAAAGTCCAGATTTTCTTTCTCAAATTGTTTGGCATATGCAATACTGTCGGGGGAAATATCTATACCGGTTACTGTGAAACCGAGGGCTGCCAGTGTCTTACTATGTCTTCCTTTGCCACAGGCTACATCCAGCATCCTGCTTCCCGGTAATGGTTTTAAGTGCTTTACCAGGTGATGAATGAAATCTTCTGCTTCTTTTTCATCTCTTTCAAAATAGAGTTTGTGGTAAAAGGGGGAGTTGAACCAGTCTTTATACCATGCTTTTGCAGACATATGCAAATATAAACTACTGATTTATGTGATATTTAATGATTTTACAGATTTTAGTTGCTGTAGTGCCAGCTTCTGTATTTTTGCAACCTTAAACTTTAGACTTCAAACTTATCAACTTTAACTGTGGCATTAATCAAGAGCATTTCAGGGATCAGGGGAACAATAGGCGGCAAACCCGGGGAAAACCTTACTCCGGTGGATATAGTGAAATTTGCAGCTGCATTCGGGACAATCATTGCAACAGAAAAACCGGCTACAAGAATTGTAATAGGCCGTGACGGCCGTATAAGCGGCAGTATGGTGCAGGAACTGGTGGTGAATACGCTGACAGGCCTGGGAATTGATGTGGTAGACCTTGGGCTTTCTACTACGCCAACAGTAGAAGTAGCGGTGAAAATGGAAAAGGCAGACGGGGGAATCATCCTCACGGCCAGCCATAATCCGAAAGAATGGAATGCATTGAAGCTGCTGAATGAAGAAGGCGAGTTTATCTCTGCAGAAACAGGTGCAAAAGTACTGGAACTGGCCGCCAAGGAGGATTTTCTTTTTGCTTCAGTTGACAAACTTGGCACGGTAACCAAAGACGATAGCTATTTGCAAAAACATATTGATGCTATTTTGAAGTATCCGCTGGTGAATGCAAAAGCGATCGCAAAACAGCACTTCAAAGTCGTAGTGGATGCTATCAATTCAACAGGAGCTATCTATGTACCGGCCTTACTGAAAGCATTGGGAGTAAATGAGGTGATCGTTTTAAACGGAGAAGTGAATGGAAAATTTGCCCATAACCCCGAACCTTTGCCAGAACATCTTTCTCAATTGTGCAATGAGGTGGTGCAGCAGAAAGCCCACCTTGGTATTGCTGTTGACCCGGATGTTGACAGGCTTTGTTTTGTGAATGAAGACGGTACTTTATTCGGAGAAGAATATACACTGGTAGCCGTGGCCGATTATGTGTTGAGCAAACGAAAAGGCAATACGGTGAGCAATATGAGCAGTACCAAGGCGCTGAAGGAGATTACACAGAAACATGGCGGAGACTATTTCCCTTCAGCAGTAGGAGAGGTGAATGTGGTTAAAAAAATGAAAGAAGTGAATGCTGTCATTGGCGGAGAAGGCAATGGCGGCATCATCGTTCCTGATTTTCATTATGGCCGTGATGCTTTGATTGGGATTGGTTTATTCCTGAGCCACCTGGCTGATCAAAAAAAAGGAATCAAATCTTTGCGTAGTCAGTATCCTGATTATTTTATCTCCAAGAATAAAATTGAATTGAACAATGGCATTGATGTAAAGGCCATTTTTGAGAAAATAAAGAAGAAGTACAAGAAGAATCCCATCAATACAGAAGACGGACTAAAGATAGAATTTGAAAATGACTGGGTACATCTGCGAACTTCCAATACAGAGCCCATCATCCGCATTTATGCCGAAAGTGATTTTGAAACCAAGGCCAATAATATTGCTATGCAGTTGATGCGGGATATTAAAGAGTTCAGTCAATAATTTCCGGCCATCAACTAATCAGGTCTTCTGGTTTTATAGGTAACCTGTAAACTCGTTTGCCCGTTGCATTGAACACTGCGTTGGCTACTGCAGCTGCAAATCCTACTAATGCAATTTCACCCACACCTTTTGCGCCAGTTGCGTTAATAATTGGGTCAGGTTTATTGGGAAACCAGGCATCAATATGCGGTACATCTGTATGCAGCGGTACATGATAGCTGCCTAAATTGTCATTGATGTATTTTCCTGTGCTGTGGTCAATAAGCACTTCCTCCGTCAATGCCATGCCTATGCCGCCAACAGCACCACCAATCATTTGGCTTCGGGCCGTTTTTTCGCTGATGATCTTTCCGCCATCGCCGGTGGCTATAATCTCTTTTAGTTTCACACTACCTGTAGCAGGGTCTACATGCACTTTTACAAAATGTGCAGAAAATGAATTCATGGCATATTTCTGCGCTTCAGCCGCAGCACGGCCGGATTCCTGGATAATTTCAACTTGTTCTTTACCTGACAAACTTACCAGCTCACCCAGTGAAATTCTTTTAGTGTTATCATTTTTGGAAAGTAGTTGTTCGTTTTTTATTTCAATATCATCAATTGTGGATGCTTTGAATGCAGCCACATTAACAATGGCCAGTTCTTTCAGGTGTTTTTTTAGCGCATCACAAACAAGGCTAACACCATTTCCTAATGTGGAAGTGGTGGTAGATCCGCCTTGTGTCGGGCCAGGCGGAAAATCAGTGTCGCCCAGCATAAACCTGATCTTTGAAGCTGACATCTGCATGGAAGTTTCTGCAATTTTTACCATAGTTGTTGCAGTCCCGGGGCCCATATCACTCACTGCACTCTGTAAAATAAGGCTGCCATCTTTTTTCAGGATAGCTTTTACAGCAGCATTACCTCTGCCTGCACCAAACACACCACCACCCATGCCATAGCCGACAAGCATTCCGTCTTCGTTCAATGAACGGGGCGTAGTTTGTCTTTTATTCCATCCTATTTTTTCTCTGCCGGCATCATAACATTCTTTCAGGAACTTACTCGACCACGGTAGTTTACTGACGGGATGCAGTTCTGCATAATTTTTTATCCGTAACTCCACCGGATCCATATTCAGTTTATAAGCCAATTCATCCAATGCACATTCAAGTGCAAATGCTCCGGTTGCTTCGCCGGGGCCCCGCATCCAGGTTGGAGTATTTAAATCGAGCGGCAGGATTTTATAACTGGTGTTTACATTCGGGCAGTCATATAAAAACTGGGAAGCATTTACAATGCCCTCCCGGAAATCTTCATACCGTGATGTATTACTGATGGCATGGTGAGTGATGCCTACCAGCTTTCCATCTTTACTTGCGCCAATTGCAATTTTCTGCCATGCCTGTGGCCGGTAACCAACCATGGAGAACATCTGCCTGCGGTTGAGTAAAACTTTTACAGGTCTTTTCACTTTTTTAGCCGCAATAACAGCAGCAGGCACATTGGGCCAGCTTCTCAATGATGCCCCGAATGCACCGCCAACATATTCCGTAACAACCCTTACATTTTTTTCTTCCAGGCCAAAGCACCGGGCCAGTTGCGATTGTGTACCCTTAGGCCCCTGCGATTTATCATACACCGTTAGTTTATCGTCTCCTTCCCAGATGGCGATGGTAGCATGCATCTCCATGGGATTGTGTGTTTCTATCGGCGTAGAGAATTCAGCTTCTACAAATACATCCGCTTTCTTATAAGCATCCGGCTCACCTCTTTTGTATTCGCCTATCTTTTTTAGTTTGGATTCATTTTTTCTTAATTGTTCAAAATCGGTTTCAAAAGCTTCTGTGACATACTCTGCTTTAACCAGTTTAGCGGCTTTTACGGCTTTCTCCCAGGTGTCGGCAACAACAAGAGCAATGGGCTGGCCATAATGGTAAACGAGGTTATTATTAAACACTTTCAGGCCTTGCCACTCAAATCCTCTTTTATTGAGTTCCTTATCATAAGGCCGGTAACCCGGAACCGGCGGACAATTCTGGTAGTAGATAATGTCCAGCACACCGGGACTATTTTTTGCATCTGCAATCAGCAGATTTTTTATGGCACCTCTTGCAATAGTACTGGTTACAAAAACACCATACGCTACATTTTCGATCCGTTGATCAGCAGTGTATTTGGCACGGCCGGTAACTTTTTCAATTCCGTCTACCCGGTCATCGTTAAAGAAAATATTGTTATCCATAACAACTATGTTAAGAATGATAAATTCAAAAGTGGGTTAAACTTTTTGTCCGCTTTTTTTAACCTCCAGGATGGCATCTACAATATTGGGATAAGCTCCGCAACGACAGATATTGCCACTCATGTATTCCCGTATTTCGTTCGGTGTATTTGCTTTCCCCTCTTTGATACAGGCAACAGCCGACATGATCTGGCCGGGGGTGCAATAACCGCATTGAAAAGCATCATGTTTTATAAATGCTTCCTGCATCGGGTGAAGTTTATCACCTTGTGCTAATCCTTCGATCGTGGTGATTTTTTTCCCATTGTTTTCCACTGCAACTGATAAACAGGAGTTTACTCTTTGTCCATCCACATGAACGATGCAGGCACCGCAATGTCCCTGGTCGCATCCTTTTTTAGTTCCGGTGAATCCTAATTGTTCTCTCAGCATATCTAGCAAACTCATGGAAGGATCCACAGCGATGGAATAGTCCTTACCGTTGATCTGTAGTTTGATGGGAGCTTTTTCAAAAAATGAAGCAATGGCTTCGTTTTGTTCGCCTGCTTTGAGCAGTGCTTTGGGTGCAATGCTTAAAACAGTGATCGCCGTTGTCTTTTTTAAAAAGCTGCGACGGCCTTCACAGTTGCATGTATGTTCAGGATGTTTCATGATATAAGAATATATTACAAATTAGTACGTTTCTGTCAGGGCAGAAAAAAATGTTAGTGCGAATGAGATTTTTGTCCGTTACCGGTTCCTGTTTGTGTATAGGTGCCTTGCACCCGGCGTAATGCCTATATTTGCTGCCAATTTATTGACTTGCCCCGCTAATTATGAATCGTATTTACCTGGATAATGCCGCTACTACAGCGCTGGACAAAGAAGTGCTGGATGCCATGATGCCGTATATGACCTCGCATTTTGGTAACCCGTCTTCCATTTATTCCTATGGAAGAGAAAGCCGGCTGGCGATAGAAACAGCCCGGAAGACAGTGGCAAAGATCCTGAATGCTCATCCCGGTGAAATTTTCTTTACCAGCGGTGGGACTGAAAGTGACAACATGGCCATTTCTTCAGCGATTCATGACCTTGGCTGCCGCCATGTAATTACTTCGCCAATTGAGCACCATGCTGTGCTGCATGCTGTGGAGCATTTCGACCATGATGATGTGGTGACCAGTAGTTTTGTAAAAATATTTCCTGACGGACATGTTGATTTGAATGACCTGGAAGAGCAACTGGCTTCTCGTTCAGAAAGATGTTTGGTAAGCCTGATGCATGCCAACAACGAGATTGGTAACCTGCTGGATATTTATGCAGCGGGAGAAATATGCAAGAAATATAATGCCATCTTTCATTCCGATACGGTGCAAACAGTTGGTCATTATAAACTGGACCTCAGAAGCAAACCTGTTCATTTTGCTACCGGCGCCGGTCATAAGTTTCATGGACCGAAAGGCATAGGTATTCTTTATATTAATGATAATATCAAAGTAAACCCCATGATCTTTGGCGGAGGCCAGGAAAGAAATATGAGGGCCGGAACAGAAAATCTCTATGGAATTGTTGGTTTTGCAAAAGCATTGGAAATGGCTGACGCCAATATGGAAAAAGACAGTGCTTAGCTTACATTCAGTCGCTCAAAACTTATATGATCGAACAACTGCAAAAACATATCAAAGGAGTGCAGTTTAATGGCGATTATGCAGGTAAAAGTTTGTACACTGTTTTAAATACTTCCTTCCCCAAAACAGAAAAATCTGAAATGATACTCTTCAACCTGGATATGCAGGGCATTTGTGTATCTGGTGGTAGTGCCTGCAGCAGCGGAGCAGATGTAGGAAGTCATGTGATAAGGGCAATTAGTAATAATCCCAACCTGGTGCCTGTGCGGTTCTCCTTTTGCAAGCAGAATACAAAAGAAGAAATAGATACGGTTGTATCTAAATTAAAAGACATGATCTGATGCCGGATTTTGTCAGAGATAATACCAGGGATTCCTTTTTGCCGCCCAGATGTATTTGCGGATATTTCTCCAAAAGGCAAGTATCATGTAAATGATGATGGGTGATCCCAGTGTAAGGATAGAGGCGTACATGAAATACTGCCTTATCTTGCTGGTGGCAATACCCAGCCTGTTGCCGATGGCCGAACAAACGCCAAAGGCATTCCATTCTACGAAGCTTTTTAATTTGTTCATATTGCTAATTTAGAAATTTTGAACAAACCATCCAATTCGGGGTTATTCAGACAGGCTATTTCCGTAATTTTGCGGCACTCAAATATTTCATATTGAAGATTTAATATTTGTTCTTTCAGGCTTACAGTCAGGTGGTTTACGGCTTAATATTCAATCTTCAATCGAACTACATAAAACAGCTTATCATGGTATTTGACCTCGATCTCATCAAAAAGACTTATGCTGAAATGCCCGCCAAAGTGGATGCTGCCCGAAAAGCTTTGGGACGTCCGTTAACACTGGCTGAAAAAATTTTGTATGCTCACTTGTGGAAAGGAGTAGAAATAAAGGATTTCAAAAGAGGTAAAGATTATGTCGATTTTGCCCCGGACAGGGTAGCCATGCAGGATGCCACTGCACAAATGGCCCTGCTGCAGTTTGATACCACCGGCCGTAAGAAAGTGGCTGTACCTTCTACGGTACATTGCGACCACCTTATTGTGGCCAAAACAGAAAGTAAAACAGACCTGGCAAAGGCCGTTACGGATAATGAAGAGGTATATAATTTCCTTTCTTCCATTTCTAATAAATACGGAATAGGTTTCTGGAAACCCGGTGCTGGTATCATTCACCAGGTAGTACTCGAGAATTATGCATTTCCAGGCGGTATGATGATCGGTACAGATTCTCACACGGTAAATGCCGGTGGTTTGGGCATGATTGCCATTGGTGTTGGCGGTGCGGATGCATGTGATGTGATGGCAGGATTGAGCTGGGAATTACTGATGCCAAAACTGATCGGTGTTAAACTGACTGGCAAATTGAATGGCTGGACTGCTCCAAAAGATGTAATCCTGAAAGTGGCAGGTATCCTGACTGTTAAAGGCGGAACCAATGCCATCGTTGAATATTTTGGCGAAGGCGCAACAAACATGAGTTGCACCGGTAAAGGAACCATTTGTAATATGGGTGCTGAGATTGGCGCCACCACTTCTACTTTCGGCTATGATGAAAGTATGAGCCGCTACCTGAAAGCAACCGGCCGTACAGAAGTGGCTGAAACTGCCGATCAAATCAAAGATTATCTGACAGGTGATCCTGAAGCTTATGCCAACCCAGAAAAATATTTTGACCAGGTTATTGAGATTAACCTGAGTGAACTGGAACCACACCTGAACGGTCCTTTCACACCAGACCTGGCAACGCCTGTTTCTCAAATGAAAGAAGCAGCCGCCAAAAATGGCTGGCCGACAAAAGTGGAAGTAGGATTGATCGGAAGCTGCACCAACTCTTCTTATGAAGATATTAGTCGTGCCGTTAGCCTCGCCAAACAAGTGGCCGAAAAGGGATTAAAGACCAAGGCAGAATTTACCATTACTCCCGGAAGTGAACTGGTAAGGTATACTATTGAAAGAGATGGTTATCTCGATACTTTCTCAAAAATAGGCGCTACTGTTTTTGCCAATGCCTGCGGTCCCTGCATTGGTATGTGGGACAGGATGGGGGCAGAGAAACAGGAAAAGAATACTATCGTTCATTCATTCAACCGAAACTTTGCCAAGAGAGCGGATGGCAATCCCAATACCATGGCGTTTGTGGCCAGTCCTGAACTGGTTACGGCCCTGGCGATTGCCGGAGATCTCACCTTCAACCCGATGACAGATACACTCACTAATGACAAAGGTGAGCAGGTCAAATTAGATCCTCCGTCAGGTGATGAATTGCCGGTAAAAGGGTTTGCAGTGGAAGATGCCGGTTACCAGGCACCGGCTGAAGATGGAAGCGGAGTGGTGGTAGATGTGAAGTCCGACAGTAAGCGTCTTCAGTTGTTGTATCCGTTTGCTGCATGGGAAGGCACCGATATTAAAGGATTGAAATTACTTATCAAGGCAAAAGGAAAATGTACAACTGATCACATTAGTATGGCCGGTCCGTGGCTGAAGTTCCGTGGGCACCTCGATAATATCAGTAATAACCTGCTGATTGGTGCAACCAACTTCTTTAACGAGAAGACGGATAACGTTAAAAATCAGCTTACCGGTGAATACGGTACTGTTCCTAATACGCAAAGAGCTTACAAAGCTGCGGGAGTAGGCACTATTGTAGTAGGTGATGAAAACTATGGGGAAGGTTCCAGCCGGGAGCATGCTGCCATGGAGCCCCGCCATTTGGGAGTAAGGGTGGTGCTGGTAAAATCATTTGCCCGCATTCACGAAACCAATCTGAAAAAGCAAGGTATGCTTGCCATCACTTTTGCAGATAAGGAAGATTACAACAAGATACAGGAAGATGATACGATTGATGTTATCGGTCTTACTTCATTCCAGCCGGGTAAGCAATTGCAACTGGTGTTGAATCACAAAGACGGTAGCAGCGAAACCATTAATGTGAACCATAGCTATAATGAACAACAGATTGAATGGTTCAAGGCCGGCGGAGCATTGAATGTTATCCGTGCAGAATTTGCAAAAGGATAATGAATTAAGATTTCAAAATAAAGGCCGGTCACTAATGACCGGCCTTTATTTTTTATGGTCTTCCGGCAGTACGATTACTGCCTGTAACAATAGAGGCCAGCAGCCTGCCATTGGGTAGCTCAGTAGATGAATAATAAAGCTTCAAAATATTGTTGTTGCCCTTTTTTAAACTGATAATGTCTTTCACTTTGCAACTCATTCCTGATACTGGGACATTTACATCCGCAAAACGAATTTCTTTCAGCACTTTATCCTGGCCGTCTTTAATGGTCAGTACCCTGTTTTTCCCAACTCTTCCGCAATGATGGTATTTGATAGTGATCTCATCATTGGCAGAGGCATCAGATAATTGAATAGTTTGAGGACTGTTCAGCTGGTTTCCGAATCGCTGCATGATTATTTTGTTGTTCAGGTAAACCTCAAAACCTTCTCCGCCAGGGAGGGTGGAGAAAGAAAATAAGGTGAATGCCATCATCAGTAAAATGGCCGCTTTTTTAATTCCTGCTTTCATGGCTGATAATTTTAAGAATGAATAAATAATTTATCAGATTAAAATTAGAGCTGTGCCGGTAGGGGTTCTGTTTACTTTGACATAAGGGTTGTTTCACCTGATATAATGCAAAAAGGGAGTGAGTAATCACTCCCTTTATAAGACTTAATGGCTACTGTTATTATTTACTTACCATCACTTTTACATTCAGTGGCTCATTAGTCCCTTTCATCCATACCCTCAGTGTATACATGCCAGAAGAAACATAGTTGATGTTGAGCTTATTAGTGGTAACATTGATCCATTCTTTCACCACCCGTCCGTTCATATCAATTAGCTTGATAGTAGATACAATGTTTAATTGGCCGTCAGGAGACGGATTGGGGAATACCACCACAGTTCCGGTTTGCTCCAGTCCTTTTACCAGCCTGATGTCACTGTAACTGGCTTTGTTATCCAGGTCTACCTGGCGGAGGCGGTATTGGCTTACCGCTTTAAGGTTGTTGTAATCCTGATAGTTGTAATACAGGTTCTCATTACTGTTGCCATCGGCTGCCTGGCTGGCTATATACCCCATTACCTGCCACTCACCATTTCCGGATTTTCTTTCAATGTAAAATCCCTTGTTGTTCAATTCAGTTGCGGTTACCCATTTCAACATTATGTTTTCCTTATTTCGCCATGCAGTGAATGAGGCGAATTGGACTGGTAATGGTGAACAAGAATTTGTAATCAGGGCATAGAATTCATTGGGCCTTGATGGGGTTGTTACCACTACCCACAAAGACCTGTCTGCCTCAGGTTTTTGATTGGAATATGGCAAATAGCCCTGGATACCTGACTGGTATTTGTAGGAGTTTGTTGCATCGAGTAAAGTTGTTCCGCTATTAACAATTATGTTATCTGAAGTTGCATTGTAAATTCCATCGCCATTATCTATTGCTACTTTGTAATTAATGTTCATGTCTGTATTACTAATAGTATAAACTTCAAAAGCATACGTTCTCGGAGTTTGACAGAATAGGAATCCTCTCAGACCGGGATCGTTCACATAAAAAGGAACATTGGTACTGAAGCATGCAACAGTTTGAGAATTTGCAGCCTGACTTTCCCATGCATCCGCAGTAAGAGACTGAGGTACACTGCAGTCTTGTGGTAATGTAACAGTTAGTCCTCTTACAGTATACCGATCTGATGTTGGGCCCTCAATCTCAGAAATAGTATAACCTGTGTAAACTGTTACTGTTCCGTCAGGGTTATAGCTGCTCAAAGGATCAAGAACTCCTCCCTGATGGTAAAATCCAAATGTTAGTATTGAATTTTGTAAATAACCATTGCCCCCGCCTGTTGTAGTTAAAGTTGGAGGTTTATCATATGCAAAGCCGCCGGTATAGGAATTAGTCGGCCAAATATGTATCCAAAAATATTTGCCACCGGCATTATGGGAAATATCAAAATAGAAATCAAAAACGATGACACACTTGCCATCTTGTGTATATGACGTTTTAACATCCACTCCCAGGTTTCCAAAAGCACAAGGATCGGCTTTACTGAAATTAAAAAAACCTCCCAGCGCCACCATTGCGATTATAAGTATAATCTTTTTCATAACTGAGGATTTTAGGGTGACGAATCATTAGCTGATTCAAAATTTATTGACCTTTTTCAGGATAAAGGATTTCGATGTCCTTTGGTCATTGAGGAGAGGAAATATAGAATGTCAGCTAAATGGCCAGGATCTTATCGTAGAATTACCTCCATTAGATTGATCCTTTAGGTATGAATCTGGTTCTAAATTAATATCAAATACTTAGCTGTTATTATGATTTAAGGGAATGTAAACAATGATATTCGTCATGTACCTCAATCTTTTTTCCCTAAGTATAATGTGAAGGGATTGATTGCTATTTTTACTATATCATGCAAAGATTAAAACCCGGTGTTGATATTGTACTGGATATACTAACTGCAGTTGTTAAAGCACAACCGAATTCTGAGTTTGCTCAAAGTATAATGCGGCAGTACCAGGAGAGGGGAGGCTTGAGCAAAAAGCAGCTGGAAGGTCTTTACGGAAAAGCTCAGAAGATAAAGTCGATACCAGCGGGCAAACTGGCCACACTGGAAGCAATAATTTTAAAAAAACATACGAAACAGCGTTCTGAATTACCGGAGGTTAAGCCACTTTATCAGAAAGATACTGCAGCCGGTGATTTGATAAATTCGATCTTAAAACAGTTTCCTTCACATAAAAGAGTGCTGTATCTCAAATCTAAATATGATAATAATGAGGTACTTAGCGCTATTGAGCTTTCAGAACTAGCCAGGTTTAGTAAACTTTTGAAATAATTGATTACTTTTTCCTGGTTGGTGGCAACCAATTTTCGTTTCATTCCGATTTATTGGACAAACACTGCACACAATTGCTATCTGCTGAGGAACTATCTTTTCATGTGGAGGCTTGCGGCCGAAACAGCAGAGAGAGCCAGAAGATCATATATGGTTCTTTCTATGGCTATGCTATGGCAATTTGCGACCGATATACCAATAAGCAGGAGGATGCTGTTGAGATTTTGAATGATGGCTTTCTAAAGGTTTTTAAAGACATCCATAATTTCAGACCGGCCTATGCCGATGTAGTGAGTTCCTTCAAGGGCTGGCTACGGAAGATTATGATCTATACGGCCATAGACCATTTCCGAAAATATCATAAACATCAGTTGATTAGTAAACTGGATGATGTTACTTACCAGCTTCCACCGGTTTATGATGATGCGGTAGATAAACTTTCTTACGAAGAAATAATAAGGGCAGTTCAGTTACTGTCACCGGCATACAGGACTGTTTTCAACCTTTTTGTGATTGAGGGGCTAAGTCATGAAGAAATAGCGGAGCACCTGGGCATTTCAACAGGTACTTCAAAGTCAAACCTGTTTAAGGCAAGATTACAGTTGCAAAAAATATTATTTAAGAACTATCATATACAAGTTGCCAAAAATGCAGTCTGAAGAATTTGATAAAAAGATAAGGGAGGCAGCCAGCCATCATCATCCCGCCTACGATGAACAGGCATGGGATAAGATGCACAAACTGCTTGATAAGCATCTCCCTGAAGAAAAGGATGACCGCAGAAGGATTTTGTTCTTTCTGCTGCTATTCCTTTTACTGGGTAGCGGAATATGGTTCCTCGTAACAAAGCAAGGAAACCTGTCAAAGCCATCTGTTTCGCAACAGCAGGATAAAAAAATTATTACAGGGAAGTCAGAAAAAAACAAGCCTGCTGATATTGCAAACCCAAATCCGGAATCTCTGCAAAAAGAAACCGGATCTGTTGCTGAAGTAAAAACAATTGATAAATCTTCCGTTACTGGTCAAAAGAGTAGTCAAAATTCTATAGTTACTGCTGAACCGGTTAAAGCGACTGGTAATTTAATAACTGCTGCTGATAAAGCACCTTCGAAATACTTGAGAGAGAAACTCCATAAGAGTGTTGCCACTGGTGAAGAAAAAGATAAAAGAACGGGTAATCCTGTTTTGGCGGTGAATAAAGAAGTAAAAGAAAAGGAGCAGAATGAACAACAGAAGGTGATTAGTTTGCCAGCCGGCAGTGCAGCAGAACAGCTATCTGGTCAGTTGAACACCGGAGTTAAAAAGGAAAGGGATATTGCAGGCACAACCACGTTTCAGGATAGTGCTTCGGTAAAACCTGTGAATGAAACTGCTTTAAAGAAGGGGCAAAAAAAACAAGCAATTCAAAAAACAAAGAACAGAAAAAGTAATTTCTTCTTTGTATCCCTTTCAGCAGGACCTGATATTAGTTACACAACAGGTGGTCAATTAGGCACAACGAAGCTGACCGGAGGTATAGGGTTGGGCTATACGTTTAATAACCGTTTATCACTTCGTACCGGTTTTTATAGTGGCAGAAAAGTTTATGCTGCCTCTCCGGATGCCTATAACCCGCCGCCAATTTTCTGGAACTATTATCCTTACCTGGAGAAAGTGGATGCTGATTGCAAGGTGTATGAAATACCGGTATTGGCCAGTTATCATTTTGGTAAACCCGGAAAGCGGCATTGGTTTGTTTCCGCCGGATTATCATCACTGATTATGAAACAGGAAGATTATCACTACACATATAAATACACACCTAACGGTACCACTCATTACAGGGACTGGTCAGTTAAAAATGAGAATAAGCATTTCTTCTCTGTTGCAACAGTTTCCGGTGGTTACCAGAAAAATATCGGTAAGTCAATCACATTGACGGCTGAGCCTTATTTGAAACTTCCTTTAGGTGGTGTTGGTTATGGCAAAGTAAAACTCAACAGTACCGGAATTTTATTTAGTGTATCAGTAAAGCCATTTCAGCAAAACAAGCAAACGGATAAAAAGCCATAAACAGTAACAGGCAACCTTGTGCAGTGTTGCAGCGATTCAAATAAAAAACTGTTTATGAAGCAATCTTTTTTTCTGCTGCAGTTGTTGTTCATACTCGCATCAGGAATATTATTCTACAGCTCATGCAGCAAAGGAGGCGGCAATACTCCTCCTCCGGCTAATCCCTGCAGTGGCGTTACGGTAGTTGTTAATGGCACTGTAGCAAACCCAACTGCTGCAGGTGCTAATGATGGAAGTATAAGTGTAACAGCAACCGGTGGTTCAGGATTTACCTTCAGTTTAAATAACGGTGCGTTTCAAAGTTCAGCTACATTTTCTGGTTTGGTAGCAGGAGCTTACACGATTACAGCAAAGAATAGCAACGGTTGTACCGGATCGGCCAATTTTACTTTAACAGCTGCTAATCCCTGCTCTGGGGTGACTATTACAGTGAATGCTACTGTAAGCAACCCCACTGCACCCGGAGCTACCAACGGAAGTATTGCTGCAACAGCAAATGGTGGTACCGGGCCCTATACTTATAGTTTGAATGGCGGCGCTTTTCAGTCATCCGGTACATTCAGCAACCTGGCAGCAGGAGCATATACCATTATCGCAAAAGATAACAATGGTTGCCAGGGTTCGGCCAGCTTTACATTAACAGCTCCCAATCCTTGTAACGGAGTAACTATTACAGTTAACGGAACAGTTACTAATCCATCATCTGCCGGAGCCAGTAATGGAAGTATAGCAGCGTCTGCCAGTGGCGGAGCTACTCCTTACACCTATAGTTTGAACGGTGGAGCTTTTCAATCATCCGGTACATTCGGCAATCTTGTTGCCGGTACTTATTCCATTACGGCAAGGGATAATAATAACTGTACAGGCTCAGCCAATTTTACATTGACAGATCCAAATCCCTGTGCCGGTGTTACGATCAGTGTTACTAATTCAGTAGTACAGGTTACTCCCTGTGTAAGTCCGGTCAACGGGTCTATCACCGCAACTGCCAGTGGTGGAACAGCACCCTATACATATAGCCTGAATGGCGGCGCTTTCCAGTCATCCAATGTTTTTTCCAATCTCAATACCGGTGTATATGCTGTGACGGCAAAAGATGTGAATGGCTGTACCGGCACATCTTCCAACAGTGTGGTAAGTTCATTACCAGCAGGGCCTTTATTTTCGGCTGTAAAGAATGTTTTGCAGGCGAATTGTATCACTTGTCATAACGCTTCGACTCCAAACGGAGGAATGGACTGGACGATTGATTGCAACATTGTAAACAACAGGGAAAGGATAAGGGCAAGGGCAGTGGATGGCAACCCGTCAGCAATGCCGCCAACCGGTTTGCTTCCAGCATCAGAAAGACAAAAGATCACTGACTGGATCAATGCAGGTGGCCGATATACGGATTAGATAGGTGGATAATAATGTGTGTAATGTAAAAGAGGTGCTCCAAATGGAGGCCTCTTTTATTTTCCCCAACGAAATGTTGTAATGTTGAGTCCTGCCAGGTCAATTACCCGGTCAACAACGGTGGCTGCTACCTCTTCAATGGTTTTTGGGCGGCTGTAGAAGGATGGTGTGGCGGGACAAATAACGCCACCCGCCAATGTCACAGTTTCCATATTGCGGATATGAATGAGGTTATACGGTGTGTCACGAACAACACAGATCAGTTTTCTTCTTTCCTTTAATACCACATCTGCTGCCCGGGTGATAAGATCATTTGAAACACCGGAGGCAATTCTTCCCAAAGTCCCCATGGAGCAAGGAACAATGATCATTGTATCATACTGCCCGGAACCCGAAGCGAACGGCGCCATAAAATCGGTAGTACTAAAATATTTTACAGGATAGTGCAGGTAAGCATCATTGTCCAGTTCTGTCTTCCAGACATCTTTTGCATTTTCTGTCATTACCACAGACAGTTCAGACCATTGGTCTTTAATATGGACCAATTTATCCAATAGGTTCTTTGCATAAACTGATCCACTGGCCCCGGTAATAGCTACAACAATTTTTCTCATAGTTCGATAACCTGCTAAAGGTGCAAAAGTTGACGGAAGTTAGAAGAATTTGTGCAAACGTTTGCAAAGAGATTGTAGTAGAACGGCTACAAGGTGAAAAAACAGCAAACTACAAAAATTGCTGTTGTGCCATTGAGTAAAATCAATATGTCCTTTTTTTTTCTTTTTTACTTAAAAAATGACAATCAAATATTTTGTGTTATCCTATTATTAACGATATTAGCAATGAATTTTCATAGGATAAGGTTTAATGGTTAATGGTTTTTGATTAGGGCCCCCGGTTTTCCAACCGGGGTTCTTTTTTTAATGAATGGCTGAAAGGCATGAACATAAAAAATCCCTTCTTGTAAGAGAAGGGATTTTCGTTTGAAACTACTTCTAATTGTTCTTAAAATCCTTTTGGTTGCTTTGCAGGTTGATTGGGTTTATGCGTATTCTCGTTACCCATGTTTTCCAGTATCCAGTTGGTCATCTTACTCCAGAGATGGAAGGTGGTGTTATCTGTCATGCCACCGATACCATGGTTTTTGTTGGGGTAGTAAGCACTTTCAAAATCAATATTACTCTTCACAAGGGCGGTGATCATTTGTGTGGCATTCTGGAAATGCACATTGTCATCCGCCGTACCGTGTACGATCAGGTATTTGCCTTTGATCTTATCTGTGAAGTTGATCGGTGAATTATCATCATAGCCTTTTGGATTTTCCTGAGGGGTACGCATATATCTTTCTGTGTAGATATTATCATAGAAACGCCAGTTGGTTACCGGCGCTACGGCTACAGCAGCACTGAACACTTCATTGCCTTTGGTAATGGCCAGCGAACTCATAAAGCCGCCATAGCTCCAGCCCCAGTGGCCGATATTATTCTTGTCAACAAATGACATATTGCCTAAATATTTTGCCGCATCAATCTGGTCTTCAATTTCAAACTTGCCGAGTTGCTGGTAGGTTTTCTTTTTGAATTCTTCACCGCGGTAACCAGTACCGGTATTATCCACACTTACTACAATAAATCCTTTTTGTGCCAGCAACTGGTGCCATGAACTTACAGCGCCAAATCGGTTGGCTACCTGCTGTGAGCCTGGGCCGCCATAGTTGCAAAAGAGAACAGGATATTTTTTTGCCGGATCAAAATCAGCAGGCTTCAGCATCCAGCCGTTGAGTGTGTCGCCTTTGCTGTTGGGTACTTTAATAAACTCTGCTTTACCATAACCGTACTCTTCGATCTTGCCTTTGAGCTTGGCATTTTCATTTACCGTTTTCAGCAGTTTGGCGCTGATGTTCTTTTTCTTTTTGTCCACTACAATCTCGTAGTGGCTTACCACTTGCGGCGTATTGATGTCAGAACGAAAATCGTAGAACTGGGTAAATGCATCATTGAACTCCACCCTGTGCCAGCCTTCTCCCTGTGTGAGCTGGTAGGTCTTTTTGCCGGCAAAGTCCGTAACAAATAAACTGCGGTCCATCGGTCTGGGATATGCCATGGTGTAGTAGATGCGTTTGTTTACCTCATCCACAGCATTTACATCTGTTACTTCAAAATTGCCTTTGGTAAGCTGTGTTTTTGATTTGCCGTCCAGGCTATAGAGATACAGGTGACGGTAACCGCTCATTTCGCTGGTGAACATGAAATTCTTTCCGTCTTTCAGCCACCACCAGTCGTCGTTGATCTCTACAAAGTATTTATTGGTTTCCTGGTAAAGAAGGTTGGCGGATCCTGTTTTTGCATCTGTCGCCAGCAGCTTCAGGTCATTCTGATGACGGTTCATCCAGAATACGACCAGTGTATTATCATCCTTTGTCCATTTAATACGGGGGATGTAGATATCGCCCTGTTCGTACTGTGCTTTTACATCTTTATTATTCGCTACATCATAAATATGTATTTCTACTTTGGAGTTATCTTCTCCTGCTTTAGGGTATTTGTAGGTGTATTGTTTATTGTAAGTATTGTCATACTGGGTGAACTGGTATTCTTTCACCTTGCTTTCATCAAAGCGGTAGTAAGCGATATAATTGCCTTTAGGGCTCCAGTCGTAGGCACGGGTAAATTCAAATTCTTCTTCATACACCCAGTCGCAGTTACCGTTGATGATCTCGTTCCATTTGCCATCCGTGGTGATGGCCCTTGCACTTTTGGTGGCCAGGTCATACATCACCAGGTTGTTGTTCTTTACATAAGCGATCTTGCTGCCATCGGGTGAGAAGGTAGGATGGAGCACTTTCTCATTTTCCAGCTTCGTGAGTTTGCCAGCTACTGCATCATATAAATAAACAAATGATTTGGAGGAACGACGGTAGATCTGTTCCACTGATTTTTTGAATAAAACCAGGTTGGAATTAGCGGGGTTATAGATGATGTCTTCCGGCTGGCCGAAGGGTTTGCCGTTTTCATCTTTCAGGTCGTCTGTTTTGATCTCAGGTTCTTTGGCAGTTTCGCCGAAATCGGCCCGGACAAACTCGCCACGGAAAGTACCTTTTTTATAAATGTCTTCTAAAGTGATTGGTTTTTTCTGCGCTACCAGGGCTAAGGGCAGGATGAATAAGAACAGGAAAAGCTTACGCATAATCAGAGATTTTTTTGAGGGTATAAAAGTACAGGAAAGGGGGCAAAGGGGGCTGCCGCACACATAAAAGAGGCATTTTTTACAGAAAGAAGATTTCACGCAAAGACGCTAAGGCGCAAGGGTTTCCTATGGAGAAAAGGGGCGTAAAGAAAAACGGCAGCTTTTGGGGCTGCCGTCAGGAAACAATTTATCTCACCCTTCGACAAGCTCAGGGTGACAGTGTCGTTATTTATTTTCTGCCATATCCGGGATGGCTTCTACACGGTATTCACCTGCATCCAGCTTTTTCTTGGTTTCGGAGAAAGCTTTTAATGTCTGCTCAATATCCTCATCTGTATGAACAGCGGAAGGAATGAGGCGGTAGATGATATGCCCTTTTGGAATTACGGGATATACTACGATGGAAGCGAAAACACCATAATTCTCCCGCAGATCCATTACCATGGCGGTGGCTTCGGGTACATCCCCTTTCATATAAACTGGTGTAACCACAGAATCTGTGTTGCCAATATCAAAACCTCTTGCTTTTAATCCTTCCTGCAGTTTGCGGGCATTGCTCCAGAGTTTTTCTTTATACTCCGGGTGGTTGCGCAGCAATTCGAGACGCTTCAGGTTTCCTACTACCAATGGCATAGGCAGGCTCTTGGCGAAGATCTGTGAACGGATATTGTAGCGGATATAATCTATGATTTTTCTGTCGCCGGCAATGAAAGCGCCGATAGACGCCATTGATTTGGCAAACGTAGAAAAGTAAAGATCTATCTGGTCCTGGCAGCCCTGCTCTTCACCGGCGCCGGCACCTGTTTTACCCAGGGTACCAAATCCATGGGCATCATCCACCAGCAGGCGGAACTGGTATTTATTTTTCAGCGCTGCGATCTCTTTCAATTTACCCTGGTCGCCGGCCATGCCAAATACACCCTCGGTGATGACAAGTATGCCGCCGGCTTTTTGTTTTTCAATCAGCGCAGTAGCTCTTTGTAATTGCTTTTCGCAATCTTCCAGGTCGTTATGCTTGAATACATAGCGGTGACCGGGATGCAGCCTTACCCCATCGATGATGCAGGCATGGCTTTCGGCATCGTAAACGATCACATCATGACGGCTGCACAGCACATCAATGATGCTGACCATACCCTGGTAACCATAGTTGAGCAGTGCGGCATCTTCTTTATGTACAAAGGAAGCGAGTTCGCTTTCGAGTTGTTCGTGCAGGTTACTGTTGCCACTCATCATGCGGGCACCCATGGGGTAGGCAAGACCGTAGTTTTTGGCGCCTTCTGCGTCGGCTTTACGTACTTCAGGGTGATTGGCCAGGCCGAGGTAGTTATTGAGGCTCCATACAATTACTTCTTTGCCACGAAACTTCATGCGGCTGCTGATATCACCTTCCAGCTTGGGGAAAGCAAAATAACCATGTGCCCTTTCGCGGTGCTGACCCAGCGGGCCGTAATTCTTCATTAACCTTTCAAAAATATCTGCCATACGATTTGAATTTCGGATTTACGATTTCAGGCTGCAGATTTGGCTGAAAGACAGGTACATGAGCTGCAACCCGGTAAGATTTAGCGGTGCAAAAATAAGGTTTTGAGGGTTTTGGCGGCGGGTGAAGTTTATCAGGGGTGATGATGGCCTTTCAGGATTGCCACATCTTCCGGGACTAAAGTTGAGACAATGGAGTGTGTATTTACATTGGCGAAGACCAGTTTTACAGGGCGGAGCAATGTGTTTTACAATGGCGGAAACGGGTTTTACAAGGAGGGATGTCTCTTTTACTTCGGCGGCAGCCCGTTTTACAATGCTGACAGGAGGCTCTTACAAGAGCGGAGGCGGGTTTTACCTTGGCGGAGGTGAATTTGACACTGGCGGAAATGGATTTTACAAGGGCGGAGATGAATTTTACATTGGCGGATGCCGGATTTACATTGGCGGAGGGGAGGGTAAGTTGCTGGGAAAGATGGGTTTATATTGTCTGAACCTGGATTGGGGAGTATTGTCACTTTCTTTGTCTTGAAACAAAGAAAGTAACCAAACCTGCCTGCCGGCAGGCAGGGAAAATTCAAGACAAAAACAATTGCTCCGCTTTTTTTGTCTGGCCAACGCACCTCTTCACCTAGAGGCGGCGGATACATTTTTGGTCATTGAAGACGAGTGAAGCGAAGGATGAGAGACCCTGCCTCGTATTATGCGAAAACTCAGGAGGCGCCTGCCTGCCGGCAGGCAGGCTGTGTTCCGCCCTGGTGTTCCTAAATCAAGAAGTGTATTAAAGAATGGCGGAATCCGCCAGCGGTCGGACAGGCATGGCGCTGGAAGAGGTTGTAATTAATATAAAGAGGTGTTTTCACGATAACCCTGACTGTCTGCTTTTTTGATAGCTTTTAATTTATCGATTCACTTTTCCGCGGAGGCCGTAGATGATAAGGAGGAGGGAGAGTACCATGCTGAGGCCGACAGTGGCCAGGCCTGCGGCGATGATGTTTTCCTGGATATTGCTGCCGGAGAAGCCGGCGCCTGCTAATGGGGTAATACGGGATGTACCCCAAACAGCGCCGAGTACGGTGAAGAACCAGTTGGCAAAAGTGCCATAGAGTAATAGCCCATATGCTGCTTTTTGAGCCTTTTGGGAAAGCCATAATTCATTCCACACCAAACCTGCCACCACCACGAAAGTGCCGTTCATTACTCCCTCGAGGTGTGCGGCAAGGCCCTGCCGGGGATTGACGAATTTCATGATGATAAAACCGGTGATAAGGCCGAGCAGGAATAATATCATCCCCAGCATTTTTAGCCTCCGGGCTGTTTGTGATGATTCCATGGTGGTTGGTTTTTGTGTGGTAGCTAAAGTAGGGTTTTTTGAAAGTTTGACAGAAGCGGTGGAGAAAATTTGAATAGTGGTGAATCTTTGCCGACGGGCCTAAGCAACTGTATGAAGTTTTGTACTAAAGCCGATGTTGCAGGCAAGCGTTCATGATTGACTATCCGATTTTAAATTGAATCTATTTATGATTTGCCACTGTCCTCCGTCAACCTGTTCAATTAGTGATACTGTATCGAACTTTAAGCTTGCCGGTAAGTTAACTGATTTTATTTCCTCAAATATTTCATCAGTGCAATTTGAATTTCTCGGGTGCATCAATGTGATGTGTGGGTCATGACGGCGTACCGGCATATTTAATGCTGTCAATATTTTGATACGTAGCTGATGAAATTGTTCGTTGTCGCCAAAAGCCGGCAGTAAAACGCCTTTATTATTTTCAAACCTGGTGACTTGCCCAAACTGAATAGTTACCGCAGATGCGTCTAGTTTATGTAAGATGCCTGATACGCTATCAATATTTGCAATTTCGTCTTCCCGGCAAAGTGTAACATGGCTGTCAATTAGCTGCTTTTGTTTTGGGTTAAATATTTTACGGATGCCTTCCATCTCTATTGCATCTTTTTTATCTATAAAAAGGGTAAGTTGTTGCCTAAATTTCTTGTCCATTTATTAAAGAAAATCTGTCTGCAGTTAAACATACGGAAAGATGCAACGTTCGAGTATTTGCGATGGCAGG
>JBGARY010000002.1:0-147436 GCA_044229985.1 Chitinophagaceae bacterium
GCTGAATTAACCATATCTGTATGACCAACTAAACTAAGTAGTAATTTACCGCTTGATGCTTCCCATAATTTGGCAGTGCTATCCGCGGAAGCAGTCAGCGCCATTTTACCATCCGCACTGAATACAGCTGAATTAATCCATAAGGTATGCCCTACTAGGCTAAGCAGTACGTTACCGGTTGAGGCATTCCATATTTTGGCAGTGTTATCCCAACAGCTAGTCAGCACCTTTTTATCATCTGTACTGAATACGGCGAAATTTACTCCACTTGTATGAGCAACTAAGCTAAACAGTAATTTTCCAGTTGAGGCATCCCATAATTTAGCAGTCCCATCATCGGATGCTGTCAGCACTTTTTTACCATCTGTACTGAATACGGCTGAATTAACATTATTTGTATGACCAAGTAAGCTAAACAATAATTTTCCATTTGTCGCATCCCAAAGCATTGCGGTATTATCATTAACGGTAATCACCTTTTTACTATCTATACCGAATGCGGCAGACTTTACGAAGTTTTTATGCCCAATCGGCAACATTAACTTCGGCTCCTGTGCAAAAGAACCATAAACAGAAAGGAGCAGTATAAGAAATAGGAAAGCCCTTTTGAAAACCATAAAAAGAATCTTTCCTTAAACTTAACGCAAAACAACGAAGAGGGAAATACCCCGTTTAAGGTATCCGCATAATTTTATGGAAAGACTTTTACTTTAGTACTCCCAGCTCCTTCCCAATCTTAGTAAACGCCGCAATGGCTTTGTCCAGGTGCTGCTGCTCATGCGCCGCACTCAGCTGCACCCTTATCCTTGCCTGGCCCTTGGCCACTACCGGGAAGAAGAAGCCGATCACATAAATGCCTTCTTCTAATAATTTAGCTGCCATGGTTTGCGCCAGCACCGCATCATAGAGCATGATGGGAACAATAGGATGATCACCGGGTTTGATATCAAAACCGGCTTCGGTCATCTGGCTGCGGAAGTATTTAGTGTTGTATTCTAATTTATCTCTCAGCTGCGTGGTTTCTGTCAGCATATCGAGTACGGCAATGGAAGCGCCGACTATAGAGGGGGCCAATGTATTACTGAACAAATAAGGCCTTGACTTCTGCCGCAGCATATCAATAATCTCTTTTCGTCCGGAAGTGAAACCACCGGATGCTCCGCCTAAAGCCTTACCTAATGTACCGGTGATGATGTCGATCTTACCCATCACACCGCGATACTCATGGGTGCCCCTTCCTGTTTTTCCCAAAAAGCCGGAAGAGTGGCATTCATCAATCATGATGCAGGCATCGTACTGCTCGGCCAGCTTCACAATTTCGTCGAGTCTTGCTATAGTACCATCCATACTAAACGAACCATCGGTTACAATAATGCGGCTGCGGGCACCGGCTGCTTCTTTCAGTTTGGCCTCCAGGTCGTTCATATCGTTGTGCTCATAGCGGTAGCGCTGGGCTTTGCACAACCGGACACCATCAATAATACTTGCATGGTTCAGTGCATCAGAGATGATGGCATCCTGCTCGTTGAACAAGGGTTCAAACACCCCTCCATTGGCATCAAATGCGGCGGCATATAATATAGTATCCTCCGTACCGAGGAATTTTGAGATCTTTTCTTCCAGTTCTTTATGAATATCCTGCGTTCCGCAGATGAACCGGACACTGCTCATGCCATAACCACGATGGTCAATGGCCTTGTGGGCTGCCTCAATCACTTTCGGGTGACTGGAAAGGCCGAGGTAATTATTGGCACAAAAATTCAGTACCGTTTTTCCGTTCACTACAATTTCTGCTCCCTGCGGACTTTCAATGATGCGTTCTGTTTTATAAAGACCGGAGGCTTTTATTTCCTCTACTTCTTTGGCAATGCGTTGCACCAGTTTTTCATTCATATAGCATGGTTTATAGGCAAATATAGTGTAAGCAAGAGGTATGGATGGTGCCCGGACGGCGTATGAATTCGTTTGTAAATAGTAACAGCATTTTGCCCATTATTTCACATGAATATGCGATAGGTACAGGTAAAAAGAAATTTTAGGTTTGCGGTAACATTTTTGAAATTAGTTACGTCACACTCACAAACCAGCTGACATGAACACCAAAAACCGCATACTGACAGGCATAGCCATACTGATGGCCGCAGCAGGAATGCTGGTATTAACTTCGTCAGCCCCCAAAAGCAGTCCCGAAAACGAGGTAACAGAACCTGCCCCGTCCTGCTCCAAGGTAAAAGGAAATGAATGTGCCGGAACGAACAGCAACGGCGAATTCATCCACGAAAGCCTTTCCCGCCAGTTTCTGTTTATAGCTCCCGTTAACTTTTGATTTTCAAGGCCCTGTGCCTGAAAAAAATATTTCCCGTGCCTGTAACTATTTTACTGCATAGGACGTTAAACTCCTGTGCAGGCTTTAAAACCTACTTTTAACCTGCCAAACCCCGGCTGTTTATGACTGAAAAGGAATACAATGATTGTGTGAACCAGTACGCTGATAATGTGTACCGCTTCATCGTAAAGAACCTCCGTCACGAAGAGGATGCCCGGGACGTGGTGCAGACAGCCTTTGAAAAAATGTGGCGCAACCGGGATGATGTGGATGCCGCCAAAAGCAAATCATACCTGTTTACCGTGGCCTACCACCAGATGATCGACCACATACGAAAAGTGAAGCGGATACAACTGCGGGAAGAATTCAGTGCGGAAACAAGAGTGGAAGACAGGCCGGTGAGCAACCTGAAGAAGGTACTGGATGAAGCGCTGAACCGGCTGAGCGAAACACAAAAATCACTGGTACTGCTGAAAGATTATGAAGGGTATAGTTATGAAGAAATAGGACAGATCATGAACCTGAACCCCAGCCAGGTAAAAGTTTACCTGCACCGGGCAAGAGTGCAACTAAAAGAGTATTTGGTGAAAATGGAAAATGTAATATAAATGAAGATCAACCGCCATAATTACGAAGAGTTTTTCCTGCTGTACGTTGATAACGAACTGAGCAGCGAAGACCGCCGCATGGTGGAAGATTTTGTACAGTTACATCCTGATCTGAATGAAGAACTGGAATTATTATCCCAGTTCAAGTTCACACCTGATGATGATATTGTTTTCGATAATAAAGAAGAATTGCTGAAGGTAAACCTGCCTGCCGGACAGGCAGGCGGCGAAACACCTGTTTCTCTCAATAATTACGAGGAGTCATTTCTTTCTTACATTGATAATGAGCTGACAGCCGGTGAAAAAGCAGCCGTAGAGCAGTTGGTAAAGATCAACCCCTCTGCTAAAAAGGAATTGGATTTGTTACTGCAAACAAAACTTCAGCCTGAGACAATTGTATTTGCAAACAAAGAATCTTTGTACCGCAAAGAAGAAAAAATCCGTTCACTCCCTGTTCGCTGGTGGAGGGCTGCTGCTGCCATATTGATCCTGGCGCTGGGCCTCACTGCTGTGCTGGTAATGAATAATAAATCCATTGATGATGTGCCGGTAGCCAAAAACCCGGGCACTCCAAAGGTATCCCCGGTTGAAAATAAAGTTGATCAGCCTGTACAAGAAGCGATGGCAGATAATAATAACAGTATTGCCCCGGCAAACCAGCAAGCATCAGCCGGAAAAGACGATAAGCAATCCGCTGCTCCAGCATACGCACAACAAAATAATGAGAGAGAGAAAGAAAATAAACAAGCACAAAAAGTTATTAGCCCAGCCAATACTCCATTACCTGTGCAAAAAGAAGAAGTTTTGATAGCTAATAACAATAATAAACTAACCAACAACCTGCCTACACCAGAGAACAACCCATATGTGAATGGCGAGAACCCGGTGGTAGCCAAAGTGAATACTCCCAACGAAAAAACTGAGATAAAAAATATTCCGGCAGTAACAAATCAACCTGCTCCTCCGTCCAACATCATACAAGCTACTTACACTAACAATGGTGAAGAACTTGTACAGAATGATGGCAAGAAGAATAAACTCCGTGGTCTTTTCCGGAAAGCAGCACGGACTTTCGAAAAAAGAACCGATATTGACCCTACCGATGATGATAACCGGTTACTGGTCGGCGGTTTTGCCATCAAGCTGAAATAGCCCCTTCGGTAAACTCAGGATGACAACCAGTTGTCATGTTGAGTGTATCGAAACAGACAACTGGTTATTGAGAAAGAAATTTTAAAACAATTAATCTTAAATTTTAAAGCGAAGAACATGAAGAGGATCTTTACCCTGTGCATCGCCTTATGCACAATTGTAACAGGATTTGCCCAAACAGACACAACAGGCAAGCAAAATACTCCCCCGGCTGACGACACTATCCGCATCGGCGGTATGGTGATCATCCGTAAAGCCGGCAGCAAAGACAGGGAAGTTATTCGTGACAAAGAATACAAAATGCGCAGCCGCAGAGGTGACAAACCCTCCAACGTTTCTACCAACTGGTGGATCATGGACCTTGGTTTTTCCAACTGGAACGACGAATCAAATTATGCCGCAGCAACCCTGAATGGTTTTGTAGCCCCGGGCATTGGTGAAGACCAGTTGCAACTGAGAGCCGGCAAATCCAGGAATGTGAATATCTGGTTCTTTATGCAAAAGCTGAATATTGCCAAACATGTGGTAAACCTGAAATATGGTTTGGGGCTTGAGCTGAATAACTACTCTTTTGAAAACGATAAGATCGTTTTTGCCAAAAACCCAACATATATTTCCCAGGGTACAACCGAGTTCAAAAAAGTGAAACTGGCAGCTGATTACCTGACCGTTCCCATCATGCTCAATTTCAATTTTACCCCTAACCGCAAGAATGGTTTTGGCATCAGTGGCGGTATCAGCGCAGGCTATTTGTACTCCGCCCGGTACAAAACCAAAGAAGGCGGTGATGTGAAAAAAGTAAAAAGTGATTTTGACCTGGAAAGATTCAAACTCTCCTATGTTGGTGAGTTGGCCCTTGGCCCGGTAAAGTTATACGGCAGCTATGCCATGAAGAATATGTGGGAAAAGGGACTGGACATGACGCCATATAATTTTGGATTCCGGTTCAGCAACTGGTAATTGATTCAAATAAATTTTTAACCCGGTTTCACTTTTGAAACCGGGTTTTTTGTTTTACAAGGAAACTTACAGGGCAATTATCCGCCGTATCTTTTCTAAACGTCCCGTTAAAACATATCCACATAAAAAAATAAAAGAGCATGGCATTACGTTTGCCACCTGGACGGTTACTGATTTTAGCCATGAACAGACTTCGCTCCCACCTGGGCAGTTGACCTGGCCTTACTGAAAACATATATTAAAGATGAAATGAGCGATAAAAATTTTCAAGCAACTTACCCTATCTGCGATGAAAATTTTTATTGCAAATAACATGTGTCATTACCCTAAAATAAATGTTACCACATGAAAAGCCTCTTCGTACTCTTTGCTGTTTTCCTGGGAAGCGGATTGCTGGCCACTGGCCTTAACAGCCCGATGCGGGTAAAAACAACCAAACGTTTTGATAACCTCAGTAAAGGACCCATAGGTTCTGTATCTATCGTCATCGACAAATCAGACTATGAGCTGAATGTGTATGACGATAAAGGCTGGTATGCCACCTACCCGGTTGTTTTTGGCAACAATTCTTTGGCCGATAAAAAAGTGCAGGGCGATAAAAACACCCCGGAAGGCAAGTTTAAAATAGTGGGTAAAAGGGTGCATGAAAAATGGTGCCGCTTTCTTTCACTGGATTATCCCACCAAAGATGATATTGAAAAATTCAATAAGCGTAAAGAGAAGGGAGAAATACCTGCCAATGCCAGTATCGGCGGCGGTATCGGCATACATGGCACCTGGCCACATGAGGATTTTGTGATTGACCGCTACAAGAACTGGACTCTTGGTTGCATCTCTATGAAAAATGATGATGTGATCGAAGTTTACGGTTACACCGGTGCGGGCACCAAAGTCACCATTAAAAAATAATACTCAGCGGGTATTTGAAGAAAGAAACTGTTCTGTTTCGCTTCGCCATTTCTGCGGTTCCCTCAACAGAAAGGACTCATGATCGGAATTTTCGTACACTACTAATTTCTTTTGGGAAGACGGGATGGCATCAAATATTCGATTAGTTTCTTTAGGTAGCACCAGGTTGTCATTCCGGCCCCATTGTAACAACACCGGGCAAGAAATATCCTTTGCAAATTTTGCCGTCTGAAATTTGAAACCGTTGAAACCCCTTTCAACTCCCATCCAGAAGGTAACCAGTAAGCCAAAAGGCTTTTCAGGGAAACCTCCGAAGCCAATTGTTCTGGCCCTTGCTTTTACATGTTCCTGCATGGAGCCGAACGGCATTTCCAGGATCACACCGGCCGGTTTCAACTGGTAATCAGAAAGAGCTTTGATGATGGCCACCGCTCCCATTGATGTGCCCCAGCAAAAAATATTTTTCTCTCCCTTAGCTGCGATATAGTCATAGGCCAGTTTCACTTCCTCGGCTTCCCTTAATCCAACCGTTGTAGTATTTCCCTCACTGTTCCCATGCGCCCTGAAATCGACCAGCATCACATGATAACCCTGGTAATGAAAATCATTGGCTTCCGGAAGCAGAATTGCTTTATTCATGGTCAGGCCATGAAAAAGAATGATAGTCCCTTTAGCTGCGGAGTCAGCAGGAATAAACCATGATTCAATGACAAGACCTTTTTTTGTTTTCAGGATTATCGTATCATTTTTTAAAACCGGCGCCTGGTGAATAGGCAGCTTCCCATATTTCTGCCCGGCAAACAATCTCCAGGTTTTCCTGAATACATTCTGGCTTGGCTTTTTATTAACCAGTGAAGGATCATCATAAAAATGGGAAAACTTATGGGCATGGAATGCAGCACTGATATTCAGTAAGAGGAACTGGACCAAAATGGCCCAGCCTATCCACTTCAATACGTAACGAAATTTTTTGGCAGCAGGTTTTGTAGTCATAAGATATTGTGCTGTAAACAGCTGACCGCCAAAAGTAATTTTTAACCGGCAAACGCCATAAGATTCCTTGTATTTTTTACAGCTTCATTTTTTTACGTATATCGGCAGGAACAGCCTGCTTATTGACAATAATGGCTACTGTCCGGATTCGGAAATAATCTTCCCGCATAAACATAAAACCGCCCAATGGGTTGGAATAATTACCCCAGGAATTTTTGATGTAATACCATTTATGGCCATACTTATCTGTTGTACTTCCCACAATATGCATCATGTGATCCAGCAAAGTAGCTTCTGATGTAAAAGCAACCTGCCTTTGCATTTGGGTAGATTGAATGGATGATTTAAAATAGGCTAACCCACTGGTAAAATCAAAATCAGGATCGTTGGCATCTCCATCCCAGCCAACCGTATACCCGTTTTGCAAAGCTTCGTCAGTGATACGGGAAAAGTCTTCCAATGGCACATTCCAGTATTGATCTGCTGTCCAGTTATACTTGTCTTCCAATACAAATTTTGTATAAAAGGGATGATGTGTGTAAGAAGTGATCTCCAGGTAATCGTCGGGATTGATGTCCATGAATTGATCCCTGAAAGAAAAAGAGGTATACACTCTTCCTTTAAAAATAAATTCAGCCGGAACCTTTCCTAAATGAACATCCAATACACTGTCAACAAAAGACTGTTGCCGCTGATTCAACTCAGTAATACCATTACTCACACATAACTTTACAAACCTGCTTAACAGCGTATCCAGTTCACCGTGATCATGATTAAATGCACTCTGGGGCTTACCGTTGTAAGCCTCTTCCGGCATCATTCCGAAATTCTTCATCACCCATATCACATCATGAAACTGTCCGCCGGGTGTAAAGAAATTGCCGCCTTTTAGTTTCAGGTGCCGTTGAATTTTTCTCACCATAGAGTGCCGGGCCACAAACATTTCACTGAGATCAACCTTACCTTTTCCAGCTTTCATCAATTCACTTTCCAAAAGAGATAAACTGGAAAAACTCCAGCAGGTACCGGAGAGATGCTGATCTTTTACAGAAGTACAGTGATTGACAGAAATCGGCGTTAAACCCAGTTGCTGATAAGCCGGCAATTGGGCTTTACAGACCAATGCCAGAGAAATACATAGAAGGAGGAAAGTACGTTGCATAATTATCCTTCAAAATAAGCAAGAGTAAGACTCCAATATATACCTGCTTCAGGGTATTTACTGGTAGTCAATTATATAAACTGCTTTTTGATCTGTTGCGGTATATAGATAATAAAACGACCTGGGTAGCACAAAAAAATAAGATCAGTATAACTTCATTTTGGATCGCTGTAGATAAATTAGCCAGCCCTGCACCCCAATCATTAGATTCTATATATTTTCCTGTAAATATCAGCTTATGATCATTAATTAATTGCTGCAAAAAAATAAAAAGTCCTATTAAAAAAAGGTTACCAATCACCCACTTCCAGGCAATTTTTTTCCTGTTTATAAAACGAACAGCATTAACGATAAGAAAAATGATCGCATAGATATAATAGAAGAAAAAAAGAAATGCCAGCAAGATCATTGAATTATTTTGCAGTTATGCCTCTTCTCTTAGTTAAGCTTACATCTTCCAACATATGACTCTTATCTAAAAAAAGAAAACAATTACTTTATAAACGGCCTCGTTTAATTTCTTCGACTACGGAAGGATCAAGAAGAGTAGTGGTATCACCCAAATTTTCTAGCTCTCCTTCCGCAATTTTCCGTAGAATACGACGCATGATCTTTCCGCTTCTTGTTTTTGGTAAACCTGAAACAAACTGAATTTTATCCGGCTTGGCAATCGGTCCGATCACCCTTGTCACCGTTTGCAATATATCCTGCCGGGTCAGGTTCTCATCACCATGCACATGTTCGTAGATCACATAGGCATAAACTCCCTGTCCCTTTATTTCATGCGGGTAACCAACTACTGCACTTTCCACCACACCGGCATGCATATTAATGGCATTTTCTACTTCAGCAGTTCCTAAACGATGTCCGCTTACATTCAATACATCATCCACTCTTCCGGTAATGCGGTAATTGCCGTTTTCATCCCGCAGCGCACCATCACCTGTGAAATACATATTGGGATAAGCTGAAAAATAATTGAGCCTGCAGCGTTCATGATCGCCATACGTAGTGCGGATAATAGAGGGCCATGGATGGCGGATACAAAGGTTACCACTTACATTGTTGCCTTCAATAATGTTTCCGTTTTCATCCACCAAAACAGGATCAATGCCGGGCAGGGGCAATGTAGCATAAGTTGGTTTGCCCGGCGTAATGCCCGCCATATTGGAGATCATAATTCCACCGGTTTCAGTCTGCCACCAGGTGTCCACTATCGGGCATTTGTTCTTGCCAATATTATCATCATACCAATGCCATGCTTCCTGGTTGATAGGCTCACCTACGGTACCCAGTACTTTCAAACTATCTAATTTATGACCATGCACAGGACCCAGTCCAAATCCCATCAATGAACGAATAGCTGTAGGAGCTGTGTAGAGAATATTCACTTTGTATTTATCAATAATATCCCAAAACCTGCCAGCATCCGGCCAGGTAGGAACCCCTTCGAACATCAAAGTAGTGGCTCCGGCACTTAGTGGTCCATATAAAATGTAGCTATGACCGGTTATCCATCCAATATCTGCTGTGCAGAAGTGAATATCCCCCGGCTGATACTGAAATACATTTACAAATGAGTAACCAGTATACACCATATAACCTCCGCAAGTATGCACCACTCCCTTAGGTTTTCCGGTTGAGCCGGATGTATATAAAATAAACAGCGGGTCTTCCGCATCCATTTCTTCTGCCGGGAAAGAAACCACCCCGTTTTGTTCTACCTGGTGCTCTGCATGCTCCATTTCATCTTCCCACCATACATCCCTTCCTTTGATCATGGAAACTGGCGTTCTGGTTCTTGTATAAACAATCACTTTTTTAATTGTCCTGTTACCGATCAGGGCATCATCAATCACACTCTTCAGCGGGATATCTTTATTACCCCTGAAGGCCCCATCACAGGTAACAATGAATTCTGCATTCGCATCATAGAGCCTGTCGGCTATGCTTTGTGCAGAGAAACCACCGAATATCACACTGTGTATAGCTCCGATTCTTGCACAACCCAAAACAGCATAGGCCAGTTCCGGCACCATGCCCATGTAGATACAAACCCTGTCACCCTTTTTCACACCATTATTCTTCAGTACCTGTGCAAACTGGCAAACTCTTTTGTGCAAACGGTTGTAAGTAACCACCCTAGTTCGCTCTTCAGGGTTATTGGGTTCCCAGATAATGGCAGGCTTATCACCCATCGTAGCGAGGTGGCGGTCAATACAGTTGTCCGTGATATTCAGCTTGCCTCCTTTAAACCATTCTACGTTAGGTTCTGCAAAGTTCCAGTCAAGTACTTTGTCCCATTTTTTTCGCCACTGAAAATGAGAAGCCACTTCTGCCCAAAATCCTTCCGGGTCTTCAATACTTTTCTTGTAGGCGGCGTGATATTCTTCTTCTGTTTTTATCTGGAATGGATACGACATATGAAGTTTTGTTTAAGTACTAAACCGACATGTAATTTTTCATGCCGAAATTACACAACACAGGCATGAAAAATTACATCAAAGATTACTCCTGACAAAAATTACAATTTAAATGTTCAGGAGAAAAGTACGAAGACAAATATTTTTATGTACTAAATCAAATCTGTATTTTAAGCCAATGAAAACAAAAACCGGCAGCTTTCCTGAAAAAAGTGTTGTAAGAAAGGTTATTGCTGCTTCCTCCGTTGGCACCATGATCGAATGGTATGATTTTTACATTTTCGGCATGCTGGCCAAAACCATCAGTACCCAGTTTTTCCCAGAGGGAAATCCAACAGCAGCACTTCTTTCTACATTAGCCATTTTTGCTGCCGGGTTTATCGTCCGTCCTTTTGGTGCCCTTGTATTTGGTCGGCTCGGCGACCTGGTTGGCCGCAAATACACATTTCTGCTCACCCTTGTATTGATGGGTGGCTCTACTTTTTTAATTGGTTGTGTACCGGGTTATAAAAGCATTGGTATTGCTGCTCCCATCATCGTTTTATTACTGAGGCTGATTCAAGGTCTTGCCCTTGGTGGTGAATATGGTGGCGCCGCTACTTATGTTGCCGAACATTCGCCTGCTGAAAAAAGAGGTTTTTACACCAGCTGGATACAAACTACAGCCACTTTAGGATTATTTGTGGCGCTGGGTATTATTATGCTGGTAAAATTAAATATGCCGGATGCATCCTTTAATGCTGAATGGGGCGGCTGGCGCTACCCTTTCTGGATTTCTATTGTATTGGTGGGCATTTCCATTTACATTAGAATGAAAATGTCGGAATCGCCGATGTTTTCTAAACTAAAAGCGGAAGGAAAAACATCATTAAACCCCATCACCGAAAGCTTCCGGCATAAAGCCAATTTCAAAATGGTACTGCTGGCTTTGTTTGGCGCTGTGATGGGTCAGGGTGTAGTTTGGTACACCGGCCAGTTTTATGCACAGAATTTTTTAGAAACGAAATGCAATTTAGAATTTGAACAAAGCAGGACCATTATGCTTTGGGCCATTGCCTGTGCCACACCTTTTTTTCTGTTCTGGGGGTGGCTGAGTGATAAGATTGGAAGAAAATGGATCATGATGGCCGGGATGCTGCTGGCGATACTTACATACAGGCCTATATTTAGTACTTTTTTGAGTGATACTGATAGTGGCAAATGGAAAAATGGTCAGACGACATTTATAAAAGAAGAAATAGAAAAAAAGGTAAATGACGGCGATACTATTTTAAAAATTACCTCACTCTTCAAAACAAACAATGGCATTAAATACACCAATGTTTTAGTTGACACAATTAAAGCCGGAACCTCTACCGAAGAACAAGTAATAAAAGCCAATTTGAACTCAGCAGACCTGAACAAACACCTCCCCCCTGCATTATTCTGGAAATTCATTGGCCTTGTTTTCATTTTAATATTATACGTCACCATGGTCTACGGTCCCATCGCTGCATTCCTGGTAGAAATGTTCCCTACCAAAATCCGTTATACCAGCATGAGCCTTCCCTACCATATTGGTAATGGTGTGTTTGGAGGATTAGTGCCTTTTATCGGTTTACTGCTTACCACAACATACCCGGCCGATCCGCTGGTGGGTCTTTGGTACCCGATCGGCGTAGCCCTGCTTTGCCTTATCATCGGCAGCTTGTATTTAGAAAATAAAATTGATAAAAACGTAATGGATTAATATGAGTGCTTTAAAAAAATATTTTGGCTTGCTATTAATGCTTATAGCACCTCTTATTATATACCAATTAGTACATGGAGCCATTTCGCATATTGACCCGGCTGGGAAAAAGGATATCAATAGTCCTGTGGTCTGGATCATTATCATAACCGTTTTTACGCCTATTGCTATCGGGCTGGTCATTTTTGGCTGGTATGCTTTCCGGGGGGAGTATGATCATCTTCCTCATAAATCTAAAGAGCTGTAAATCAGGCAGAAAAAATTTTACAAAAGTTAAACATTCTTGGTTTGTAGATGTTAGTTAGACTGGTAATTTTGCACACCAATGAAAAAAATCGCCGCCATACTGTTTATCATTTTTGCCCTCGTTCAGGCCGGGCCGGCGGTACAGACCCTGGTAAATCCTGACCAGGTTACTCTTTTTATAGTGGATGAAGAAAAGAATAATAATATAAAAGAAGATTCACTGAAAGAAATAAAAAAGGACTTCTCGATTCATCATTTATTACTTTCCGGCCCCCGCATTGCCAGTTCCTCCCATAAAAATGCAAGTGAGACTATTTATTCATCACATTCCCCGGAGAACCTGACACCACCCCCCAACTGTTAAAAAGGCCGACCTGCTTTACTTTCAGCATTACTGCTGACTTAATCGCTTATCTGAATAATTTAAAACCAGAACATTTATGTCATCTCAGCCAAACCCGGTCACGAGAATATTAAGACTTGTAAAATTAGAACGTAAAGAAATAGGCTCTATCTATTTCTATGCAATACTAGGAGGGCTTATTCAGTTATCCTTGCCGATAGGTATTCAATCCATAATTGGATTTATTCTTGGCGCCACCATGTCAACCTCTTTAAAAATCCTGGTAGCACTAGTGGTCTTGGGAGTATTTATTGGTGGGCTGTTGCAGGTCAACCAAATGAAGATTATTGAAAAAATCCAGCAACGGATATTTGTGAGGTTTTCATTCCAGATTGCTGAAAGAATCCCCAAACTGGATCTGAAGCAGGCTGATAACTACTATCTGCCAGAACTGGTCAATCGCTTTTTTGATATAACTGCTTTACAGAAGAGTCTATCAAAACTATTGCTTGATGTACCTGCTGCGAGCATACAAATTCTTTTTGGCCTCATTCTGCTGTCATTTTATCACCCTTTGTTCATTCTATTAAGTGTGCTGCTGGTAGCAGTTCTTGCGGTCATTCTGTACTATACAGGTAACAAGGGGTTGGAGACAAGCCTGCTTGAAAGCCGCCACAAATATGGTGTTGCTGCATGGCTGGAGGAAATGGCAAGGGTAATTAAATCCCTTAAGTTCTCAAAAGGATCGCATTTCCATATGGAAAAAGCAGATGAAAGGGTTTCTGCTTATCTGCAGTACAGAACCTCCCACTTCAGCATACTGCTCTTTCAGTATAAAATGCTGGTATTATTTAAAACGTTAATCACCGCTGCTATGCTGGTGATCGGTTCCTTTCTTTTGGTAAACCAGCAGCTCAATATCGGCCAGTTTATTGCCGCCGAGATTGTAATCATCACTGTGATCAATTCAGTAGAAAAACTGATCAACAACCTTGACAGTGTTTACGATGTGCTCACTTCGGTTGAGAAGATCAGTAAGATAACTGATAAACCTGTTGAAAACAGTGGTACGCTGCAGGTAAAAGACGACACCAGGGGGTACGAAATTGAAATGGCAAATGTCAGTTTCGGATATGAAAATGAAAGAAAAATCATTAATGATCTCACTGTAAAAATTGAACCGGGTGAAAAAGTTTGCATCATGGGGGCAGAAGGATCTGGAAAATCAACTGTGCTGAAGTTGCTGACGGGTTCTTATACAGAGTATGATGGGAACATACTGGTGAATAAAATACCTATTAAGAACTACAATATCGACTCTCTGCGTTCACATACCGGGGTATTCCTCAGCCAGCAGGATATATTCCAGGGAAGCCTCGAAGAAAACATCACAATGGGTAATGAAGAAATTGATCGTACAGAGGTAATCGCCTTGTTTGAAAAAACAGGCCTGATGAATTTTCTTACTTCACTCAAAGATGGTTTTGATACAGAGCTGGACCCTACCGGCCACAGGTTGCCTAAGAACGTTGTGCATAAGCTCCTGCTAGTCCGGGCCATGGTAAATCAGCCAAGATTACTATTACTGGAAGATCCCTTTACAGGCCTTGAAGAAATTTACAAACAACAGATACAATCATTGCTGCTGGATAAGAAAAATCTGGCAACAGTTATAATCAGTACAAATGATGAAAGTTTTGCCCGCCAATGTAACAAGATTATATACCTGGGTGCAACAACTGATATCAAAAGCAGCAGTACTATAAATTAATTTATATGAAAAGAAAAGAATTAAACGCCTACCAATATATATACAGACATGACAAGACAAGCCGTGTCAGGTATTGGTTTTATGGAATAATGGGTTTTATCCTTCTGTTTCTGTTTCTGCCCTGGACGCAGAATATACGGGCAAAAGGCTCTGTTACCACTTTGCGAATGGAGCAACGGCCTCAACAGCTAAACACAATCATCCCGGGCCGGGTAATAAAATGGCATGTGAAAGAAGGTGACTATGTAAAGGCCGGAGATACCATTATCCAGCTGACTGAGATCAAAGATGAATACCTTGATCCGAAACTGATCAACAGAACACAGGAGCAGTTGACCGCAAAGCAAATGACCGTTGATTATTATAAAAACAAAGTGGATGTTACCCAAACTCAAATCGGCGCCTTAAGCAGTGGCCGTGAACTTAAGCTGACTCAACTCGAAAATAAACTGGCCCAGCTGAGGCTCAAAGTACAAAGTGACAGCATGGAAGCGATTGCTGCTAACAATGATTTTAAAATTTCTACACAACAATACAACCGTCAGAAGGCCATGTATGACAGCGGACTTGTTTCACTTACACAGCTGGAACAACGAAACCAGGCTTATCAAAATGCACTGGCCAAAAAGGTAAGCGCCGAGAATAAACTGGCCAACAGCAGGCAAGACCTGACCATCACAAAAATTGAAATGAACAGTGTTCAACAGGAATACCTGGAAAAGATAGCTAAGGCACAGGGTGACCAGTTCCAGTCTATGAGCCAGATAGCAACCGGGCAGGGAGATATTGCCAAACTGGAGAACCAGTATAGCAACTATTCTATTCGGAACGGCATGTATTATATCACTGCTCCCCAAAGCGGGCAGGTGGTGAAAGCCAGAAAAGCCGGGATTGGTGAAATTGTTAAGGATGGAGAAATGATCGTAGAAATTGTTCCTGATAAAATTCAATATGCAGTTGAATTATTTATCAGGCCGGTTGATCTGCCACTCGTATTTAAAGATCAGAAAGTACAATTTCTATTTGACGGCTTTCCTGCCATTGTATTCAGCGGATGGCCCAATTCTTCTTATGGAACTTTCCGCGGCAAGGTAGTAGCAATCGAAAGCTCTGTTAGCACCAATGGAAAATTCCGGGTGCTGATTGCAGAAGATAGCAACTATAAGCCATGGCCAAAAGAATTAAAGATCGGTACCGGTGCCCAGGGTATCGCACTTTTAAAAGATGTACCGGTGTGGTATGAGCTGTGGCGAAATATCAACGGGTTTCCTCCTGATTACTATAAAGCCGGAGAAAAAGAAAAAACATTGAAGCAATGAGACGATTAAAAAATATTTTGTTAATAACCCTTGCTATCCTGGCAGTAACAAGAAAAACTACGGCCCAGGAAAAAACTCTTTCGCCCCAACAGGTGATGGAAGTAGTAAGGCAATTTCATCCTGTTGCGAAGCAGGCGTCAATTGTTATTGATAAGGCAAAGGCCGATGTCACTATTGCCCGCGGCAATTTTGATCCGCTGTTAAATAATAGCATAGCACAAAAGACTTTTGATGGCACAGCCTACTATCAATACAAAAGACCCGAACTGAATATTCCTACCTGGTTTGGTATCGAACTGACTGCCGGGCTTGAAAATTTATCAGGCAACCGTACCGACCCTACTGAAACCCTGGGAAAAACTAGTTACATGGGAATTAGTATCCCATTAGCTCAAAACCTGCTTATGGATAAAAGACGAGCTGTTCTTCAAACAGCTAAAATTCTCCGGCAGGCTTCAGAAACAGAGCGAAAAAACATCTTGAACAACCTGCTGCTGGATGCAATGAAAGCATATTGGTATTGGGTACAGTATTACCAGGCATATAAAGTGCTGACAGATGCTGTACTGGTAAATGAAAAAAGACTGGACTTAGTTAAAACAGGTTTTCGACTTGGTGACAGGCCGGCTATTGATACCGTTGAAGCATTAACACAATTGCAAAGTTTTAGTGTGCAGCGGGAAAATGCATACCTGCAATTTCAAAACGCAGGACTTGAGTTGTCAGTTTTTTTATGGAATGCTGATGATAAACCCGTTGATCTTCCGGTAGAAGTAACTCCTGCTGAGGATGCATTGACCCTTACCAGATCGCCAGCCAATTTGCCTGTTTTAAATGAGCTGATTGATGCAGCAAGAAAAAACCACCCGGAGCTGATACTATACAATTTTAAACTGGATGTACTTTTCGTAGACAGAAAATTAAAATTCCAGCAATTGTTACCGGTTGCCAATTTTAAATACAACCACCTGAACAAAGGATACGATATTCTAAAATCATCTCTAGGCCCTTTGTTTGAAAATAATTTTCAATACGGTTTAACACTGGGAATACCACTTAGACTTTCTGAAGGCAGAGGGGAATACAGGAAAGCAAAACTTAAAATTGCAGAAACGAAGCTACAGCAAGACCTCAAAGCTTTACAAATTGAAAATAAAATCAGGAGTTATTTCAACGAAATGACAGCGCTGAAAAAGCAAATCGAAATACAGGAAAAGGCTTATCAAAATTACCTGGCCCTGCAGCGTGGAGAAGAAATAAGGTTTCTGGCCGGCGAAAGTTCACTTTTCTTAATCAATGCCCGGGAAAACAAAACACTGGAGGCGCTTCAGAAATTACAAGAACTGCGTACAAAATACCTCGTGACTGCAAACGAGCTACAATGGGCTGCAGGTGTGTTGACACAACAATAAATTCTTAATTAAACCCATACAACATGAAATGTCCAAATTGCGAAGAAACACTGGTAATGACAGAAAGACAAGGAATTGAAATTGACTATTGTCCAAAATGCAGGGGTGTCTGGCTGGACAAAGGAGAACTGGATAAAATTATAGAACGGTCATCTGTACAGGCCCAACAAGACTTCACACAAAATAAAGAAAAAGAGAAAAAGCAATACAGGGATGATGATGATGACGATGATAATGATAGCTTTTTTGGAAATGATCGCCGTAATAATAATCCCAATAGAAGACGAGGTGGCTTCCTAAGTAATCTTTTCGACTTTGATTGATCAATTTACCCGGTAACCATCAGGATGACCTGAAGGCTATCGGGTGATTTTGCTTTTTGTAAGGTCCAAAGAAAATTCTCAGAAGTATACGGAATGCTGTAAGCTCAATAAAAATAAAACAAAGGGCCAGCAGGGTAATTAATAAAAATTGTTCATTATGAATATAAGTAAAGAAAACATCCACTCCTACGAAAGCAGTTGTAATCGGAAATCCAATCAACCCCACTGCAGCAAGCAGGAATAACAACCCTGTTGTTTCTTTGTCGTAAACATATCCATGAAAACGGTTCAGTGAAATATCATTGTCAATCGACCTGATCTTTGCCAGGCAGGTAAATCCCAGTAAAAATGTGATTATTACTCCCCCCAGGTAGAAAACTACTTCAACCGTATACACATGTACTGCATTAAATAATATTGCCGCAACGATGTAAAAGTGAGCGGTCAGCAAACTGATCCATGCATTCAGTCCGGACTTACGACTAGAAAAAGCAGAAAGAACAACTACAAGCGCCACAGACAATAAAATAACAGGAATAATATCCTGCAACCGGGCAGATAATTCAAGACCACCCTTGCCAAGTACTAAAGCACCGATACCGGCTAGCAAAACGACAATAGTTACAGCCGTTAATTGGATACTCCTGAACAGCCGCCCAATCCACTTAAAAGGCGACCACAGATAACGAAACATAAAATTATCAAGATTCCATTCCTTTACATTTAGTACATAAAGTGTTGCCGAAATTTTTGATAAATGTTTCTGGCCCGGCGTTGTATAATGAAAGTACTGGTGATGCACCAGGTAGTTTAAAACAGATGGGGAGACCAACAACTGGTAAGTTCGTAAAAAAGCATTACCGGCAAAATGAATAAGTACCAGCCAGTGAAAGCCGAGTGCAATCTCGATGAACATTAGCCCAATTTGTGCAGCAGATGCATAGGCGATTTGTGTTTTAACTGTTGGTTGCACCCTTGCTATCATAGTAGCAGAGATGCCCGTAAGGGCGCCAATTATGATGATAACGATTTTTAACCACAACATATCTTCCCAGAACGGATGAGTACGCAGCAATAAAAAAACACCGGCATGTACACTCAATGATCCATAAAAAATAGCGGATGAGCTGGTGGGCCCTTCCATGGCACGGGGCAACCAGGTGGTAAAAGGAAACTGGGCAGACTTAACTGCGGCCGGAAGTACCAACATACTAACAATAAATACGGCCAACAATCCCTGTCCTGTTTGTATTGCGGCAACTTTTGCCTCGGCCAGTTGAGAAAAACTGATATTTTGCTGCATCAGGTGATGCATCATCCACATGGCCAGCATCAACGCCACATCACTGATACGATAATAGGACACCGCTTTGAAAGCATTTTTTACCGGCAAGTATCTTTTCCGGTAAAAGGCAATCAAAAGAAAAGAACAAAGACCTTTGATCTCCCACCCGATAAACAGGGTTTCAAAATTCCCGGAGAAGATGATGAGGTTGTAGCCTGTTGCAAATAACAAAATGGTATTAAAAAAACGTTTGTACCCATCATCCCGGTGCATGTAATATTTGCTGAATGTAGCTACCAGGAAAAACAATACAGCTCCTACAATACTAAACACCATTGTCACCTCATCATAATAAAACTGGATAGCAAAAAGAAAATGATCCGTTTGGTATAAGGTAACAACATGATACTGTAATACTTCACCTCCATTCAAACCCCACCATGCTGCAAATGCCACAGAAGCCAGCAGGTAAAAAGCTTTGGCAATTCTTACTGTAGCTCCAATAAGTCTTTCCTGCCTGTTATTTAAAAACAGGGTTACCAAAAAGGAAAGCATTGGCACAGCAATAAATAAAGCAAGCAGTTGATTCATTTAATCAAATAATTAGTCCAGTAAATAAACCGGCAGATTTTCCTCCGTAGCATGTACAATATGATTGGTTTCCATTTCTTTGGCCCCCTCAATAAATTCTTCCATATTATGTATGGTCTTTATATCATCCGCTTCAGTAATCGGCTCATATTTTTCAAAAACACCATTTCTGAAATAGTAAAATTGCTGTTCTCCCGGATGAAGCGCTACAATATGGACCCATTCATTTTTATACCATTCAAATACTTCCGGGGAAGATTGAATTGCTTTTAATACTATTTCAGGTTGGTGCTCAACAATAACCAATAACCTTACCGGGTCATGCACTTCAATCATCTGCCAGGGTAGCCCGGGCCGCAAATCACCATCACTACTATTTGCCACTCCAAATAAACCCATCACATTATGCGGCAACTTGGTACCTGCACCCAATTTAATATTATCGACCCTCGAAAAGTAATACTCGAGATTAATACCTCCGCAAACCAGCCCAATCGGCCGCATGACAGCAGTTAGTATTGTACCGTCAGGATCAGTTGTAAAATCATAACTGTTCAAAAAAGCTCTTCTGTCAAGAAAAATACCTTTGGTAGTCTGACGCCTTCCAATGATGGCCAATGTATTGGTACCATGTCCTAGTTCAGGTCTTGGTTCAAATAAAGATACAGAACGGTTATGGATGGCCTTTCTTACCTGTTCCAACTCCTGCTTCGTATCGATGGAAGCAAAACGCCGGCTTCTCTCTTTAGCATTTAAATTGAGAGCTGTTTCGAAATTTTGCTTATTGACCAGGTGATTACTTTTGTTTTGTTCAGCTAATATCTCCTCATCATAATAGCCCATTACATCTGCTGCGGTGTCATGCATACAGCCCACAAACTGGGTTGTGGCCGGGATGACGATTCCTTTCTCATGCAGCTTTTCCCTTACCACTTTATGATTTAAAATAAATGCCTGAACCCTGGCATTTGTTGCACCGGGACGGCCGCTGCAGGCGCCACAGTCATGTGCGCCATGATGAGGGTTGTTAGCACTGCTGCTTCCATGTGCAACGATATAAACAAGCGGGGCAAAATTTTTAATAAGGCCAATTCCTCTCAGAAATCCTTCTGCCCTTATTGTCATTTCATCAATGGTATAACCAATCTGCAGACCATTTTCAACATCTCCCGGATTTTTATTTTCTATTGTAAGAACAGACTCCCTGTCCATATGCCCATAAGCATTAGAGATAGCCGGGCTCATTTTAGGGCTAAACATCATCTGTAGTTTCTTGGCCAATGCCCAAAAACCATAAGTAAGACTTAAAACAAAGCCGGTAAAAAAACCATGTGTATGCTTTGTATACAGTGGCTCACCTTTACGGAGTTCTTTCGCTTCGAGCTCTTTTATAAGATACCTGGGAGTAACCGGTGCAGGGCAAAGCTTGTCATAAAACTTACTTCCCTCCTGCTGAAAGTAAAATTCAACACCAAAAAAACCAGGGGCGCCAAATGTTTCACTTTTCTTATCTACCGCTTCAATATGCCGGCGGATAGAATCTTCCCTTTCATCTATACAAAAAATAGCCTGTAAGCTGCGGCCTGTTTCAAGCTCAGCTCCTTTTCGTTCTTTTTTATTAGAGAGCAAAATTCCTTTCAAAACAGAGTCATAATAACTCCACTCAAAAGCATCCTGCCATAGTTCGATAACCGATGAAAACTCGGACCTTTCTGTATCAGCAAAAAGGTCAACGGGCGGGTTTACTGCCTGAACAGCCAGTGGCTGCCACTTGTTACCCAAAGTGGCCATTACAACATCAAGTTCCATTAGTAGCTCAAACTCAACAAACTCTTTCAGGGTGATCTTTTTCCTGTCCAGCAATGTTTGTGGATTATCTTCCACGGCGCTTACAAAACCGCTCCATCCATGATGAGCGAACTGCTGATCGAATAAGTATTGCTCAAAATATTCCTGCTTTCCAACAAGCCGACCTAACAGTTCGGTTATAGAATAATCACCTGACAAGAATTTATCCCTTACCTTCTTCGTTTTGAAAAAGCTGGCAAAAGAAGTGTTTTCCAGTTCCTTTACACTTTCGATAAAATTTTTACCCGCAACGGGAAAAGTTTCAATGGCAATACCCTGGTCAAGAAAGGCGCAGATAATGCGAAAAAGAAGAGGATGTACTTTATTATCGAGATCGAGATGATACGCATCTTTCCAAAGGCTTCTCAAATTGCCAATCCTGGGAGAAACGGATGTATCATAATTTTCCTGGAGCAATTTATTTTTCCAGGAAGCAATATCATTTTTCTTGGCGCTTATAACTTTATCCAGGATATCTTCCCTTATTCTGCCTGATTGATAAAGCTGCCTGTATTCCGGCAACTGCAGGTGCACCTGGTAGCCAAAAATGGATGATGCTTTGAAGATAGCATCATAAAACTTCATATGCTGAAAAGCATGAAGTGAATTGTGATGTATGAAATCTTTCAGTGCTTGTTGGGAAGGCAGGTAATGCTTCAATTCGTGAATGATATGCGCCTCATCAAAATGATGAGGCGGTATATCATTTCCATTATTTTTTGCAGGCAAGGCGCCTGCCTGCAGATTATTACTCATTTTTTAACCACTGGCATTTCACTTCTTTTCTGAATGCACATGAACTGCATCTTCCATTTTGTACGCCGATTTAAAGTTTTGTAAAACTACCTCTATATTCTTGTCTTTGGAACCGAAATTCCGGAAATCCCTGATAAGCTCCAGCACATCGTAGTCAATATACACCGTATTTGCGGCATCTATTACAACTTTACTATTAGCAGGCAGGTGTGCCAGTGTTTGCTTGATGGCGGCCTTATTCAGAAAAGAAACCTCCTGCGCAAGATCTATGTGTATTGTTTCACCTTCATGATGTTGCTCTTTCTTAAAGAAATAGGCCAACTTCATATTCCCCCTCAGGATAAAGAATACACTTACAGCCAGGCCAATACCAACTCCTTTCAACAGGTCGGTCAGTACTACTGCCACCACCGTAACGATGAAGGGAATAAATTGATGCTTACCGTTATGCCACATATGCTTAAACACCTTTGGGCTGGCCAGCTTCAAACCTATCATGATCAGGATAGCAGCAAGACATGCCATAGGAATTTTATTCAGCAATCCCGGAATAAGCAATACTGTCAGCAATAAGAAAATGCCATGTAGTATTGCTGATAATTTTGTTCTGGCACCGGCGTTTACGTTGGCTGATGTTCTGACAATTACAGATGTCATTGGCATGCCTCCGATAAGCCCTGATAACATGTTGCCAATGCCCTGTGCCCTTAATTCTGTATTGGCGCTAGAGAACCGTTTCAAAGGGTCCATTTTATCACCAGCTTCCAGGCAAAGCAATGTTTCAATGCTTGCAACCACAGCTATTGTTACAGCAACAACCCATACTTTAGGATTGGTAAATGCTGAAAAATCAGGTGTATTAAACTGGCCGACAAATTCGTTGAAAGAACTTGCAGTCGGCAAGGTTACCAGGTGCTCATTACCAACTACTGCAAGAGATGAGCCAGTGGATATGAAAAATTCGTTCAATAAAACTCCTGCCACCACAGCTACCAATGCACCCGGAACTGCTTTTATTTTTTTTAAAGCGGGAACTTTATTAAATGCCACCAGTATAATAAGTGAAACTATAGTTATTATCAATGCTCCCGCATGCACATAATTGAAAGAATGCAGCAGTTCTGTAAAAAACCCTTTGTCTTCGGCCAGGAGTTTATAAGAAAAGAAATCTCCTTCAAGCTCTTTGTCATAGCCGATAGCATGCGGTATTTCCTTCTTAATAATGATTATACCAATTGCCACCAGCATCCCTTCTATAACACTGGTTGGGAAATAACTCGAAATAGTGCCTGCCTTAATGATACCCAAAATAAGCTGAATCAATCCTGCCAGCATTATGGCCAAAAGGAAAGTTTCGTAACCTAAATCTGTAATGGCCACCAGCACAATTGCAATAAGGCCGGCAGCTGGTCCCGATACACTTACATTAGAATTACTCAACATTCCAACAACAATACCTCCTATTACCCCGGTGATAATGCCTGCAAAAGGGGGAGCCCCGCTGGCAACTGCAATACCCAGGCAAAGGGGCAATGCAACCAGGAATACCACCATTCCGGATAACATATCCGTTTTGATATACTTCGTATTTAATTTGGCCATTTTACTGTTTCCTTTATTTTATTAAACGGTGGTCAATTGTTTGTCTTCCTTTTTCTTTTTGGTAAGGTTCTTAAAGAAATCCACTTCTCCTGATTCGATATTATATACGCCTCCCACAATACCTATATCTCCTTTCTTGAACATATCCTTCACAATATCACTGCGGGTCAGTATCTCTTCCAGGCTATTCTCCACGTTAGCATAAGCTGCATTATCATGAAAACGATGCTCTTTATCATCTTTTAGCATAGCCTTACTTAAAGAAGGCCTGATTCGCTCCAGCAGTTCCGTCAGGTGCCCGTCTTTTATTCCCTGCTTTGCCCCTTTTATAGCGCCACATTCAGTGTGACCAAGTACTACAAGAATTTTGGAGCCAACATACTTCACCGCATATTCTATACTGGCCAATATATCGTTGTTCACAATATTACCAGCCACCCGAATACTGAATAGATCACCAAGCCCCTGGTCAAATATCAATTCAACCGAAGTGCGGGAATCCATACAACTAAGAATAACAGCAAAGGGATACTGCCCCTCCCTTGTTTCATTGATCATTTCCAGATGATCATGATCCGAGTTCAGACTATTGATAAATCGTTTGTTTCCCTCTACAAGGATTTCAAAACACTTGTATGGGGTAAGGTTTTCTAAAAACTCTTTTGAATGCTTTCTCATTGATATATTATTTAATTGATTGTCAAAACAATTGACAATAGTGATAGTTTATTGAGCTAAAATATAGATCAGATAACTACAGGTTTTACCTGTACTACATTACCTGTTAGCAATGGTTTGGGGGCGGAACAAGAAGCTCTCCGTGAAATGCAACGTAGGTATCTGTATCACAACACTTATGATAACGGAGATTTACCAAAAGAGAATTATGCTGCACTGCATTATCATGCAGGTATTCTTCTGAGAAAGATGACCCTGAATTAGGGTTTTTTTCTTCTGTATTATTTCCAAACGGGTTTGTGTTGTCTTCCTCCGAACCATTCAAAGGGGCATCAAAATCGCCGCTTAATTGTTCTGTCAGCACCTGCTGGCTATTGAATACAAAAGGAGTACTAACGGTGAGCCATAACAAAGCAAGTATCATAAAAATGGCAGATACCGCCTGAGTCCTGCTATATATGCTATGCTTACTGTTCATTAAGGTGGTGCAAAATAGGGTTTTGGCAGGTGCAATCCAAACTACCAAACACAATTACTTAAAAATTAATGAGATAAACGCCAAATAAATCAAAAAATCCGGAACAAAATAACAGTATAAATACCGATTTTGTTTAACAGAAAAGTCATTTTTTTGTTTTATGATGAACAAATTATCATCCTGTACTAACCATCGTTTGGGTTAAAGCGGTTTCAAAAAAGTATTACTGAAAACCAGATAGCTTATTTTCGCCACAACTATGTCAATCGAAGTCAAAAACCTGCTGAAGGAATACGGCGAACAGAGAGCTGTCGATCATATTTCGTTTAAAATCAATAAAGGAGAAATCGTTGGTTTCCTGGGACCAAACGGAGCAGGTAAATCTACCACCATGAAAATCATTACCGGTTATCTTCAGCAGACCGGAGGAGAGGCTTTTGTGTGCGGAATCAATGTGGCTGAGCAGCCCCTCGAAACAAAAAAAAAGATAGGATACCTCCCAGAGCTTAATGCGCTTTACTATGATATGTATGTGAGAGAATATCTTGATTTTGTAGCGTCAGTTCATAATATTGAAAATGCGAAGCAAAAAATTGAACAGGTAATAGAACTAACCGGCCTTTCTGTTGAGAGCAAAAAGAAGATCGGGCAGCTTTCCAAAGGATATAAACAACGGGTAGGCCTCGCCGCTGCTCTTATTCACGACCCGGAAGTATTGATCCTGGATGAACCAACCTCAGGACTTGACCCTAACCAGATAATAGAAATCAGGGAAGTAATTAAAAAACAAGGACAGAACAAAACAGTATTATTCTCCTCACATATCCTGCAGGAAGTAGAAGCTATTTGCGACAGGGTCATTATTATTAACAAAGGTCAGATTGTGGCTGATGACAAGCTTAGTAACCTGCAAAAGACTAACAAGGATAGCCATATAGTGATCGTACAGTTCAAGGAAGTTATTGATAAGGACCAGTTAGCCGGAATGAAACAAGTATCAAAAATGGAGAAAGCAGATAATAATTTATTTAAACTGCATACATCTGATCCCGAAGCTGTTCGCAAACAAATCCTTGAACTGGCATTACAACAGCAGCTCAATATTCTCTCATTGCAAAGTGAAAGCCGAAGCCTGGAAGATGTGTTCCGGTCTTTGACACACAAATAACTATTCCTAACGAATCAAGGTAACTGTTCCTTTTTGAAAGATTATTTTGCCACTGTCGTCTTCGTATTCCAGCATCCAAACTAATATGGAAGTGGTCAGCATTTTCCCTTTGATGCGTCCGTCCCATCCATCTCCAATAGTTTTTGTTTCAAATACCATTGAACCATTCCTTTCATAAACGGCAAAGCGTTTTAGCTTGTAGGCTCCTAAGAAATAAGGACGGAAAAGATCATTTCTTCCATCATCACCAGGTGTAAATGCAGTAGGTACAAAAACACCACATCGGTCAAGCACCTGGAAAGACTTAGTAGCCGTATCCCTGCATCCATCGGCAGTTATGGCTATCAATGAAATATCTTTTCTTCCAGGACTATTGAAAGTAAGGGAAAGATCTTTGGTAGTAAAACTTCTTCCATCACTAATCTCCCATATATAATTTGTGTTTACACCCGGTGGCTCCGAACTGCTGTTGGAAATTATCACCGGCCCGTTCAGGCATTGCTCAGCAGGAAATATGGAAAACGCTGCGGCTGGCACAGGCAATTTTGTAATGATTACCTGCCTTGATCGATCTGTACAAATATCTTTCCTGATTTCTGCCTGGTAAATACTTGTGATAGCCGGGTTAGGATTAAAAACAGCGGATGTTGCACCATTGATGGTACTATTGTTTTCCAGCCACTGAAAACTTCCGTCAGCAGAAAGTAATTGCAACTGTGTATTAACAGGCTCGTTATTACAAAACGATGTTCTTCCCAAAACCAGCAATGTTGTATCAATTGCTACAGGGTTCACCCGAACTGAATCATAATTATTACAACCTGTAATACTATCTAATACAGCCAGGTAAAATGTTGTTGTACCTGGCAAATTCAATATTGTTACCGGATTCGCAGCAGTTGGATTTGCCAAAAGCGTAGCTGGTGTCCATGTATATCCGTATCCCTGCAAAGGCGCTGAACCCAACTGTGCAAACTGGTTTTTGCAAGCTGTTACATCTGTGCCGGCATTTGCCACCGGCAGTGGCACAATTTTTAACACCGCAACTACAGTATCCGGACAACCAAAACCCGGATAAGGACCAACTACTACCGGCAATGAAGTACCAGCAGGAGGTACCGGGCTTAGTGTTAATGTTTGAGATGTGGATAGAACAGTTGAAAATGTCTGGTCTGCATACCAGGTATAAGTTTGAAACCCATAAGGAGCTACTAATGAAACCTCATCTGCATCTGCACAAACCTGGTTTCCGGTAACAGCACCGCTGCATGAACTGCTTACATCAATATAGGCATAGCCAAAATGCCCCCTGAATGTACAGTCACTGGTAATAAATTCCAGACGTATTGTTTTACCAGCCAATCCTGACAAATTAATAGTAACAGGTGTCCAGTCTTTGTAAATAACTGTTGGGTCCGCTGTAGAAACAGTGAAGCCGGGCAAAGAGGCTGAAGCCGTAAAATCAAAATTGGCACAATCTATCACTTCATTATCAGTTACATTAAATACCCTTGCCCTGAAACGAGGCTGTTCATCAGGATTGTGTTGGGGATCCTGGAAAACTACTGCATAATAAAAAAGGATAGAAAATAAAGTAGCTGTATCAGGAATGACAAAGGTGTAAAACATCCCTTCAGCACTTATGTTCTGAAAATAATTATTGCCTAACCGAACGCTATAGGCGCTGCCATTAGGAGAAGCTTCTGAAAAATTTCCATACGGATCAATACCCGCTGTAGCTCTGGGAATGATGTGATGATTCAAAGGATTAACACCGCTGCTCTCCCATGTTACTGTATTAACACCAGCAATGCTTTCCACCCTTCCGGTCTTGCATTCCCAGTTATTCAGGTCACCTGTTTCGAAATCAATATTCGAAGGACATAAGGAACCCTGGCAATACAGTACTATTGTATTGACAGCTGCCAGTAGTGATAGGAGTATATGTTTCCTATGCATCTGCATGTATATTATTCAGCAGCCGGTTACCTCATAAATCAAAAGCCCTTCTTATCCGTTTTTGTATCCGTAGCCTTACCTTTTTCAAAATCACCCCCGTACACCATCACCAGCTTTGATTTATCAAAATACTTTCTGAGTGCATTATTAACTGCATCCAGCTTCAGCGCCTTTATCTTGTTTTCGAATTCGGTGTATTGAAGCAGGTCCCTGTCATTTTGTAAAAAAGAACGGATGATACCGGCAAGGTTACCATTATCACCCAGCGATGTTCTGTTTTGCTCTTCCCAGCTTTTTATCGATTTACTTAATTCATCCTGTGTAAACCCGGATTTTATTGCTTTGTCCACTTCCTGGTGCAAGGCAGAATCCAGTCTTCCTTTATACAACGGGTTAAAAAATGCATAGATGCCCCAGTTACCCGTATTGTATTTATACTGCACATCCAGGAAACTGCCAGCGCCATAGCTCATGCCTTCATTTTCCCTGAGGCGCTGCGGAATCCGGGAGGAAAGAAAAGCACCGCCGCCTAATAATTCATTAGCCATTACAACGGCAGGATAATCCGGATGTTTACGGGATATATCCAGGTTGATAGCAGCAAACAGCATAGCATTGGTTTTATCGGGAGTGTTGATGGATTCAGTTGTTTTTTTACTCTCGAAATACCTTGGCTCTACTTCTTTATATGCTGACTTACTGTTCCATTTACCAAAAGTGTTTTCCAGGAAACCACTGATTTTTTTCTTATCGAGCTGGCCAACAAAAGAAGAAACGGAGTTATTAGCACCATAAAAATCACTGTAGTATTTCCTTACATCACTGAGTTTTACTTTTGAAAGTTCTTCCAGCACTTCCTCAGTTGTTGCAGCATAATACGGATGCCCTTTCGGATAATTGGATATGAGCTTACCTAATTTTTCCCCGGCAATTGTTTGAGGGTCACTTTTGTTCGTTTCATAATTAGCCTTCCTGTCAATTATAATCTTCTCAAATTCGCTGGAATCAAACCGGGGGTTCAATAGCATATCTTCCAGCAAATTGAGGGCTGCGGAAAGGTTTTGCTTATCGGTGTTCATCGTTATGGTCAATGTACCTGCGCCGCCTGCGAAAGAAATATCAGTCTTGATCTTATCCAGTTCATCAGTTATTTGTTTTTTGGCGCGGTTGGTTGTGCCCGTCTTTAATAAAGAAGCCAGGATAGCACTTGCCTCAGATTTTTCGGTCAGATTATTTTCATCGCCAAAACGGAGAAGTATTGATGCAGTAATTTTATCTCCTTTTGTTGGCTTTTCCAGCAAGGCATATTTAGCCCCGTTTGGCAGGGTGCCGTATTCTGTAAACTTCTTTATGTTATCAATAGTATTTTCAAAGTTCTCTTTCTGTGCCACGGCCTCTTTGCCTTTATAACCGCTGAGCAATTTTTGAATATCCGGCGTTTCAGCCACCACTACTCTCTCCGGGTTCTTGTCTGGGATAAATACGCCATAAGTACGGTTGGATGGTTTGTAATATTTTTTGGCAACTGCTTTTACATCATCCAATGTTAGTTTCTCAATACGGTCACGGTACAGGTACCAAAGCCGCCAGTCGCCGGCACCTACAAACTCTGTAAGGGCTATCGCAAAATCCGTTGTTTTACTGGTAGCATCTTCTACGTATTTAAGAATGGTATTCCGGGCACGGTTAAGGTCTTCTTCTGTCAAGCTGATAGAAGAAAGGTCATCCATAGTTGATAGCAATACCTGTTTTGCGCTGTCAAGGTTTTTATCCATCGGCACTTCCACCATGAAATAGGAGAAACCCGGATCATGAAGCGTTTGGGCATACGCATAAAGCTTTGATGCCATTTTAGTTTCTACCAGCTTTTTGTAAAGTATGCCGGAAGGATCATTGGTAAGTATTTGGAGCAAGGCATCATTGGCAGGATAATCTTTATCTGCAACAGCAGGAGTATGATAACCCATTCCTATATATTGAATATCTCCATTACGCCTTAATTCAACTTTCCGTTCACCATCCTGTGGTGGTTCTACAGTATAAGTTGGTTGCAGCACTCTTGTGGGTTTGGGAATAGGGGAAAAATATTGCTGCACATATTGCAAAGCCTTTTTCTCATCAAATTTTCCGGCAATGATCAATACTGCATTATCCGGTTGATAATATTTTTTATAAAAAGCCCGGAGATTATCTGCTTTTACTCTTTCAATATCTTCCTTGCTGCCTATTGTTGATTTTCCATAGTTGTGCCACAGGTACATACTGGAAAGCACTCTTTCATTCAAAACAGAACCGGGGTAGTTTTCACCGATCTCAAATTCATTTCTTACTACACTGAACTCTTTGGCCAGCTCTGCGGGCAGTATTTTAGAGTTAACCATCCGGTCTGCTTCCATATCCAATGCCCAGCGAAGATTTTCATCCGAAGCTGATAATATTTCGTAGTAGTTGGTACGGTCGTACCAGGTAGTACCATTAGCAGTAGCTCCCTTATCTGCTATCGCTTTTTTAATATCTGTAAACTTTTTACACTGTTTGAATAACATATGCTCCAGCAGGTGGGCCATGCCGCTTTCTCCATATCCTTCATGCCGGGACCCCACCTTGTATACAATATTTACAACAATGTTGGTTTGCGACTCATCGGGAATAAGCAATACCCGCAAACCGTTTTTTAATTCAAATTCTTTTATCCCTTCAACTGTAGTTAGCAGTTTGGGGGAGGTTTGTGCCAGCAATGAAGCAGGGGAAATAAGGATAAGGCCAAGGGCCAACAGAAGCAATCTCATAATTGTAAGGTTTTATGATTCGGTCGAAAGTAAATTCAATTTCTGAAAACGGGTAACCGCTTGTAAATATCCGGCTGATGCGTCATCGTATCAGGGTGATGGTGCCTTTCTCAGTCACCAGCTTATTATCGATAGTATAAAATTCAAGCATCCATACATATACCCCGCCATCCTGGGTTATTCCCTTATTTTTACCGTCCCAGCCTTCCCCCTCCCTGGTTGAATAGAATATCAGGTTACCCCAACGATTAAAGATGGAAAAACTCTTTAATGATTTCATACCAACCAGGTAAGGCCGTACAATATCATTCAACCCATCTCCATTCGGCGTAAAGGCTGTAGGCAGGTAATAACCGGGCTTTTTCAAAACCAGCATCTGTAAAGTGTCTACAGTAATACAGGTATGAGGATCGGTAATAGTGATAGTATAGAGTACATCATTTATAGCTGTAAACTCTGCAAACCTTGTATAATAATTACTCAACTGCACCTGGGGCTGCCACAGGTATGTATTTCCTATCGTATCTCTGACATTAATAAATTTTTTGGCGCCCTGCGGAACTGTAATATCCCGGTATCGAATACCCCGCTCAGGTCTGTTAACCTGTACTTTTTTTACTATGGAGTCTGGATAGGCTTCGCAGCCAAGCGTTGTCAATCGCAGTACAACATCAATTGTTCCGGCCGTGCTGTATGTAACTGAAGGAGGGTCTTTAACCAGTACATCCGGGTTCCCATCCTGCAAACTCCACGAATAATTAACCTGTGGTGATCCATTCTCGTTACTCAGGTTCAGGTATTGCATAGGTCTGTCGACACAAATCGAATCCCATGTGAAACTAGCTTTACCATTGGCCATTATATGTAATGTAGAAAATGCCGATGTATCCGCACAACCAGTGCCGGTAGTTGTTATCAGTCTCACAGTATAGGTTCCGGTTGCAGAAAAAGTTTTTACAGCATCAGTTACAGTTTGTGTAGTACCGTCGCTAAACTGCCAGAGATAGCTCATGGCAGAACCATCACTTACCGTTGAGCTATTGGTGAACGTAAAAGAGTTATTGGTGACGCAACCCGTATCACTGCTGGCTGTAAAACCAGCTACTGGTATTGCATAGATATTGAAAGGTATTGTCAATGTGGAATCCGTACAACCAAAATTGTTTACCTGTGCCCAATAATTTCCTGTAATCAATGGTTGATAGCTGACTCCCGTAGCACCGGGTATGGCTGCATTACCATTATACCACTGTACAGCGGCAAGGCTGCTATTTACTGAAAGCACACCGCCGGCTGGATCGCCGTTACAAAAATCTTTTTTCCCTGTCAACAAAATAGCATCATCCACTACCAGGCCGGTGATGATAGTAGTATCACTGGCGCTGCAACCTGTAGCTGCATTTACAACCTGTACAATAAACTGTTGCGGTACAGTTCCCAGTGACCAGGCCATCGGATTAGCAATAGCGGGGTTACTTACCTGCGCAACCGGCGTCCAGGCATAGGTGTTGGCAGGATCTGGCGCCGTACCTAATTGAATCTGCTGATTACTGCACACGGATGCATCCGGTCCGGCATCAGCAACGGGTATTGGATTAATAGTAAAAGGTAATATCCTTGTGGAATCTGTACAAATAGCCCCTTGTAACTGAGCCCAGTAGTTTCCCGATGTTGTTGGCTGAAAGGTAATACCATTAGCACCCGCAATAGGTGAAACTCCGTCATACCATTGTATCGTAACCGGTTGGGTTGTACCAAGAGTCAATATTCCCGGATTGGTGTCACCTGCACAATAAGTTGTTTTGCCTGTTACCACCATCGCAGTATCCACTGATTGACCTGTCATTATGGTTGTATCCCTGGACTGACAACCGGTCAAAATATCTGTGGTTATTACTTCAAATTCTACGGGTGTTGTATTCGTTACCCATGCAAAAGGGTTAGGGCTTGTCGGATTGCTGACCTGGCCAACAGGCGACCATTGGTAATTGTATCCTGGTGTACTGGTAGTGCCGATTTGTACAGGTTGGTTAAGACAGACAGATACATCTGGTCCTGCATTGGAAACTGGTGCGGTGGCTACCTGCACATCGGCATATAAAGTATCCCTGCAACCAAATCCGGGAAAGGGTTCAACCACTACTGGAAATAATGTACCTACTGCAGGAGCCGGGTTCAAAACCAGGGTCTGTGTATTGGATAAAACTGTACTAAATGTATTATCGGAATACCAGGTATAATTTTGAAACCCAAAAGGAGCTGTAAGGGTAATGCCTGGATTGCCCGGACATATATATGCACCAGTAATGGCTCCATTGCAATTGCTGTTAACATCTACATAAGCGTAAGCAAAATGACCGTTTCGGGTACATTCCGAAACAATAAACTCAATCTCGATTGTTCTGCCGGCGAGACCTGATAAATTTAAGGTGACCGGAGTCCAATCCTTATAAATGACATTAGGATTGACAGGTGAAGGCAAAAAACCAGGTAAACCTGCAGAAGCAGTAAAGTCAAATGTAACGCAGGGTATAGTATTCCCTGTAGAGAGATCTGTTATTCTGGCCCTGAAACGGGGCTGTTCTTCTGGTATATGTCCCGGATTTTCTAAGACTATGGCATAATGAAATAAGACAGAAAAAGTGCTGGTCGTTGCTGGAATGTTATATATGTATGAAAGTCCGCTTGCCTCTTTTCCAATACCTCCTGTTACAGAAGCCGTTTCGTTACCTATTTTGGCGGTAAACCCGCTGCCGTTGGGGCATAATTCAGAAAAATTTCCATACGCATCCCTGCCACCCGGCGCTGTAATTATCCGGTGTAAGGTTGGGTTTGGCCCAGTACCTGTCCAGGTTATTTTATTAACCCCCCCTACAAGGTCTACAACGCCTGTTCTGCAAATCCAGTTGGTAAAATCTCCAAACTCAAAATCAAGGTTGGGGGGACAAAGGCCAGTTTGTGCTTTTGAAACAGAATTAACAGCAAAGAGAACTACCGTGCTAAAAAATATTTTAAACAACCATGCCCGCATCCATAAAAATTATTACCAAACTTATTGAAAAAAGCCAAGAAAACCGGCATCAGTATTTCGTTGGCAAAAACACCGTTTCTTTGCACCGCGACGGCCTGCCATAACAACTGATTTTTTTAATTTTTAATCCCCTTCAAATTATGAGTTACATCGCTGAAATTTTTGCCAGACAGATCTTAGATTCCAGAGGTAATCCCACTGTGGAAGTGGACGTTATTACAGACGAAGGCGCTTTAGGCAGGGCTGCCGTACCCAGCGGAGCAAGTACCGGTATACATGAAGCCGTTGAACTCCGTGACGGTGATAAAAAGAAATACCTGGGGAAAGGTGTTTTGAAAGCCGTTAAAAATGTGAATGAATCATTAGCCCCGGCCCTGCTCGGTTATGATGTAGCCGATCAAACAGGTATTGATGAAATGATGATACAGTTAGATGGCACTCCCAACAAAGGAAAATTCGGTGCTAATGCCATATTGGCTGTAAGTATGGCCGTGGCAAAAGCCGCTGCCGAAGAAGCTTCCTTACCATTGTACCGTTATATCGGTGGTACCAATGCTAAAGTATTGCCTGTACCAATGATGAATATCCTCAATGGCGGGGCCCATGCAGATAATAAAATTGACTTCCAGGAATTCATGGTGATGCCGGTAGGCGCACCCAGTTTCAGCGAAGGGCTTCGCTGGGGCGTGGAAATATTTCATGCATTGAAGTCAGTGTTGAAGAAAAAAGGATACAGTACCAATGTGGGTGATGAAGGAGGTTTTGCCCCCAACATTCAAAGCAATGAAGAAGCAATAGAAACCGTATTGACCGCTATTGATGCAGCCGGTTACAAGGCAGGCTCACAGGTAATGATTGCTATGGATGCAGCTAACAGCGAATTATGGGATGGTAAGAAGAAAAAATATGTTTTCCATAAAAGCAGCGGCAAAGAGATGAGCAGTGAGCAGTTGGCCAAATACTGGGAAGGATGGGTAAAGAAATATCCTATCTGCAGCATTGAAGATGGTATGGCGGAAGACGACTGGAATGGCTGGAAGATGCTGAGCGAGGCAGTTGGCAGCAAATGCCAGTTGGTAGGTGATGATCTTTTTGTAACCAACGTTACTCGTTTGCAGCAAGGCATCGATAAAGGAATTGGCAATGCGTTGCTGGTAAAAGTAAACCAGATCGGAACGGTAACCGAAACAATTAATGCCGTTACACTGGCGCAGCACAATGGCTACAACACAATTATGAGCCACCGCAGCGGTGAAACAGAAGACACCACAATAGCTGATCTGGCAGTTGCGTTGAATTGTGGGCAAATTAAAACAGGATCTGCATCCAGAACAGACCGTATGGCTAAATACAACCAGCTGTTAAGAATCGAAGAATTATTAGGCAGCTCTGCCTTATATCCGAAAGGAAAGATTAAATTTGGAAGGTAGTTTATAGTTCATAGTTCATGGTTTATGGAAAACAAACATCCATAAACCATGAACTATGAACCAAAAAAATGAACCAATACTATGAATAAAGTCCTGACTCATATTCCTTCCTGGCTACGCAATAAATACCTGATTGCTTTTGCAGTTTTCTGCGCTGTTATGCTTTTTTTAGATAAGAACGACCTTTTTACCCAAATGGAAAGGCGTAAAGAACTTCGTGAGCTACAGCAAAGTAAAAAGCATTATACCACCCAAATTTCTACAGAACGCAAAGAATTAGAGGCACTTAAGAATAATCCTGCCGCCCTGGAAAAGTATGCCCGGGAAAAATACCTCATGAAAAGGGATAATGAAGAGCTTTTTATTATATCGGAAAAACCCGATAATACCAATAATTAGCATTCCCCACACAATAAGGCAAACCACCCCCCGTTTATATACCGGACGTTCACAATAACTGCTACCAAGGACAACTTAATTTTTTGGACATTTAATCGGTTTGCCAATGACCATTTTTACTCCTGAGGATCTTTTATTGTATTTGTACAAGGAAACCTCTGATGAACAAACAAAAGCTATCGAAGAGGCTTTACAAAAAGACTGGACACTTCGTGAAAAGCTGACCGTTCTTAAAACTTCTATGCAACGGCTTGACAAAATCGTTGTTTCGCCCCGCACAGAGGTAGTATTGAATGTGCTTAGTTACGCAAGGGAAAAGTCAACGGAGGAAGTACAATAACCAATTGACCAACAAAATGTATTTAATCCCGGCTTCACTGCCGGGATTTTTTTATACTACCATCCTTATCTGTTTGCTGGTTATTTTCTATTCCCTTTATTTGCAGCATGACCCGCCAAGAACGATATGCATTTGTAATAGACTATTTCGAAAAGAATATGCCGGTTGCAGAAACCGAACTGGAATTCAGTGATCCGTACCAGTTATTAGTGGCTGTTATTCTTTCAGCCCAATGCACCGATAAAAGGGTGAATATGACCACCCCTGCGATATTCGAAAAATATCCAACTGTTCAGTCATTGAGCAAAGCAACATTCGATGAGTTGTTTACCCTTATTAAAAGTATTTCCTATCCTAACAACAAAACAAAACACCTTATTGGGATGGCTAATAAGGTAGTGGGCCAATTTCATGGAGCTATCCCAATGACCGTGGAAGAACTGGTTCAACTGCCCGGTGTTGGCAGAAAGACCGCCAATGTTATTACTTCGGTGGTAGACAAACAGCCCAACATGGCCGTCGATACCCATGTGTTCAGGGTAAGCAAACGGATTGGCCTAGTGCCACAGACAGCCACTACCCCATTGGCTGTGGAAAAAGTGCTGATTAAAAATATCCCGGATCAACTCATTCACAAAGCTCACCACTGGCTCATCCTTCATGGTCGTTACACCTGCCTGGCAAGAAACCCTCAATGCGAAAAATGCGGGTTACAAACAGTTTGCAGGTATTTTTCAACATCATAATAAATTAAACTTCCCCGGTTCTGTTTATTCCTATTTTTATTTTTTGCCTCGCCAATCCACTCCCTTTGATAAAGCAACATTTAACCCCGAAACAAATAATAGAGGATGAGGGAATTTTTTGTATTGATTTTTTTAAGCAGTGCTTTTTATTGTACACCCCTGAAAGCTCAGTATTATTATTACAACAATAAGTATTATGATAATGCTGTGGTGATGGAATTAGGAGTTTCGGGAGGTATGATGAATGCTCTTACTGATCTTGGTGGCAAGAAGGGTATTGGAAAAAACTTTATTAAAGACCTCCGTTGGGCAACTGCCCGGCCAAGCTATGGATTCTATACTACAGCCATGTATAAAAATATGGCAGGTCTCCGGCTGGAAGGCACATTTGGCGAAGTAACAGGCTATGACAGCATCTTAAAAAATGTTGCGGGGTCAACTTTTGGGCGGTATGAAAGGAACCTGAGTTTTAAAAGCAAGATCAGTGAAATTCAACTTGCCTTCGAGGTTCATCCTCTCTTCTTTAAAGATTATGACGAGGATGAAGCACCACGCATATCACCTTATGCTATTATTGGTGCCGGTATTTATACATTCGACCCGCAGGCAGAACTTAACGGACAATGGTATCCGTTACACCCATTAAGACTGGAAGGACAAGGTTTTAATGAGTACAAAGAAAGAAAGAGCTATGAGCTTACCCAGTTCAATGTCTTGGGTGGTTTGGGTTTGAAATATGAGATCAATTCATTTCTGAATGCCCGGCTTGAATTTGTACACAGAAAACTCTTCACCGACTATCTTGATGATGTAAGTACTGAATATGTGGATCCAACGCTTTTTGCCAATTATTTACCGGCAAACCTCGCTTCCGTTGCACAACAGTTATACAGCCGCAGGCAGGAACTGGTACCCAGCGATGTTCCTGTAGCGGGAGAACAACGGGGCGACCCAAAAGATAACGATGCCTTCTTCACCATTCAGCTTAAGATCGGCGTAACTCTTGGCAGATTAAGAAGATAATACAAATCCTATAATTAAAAAGCCGGTGATTACCGGCTTTTTAATTACCTCTACAATTGCTCTTTAAAAATTGTAATCGCAAAAGAAAAAGACTTATTTATTAATTTTACTAAGGGCCTTTCAGGATAATAATAAATACTACTGCCATGCAAACCGTTAACCAACTTCCTGCCGAAGTAAAATTCAACAGTAATCTTTGTTTCAGGTCACTGGTGATGTATCTGAAAAGGAATATTGCTGAAGGCAATCCCGGGATGCTTAAACTTTATGGCCAGGTGGTAGAGGAGTTTGAATCACATCCCGAATTGCTGGAGCCTATTACTGATATCAATGACCTTCGTTCACACAGTGAACTGATCGAAGAATTATTATCAGCCGTTTTCCCCCCTACCACCTCCAACTACATGTATGGTGTTTCCATACCTTTTAAGCCAGAGGCCGTTTATGTATCTCCGCTATTTAAAAGGCAACTGCTGAAACCTAAGACAAACATCATTACGATACCCGAGTTTGATCTGAATACGGCTCTTACCCCGCAACGTCTACAATTTGCTTATGGGCTCATCCTTAAAAAGTACTACGGGCTTGAAAGTTCGCAAACATACCGGTCTGTATATACCACCCCGGATGAAGAAACCGGCCTGGTTCGTTATATGGAATTACGGGTAGATGGTCGTTTTATTGAGGTAAGACCCGTTGGTGAACTGCCCAAACTGCCGGAGAGTGTTATTGAGTCGCAAACCAACAGGTTGATGAACATTTCTGAACTGATGCAGCATATCCCGCTGGAAAAATTCGTATTTGAAGGGTTGTTTGTGTTACGCATCAATGACACGACAGAGCAGGAAGTGATCGCCAAAATGAAGAACCGCTTCCTTGACAATAATGCTTTTTCGGACTCTTCAATTTACAACGAACTGGAAGAACAGGTGCAGTGCCTTATTGGCATGAAAGATGTTACGATTGGTATCACTCCCTTTTTCAAAATCAATAACCACTATGTATACTCTGACCTGCACAATACCAACAGTATCCTGTTCAGGCATTTTAAATCTATTCCTGATAAAGATGAGATAAGTGATTATTGCAAACTGCTTTTCAGAGATAATAACCAGCCTTTACTGTTCGAAACACTAACTGAACAATCCATTAACGAAGTACAGTGTCTGCAATATTATCACCTGGAAGGTGGCAGGAGTCTTATCCTGTGCCCGCTGAAATTAAAAAAGGACCTGATTGGCATGCTGGAGATCATTTCTACAATACCCGGACAATTAAAGCCACAACACATCAGTAAAATTGAACCAGCGATACCATTATTTACACTTGGACTGGAAAAAAGTCTTGAGCAACTGAACTCACAGGTTGACCGTGTGATTAAGAAGAAATTTACCGCCGTGCAGCCTGCTGTGGAATGGAAGTTTACTGAAGCAGCACTTAATTACATTGTGAACCTGTCCACAAAAGAAGATGTAAAAATTGAACGCATTGCCTTTGATGAGGTATATCCGCTATACAGCGCAATTGATATCCGTAACTCATCTACCGAAAGATCCCACTCTATTCAACTGGACATTATAGAACAACTGGAACTGGCGTTAAGAGTAGTTAAGAAAGCACAGGCCGAAATATCATTTCCCCTATTGCAGGAAATAGAATTTAAGATTAACAAGTTTATTATTGCTGCATCAGATGTTTTACAGTCAGAAGAAGAAATGAGCATCAATGAATTTTTCCATGGCCAGATAACTTCTGTTTTCAATCATTTAAGGTCTGTAGAGCCGTCATTGAAAAACGTTATTGAAGATTATTTTAGTGCACTTGACCCGCAAGTGGGCATGCTTTACAAACACAGAAAAGATTATGAGAACAGTGTGACCCGTATCAACGAAACTTTATCCCGTTTTATTGACAAAGAACAAATAGCTGCGCAAAAAGTATATCCGCATTATTTTGAACGCTATGTAACCGATGGATTAGAGTTCAATATCTATATGGGCCAGTCGCTTACTCCGAGAAAGAAGTTTGATGAAATCTACCTGCGCAACCTGAAGATGTGGCAACTGACCGTATTGGCCAAGGCGGCACGGCATACTCATCACCTGGAAAGTGAATTGACTATTCCATTGCGAACCACGCAACTGATACTTTCACACAACCAGGCGCTGGCAATACTGTTCCGTACTGAAGAAAGGAAATTTGATGTGGATGGAGCGTATAATGTCCGCTATGAAATAATCAAGAAACGGATCGATAAAGTAAGAATCAAAGAAACAAATGAAAGGCTTACCCAGCCCGGGAAAATTGCGATTGTATATACGCAGCATAAGGATGCAGAAGAGTATACAGAATACATCGAGTTTCTTCAAAATAAAAACCTGATCAAACCCGGCATAGAAAGACATGACCTGGAAGAATTGCAGGGTGTATCAGGTTTGAAAGCTTTACGGGTTGATGTAAATTTTGATGACCTGCCACCGGCACAAAAAAAGGTTGAGCTTTCCGCTACAACCTCTCAAGAATTGTTGGGTAAGTAAACTTATTTCAGCAGCTCACTCAGCTTTTTCTCCAGTGACTCTCCCCGCAGGTTCTCTGCAATGATTTTTCCTGAAGGGTCAACCAGCACATTATAAGGGATACCCTCAATCTTATACAACGGCACAACGGCACTGTTCCAGTACTGCAGGTCACTGATATGTGTCCAGGTTAGTTTGTCATCTTTCACGGCTTTCAACCATTTGTCCTTTTCACCCGGCCTGTCAAGGGAAACACCGAGTATATCAAAATTCTTATCCTTGAATTTGGTATACGCATTTACAACATTAGGGTTTTCGGCACGGCAGGGACCACACCAGCTGGCCCAAAAATCAACCAGTACATATTTGCCTTTGTAAGAACTGAGTTTTACTTCTTTTCCATCAGGGTCAGGCAGGCTGATTTCAGGTGCGGGTTTACCAATCCATCCCTCTAATGCCTGTTTAATAGAAGCTATCCCTTTATGATTTGGAAATTTTTCAGCAGTATTATTTACGATTTCTCTTACATCATCTTTGGTAAGTGGCTCTAATTTGAAGGCAGGATTACCCGACATGCTTTGGTAATATCCTAATACAATCATGGTTAAAGCCGGGTTCTTAGAATTACTCACTGTAGTGTCAAGCAGGGCTTTGATATCAAATGCAGCCTGCAGGGACTGATTCCTTACGGATGTAAGAAGACTATCTTTTGCTCCACCCTTTTCCAAACTGTCCAGCATTTTATCATTCGTAAAAATGAACTGAAGTTTGTCGTTTACCCCCGCCATAAAATCCTTCATCTGCTGGCTGGCAGGCGAACCCTTGATCTCATACTTTTCAGCAAACTGGTTGTTTTCTTTATTAAAAGTAGCATCAACTGTTATCTTATCTGCGTCGTTGATGACACCGGCAAGCGGGTAGGCGCTTTCTGCCAGGCGGATATTATACACACCGGCCTCTGCTGCCTTTGCTTTCAAAGAATATTTTCCTTTGGCATCTACCGCAGAAGAATCAACCAGCATGGGCTGCATGGTTGTCATCGGGATTTCTTCCAGGTAGATCATCTTCACAGGACTATTGGTGATAGTACCGCTTACATTAAAACCTCCCTTACCTGTTGATTTTTTTCCGCAGGAGGCAATAGCTGCTGCCAGTACTATCATTACTACTAATCGACGTTTCATTTTTAAAGATTGAGATTATTTATTTTAATTTTTCCAGTAATAATTGGTTGGTAAGTTTTGGATCAGCCTTTCCTTTTGATTGTTTCATTACTTCACCGACAAATAAAGCCAACAGGCCTTTCTTTCCTTTCCTATACTCTGCCACTTTATCGGCAAGCTTTTCCAGCACTTTATCAATAATTGGTTCTATGGCCGATGCATCAGACTCCTGCAAAAGATTTAACTCTTTAGCCACCTCTCCGCAATCAGCCATTGGAGTTTTGAGAAGCTGTTTAAACAGTTTACCTGCTGCAGCTGAAAAACTCATCTTACCGCTATCAACTAACTTGATCAGTTCAGCTAATTTGACAGGCTGTAAAGGGAAGCTGTCAATCTCTTTATCTTCTTCATTCATCCAGGTCTTTACCGGACCCAGCATCCAATTTGCAGCAGCTTTACAATTATTTGTATGCTTTATGATACTTTCAAAATAATCTGCAATTGCTTTTTCTTCTGTAAGAACAGCTGCATCATATTCGGAGAGCTGATAAGAAGAAGTATATTGTTGTATTCTTTGTTCTGCCAAAGCAGGAAGACTATTTCTTATCCTGTCTATAAATTCATCTTGTAAATGAAACGGTGTGAGGTCGGGTTCAGCAAAATAACGATAATCATCTGCATCCTCTTTATCACGAATGGCAAAGGTGGTGCCTGTATTGGCATCAAAACTTCTTGTTTGCTGAATGATGGTTTTTCCATTTTCCAGCATGTCTATCAATCGTTTTGCTTCCGCATCAACAGCTCTTTTTACATTGCGGATAGAATTCAGGTTCTTAACTTCAACCCTGGTTCCCAGTTTTGAATCACCTTTTTTTCGTACGGAAATATTAGCATCACAACGAAGGCTGCCTTCTTCCATATTACCATCGCATATCTCCAGGTAGCGTACCAATTTTCTAACTTCCGTTACATACGCAAACACTTCATCACTGGTTCGAAGATCAGGCTCAGTTACAATTTCTATCAGGGGAGTACCGGCCCTGTTATAATCAATACAAGTATTATCCGGGTCAATATCATGCAGGCTTTTCCCGGCATCTTCTTCAAGGTGAATACGGTTTAATCGTATTTGCTTATCCCCCGAATCGGTTTTGATCTTAACAAAACCACCGGCACAAATTGGTGTGGTATGTTGCGATACCTGGTAGCCTTTTGGCAGATCCGGGTAAAAGTAATTTTTACGGGCAAAATAATTATGCTGCTGTATGTTACAATTACAGGCAAGCCCCATTTTTATTGCATACTCTATAGCTTTCCGGTTCATTTTGGGCAATGTGCCGGGATGTCCTAAAGTAATCGGGCTGACATGGGTATTGGGTTCAGCTCCGAAAGCAATGCTGTCGCCGCAAAACAATTTGCTTTGCGTAAGCAATTGGGCATGTACCTCCAATCCAACCACAATTTCGTATGCACTATAATCTGTCATTAAATAAGTGGGCAAAAATAGCCTATTTAAGGCAGTAGAACAGGGTAAAAAAACCAAAGCCCCGCCGTGTCAGTGACCACTGCGGGGCTTTGAAACCACACACCAAAACTCAAAAAAGTATCTACAAATCGGCTGTTTTCAATTTACGGGGCATTTTTACTTCTACATTCTGTGTTTTTCCGTCTCTTTTTAATTTGATCATGACAGACACTTTGTCCTTGCTTTCTTTTACCACTCTTACCATATCATCGGCATTGTTAATGGCCTTGCCATCTACCTCGGTAATGATATCATCATTCTTGATACCAGCTTTCTCGGCATTACTTTCATCATCTACTTCAATCACTTTTACACCTTTTCCATCATCTGTATCCTGAACGGACAATCCCAACTTTGGTCCACCGCCAGTCCATGTCCAGTTCTGACCAAACGGGGCTTTGGGAATGGGAATTTCTTTGATCTTAGGCATGATCTTTTCAAAATCCATATCGCCAAGATCAATTTTAAAATCATCACCCATAGACCAGTTTTTTGCTCCTTTCCATTTTGTCAGCTCAACATTTGCTTTTTTCTCCTTTCCTTCACGGAGGTAAGCAATCGTTACTTTATCGCCGGGCTTATGTGCTTTTATTGCATCAGAAAGATCATCAGGCCCTTCAATTTTCTTATCATCCACTTTAGTAATTATATCATTCTCCTTTAGTCCTGCTTTTTCGGCTGCACTCTCCGGCGTTATGCTTTGCACTTCTGCACCCTCAGTTACTTTCTGTGTAGTTACTCCCAGCATGGCCCTGTTTTCATCAATGTTGAAAAAACGGAAATTATCGTTGTTATCATTAAAATTCCAAACTCCGCCGCGGGGTGCTCTTTCAAATGTCAGGGCTTCCACATCTTTCAGCCTGTTCAGTTTTACCTTGATATCTCCACTCTTGTCTTTGTAGTCTTCTAACGGTTTTCCGTTGATCGTTACTTTATCACCATTAATCTCAACTACTACTTTCTCATCAGCACCACTTTTTTTAGTGATGATGATCTGCTGTACATCTTTTCTTTCTTCTTTTACTTCTTTTTTGTCCTTCTCATCCTTTTGGGCTAATAAAGCGGCAGGGGCAAACAAGGCAATCGCTGCAGCCAACACTGCATTCTTTACACTTATCTTTCTCATACAGGAAATGTTTTTATTTTATCTACGTTAATTTTCGTAGTCAAATATAAAGACAAAAAAGGAAATACGAAATGTTTCGGAAATGTTAAATAGCCCTCTTTTGCCGGATGGCATTATGACCGGATGAACGGGTTAATCGCCTCATAGGTAATGGCCGGGTGGTCGTCAACAACTTCTTGACCAATATATTTCATACCGCACTTTTCCAGCACTTTTAGCGAAGCTATGTTTTGTGGCATGGCCCGGCCAACAATCCTTGGCAGGTTCAGTTTTTCAAATCCATATTTCAGGCAGGCAAAGGCAGCTTCTGTTGCAAATCCCTTACCCCAGGCTGATTTCATAAACCGGTATCCCAGGTCAATTTCATTTCTTTCCGTTCTTGCCTTTAATCCACACCAGCCAATAAACTCAAAGTCTGACTTTACATGCACAGCCCACCTCCCATGATTATAAAGTGCATATTGAGGCAATATGACCTGTTCCAAAATTTGGCAGGCATGTTCAATATCCCGAACCGGGTCACCAGTATATTCTGTTACATCCGGGTCTTTATTTAATTCGTAAATAAGCGATCCGTCATCCTCCGTGAATGTGCGAAGTATCAGTCTTTCTGTTTCTATGACAATATTCATGGCTTTTGGCTTGCGTATTTTTACTAACCGGAAAGTGGTATTGTATGGGAATTATAAAACCTGAAATTTGGCAAATACCTTATTGACTAATCAGTTATGGTCTACTTTATTATTGTATTATTTGCCTTAGTATGCATCTTTCTTACTATATATGCCATACGGATATATAAAGAAGACAGTCATATCAGGGCTGAACGAAAAAGAATTCTCGAAGAAGAAGAGGAAGACCTGTTTGGTGGTAAACTATAAAAGCTTTTTCACCGCTTCAATTACTTCCCCTAGTTTTCCCGTATCCTGTCCGCCAGCTGTTGCCAATGTTTTTTGACCACCACCGCCGCCTTTGATCAGCGGTGCAACAGTTTCTTTGATGATCTTTCCGGCATCCAGATTTTTAGCTGCAACCACCGTTACGGAAATACCTACTGCTACAAAAGGTTTGCCTCCAAGATTAACGCAAAGTACAGCCACATGGTCACGCAGATGATTTTTCAAATCATAGCAAAGTTTTTTCAGCGCATCCGCATTACTTACTTCTACAATATCACCTACAAAATTCACCCCGTTGATAATTTCGTCTTTTTGTAAAAGCTCATTACGGATGTCAACCAGTTGCCTTGCTTCCATGGCCTCAAGGTGCTTTTTCAGATCGACATTCTCAGCTTGCAGGTTTTCCACCGCTTTTTGAATATCCTTTGGATTCTTCAATGCTTCTTTGAGCTTATCCAGCAGAAGCAAATTTTCATTTACATACTCCTCCGCCAGTTTACCACAAAGAGCCTCCACCCTTCTTACACCTGCTGCTACCGCTGATTCGCTGGTAAGTTTGAAAAGGCCTAACTCCCCGGTGGAGCCGACATGGGTACCACCGCATAATTCCACAGAATATGAAGGGTCAATAATAACAACTCTAACTACATCGCCATACTTTTCGCCGAACAAGGCCATAGCACCGAGCTTCAACGCTTCGTCTTTGGGCAGTGATTTGATGACCACAGGAATATTCTCCCTGATCTTTTCATTTACCAGCGATTCAATCTTTGCAATTTCGTCATCCGTTACTTTGGCGAAGTGAGAAAAATCGAAACGAAGATGTTCCTCATTCACCAATGAGCCCTTTTGAGCAACATGAGTTCCCAGCACTTTTCTTAAAGCTGCATGTAATAAGTGAGTCGCCGAATGATGTAAAGCAGTATTCTTTCTTTTGGCAGCATCTACTTTGGCAATTATTTCACCACTTACTTCTTCAGGAAATTTTTCTGTGAAGTGAATGATAAGATCATTGTCCTTTTTGGTGTCAATTACTTCTATCGTTGCAGAGCCGATCTGCAACCACCCTTTGTCACCTACCTGTCCGCCACTTTCGGCATAAAAAGGGGTGATGTCCAGTACAACCTGGTATGCTTCCTTACCTTTTGCCTTCACTTTTCTATACTTCAGCACAGATGCTTTTGTTTCTAATGAATCATACCCTACAAACTGGTTGGAGCCTTCCCTGAGCACTATCCAATCCTCTGCATCAACAGTAGTAGCAGCACGGCTACGGGATTTTTGTTGTTGCATCTCTGCTTCAAAGCCCTTTTCATCAACGGATAATCCATTTTCTGAAGCGATCAACCTTGTGAGGTCGATCGGAAAACCAAAAGTGTCATATAATTCAAAAGCATCCTTACCGGCAATTTCTTTTGAAGAAGCTGTTTTTATAATATCATCAATTCTTTTTAAACCCTTGTCCAGTGTTCTTAAAAATGCCTCTTCTTCTTCCTTCACCACCTTACTTACAAAATCAATCTGCTGTTGTAATTCAGGAAATACGTTTTCAAATTGTCTTGCTAAAACAGGTACCAACTGTGCCAGCAAAGGGTGTTTGTAATCCAGGTAAGAATAATAATAGCGAACTGCTCTTCTCAAAATTCTCCTGATCACATAACCGGCACCGGTGTTGGAAGGCAGCTGTCCATCAGCAATAGTAAAACTGATGGCACGAAGGTGATCTGCTATTACCCGAAAGGCTACACTTTCTTTATCGTCACCGCCTGTATATTTCTTCTTAACGATGTTGCCAGTAGTCTCAATCGTTCCGGAGAAAATATCCGTATCATAGTTAGATGTTTTGCCCTGCAATACCCTTACTAATCTTTCCAGTCCCATACCCGTATCCACATGGGTGGCGGGCAAAGGCTCCAGGCTGCCATCTTTTTTACGGTTGTATTGAATGAATACATTATTCCAAATCTCAATAACCTGAGGATGGTCTTTATTCACCAGCTGGTGACCGGGAATCTTTTTCCGCTCCTCATCTGGCCGCAGGTCCACATGTATCTCGCTGCAGGGACCGCAAGGGCCGGTATCGCCCATCTCCCAGAAATTATCTTTCTTATTACCGAAAACAATTTGCGTAAACGGGTCAGGAAGGATCGCTTTCCATTTTGCAAGAGCTACTGTAGATGCCGGTAATTTTTCTTTCTCATCTCCTTCAAACACGGTAGCATAAAGACGGTCAGGTGGTATCTGGTATATTTTCGTCAGCAATTCCCAGCTCCATTCAATAGCTTCGTCTTTGAAATAATCACCAAAACTCCAGTTGCCCAGCATTTCAAACATAGTATGGTGATAAGTATCTACTCCTACTTCTTCGAGGTCATTGTGTTTACCACTTACCCGTAAACATTTTTGCGTATCAGCCACCCTTGTGTAAGGAGGTTTTTTATTACCCAAAAAGTAATCTTTAAACTGGTTCATCCCAGCATTGGTAAACATGAGAGTAGGATCATCCTTCACAACAATCGGTGCAGATGGAACAATTGTATGCCCTTTAGACTGAAAAAAATCCAAGAATGCCTGTCGAATTTCACTTGCTGTCATATCGTACTTTTTGGGCGAAATCGCTGATATCTTTACCAGTCGCCATTTCTGCCTTTGTTCTGGGTTGATTTTTGCGGTATATGGGGCTATATTTGCTATCCCCCGCAAGGCCGCAAAGGTAAAGATTCAGCACGGTATTTACCGGCTGTAATGGGGTGGGTTGCAGGCTCATGAAAAAAATCAAGTACTACTATAATACCAATACGCTCCGGTATGAAAAACTGGAAACACCCCTTCGGGTAAGGCTGCTGCGTATATTCGGTTTTATAGCTGCCGCCTTTGTTACAGCCGCCCTTATTTCTTATGCTGCCTTCCGGTTTATCGGGTCCCCCAAAGAAAAGATCCTGCAAGAGCAAAACGCAGACCTACGGGATAATTACCGGCAACTAAAAGACAGGATTGAATCGCTGCAGCAGCAAATGAAGGAACTGGAAAAGCGGGATAACGATGTATACCGGGCCATCTTTGAAGCCAGCCCGATACCTGACAGTGCCCGGGCCAAAGAAATGGAGGCCAAATTGGAAATTGAAACAGTCAGAAGATTAAAAGATAATCAGCTGGTTGGCTCAATCTTAAACACCCTTAATACGCTGACCAGCCGCATTGAAGCGCAAAAAAAATCATACAATCAGGTGGAAGAACTGGTGAAGAATAAAGAACAATTGCTGGCCAGGACACCAGCCATTCAACCGGTAAGTAATAAAGATCTTAACCGTATTGCCTCTGGTTTTGGTTACCGCATTGACCCGGTTTACAAAACAACCAAATTCCACGCCGGGCTTGATTTTTCTGCTCCACAGGGAACACCCATTTATGCTACTGCTGATGGAACAGTTACTACGGCAGGAAATACCGGTAATGGCTATGGCAACCATGTTATCATCAATCATGGCTTCGGCTATGAAACTTTATATGGGCACATGGTAAGAGTAAAAGCAAAAAACGGCCAGGCAGTTAAAAGGGGTGAAGTGATCGGTTGGGTAGGCAGCACCGGAAAATCAACCGGCCCGCATTGCCATTATGAAGTACATAAATACGGTGATAAAATTGACCCAATCTATTTCTTCTATAATGACCTCACCCCGGAGCAATTTGATATGATCCTCAAAAAAGCTGCAGCCAGTAACCAAAGCCTCGACTAAGTGTTGCAATTGATTTTTCCACAAGTATAGCAGGTGCCCGATATCCGTCACAGGCTTTGCTATCTTTACATTAATAATCGCTATGGCCAAGTCACTTACACAGATAACCTTTGATTTTGCTTCAACAGAAGAAGCAGAACAGGTGCCAGTTATCCCGGTTACAGAAAAGAAACCAGCAGAGACAGCTGTGAAAATGGCCAGCGAAACTAAAATAAGACCTCAGAATCCTTTTACCATTCCAGGGAAGAGGGGAAGAAAATCCCTAAAAGAAATTGACCAGAAGGCTGACCTGGTTCAAATTCCGGAAGACGACATATTGTTTAAAAAACAGTATTATTCAATTGGGGAAGTGGCAGTCATGTTCCGGGAGAATCAATCGCTGATAAGATACTGGGAAACAGAATTTGACATTTTACAACCCCGGAAAAACCGCAAAGGTGACCGGTTTTTCCGGCCTATAGATATCAAGAACCTGGTAATGATCTACGACCTGCTTCGCCGTCGCAAATTCACCATAGAAGGAGCAAAGGATTACCTGAAAAAAAATAAAAAGGCAGAAGAAAAATTTGCCGCCATCCAGTCTTTACAAAAGATCAAGAGTTTCTTCCTGGAACTGAAAGCTACCCTGTGACCTGAAAAGTCACCTTTTTGCAACTTTAACAGCCTGTCATTCATCATCTCATCATCACAGTTTACTTTTGCAACCCAATCATTTTCTTATGAAGAAATTTACATTGATAATCGCTGTATTGTTTATCTCAACAGGAATTACAGTTGCTCAGAACCAATACCAGGTATTAGTAGAAAGGCCCAATGAAAAATCGCTGAAAGGTATTCTTTCCCGTGAAGCAATAACCGGCGATACTACTTTTAAATGGTATGCCGATGCACAAAAAATCTATACTCCTTACGCTGCCGCAGTAGAAGCTTTACAAAAGAATAAAGACTCTGTACAATTATTGGTTTTTATGGGCACATGGTGTGAGGATTCTCATTTTGTAATACCCCGGTTGTTTAAATTAACAGATGCTGCAGGTTTCAGTGATAACAGCATTTCATTAATTGGCGTTGACCGGAATAAAAAAACTTTGAGTCATCTGTGCGAAGCACTTAACGTTACAAACGTTCCTACCATCATTGTTATGAAAAAAGGGAAAGAGTTGGGCCGTGTGGTAGAATATGGCAAATACGGAATGTTTGATAAAGAATTGGGTGAGATCGTAAGTACAGCAGGAAGTAATTAATCCTGCTTCTGGACTCTTACATCTGTGCTGGCTCCGGCAATTTCAATTTTCAATTCTTCCATTAGCTTCAGGCTTTGCAGGTTTACCTCTTGTTTTACCTGGTTGAATTCCTTAATGGTAACAGGAGCGGTATAGTAATCCGATACAATCACAATAGCGGTGTGAGTTATATCTGAAAGATGAACATTGAAAGTTTCAATTTCATTTCTGGTCAAAATTTTCTCAATACCATTGATGAATTGTTCTGTTACTGTCGCCGGTGTACTTAAGCCTATTTCCAATTTAAGGTCGGCCCTTCGTTGTGTACGCAACGACAGATTATCCAGTATGCTGTCTACCATTTGTTTATTGGGAACTGTTACATAAGTTTTCTGGTCTGTTCTGATCCTTGTGCTTCTTAACCCGATTCTTTCTACCGTTCCGGTTACGTTATGCACTTTTACAAGATCTCCTGTCACAAATGGCTTATCAAAAAAGATGATGAAAGAGGCAATCAGATTTTCCAGGCTTTCTCTTAATGCCAGGGCAATAGCGGCACCTACAATACTTAAACCCGTTAACAGTCCGCCGATATTCTGATCAAAAGCAAAACGAAGTACCAGCATGACACCGATGATCACTAAAATGACTTTAAAAAAATCTTTAAAAAAAACGATAAGCTGGTTATCAGTCTGATCGGGTGTAAGGTTGGCCCTTTTTTCAAGGATCAGGGCAATAAAATCAATCATGCGAAGCAACAACCCGATAAACGAAACAATGAGAATGATCGTTCCAAAGCAATGAACAATCTGTTTAATTGTGTACTTATAAAGGGTCGGGTTTAACTCCTCAGGAAAGTTCAGCTTATATAATGTGACAATTGAAACCAGGATCAGAAGAAAAAAACCAAGAGGCTTTACTACCAGGTTCACAAAGGACTTCTTATCTACATCTTTCCAGATACTGTGTACCACCCTGAACAGCAAACCGGCAAAATAGCGGGAAATAAATTTTTTCAGCAACCAGACAAAAAGTATGATGCCGCCGATGATGAAATAGTTCTTTACGGGGTTTCCCCACCAAATCTGTTCCAGGAAATCATTCATACCACAAAAATATTGATTAGCACTGAAGCTGTGTGCAACAGGTCAGCGAATGGAATAAATCTCAATACTGTTTTCCTTTAATGCGTAAAGCCGGCTGGAAGAAAAATTGAACGACCTGCTCTTAGCTATTTGCTCAGGCATTTTCCAGTCATCATATACAAAATTGCTGATCTCATACCGGTATAATGTATCTGCCTTTGAGCCAAAAATGTATTTGCCTGTCACTTTCAGGTTCTGCCACCGGGTGATCACGATATTATTTTTTAGAGCCCCGTAATAATCAAACACATTGATCCCTTTGGTTGAATCATAGAGGTAGACATATTTATTTTCATCAAATATTTTTGAAGGGGATGGGGACTGGTTGAAGATGAGGCGAAAATCCGGCGTTTCCTGAAGTAGTTTGCCGTCTTCATCAATTTTCTTCAATTTATTTTCCATTTCATCGTAGACCCAGATTTTGTTGTCGTACGATTGGCCAATCGCTTTGGCCTGGAAAATATTTTGCTTACGCAGGTCTATAGTGTTGACTACATTTAAAAAACGATCAAGCATTACCACTGTGGCAAAATCTCTGTAATACAAGAGTATCTTCAAGGGGTTTGACACATCTACCAAAGTCGCTTTCCCAAATTTTCTTACATCATTAAAAATGGCTACCGAATCACCATTTGCACTGTACTTCTTTACCTGGTTACGGCTTGTCAGGATATAAATATTATCCAAATTGTCTACTGTAAAATCGGCTATATCTCCTTTCAGTGTACGTATCAGTTGAAAAGTGGAATCAACCTGGCTAAAAATATTCAGCCAGCAGAAGATTATTAACGAAAACAAATAGGCAAATTTTCTCATCCTTTTCGGATTATTTTTTCTTCTTTTCCGTTGTACGATTTAAGCTGCAGGTTTTCGCCGTCAAACACTGCGTAAGTAAAATAGCGAATCCAGTCACCCAGGTTAATATACCGGCTATCCTCATTCAGACGATAATCTATGGCCAAATGTCTATGCCCAAATACAAAAAAGTCGATTTTCTTTTTCGTCAGTACTTCTTTACAATAAATGATCAGCCATTCTTTTTCCTCACCCAGAAATACTTCTTCAGATGAACCTGTTTGTGCCCGGCTTCTGCGGCTCATATAATGGGCAAGACTCATGCCGGCTACCGGGGGAAAAATGCCAAATAACCACTTACTAACCGGGTTTCTAAAGACTTTCTTTAGTCTTTTATATCCATGATCGCCGGGACCAAGACCATCACCGTGGCCGATCAAGAATGATTTTCCGTTAAATCCAAATTCCTTCGGCTCGAAGTAAACAGGCATGTTCAGCTCCTGCTGAAAATAATCCCGCATCCACATATCATGATTGCCAACAAAGAAATGAAGCTGAATTCCTGCATCAGAAAGCTGTGCCAGTTTACCTAGCAGCCTTACATGGCCCTTAGGCACAACCTTACGGTACTCGTACCAGAAATCAAACATATCTCCTACAAGAAATATCTCTTCAGCATCCTCTTGTATTTCATCAAGGAATTTAACGAGCAATTTTTCCCTTTCCAGGCTGGAGACATGATCCGGCGCACCAAGGTGAAAGTCGGAAAGAAAGTATATTTTTTTATTTGGAAGCAAGAATTTCGCAGAGTTTATTGCTTGTTCTTCAGGTATTGTAACATATCGCCGGATTCAACAAGCGGTTTGCCTGTTACATCTCCACTATACCAATAAATCCATGCAGGAATTGTTTCACTGTTGTAGCAAACTTGTGTGATTTCCCGGTAGTATTGCTGCACTTCATCATATTCTGCATTTACCCCTTCATAATCATCCAATTGCCCGATAGCCCAGTCAAATTCTTTTTCGTTTCTAATGCGGTATAATTCGCCCACAATATTGCACTCCTCATCGGTTGGTTTGGCTGCGGGATATTCACCCAGGTCATACATCTTTCCCTTCGCCTTCGCATCACCAACCAATTCAAAAAACCGGCTTATATACTCATAAGCAGGACTTTGAAAACCGCTGCGCAAAGATCCGTATACAAAAAGATGATATACACCATTGCTCGTCATGGTATAAAGATAGTCCAACCAGTAAACTCAGGCAAGAAATAGCAAGGAATCAGTGATGATTTTCATCATTCTTCTACCAGGAAAAGATACACCTCCTTAGGTCCGTGTACCCCCACCACCAGTGTCTTTTCAATGTCTGCTGTGCGGCTGGGGCCTGTGGCAAAAGTTATCAACGAAGGGAGATCGTTTCCATATTTTTCTTTAGCCCCCTGCAGGGCATCCTTAATATCATAAACAATCTGGCTGGTATAAGCTATACAAATGTGAATGGGCGCATACACACTGGCACTACGTCCGCTGCTTTGTGCCGCACTCATTACAATACTTCCAGTTCTGGCCACCAGGTACTCACAACCGGTAATGGAAACATCGCAATTCGAAAGATCGGTTTTTACCAATCTGTCAGCCAGTTGAGAAGAAGCAGAAGTTATCAATTTATGCTCCAGGCAAAATACTTTTTTCCAATCTTGCTTTTTTATAAGACTATTTAGCTGAAAAGCAAATTCCTGCTGGTTGATACAGTAAATGAACTTACCCTGCAGTCTGGTAAACTGCTCGGCAAACTCCACTTCTGGCTCCTGATCCAAGGGAGCATACAAAGGCTGGTTACCTTCACTTTGAGGAAAAGGCAAAGGCGTTGAGTGACTCAACGCCTTGCGTATCTTTTTCAGGATGTTTTCTTTTGAGGGAGAAACATTCATATTAATTTATTAAATAGATGGAGCTAAACCGATATCACCTGTTAAGCCATCTTTTGATTCTTCCTGCTTTGTTTCAACAGCCGGCTTTGCTTCCGGCTTTTCTTCCACTATCACTGCTTCTTCCACAGCTATGTGTTTTTTATCTTCAAAAGGACGTCTGCCGATCAGGGCCTCCACATCACTCTGGAACAACACTTCTCTTTCCAATAATGCTGTAGCCAGAGTTTCTACCTCATGTTTCTTCTCTGTCAGCAGTTTTTTGGTTCTGTCATAAGCTGCATCAATCAGCTTCCTTACTTCTTCATCAATCAGTTTAGCCGTTTCATCAGAATATGGCTTGGTGAAAGTGTTTTCCTGCTGCGGATCGTAGAAGCTTATATTCCCTACTTTTTCGTTCATACCGTAAACCGTCACCATAGCATAAGCCATTCGGGTTATTTGCTGCAAATCATTTTGTGCACCGGTAGAAATTTTACTGAAGAAAATCTCTTCGCTGGCCCTGCCGCCCAGCGTCATACAAATCTGGTCATTGAGCTGATCAGTATTGTACAGATACTGCTCTTTGGGAGTGTATTGTGCATAGCCCAGTGCTGCTGTACCTCTTGGAACGATTGTTACTTTTAATAAAGGATAAGCATGTTCCAGGAACCAGCCGCAAATAGCATGACCAGCTTCGTGGAAAGCGATGATCTTTTTCTCCTCGGGGGATATGATTTTGTTTTTCTTTTCCAAACCTCCGATCACCCTGTCAACCGCATCCTGGAAATCCTGCATATCCACCGCCTCTTTATTCTTACGGGCAGCAATCAATGCTGCTTCGTTACAAACATTGGCAATATCGGCTCCGGCAAAACCAGGAGTTTGCTCGGCCAGTTTATGAATGTCAAGGGTCTTGGAAATTTTAATCGGCTTCAGGTGAACTTTAAAAATTGCTTCACGGCCAACCAGGTCAGGCTTATCAATAGTGATTTGCCTGTCGAAACGGCCGGGGCGAAGTAATGCAGAGTCCAATACGTCCGGACGGTTGGTAGCCGCCAGTACAATAATTCCCACATCAGTACCAAAGCCATCCATCTCCACCAGTAACTGGTTCAATGTGCTTTCTCTTTCATCATTGCTCATCATCACATTTTTGCCCCTGGCACGGCCAATGGCATCAATTTCATCGATGAAGATGATACAAGGAGCTTTTTCTCTTGCCTGCTTAAACAGATCCCTTACCCGGCTGGCACCTACGCCGACAAACATTTCCACAAAATCAGAACCACTAAGGCTGAAAAATGGAACCTGTGCCTCACCAGCCACGGCTTTTGCCAGCAATGTCTTACCTGTGCCCGGAGGGCCTACCAGCAACGCACCTTTGGGGATTTTACCTCCGAGGTTTGTATATTTTTTGGGACTCTTTAAAAAGTCAACAATCTCCATCACTTCCACTTTCGCCTCATCCAGGCCGGCTACATCCGCAAAAGTGATATTGACCTTTGTTCCTTTATCGAAAAGCTGGGCTTTTGATTTACCAATATTGAAAATACCACCGGGACCGCCACCACCACCGGCGCCACCTCCCATTTTACGCATCAGTAAAATCCAGAGCCCCACAAATAGTAATACAGGAAGCAGGAATTGTATAATACCTCCAAAAATGTCTCTTTCGGACGTAGACAGAATAGGAATTTCTTTTACAGTGGGATTATTTTTAAAAAATTCAGAAATCTCCTTTTTGAAAGTATCTCCACTAGTGACACCGAAATACATATGCGGGCCATCTTCACTTATCTTTCCGGAAACACCCTTTTTTAATTTTTCTGCATATTTATCCTGTCCTTGTTTTGTGAGATAAACTTTGACCTTATCTCTGTTCTTAACAATAACAGCCTTGCTCACATCGCCGGCAGCCACCATGGACTTAAACTCAATATCATTACTCTCTGCCATATTGGGTGACAAAGGATTGAACAATTGAAAGCCGATCAGCACGGCGAATATGATGGCATATATCCAGTAAATACTGAAACGGGGCCCTTTTTTGGGAGCCTGGTCTGGGTCTTCATTTCCACCGGGACGGCCATTAAACCTTGGAGGTCTGTTTGGATTATTTTGATCTTGTGACATATTTAATTTTCTGATCCTGCTATTTAATAATAATTAAGATAATTTGTTGGCAGCAATTCCACATTTAACATTACTCTTCGTGTCCGGTAGCTGCTGCATCGCTCCACATTTCCTCCAGCCGGTAAAACTTTCTACTCTCAGGCAACATCACATGTACTACCACATTCACATAATCAATAAGTACCCATTGCAGGTTATTATAACCTTCATGGTGATATGGGTTCTCGCTGCAAAGCTCTTTTACCTTATCCTCCACATTATCGGAAATAGCCCTTATTTGGGGTTGGTTACCCGCCTCGCAGATGATGAAAAAATCAGCTACTGCCTCGTTTATCTTCCGAAGGTCAAGGGATATAATATTTTCTCCCTTTTTCTCCCTGATAGCTGCAATGATGGTTTTGATGATTTTCGAATTCTTCGTTAACCGTGCTGCACTTTTCTTCTTGCGGTTGGTCAGTAATGACAGTTGTTCCAATAAGTAGTAATTTTTTGTTTACCGTTTAAAGTCTTTAGAAGGGCTTTGTGTTTATAACGCATTAGAATAAAACCCAAATCACAAACTTTGTTACTTTGCCAAAAATAGCAATTAATTGCCACACACCTCTTCTGCAATACCCTCACCGCCGCCATTCATTGAGTTGCAATCTGTTGACAGTACCAACAACTATGCCCGTCAACTGGTTCATGCAGATTTGGCACAGAACAGAGCAGGGGTTTTTGCACATGAGCAAGTGGCCGGTAAAGGTCAACGGGGCAAAACCTGGTTAACCGAAAAAGCAGGTAATATTGCCCTCAGCATCATCGTAAAGCCAAAAGCCATTCCACTTACTGCCCAGTTTCAGCTAAGTGCCTGTGCTGCGGTAGCTGCCCAAGTTTTCTTTGCTACTTATGCCGGAGATGACACCAAAATAAAGTGGCCAAACGACCTGTATTGGCAGGACAGAAAGGCAGGAGGAATACTAATTGAGTCAGTAGTCAGCAGCCGGGAGTCTGGAGGCAGTACATGGGAATGGGCTATCATCGGGATTGGTATCAATATTAATCAAACCAGCTTTCCTTCCGATTTACCTAACCCGGTTTCGCTGAAGCAGATAACCGGGAAAACCTTTGACCCTGTTTTATTGGCCAAGGAGTTGCACAGCATTTTTCTTCAACAATTTGATGAATTGACTACCCGGGGCTTTTCAGCGATCTATGAGCATTACCTGGCCAATTTTTATAAAAAAAATGAAAGAGTACGGCTAAAAAAAGACAACCGGGCTTTTGAAGCAACGATTAGAGAGGTAAGTAAATCGGGTAAACTTATTGCCGAACACGGAATAGTAGAAGAGTTTGACTTTGGTGCTGTTGAGTGGATACTTAAGTAATGGATACTTTTTCAAGAAGTGATATATTTAACTCATTCTCCCTTGCCTCTTTCTCAAACCGGTTATTATAATACCCGTTCTTGACCCATTCAAAAAGATACTTAACCAGAAAGCCTGCAAAGCCATGTTGCTGATATTGCTCCACATGCTTCAGCTCATGACATAGCCATTCCTTATCTGCAAGAAACTCTTCAAGGCTGGTATTGTGCAAATGAATAGTGCTGCCAACAACAATGGCAGCCTGGTTGGCTTTCAATTTTGAAGCTGCCAGTTTCGCCAGCAAAGAGTTCTCCCGAATAAAAACTTTCATGCAACTATGATAAATGAAAAAGCCCAATAGTTGCACTTGCTTTTGCCTTCCTTAACGCCACAAAGTAAAATTGCGGGTAATTGTAAATCCCCATCGAAACTGTCCTTCACCCCAGGAAGTGATAGTGCGGGGAATGAAGCGGTTTTCCAGTATTTCCGTTGAATTGGTAAAATTTAGCCTGAAAATATGCCCGGCCGTAAGCACTTCAAAACCCACTCCCAGCGGATCATAAAATGTAATATTCTCGTTGGCTTTAAAAGCATCCTTACTGGCCTTGTCACGAAAAGGATGAAAATAATCGAGTACAAGATTTATCCTTCCACCCAGTGGCAGCTTTACTGCTCCCCCCAGGGCAAACATGGTTTTTTTATCATAAGTAACTGCGTAGCCACGATTTACAAAAGTGGGGTTTAGCTGTACACTCACTTTTCCCATCTTTCTGGCAATGATCAGTTGTAGCACCTGGCTCAGCCTGTCTGAAAAATTTTCAAAACTGTTGTCCTGGTTGGGAAAGGCGCTGGCTTTGTTGGCGGTAATCACATTATTGGCAAAGAAAGTAACTGCTACAGGATGAGAAGGATCATTTTCAAATTGTTGCAGCAACTGGTGCTTCAAGCCCAATTCATACAACTGCTGATGCAAACCGGCACCTTTGGCCCTGGCAGCGGTGAGGTCAAGCCGGTTGGCTACACCGACTGTAAACGCAATTCTTATGTCTGAAGAATTATCCAATCCAAAAAAACGCCTGGCTCCGCCGTTGTCCCCGGCAATATCACCAAAATTATGTGTCACCTTAAATGCCATTTTACCTTTTGGCACTACTTCTGGTGTATTCGCATTGATGGCTTTTTCAGAACTGAAAAGCTGTACCGGCTTTTTGTCTTGCGAAAGAATAGCCAGGGGGAACAACAATAATGCTACTGTCAGTGATTTGATCATAAATGCAGTTTTTACTTGCTGCATTTATCGGCAATACCTGTTGAAACGTTGCCTGGGAATATACCTATTTCATGGAGGCTATTATTTCCTCCGCATGAGCTTTGCTTTTTGGACGGAGGAGTATTTTACGAATGATGCCTTTTTCATCAATCACAAAAGTGGTACGCAACACCCCCATGTATTTGTGACCAAACATTTGTTTCTGATCCCATACGCCGTATTTCTCCAGTATTTTGTGAGTTGTATCGGCTATTAATGTAAAGGGAAGATTGAACTTTGCTTCAAACTTTTTATGCTTTACTGCATCATCAGGGCTGACGCCTATTACTTCAAATCCATGCTTCTTCAATAATCCATAATTGTCACGCAGGTTGCAAGCCTGTATGGTGCAGGTAGGCGTATCGTCTTCCGGGTAGAAATACAAAACAACTTTTTTGCCCTTATAATCAGCCAGCGAAACTTTTTTTCCATCCTGGTCCGCACCGGTAAATGCGGGCGCCTTATCCCCTTCCTTCAGTGTTACCATAACTTATTTCTTTTTGGAACTTTTCTTTTTATCAGAAGATGATTTCTTTTTGGTGCTGGTTTTTTTGATAGCCTTCTTCTTGGGTGGTGGCGGTGTATAGGGTTCCCGCCTGAACCACCATGTTCTTGTAGTGGTATTTCCAACCAGGTCCTCTGCAGTTACAATCAGCTCATGTACACCATAGGGGCATCGCTCATCAAATTTGTATATCCAGTTCCTTGATTTGTCGTTGGTAAATCTTATCCATTTACCGTTTAGTGTAGCCCTGAATTTTTTAATCCCATAATTATCTGCTGGCGTAAATATGATTCTGCTGACTGCACTTAGATTTACAGTATCTCCTTTACCAAGGTTATTGATCTGCGGAGCTGTAGTATCTGCTATAACCTGGTAGGTTCCAAAATCGCCGAAGGCAGCAGATAGCCATTGCTCCTGCCAAACTGCTTTTCTAATTGTCCGGCCTTTATTATCCGATCTTACAATCAGCAATTTATCTAATAATGCTTCCGGCACTCGTTTATTTAGCCTTATTCTTACCACTGCATCTTCATGTATAGGTATTGAAGGATTGGCTACCTGGTGTGCCTGGGAAAAAGTATTTGGTAACTTATTGCTGACAGTGTAATAATAAGGTGTGATGGTATCGTATAATGCACCTTTGGGCAAATACATCTCAAAATCCAGTTTGCTGATGACATTTACTTTATTAGGGGCAAATCGCATTGCATACTCTGTGGTATTTGCTTTTGATGCCAGGCTGTCAATATACTGCAGCTTAAAATTGAGTTCAGATTTCAACCCTTTAGCATCACTCACTACTATGCGAACTTTATGAAGCATGGTATCAGTCAGAGTAACAACACCATCGCCGTTGATTTTTTTATAAGCAGCCCCGTTATCACCCGGTAGTTTTGCTACATGCTGAAGCCACGCACCGCCTGTATACCGGTGCATATGGTCTGTTTGCGAGTTGATATAAGCGGTTTCCTCATAATCAATACTGTCCAGTACAAATTTTACCTGCGGAATATCATCAAAGAAAAGTTGTGCTGAAAAAATTCCGTCCGGGCTGCCTCCGCTACTCATTTTATCATAAGCCTGTATGGCAAAACTCAACCGGTTTAATCCAGTTTTCATAACCGGCATTTTCGGAATAATGTAGCCGCTGTCGGTATTTTTCAGATTATAGAATAACGGTTTTTGATCAAACACAGAACGGCTTCTGTCATATACAGCCAGCTTAGTTATTACCGGAGGCACTTTGTCATTAATACTAAAATTGAATAGCAAAGGATTTAGCCTTTTGCCGGTTTTTGTTTCGAATATTTCAAAGTGCAGATGTGGCCCCTGCGAACCGCCAGTATTGCCGCTGTAAGCGATAAAAGCTCCTTTAGAAACAGGGAATTGTTCTTTCGTAAAGTCAAGTTCGATAGCCCAGGTTTCTTTCTCATACTGCTTATCTGTAACATATTTTTCCAGCTCGGGAAAGAAATCATTCAGGTGGGCATACAAAGTAGAAAGGCCGTTGGGATGATTGATGATAATGAACCGGCCAAAACTCTGCGGCCGGATGCCTATGTGGGCAATATATCCTTCAGCTGCTGCATAGATAGGCAGATTTTCTTTTGCATTGGTTCTTACATCAAGTCCCATATGCCAGTGGTTTGGTCTTAGTTCACCAAAATTGGCAGAAAGGTCTAAGGGAATTCCTACCGGGTTCCTGAAATAGTTAACCGGTAACTGCGAAACGGCCTGTTTTACATTAAAAAAAATCACCATCACCAGTATGCAGTACAACCTATGGCTTCTTTTTATTGTCATGTTTACAAATTAACAACATGTCGGTTAGTTTTCTGCATTAACAGGATAACTTTGAACATATTTTAATCTTTATGATGATTACCAAAGATGCTTCTCTCCTTTTGATAGCTTCATTCCTTTTTTACACAGAAACAATTTCTCAGAATTGTAAAGTTGAAAAAGAAGAACTACAGGGCACTTATACCGGTGACTGCAAAAAAGGAAAAGCAAATGGCAAAGGCAAAGCAGCGGGTGTTGACAGTTATGAAGGAGATTTTATCGCCGGGCTTCCGCATGGCAAAGGCAGCTATACATGGAAAAATGGCGATACGTACACCGGTGAATTCAATAAAGGACTGAAAGATGGCGAAGGCAAAATGATCATAAAACGACCGGGAAATACTGACAGTCTTGTTGAAGGATACTGGCAAAAAGATAAATATACAGGTAAAGAAAAACCCTGGCGGCTGATATTCAAAAGCAAATTAGTAACAGAAACGGAAGTCGAATACAAAGACAACCATTTCAATAAGATCACATTTGTGATAACCAACACATCCGGTGGCTCAAAGCTGGTTGAGGGAGATGAAATGCCCCGGTTAAAAGTGGATGAAGTGATACCACAAAGAGGAAATTTCGGACGTTTATTCGTAAACGATATACATGCCAAGAAAACAGAATCACTGATCGAGGATATCAATTTCCCCTTTCGTTTCCGAGCCATTATCGGAACGGAAGAAGTGGAGATGGAATTTGTAAGACCTGGTAATTATGTCGTGACCTTACGGATCAATGATTAAGTAAGAAGATGATTATACCCTTTTGCGGTATAGGATGCGTATCTGATTAGTTGTATCTTTTCGCACCAAAATTTTTAGGTTGAAAAAACTTTGCTGGCTGTTGCCACTATCATTCATCTTATGTGCCTGTCCATTTGAGTCGGATGTGGCGCTGGAAAAGAAACCGGTTGAACCGGTTGATTCCAGCCTGCTGGGATATTGGTATGGCATCATCAAAGACGGCAGTGATTATTTTGGAATCGAAGCACTTGAAATAACGGCCAAATCAGACTCGGTTTATTCTATAATCCGTTACGGCAAGGCTATCAAAGGAGATATCATCATGCCTGATACGGCTTATTATACCGGTTTCACTTCGTGGATAGGCAACCAACGGTTTATGAATGTGGAAGGCCTGGTTAAAATTGAAGAAGTTACCAATAAAAAGAAAAGAGAAACAAAAACACACCGGGTCTTTTACGCTTCGGCACTGGACCGAAGAAACGACACCCTGGAAGTGCGAACGGTTACAGAAGACTTTTCTACCCGTAAATATTTTGGCGACTCCGACCACTTCAGGATGCTTGTAACAGAGATGCTGAAACTGCAGCAAAATATCTATGACGCCCAATACTCCATGCAGTACCGGAAGATACCCAAACCGGCAAAACTATTCTGAGTAAAATAGTGAAAAAATAATGGGGATTCACCCCTTCAAAACCCTTCCATTCCCTTAGTTTTGCGCAATTTGTTTTTTTATAACGATTACTGCCTCCACAGCCAAAAAACAAAAAATGCCAAAAGACAATTCCATTCAATCAGTACTGATCATCGGCTCCGGCCCCATTATTATCGGACAAGCTTGTGAATTTGATTACTCCGGTACCCAGGCGGCAAGAAGCCTGCGGGAAGAAGGTGTAAAAGTGATCCTGATCAACAGCAACCCCGCCACCATCATGACCGACCCGATGATGGCCGACCGGGTTTACCTGCTGCCATTAACCGTAGAAAGTATTGAACAGATACTCCAGGAAAACCAGATTGATGCTGTATTACCGACGATGGGTGGCCAAACCGCCCTGAACCTGGCCAAGGAAGCAGAAGAACTGGGCTTGTGGAAACAATATAATGTGCGGCTGATTGGTGTGGATATTAAAGCAATCGAAAAAGCAGAAGACAGGGAAAAGTTTCGCCAGTGGATGATACAACTTGGCGTGAATGTAGCGCAGGCAAAAACTGCCAACTCCTTTTTAGAAGGAAAAGAATTTGCGCAGGAAATCGGCTTCCCGCTGGTGATCCGTCCTTCATTTACCCTGGGTGGAACCGGTGGTGGTTTTGTACACGACAAGGATGACCTTGATGAAGCCCTGAACCGTGGTTTGCAGGCCTCGCCTATCCACGAAGTGCTGGTAGAAAAAGCAGTGTTGGGATGGAAAGAATTTGAACTGGAACTACTGCGTGATGCTGCAGATAATGTATGTATCATCTGTACAGTTGAGAATTTTGACCCGATGGGTGTGCATACCGGCGATTCCATCACAGTGGCACCAGCTATGACGCTGAGTGATACCGCTATGCAGCTGATGCGTAATACTGCCATCATGATGATGCGTGACCTTGGCAATTTTTCAGGAGGTTGTAATGTACAATTTGCCTTGAACCCGGATACAGAAGAAATTATTGCAATAGAAATTAACCCCAGGGTGAGTCGTTCATCTGCACTGGCTTCAAAAGCCACTGGTTATCCCATTGCAAAAATTGCTGCAAAACTGGCCATCGGTTATAACCTGGATGAGCTGGAAAACCAGATCACCAAAACAACATCCGCTTATTTTGAGCCGGCGCTGGATTATGTGATCGTTAAGATACCCCGCTGGAATTTTGACAAATTCAAAGGCGCCGATGATACCCTGGGGCTGCAAATGAAAAGTGTAGGCGAAGTAATGGGCATCGGCAGAAGTTTTACAGAGGCTGTACAGAAAGCCTGTCAGAGTTTGGAGAATAATGCGGTAGGCCTTGGTTACTATGGCAAGAGCCTTATGCATGCCGATGATTTACTGGAATACATAAAAACGCCGAAATGGGACCGTATCTTCCGTATCAAAGATGCGCTGATGGCAGGTATTTCAGTCAGCAGTATTTCAAAAGCCACTAACGGAATAGACAGGTGGTTTCTCTATGAAATTCAAAAGCTTTGCAATATTGAAAAGGAAATAGCGAAATACGACCTCGAAGATCTTCCGCTGGAATTATTAAGAGAAGCCAAGGTGAATGGTTTCAGTGATGAGCAGATAAGCCGCATCACCGGTCATGGTGATGAAGAAGATGTATATAAGAAAAGAAAAGCAGCCGGTATTACCAGGGTATATAAAATGGTAGATACCTGCAGCGCAGAGTTTGAAGCAAAGACTCCTTATTTCTACTCCACTTTTGAAGGTGGAAATATTAATGAGAGTAAAGTATCAGATAAAAAGAAGATTATTGTTCTTGGCTCAGGCCCTAACCGTATCGGCCAGGGAATTGAATTTGACTATTGCTGTGTACATGGACTTCTTGCCATCAAAGAGTGTGGTTATGAAGCCATCATGGTAAACTGTAACCCTGAAACAGTAAGTACAGATTTTGATATGGCTGACAAACTGTACTTCGAACCGGTTTATTGGGAACACCTGTGGGAAATCATTGAACATGAAAAACCCTACGGCGTAATTGTGCAGCTGGGCGGACAAACAGCATTGAAACTTGCAGAAAAGCTTCACGAAAGAGGTATTAATATCATTGGCACTTCATATAACAGTTTGGATATTGCCGAAGACCGGGGCCGGTTCAGTGATATGCTGAAAGAGCTGGAAATTCCTTATCCTAACTATGGTACTGCTTATACTGTAGATGAGGCCATTGAGGTTGCTAATAAAGTGGGTTACCCGGTACTGGTTCGTCCTTCTTATGTATTGGGTGGCCAACGAATGAGGATTGTACTGAATGATGAAGAGGTGGAGAAAGCTGTAGTGAGCCTGCTGAAACATATACCTGGCAATAAGATACTGATCGACCATTTCCTTGACCGCTGCCAGGAAGCAGAGATAGATGCCATTTGCGATGGAGACAAATTCCATGTAATGGGAATAATGGAGCATATAGAACCAGCCGGCATCCATAGTGGAGATAGCAATGCAGTGCTTCCTGCATTCAATCTTACTCCACTGGAAATACAGGACATGGTGGATTATGCAAAGAAAATTGCCCTTGCACTGAATGTCAAAGGCCTGATCAATATTCAATTTGCAATCAAAGATGGTAAGGTATATGTAATTGAGGCTAACCCAAGAGCATCTAGGACCACTCCTTTTATTGCAAAAGCTTACGGTAAGCCCTACCTCAACTATGCTACTAAGGTCATGATGGGAGAGATGAAAGTAGCTGACATACCGGAAGAAAAACACCTGGATGGTTTTGCCATAAAAGAGCCGGTATTCAGCTTTAATAAATTTCCCGGGGTAAATAAAGAACTGGGACCTGAAATGAAATCAACCGGAGAAGCTATTCGCTTCATCAAAAACCTGAGGGACCCGTATTTCAGGCAACTATATAAAGACAGGAGTATGTACTTGAGCAAATAATTTATTTAAGCAGGAAAAATAATAAAGCCCATCTTTTCAGATGGGCTTTAGTTTAATGGTTAATGGTTCAGACTAGTCCCCGCAGTTGGTTTTGGTTAGAACGAATATTTTTTTGCTCAGGGATATATTCTTACATGAAAATAGACGACTGCCCGTTGAGGGCAATTCCTAATTTATCCTATTATTTGTATCATCATGAATCCAATTATCACCATTTTTACATTTAAACATCTATTAATCATACACTTAAACAATATTAAATACTGTTTTAAATTTGATACATATAGCCGAATTTTTGTACTTTAGTTTGTGAGTAAATCAACCTTTTTGTGAAAACATCTTCCGCATTTCTGTGGCAATTGATCCGTTCAATGACGGCAAATGAAAAATTGTTTTTCAAAAGAAATTTTGCTTTGAACGGGTATGGATCAAAACCTTTATACCTGAAACTGTTTGATGCAATTGCTGCACAAAAAAAATACAACGAAGAAGCTATCCTGAAAAAATTCAGTCCTGAACTGACAAAGAAAAATATTGCCTTTCAGAAACATTACCTGCAGCAACAGGTAAGTGAAGCCATTGCACAATATGATAACCGCAACAGTACCGGCCATGATATTTACAATCAAATACTGCTGATAAGGGTGTACCGAAAAAAGGGATTGCTCGATGAAGCACATGCCCTTTGGAAAAAAGCTGTAGTAAAAGCAAGGGGTACAGAATCATATGCAAAGCTTAACCTACTGAAAACTGAATTTGAAAAGATGATCTTGTTCAGCAGCGTTCACACCAGTTACGATGACCTGCACTCCGTGTTCAAAGGCAATATTATCACCTATACTGAGTATGCAGAAATGATCACCCTGCGGGATATATACACTGAAGTTTTACTGCTGAAACGTAAAGCACATTTTGACCTGGATGATGAGCTGAAACAACGCATCAACCTGTTGCTGGAAAGAGTTAATGCAACGAACACAATACCCAACAGAAGATCATTTTGGTTTCGTCATTATTTTGGCATGAGCAAAGCCACCCTGTTATACCTGCTTCAGGATATTGCTACAGCATTTGCTTTATTAAAAGATGCGTGGCAGGACTGGAGGGAAAACCAAAATTTCATTGGAACAGATGGAGAATTCTATATTGAAGTATTGTACATGATCAATTATGCAGGGATTTTGAGAGGCGATTATTCCTATGTTCAAAATACATTTAATGACCAGGTAAACGAATTGATTACTGACCCCGTACAGAGGGCCAATTTTGAAGTGATAAAATTCCTGGCTTTTAACAAGATATATAATAAAACAGCGAAGTATGATGAAGTGGAGAAGCTAAACCGCTTTATGAAAAGCCGCTACCAGCAATGGGAACCGGTACTGAATGCCGATCTGAACCGGACAACTAATCTATCGCTGGGTATTGGCTCCTTTGTGCTGGAACAATATGACGAAGCGCTGTATTATATAAAACGGGGGATAACTTACTTTAAAGAAGGAGTAAGGGAAGAACATGAGGCCGTAGCGCAAATACTGCTGCTGCTTACATGTTATTGTATGAACAACCCAAAGTTGTTTGACGCTCAGTACCGGGCCACTTATAACTACTTTTATAAACGAAAAAAGAAGCAGCCTTTTGAAACAGCACTGGTACAGTGCCTGCACCGCACTTTTTATATGAAAGAAATAAAAGGGCGGGTGAACGAGTACCGTAAAACACTCGCTGTATTTGAAGCTAACCGGGACAATGTGGTGCAGCAGCTGAACCTCGCTATTTTTAATTATTATGGCTGGTTAGAAAGCCGGGCCCAACGGATAGGTTACCGGCAATATGTAGAGCGGAAAGTGAAAAGAGATTCACTATCGCCAACCTGAGGAATACCCGAAAAGTAGTATTGCCGGGTAATTTGAGAGTTATTACTTTTCAGTATGCAGGTCTATGGCGCTGATTTTTGGAAGAAGACTCCTTTCTTAAGGTTGCTGCTGGCACTGGCAGCAGGCATTATTTTTCAATGGCAATATAAACCCCCTCTACCTGCCCTGCTGATGATTTTATCCGTATCCTTATTGGCTTTGCTAACCTTCTTCTTTTTCTCACTAACTAATAGATACCGGTATGGCCTCCTGAATGGCATATTCATTTCCGTCATCTTCTTCTGCACCGGCTCCATGCTTGCCTGGCATAAAGACATCAGGAATAACAAAGCATGGCTTGGCCATAATTATAATAATAATGCTTCATTAATTGTAACGCTGGATGAGTCACCAGTTGAAAAAACAAAATCATATAAAGCCAATGCAACCGTAGAATATTTACTGGATGACAGTTCTGTTGTACCTGTAAAAGGTAAAATAATCCTCTATTTTAAAAAAGACAGTTTGCTAAGGTTGAACTATGGCTCACAGATTTTTTTCAAAAAACCTTTACAGGAAATAAAAAACTCAGGCAACCCGGGCGGGTTTGATTACAAACGTTATTCTTTATTCCAGGGTATTACTCACCAGGTATACCTGAAGCCAGAAGAATTTGAAACGCTGTCCAGTAAAAATGAAAAATGGTTCAGAAAGTTTATTTATAGGTCACGAGAAAAAGTTCTTAATATTCTGAGACAAAATATCACAGAAGAGAAAGAGTTAGGCCTTGCAGAGGCTTTATTGATTGGCTATAAAAATGATCTTGAACAATCGTTGGTACAATCGTATACTAATACCGGGGTGGTGCATATCATAGCCATATCAGGTCTACATCTCGGGCTGATCTATTGGCTGCTCAGCTTGTTACTAAAACCGCTGCAAAAAGCGAAAAGAATGAAATGGCTCAGACCAGTTTTGATCATAACCGGTTTATGGCTATTCAGCCTGCTGGCAGGCGCACAGCCATCCATTCTTCGTTCAGCACTCATGTTCACCTGCATAGTAATAGGTGAATCCTTGTCAAGAAGAACTTCCATTTATAATACGATGGCAGTATCTGCCTTTCTGCTGCTTTGTATCAACCCGTTTTGGCTCTGGGATGTAGGGTTTCAATTATCTTATGCTGCAGTATTAAGTATCATCATCTTCATGCGGCCGGTCTATAACTGGTTTTATATCCCCAACAAACTGCTTGATTTCATCTGGAAACTAAATGCCGTAACGATTGCTGCTCAAATACTGACGGTACCCATTGGCATTTATCATTTTCACCAGTTCCCTAATCTTTTCTTGCTGACCAATTTCGTTGCAGTACCGCTATCCAGTGTAATACTGCTCGGGGAGATCTTACTGTGCTGTATTTCATTTATCCCACCTGCCGCTGTACTGATGGGTCAGTTGTTATCATTCCTTATCCGGGTAATGAATAATTATATAGAAAAGATTGAAACCATTCGCTTTTCTTTATGGGATGGGTTACAGATCAGCATCACCCAGGCTATGCTGCTCTTATTTTTTGCTGCAGGCATTAGTTACTGGCTGATGGAAAAACAAAAAAAAGGACTTCTAACAGGATTGATGGCCTTATTATTTTTTGTTTCCCTGCGTTCTTATTCATTTGCAGAAAGTGACAGGCAACAAAAAATTGTGGTCTACAATGTGCCTCAAAAGAGGGCGATTGATTTTATTAATGGAAGAAACTATTACTTCGCAGGTGACAGTGACCTGCTGGCGGATGATTTTGCCCGAAATTTTCACCTGAAACCTTCCAGAATACTCTACAGAATCAAAGAAGACCGGCAACTTGACAACCTGACAATTTATGAAAACTATGCCCGGTTTCTGAATAAGAATGTGTTGTTAATAGATCAGTCATTTCGTTTTTTGCCCACAGAAACAAAGCCGGTAGTTGACCTGTTGGTCATTTCTAAAAATCCAAAGCTCTATATCAGCAATATTTCCAAAACACTGGATATAAAACAAGTGGTATTTGATGGATCTGTGCCATCCTGGAGGAGCCGTTATTGGAAAAAGGATTGCGATTCGCTGCAAATCCCCTGGCATGATGTTGCTATACAAGGTGCTTTTGTGATGAAGCTGAATTAGGTTAGATTTGCGCCTGCCATGCCGGCAAGGTATGGCCTGTCCAACGATTTGCCTGCTTTCAACCCCCAACAGCTATGAATAAGAAGATACAATCGGCACTGATCTCGGTTTTTTACAAGGACGGACTGGAAACACTGGTGCAAACATTGGCTGCACAAGGTGTGCAGATCTATTCAACCGGCGGCACCCAGGCTTTTATAGAAAAACTGGGAGTGGCTGTAACCCCGGTGGAATCACTGACTAATTACCCGTCTATTCTTGGCGGCAGGGTGAAAACACTGCACCCCCTTGTGTTTGGTGGCATACTGGGTAAAAGAGATGATGCGCAGCATGTGGCAGATATGCAGGAATATAAAATACCGGAGATTGACCTTGTGATAGTTGACCTGTACCCCTTTGAAGAAACTGTAAAATCTACTGCTGACGAGATTGCTATTATTGAAAAAATTGATATTGGCGGACCTTCGATGCTTCGGGCAGCAGCAAAAAACCATAAAGATGTTGTGGTAATAGCTGATAAGAAAGACTATGCTGTATTGAATCAGCTACTGATTGACCAGCAAGGAGCTACCACCTATGATCAGCGCAGAGCTTTTGCGATAAAGGCATTTGATGTGTGTACAGCCTATGATACTGCTATTTCTAATTATTTTCATGGAACAGCAATTGAATCGCCTTTCAATAAACCTGAGAAGTCTTTACGTTACGGCGAAAACCCCCATCAAAAGGCAGTGTTTTACGGAGACCTTGAGCAGTTGTTCACCCAATTGAATGGTAAAGAACTTTCCTTTAATAACCTGGTGGATGTGGATGCGGCATTACAACTGATCCGGGAATTTCACGATACGACTTTTGCAATAATCAAACATACCAATGTGTGTGGCGTGGCGCAACGACCAACTGTGAAAGAAAGCTGGGATGCAGCCCTGGCCGGCGACCCGGAAAGTGCTTTTGGCGGAGTGCTTGTATGCAATGGCACTATTGATAAAGCCACTGCTGATGCCATCAATGAAATATTTTTTGAAGTACTGATAGCGCCGGCCTTTGATGAAGATGCACTAGCTACTCTGAAATCAAAAAAGAACCGGATACTGCTGCAACTGAAAGAACAAACACAAGGGAAACTGCAATATAAATGTGTGCTCAACGGTTTGCTGGTACAAGATACCGATGAAGGCAATTATATAGATTGGACTGAAACAGTAAAAAGAAAAGTGACAGAAACAGAAAAACAGGACCTGTTGTTTGCCAACATCATTTGTAAACACCTTAAATCAAACGCCATTGCATTAGTGAAGGACAAGCAATTGGTAGGCAAAGGCTGCGGACAAACCAGCCGTATTGATTCTTTGCGCCAGGCACTGGATAAAGCAAAGCAATTTGAATTTAACCTGAATGGTGCTGTAATGGCCAGTGATGCTTTCTTCCCGTTTGATGATTGTGTGCGACTGGGACACCAGGCAGGCATTACTGCTTATATTCAACCCGGCGGATCAATCAGAGATAATGATTCAATTGAGTATTGCAAAGAACATAACCTGGCATTGGTAATGACAGGAATGAGGCATTTTAAACATTAGGCCCTTACCCCTTCACGGGGTTTTCTTTAATTTCATACGGGCAAACTAAATATATAACTGAGCATTAAGCAGCGTCAGCAGTCATGAACATTTTCGACTTTCATAAATCTATTATTCAGACCTCTGCTGATTATTTCAAAAAATTAGCTGCCTTTAATCCACTTACCATCCGGAAAAAGGGAACGAGGGCCAAAGCTTTATTTGCGCTGGCATTAGTCTGCTTTTTCTGGGGTACCACCTGGATTGCTTCAAAAGAAGGTGTTCGGCACATGCCAGCGTTGCAACTGGCGGGTATACGTCAGCTTATCGCCGGATTGCTTTATGTGGGCTTCTTCCTTTACAAAAAAGCTCCTTTGCCGAAAGGAAAAGAATGGACGCCGATACTTATTCTGAGCTTCCTGAATTTTATACTGAGCAATGGATTGAGTACATGGGGAGTAAAATATATTTCTGCCGGTCTTGGTTCCATCATGGGGGCCATTTTTCCACTCTGGCTCGTAGTGATCGGTTTATTTGTTTCGAAAGAGAAACTGCCCCGCAATGCTATCATTGGTTTGCTACTGGGCTTTGGCGGCGTATGTGTTATTTTCTATGAACACTTATTGGATTTTGGCAATCCGGAATTTCGGTTTGGTATCATTCTCTCGCTGATTGCTACCTGGACATGGGCTTTTGCTACGCTATATACCAAGCAACAAGCTGTACACTTTAATCCCTATTTCAGTTTGGGTTTGCAGATGCTGATAGCCGGTACTTCATTAACTGTATTTACCAATATTACCGGTAATGCAGTATCCATGACAGCTATACCCTGGCAATCATGGACTGCAATTGCTTACCTGATCATTTTTGGTTCTTTGATTGCCTTCATTGCTTATTTGTACGCTTTGCAGAATTTGCCAACGGAGCAAGCTTCTATTTATGCTTATATCAATCCCATTGTAGCGGTGCTTTGCGGGTGGCTGGTCTTCCACGAGAAAGTGACCATATTCATTACTGTCGGAGGATTGGTAACATTGCTGGGTGTTTACCTGGTAAATAAAGCCTTTAAAGCAGTACCACCACCTGAACAACCGGAAACAGAAGGTATGTGATCAGCCTTTCATTACATGATTAAAAAAATGGCAGTAGGCATCTCTCCAACCTTTGTACAATTCATCCGTTCCTAAAAAAGTATTGTGCCAGATAGTGATCAATGTTCCATTCACCGACTTGACGGTTTGATAGTACTGAAACATTTCTTCCAGTGCCTGCTGCGGGGTTTGTTTTTTTTCAAAGAAAGAATTAGCCTCCATGTAGCAAAAAGGATAGAGCAACAGATATGTTTGTTCTTCTTTTTCCAGGTCATACCAATAAAATGGTGAAGCCACCGATGCCCGAAAGCCGTTAATACTTCCATAGCCCATGGAAAAATCTTCTTTGATACCGGCCTCGATCAGTTGCCGGTATGTTTGGGGCAGGGTGAATCGGATAAAATGCTGGCGGGAAGCAGTGATCTTTTGTTGGCTGATTTTTTCCAGTGTCTGAATTTCTTTTTTAACTAATGATTGATCATCACCACTCTGCCAGGAGGGGTGAATACCCAAAGCATATTTTTCTGCATGATCCCGGATCAAAGTTTGCAAAGCAATTTCTGAGGGAGGAATGTTCCGGTCATATTTTTTTGTTTTATCGGAAACCAAAAAGAAATAACGGGGATGTATGTTAAAAGGCCTGTGCAAATCGTTTATCCATGCATAAGAATCAAAAGGGTCTGGTAATTCTCCATTTAATACTTTCCTTCTTTCCCTGAATCGGCTCCATTTGCCTGACAGAATATCCTTGATAGCAGCCCCGGCGCTTCTCCACCATTGTTTGTATTTGTAGGAATATGCTTCATCAATATCGTAAGTGGGAAGAAAGATGAATGGTGATTGGTGCTCCCAGTAACTATCGGGAGTGAGTGAAGTGAATTTCAGTTGTAAGCCTTTCCTGAATTCAATTAGCCAATAGTTGATTAAAGGCTTATTTAAAAACCCTTCTTTATAGGCCAATGCGTTTTCATGTGCATACCGGCCATACATATCCTTGGTATGCGGTAAATATTCTTCGTACCGGCTGAGCAGAAAAAAAGAAGCTGCCAAAATATCAAAAGAGAAATCACCCTCAGTACGGAAAAAAGCAATATGGCCATTATAGTCAAAACATTCGATGGAGTGCTGCCGGATACCTGATTCATGCAACAGGCCCTGCGGCTTTATCCAAAACTCCTGTTGGGAAAGAGCCTCATTACTATAATTAATTCTTGGTCCGGGATGATCAAGGTAATGAATGACATTGTCTGTGACAGTCAAAGGCTCGCCTGTCAATTGGTGACCCAAAAAATGGGCCATGTACTCTAAGCGATGCGTGATGTTATGGCTGTAAATGATCATTCCTTTTTCCTGCGGAAAACATAATAATCTGTTTCATCCGCTGCCGTAAAACTATCCAAACTAAACTGTTTGCCGAAAAGCTGAAGTATATCTTTTTGCTGCGGGATATAATACGGATGCTCCTCCCGGTTGCGGAAATAAGCGAATAACCCGGTTATGCGTCTTCTGATGGAATTGTTTAGCTGGGAACTCAGTCGTTTCTTTACATGGGGTAATGACATTAACAAAACACCATCACGAATAAGGATCGAAGCCAGCTGACTTACCAGTTCTTTTCTTTTAGCAGGCGGAATGTGCTCAATAACATCAAAAAGCACAGCCTGGCTGAAATGCCTGCCTTGCAGTTGATCAATACCCCCCACAAAAAACTCTCCTTTAAATTGAAATTTTTCAAATAAATCTTTAGCAATACTGATAAACACTTCGCTGCTGTCACAGCCCACTACTTCGTATCCTTTCTTAGCCAGCATTATTGCCTGCCTGCCAAAGCCACAACCCAAATCAAGTACCGGCCACTGAACAGAAAAATAGTTGTCTATTAATTGTTGTTGTTGCTCAATCCTTGATTTCATTTCATTGTACACCCTTCCTTTCTCAGCATAATCGGTAGTCCATAGCTCAGGTTCGGGGCAGGAAAGAATACTTTGCCGGTAAGCATTACCAAACTGGTTATAATATTTCTCCTGCGAAAGCATTTCGGTTAAAAATAGTAACTAATACCCTTCACGAAAAACAGAAGTAATCTGAAATGTATCTGAATGAATATTTATTCTAATTTCCTTTTCCAATGGAATCCCATTGGTATAATATCCAAAAACCAGAAAATTATTCTTAATTGCAGCATTATCAATACTAATCGCATAGCACCCGTCCACTTTTGCAGCCCCGCTAAAATCCATGAATACTTTCTTTGTTTCACCAGGTTTAAGATTAGCAATGGTAGCCGGACTTTTTCCCGGAGACAGATTTACCTTGTGAAGAACGGTATCCCTTTTATTGGTTACATAAAACTCTACTCCTGTCTTTTCATTGCAAGAAATCAGGAAAAAAACTAATTGAGCTGTGGCAAGCAAAAGCAATTTATTTCCTACCATGTTTTTCTTTCCAAAGCTGGTTAAATGACTTCTGGGGAAACTCCAGTTTGCCACGGTGTGCTGTCCAGCTTTTCATCAAACTATTTACTACCCGGTTCTTCATGCCACCATTGGCCATATTCATCCATTTGCGGCGCAGCATAGCCTGTTTCCACATCTTCCAGGCCATTTTTTCAGTGAAAGAACCATAGCCGCTCTCCACTGATTCATGCCGATTTTCCAGCAACAGTTCATGCAGGTTAATTTTCACCGCACATACTTCAGTGCAATTACCACACAGCGATGAAGCATAACTCAGGTGCTTCCATTCCCCCATTTCTTTCAAATGTGGTGTAATGACAGAGCCAATCGGTCCGCTGTAAGTAGCTGCATACGTATGGCCACCTATATTCTTATATACGGGACAGGCATTCAGGCAGGCGCCGCAACGAATGCAATACAAACTTTCCCGTTGTTTTTCATTGGCCAGGATATTTGTTCTGCCGTTATCCAGCAATATCACATACATATCTTCCGGCCCGTCTGTTTCATTTGCCTGTTTTGGTCCTGTAACTATAGTATTATAAACTGTTACTTTCTGGCCTGTACCGAACGTAGAAAGTAACGGCCAGAACAAACCCAGATCAGTCATGGAAGGAATTACTTTCTCAATACCCGCAACCACAATATGTGTTTTGGGCATGGAGCAGCTCAGTCTTGCATTGCCTTCATTCTCTGTCACCGCTATACCGCCAATATCCGCAATGATGAAATTGGCGCCAGTGACACCCACTTCCGCCTGTACATATTTTTCTCTTAGTACTTTCCTTGCTGTCAGTGTCAGTTGCTCAGGTGTAGCTTTCGGGTCAGTTCCCAATTTTTCAGCAAATAACCTGGCCACATCTTCCTTGCTCTTATGCATTGCAGGAGTAACGATGTGGTAAGGAGGCTCGCCATCCAGTTGCTGAATATATTCCCCCAAGTCAGTCTCCACACTTTCTATTCCTTGTTTCTCTAAATAATCATTCAGGTGAATTTCTTCCGTCACCATGCTCTTGCTCTTCACCAGTGTTTTGCAGTTCTTTTCTTCGCAAATTTTACCAATAGCTTCCAGTGCCTGCTGTGCATCTTCTGCCCATATAACTTTTGCGCCACGTTTTGTAATAATGGCTTCAAATATTTCCAGTTGTTTATCTAATGTTTCAATTGCCTTCCATTTGATATTCTTGGCTTTCTCCCTTGCCAGGTGAATATCCAGGAACTGCTGTTTACCCTGTGGTACTACTGCATTGTATTTACCAATATTGAAATTGATTTTGCGGCGGTGTTCTTTGTCCGCTGCCTTGATGGTGGCTTTTGCCATGAAACTGGAAACTGTCTCTTTCACTGGTTTACTGTTTAACCGCTTTTTCTTTTTTAGCTGCTTTCATCTTTGCCACTTTATCCAGGGCATTGTAAAACTCTTCGCCATATTTACGGATCAAAGGTTCTTTCAGGAATTCATAGGTTGGCACCTGCAATTTTTTACCCAATCCACAGGCAGGATTGCAAAGTTTCTCCCTTGGTTCATAATTCACCTTATCATAATCACCCCGCTTACCTTTCGTAATTATGATTGGAAAGAGGTGACAGCTGATGGGTTTTTTCCATGGAATAACACCGTCATAATAAGCCTGCTCGAAAGCACACATGATAATACCCTTTTCATCCCGACGGCCATAAACACAAATTTCCTTATCATTTCCCAAGGTGGGTGTTACCCAGCCAAACTCTTTGTGATAAACATATTTTCCTTTCCGCTCAACTTCTTTAACAGATGCCTCGGTCAGGTAAGGCTTTACCTTTTCGTAATGCGTTAAAATGATATCCAATTCCTCCTCATCGAGCGGGGCACCTGCATCTCCTTCTTCGCAGCAGCCGCCCTTGCATTTGGTAAGGTCACAGACAAATTGCTTCTCCACCACATCATCACTAATCAGGGTATTATCAATTACAATCAAGGGGTAAAATTTTAGCAAAGGTAAGCGAAGGTCATTTTCCTTCCTTTTTAATACGACTGAGTATTTTGTTTTTCAGGTGAGAACCTGCTGATGTAAGCCTGTTATGCGAAGTAAGATACTTCAGCACCTCATGCTCAAGCCAGTGATGCAGCGGCACCAGTATAGCCGCCAGGCCGATCATAAACGCAAGGTCTTTCCACGGTTCACCGTTAGTAATAGAATAAATATTTTTCTTGAACACAAGGAAGATGAATTCAAAGAAAAGCAGGAACACAAAGAAACCAATGGCCTTTATCAGACCTCCCGACACTTTGAACATGCCCAACACCACAAGAGCAACAAATAAACCAACAATGCCGATAGTAATAGCCATATACTGGATGTTATTGCGCCTTTTTTTTGCCTCTTCCTTTTCTTTCTCTGTCCTTATCAGCCTTTGTTGCTCATCGGCTGCTTCTACCTGCGTTAGTTCCTTTTCCCTTTTAAGTGTTTCAATACTGTCTTTATACTGGTAGTACAGGGCATTGTAAGTACCCGCCAATGCAAGGTTGCCCGTTTCTTTATATAATGTATCAAGATATTTGGCAGACCGCTTTATGTTTTCCAGCATACCGTTTCGTTCACTGATCTCTTTTACTTTCAGGAAATATTCAATGGCTTTCTTCTTATCGCCCGATTTATTGTAAAATGATGCTAACTGGCCATAGAAACTCACTTTTGACAACTCGTTGGTACTGTTCTCAAACATGGGCTTAGCCTTTTCTAAGTAAATGCGGGCAGAATCATAATGGCCCATTTCAGAATAAACCACACCGTAGGCCTGGTCTATGATAGAAGCCATTCCAAAATTGGTCAGGTATTGTTTAAGATTACCCCCTGCAGGTGAATTAAGATAATCCAATGCTTTTTTGGGCTCATCAATCCGCAGGTACTGGTTCAGCAGGCTTACATACCCAGGCACTTTAAGTGTGGAGAACTTTAACGAATCAGCCATCCGGATAGACCGTTCAAAATAGCTTATAGCAATATCATAGTTCTTTTTGTATGCATACAGGTTGCCAATAGCATTAATATAAATAACCCTGTTATAGGGTGTGTTTTTTAATTTAATACCGTCAAACTGTTCATAGGATTTCATCATATAATCAATGGCCTTATCATAATCCTCTATTGAACTGTAAAAGCCAGAAAGTTTGGAATAGCAACTCTGCATCAAACCCGGGTCTTTCATTTCCTCTGCAATATGAAGTGCACTTAGAAAATTACGCAGGGCAAGGATATTCTCATTTTTGCCCATATACACCTGTCCATACATGTTGTGGGCCTCGGCTTTAAGGCTGTCGTCCCCAAGGGTAGTAATAAGCGAAAAAGCCTGTGTGATATAAGAGAGAGCTTTTTCTTTATCTGGTATCACCAGGTAAATGCCGGCCAGGTGCATCTGTGCGATGCCGGCTTCTTTTTCCATCCGGTTTTGCCGGGCCAGGTCGTAGGCCTTATTATAAAACTCAATTGATTTATCGGAATACTCCTTTCGGGTAGCAAAATAACTGCAACGAAGACCATTGGAAAGATAGGCCTTGAACATCAGCTTACGGTTACGGGATTCTTCTGCTACTGTGATCAGCTGCCGGCCAAACTCATCAGCCTCCTTGGGGTTCACATTCATCATCGTACGGCTGAGCTCATCCAGCCAGGTAACCTTTTCATCCACGGTTTTTGCCTCTTTCAAAGCCTGTTTCAGGGAATCAACTGCAGCAGCTTCCTGTCCATACAATGAGTTGAAGCTGGAAGCAAAAAGAAAAAGAATAATGAGCGGTAAAAGAATCCTCATGGCGTTGATTTATCCCTCAATTTAGTGAATCGGTGAAAGGGAGTAAAATTCCTTTAACAAACATGTAACAGTGGCCGTTTATGGACAGTTTTAGTCGCCAGCATCTCTCCCCTATCACAAAGCCGCTGTATGCAAAACACAAGATTGCTCACTTTCCAGAAATCCATCCGGGTTTTCTCACAAATGCTCTTCTGGGTTCCTGTTGCCGCATTTAGTTTACTGCTTATTTATAATACGATTCCCTATTTTTCTTTCAGCAAGAACTTTGATTTCATTGAAGAACGCAGCTTTCTCTTTCAAAGCAACCTGTACAATGCCAGCTTCTATATACATATTGCTGCCGGCGCCTTGTGTATAGGCACGGCGCTGATACAATTCTCCCGTTATATACTGAAGAAGTCTAAAGCCATTCACCGTATATCCGGTAAGATATATGTTTTTGTAGTACTATTCCTCGGAGCACCCACCGGCCTGTACATGTCATTTTTTGCCAAAGGCAGTTTTTGGGAAAGGGCCTTATTCATGTTCATGGCTGGCTGGTGGTTTGTAACCACACTCTACGGGTTAAGCACTATTCATAAAAGAAATGTTGTGGCCCATAAGATATGGATGATACGCAGCTATGCCATGGCAATGACCGCTGTTACTTTCCGGGTTTATCATATCGCTTTTTACCTGCTGGGATGGGACCACCTGGAGAATTATGAAGTGTCACTCTGGATCAGTGTAATTGGCAATATGCTCTTTGCTGAATGGGTGATCTGGCGTCAAAGCAAGCAATACCTTAAATCATTTGCGACATAAACTAAGCAAGTAATCAAGTTAAACATTAAAACAAACAACCAATGAAATCATTCTTGTACGCCGGCGCAGCGTTAATGATCGGCGCCAGTATCTACGGGTTTGTAGATTACAAAAACACCAGCCACAAAAAAGAGTTCAACGCCATGTATGCAGAGAAGAAGGCCGCAAAACCTATTGTGGTGACAGAAGAAAAAGTAACCACCCCTATTGTGGAAGAAAAGACGGAACCGGGAAAAAAGGTAGCCCCAAAAACTACTGTTACTACGAAGCAGGTAATAACCGAAGAAAAGAAAAACCCTGACGAAGTAGCTGTTACAGCTGTAACAGCGGAAAAGAAAGAAGTGAAGAAGAAAAAGAGAAGGATCAGTACCGAGATTTTCAGCCGGGCGCCGCTGAGAGAGGAAGAAGAAGAGGTGCCTGCGTCGGAAAAAAAAGAGACAAAGAATGATAACCGGGAGCAGTAATGGTAAGCTGAATTTGCCACGAAGGCTCAAAGACACAAAGCAACACAAAGTTTTTTAAGCTTTCTGCAGCTTGGAATTATTTGCCAGAGGCAAATATCCTTCGTGTTCTTAAATCCACTGTGTTCATTGTGGCTTTGTGGGAAAAATCAAAAAGAAAGAAAAACTAAATCCTATCCTCAGCATACGGTGATTTGACCCCCGGTTAGCGAAAGCGGCCGGGGTTTATTTTCTCCACTGCAGCGTGTTGATGAGATGTTTAAGATCCTGTTTCAAAAAATCATTGACAATACCCAATGAATCTGCATTAGGCGCCGCATCAAAATACAAGGCCCCCCTTAGAAAATGCGTTGTTGAATCGGTCAGGAAAAACTGGTTGGCAGTTGCTGTATTTCCACCAAGAGAGAAATAGATACCTTTTATTCCGTTAGGCGTTTGCATCAGGCTGTCATTGATACCGGTGGAAACATCCACATGCTGCTTGTAGGCCATCTTGAAACCATCCCTTACCAGTGAGTCGAAATTATTCTTGCCACCGATCTGTTTATAGCTGATATGAATTCTCCCGGCAAACTTCGGTACATCAATATTGATCCACCAGGGGTTTTCGGGTTTGGCTTCAAAAAAAGAAGTATCCTTCATCACATTGGCGTATACCGGGTATTCAAATGTATAGGGATAGCCCGGCTGATCAAAGAGCTGGTATTTCTTTGCCGGAAAATCAATATGAAAGTATCCCTTCTTTTTACCTACCGAATACTGGCTGTTACAACTTATCATTAACTGGCAAGATGATATCAGCATTATAATCATTACTGCCAGCCGGTTGATATTTATTTTTTTAAACATGCTATTCTTTCGTACGGGGTTTGATGGTTACTTTAACCTGCTGTACCCGGTTATTATCTGTCTGCATTACAGTGAATTCAAAATCACCTGCTGTAATCACTGTATTCACGGCCGGTATCTCACCTGCCAGTTCCAGGACCAGGCCCGCCAGTGATTCACTTTCCTCCCGCACATGATCAAAGGTATCCATCGGGAGTTTCATTGCTTTGCACATATCATGTATCATGGTGCGGCCTTCAAACAAATAGTTGTTGTCATCCAGTTTGCGGTTTCCGCTTTCCTCTTCATCAAACTCATCCCGGATATCACCTATCACTTCTTCCAGTATATCTTCCATCGTTACAATGCCACTGGTACCGCCAAACTCATCAACCACCACGGCAAAATGTATCCGCTTTTGCTGAAACTCTTTCAGCAGGTCTTCGATCAGCTTAGGCTCGGGCACAAAATAAGGTTGCCGCATTAGTTTATGCCAGTCAAAATTTTCTGGCTCGCCTAGAAAAGGGATAATGTCCTTGGTATTGATCATGCCCACTACTTCATCTAGGCTTCCTTTGTAGACGGGCAACCGGGAGTAGTGCAATTCTTCCACCCTTTTCACCAGTTCACCAAAAGAGAGTTTGTGATCCACACCACTGACTTCGAGTCGGCTCCGCATGATCTGTTTCACCGTGATATTGCCAAACTTCACAATCCCTTTCATGATGTTCTTCTCTTCCTGCGATGCCTCTTCATCTGTTTTGATATCAATCGCTTCATCCAGCTCCTGCATGCTAAGGGCCGCAGATTTATCAGCCCCTGCCTTTTTACCTATCCGCTCTGCCAATGACACGATCCATCGGCTGATGCGGCGGAGTAACAAGTGCAATGCCTCTACTACAAAAGAAGTTTCATAAGCAAACTGAAAATTCTTTTGGGTGGCCCACACTTTAGGCAGCATTCTGCCGATAAATACCAATACAAAAGCAATCACCAGCACTTTCAGGATAATCTCTATAAAAGTGCTCATGCCTTTAAAAGATATAAACTGGTCTATCAGGAAATTGGACAGCACTATGATACTGATATTGACAAAAGTTCCGGCAATAAGCAGTGAGGCATATACTTCTTTTGGCTCTTCCAGCAGGTTTACTATGCGTTTGGCAGCGCTGTGCTGTTTTGTCTTCAGTACATTAATGTCCTTGGTACCGAGAGAGAACAGGGCCACTTCGGCGCCGGAAATGATAAAAGTAAGTGTCAGCAGCAGTAGTAATGATACGATCAATACTGTGGTTCCCTGCGGGTTGGCCGCCAGGAAATGAAGCGTAAACAGATCATTGAGAAAATACAGTGCCGGGTGAGTTTCCAAAACTGGTTTTTTGGTTCAATAAAATGGCAGGTCGTATGGCCCGCCAGCAAAGCGACAAAGTTATTGTATTTGGAATTGTCCCATTCGAGAGAATACAATCTCCCACAAAGTCAATAAGCACACTAAAAGATTTCTTTTTGACTGGTGGGAAAGAAAACCTTAAAAAGGCAGGTTCTCAGAAGGGTCACCCATGGGCATATCAGGACTGCCCATGTTATCCATTCCGCCTTCAGTGCTGCCGCCACCATCCATCCGTTTGTCGAGCATGATGAGGTTGTCGCCTACCACTTCGGTGGCAAATTTTCGGTTGCCGTCCTTATCATCCCAGCTGCGGGTACGCAGGCGGCCCTCGATATACACCAGGCTGCTTTTATGCAGGTATTTTTGCGCCAGTTCGGCAAGGCCCCGCCACAGCACAACGGTATGCCACTCGGTTTGCGATACCAGTTTACCGGTGCGGTCTTTAAATGTTTCGGTAGTGGCTAAAGGAAATTTGGCAACAGCGATGTTTCCTTCCAGGTGCTGTACATCGGGGTCTTTACCCAGGTTGCCGATCAGCATTACACGGTTTACGCCTCTCATATATTTTATCTTTAGGTTTAAGGTTCTTCGTCACGGGCTGGCGAATGCCTCTTAAAGTTAGTGTATTTGGTTGATTCTATTTGACAGCTCTTATTTCAAAGAATACTACCATGGGATAGGGATTGTAACGCTAACATTAACCCATTGGGATTATAAAAAAGAGTTTATGCCCAAAGAGGTAAAGAATGCAAATATTTTTTATCATTGATTACCAAAACAAACTAAATGAAAAAACTAACCCTGCTTTTTCTTATCGTGTTAAACATGTTTTCGGCCGATGCTGCGGTAATTCCATCTGAAAATCCCGATGCGAAAAGCATACAGGTGGTGCTGCCCTGGAGTAATAAAACCATCAGCCTGGCTGAACTGGCAACTCTTACACCCAAACAATACAAAGTACTTACAGGTAAAAAGCTGACACTGGCAGAAAAGATACAACTCAAAATAAGTCAGCGGCAGGCCCGCAAGCTGATCGAAAAAGACGGTACGGTAAACGCAGAAAAATGGAAAAAGAAATTCGGTTTTTTCGACCGCTGGAGCTGGCACTGGGGTGGGTTTGCCCTTGGCTTCCTCGTACTGATCGGTCCCATCATCTGTCTCTTCATCAATGATGATTACAAATGGGATCGTTTCTGGACAGCCATGACCGTAACCGGGATCATAGCTTCTGCTGCAGTGATATTTACAAGCTCTGCCTTGTAGAAATTTTTGAATGCTATTATTTCATTTCATCATGCAGAAAATGCCGCAGCATCCGTGGAAAAGCATATTGATGTAAAGCATCTTTTGCGATCCACTGCCAGTCACCCGTAATGGCAGGTTTCGTTTTCATTGTTGCAATAATAAACTGGCCGGTAATATGCTGGTGAGAGAGCTGTTGCTTATACAGCGGTGAAATGGTTTTTATCGTATAGCTATTCGACTTTAGCCATTTTTGTTGTACAGCCTGTTTTATTATCCCGGCAGGTTCTGCAGCCGATGTTGTTTCAATCAAAGGAAATTCATACAGGCCCTGCCAGATATCTTTAGTGCTGCGCCGGCCGATGACGATCTTGTTTTTATATTCCAATACGAGATAGTAAAACCAGCGTTTTTTTATGTTGATCTTTTTTTCCTTTACAGGCAGTGCATTCACTTTGTTATGCCGAAAGGCATAGCATTCTTTTTTAAATACACAAGTATCACAAAGCGGTGCAGCGGGTTTGCATATTACAGCACCAAAATCCATGATAGCCTGGTTGTAGAGGCCGGGGTGGTTTTTATCCAGCAATTCTTCCGCCAATGCCGTGAACTGTTTTTTGCCTTCGGTACTGTCAATCGACTTACTGATACCAAACACCCTGGCCAGCACCCGGAAAACATTACCATCCACCACAGCATGTGGCAGGTTGTAGGCAAAAGAAGAAATAGCAGCTGCAGTATAAGGGCCAATTCCCTTTAGGGCCTTGATGCTCTCATAATTGTCAGGAAATTTTCCTTTCAGTTCTTTGGATATAAACCGTGCCGTAGCCAGCAGGTTGCGGCACCGGGAATAATAACCCAGGCCTTCCCATAATTTGAACACTTTCTCATCCGGCGCTTTGGCCAGTTGATGAACAGTGGGAAAGGTTTTAATGAAATTAGTGTAATAAGCCAGCCCTTGCTCCACCCTAGTTTGTTGCAGGATGATCTCACTGAGCCAGATTTTATAGGGGTCTTTCTCGCCTTTCCAGGGCATTTGCCGTTTATTCTGGTTTTTATTCCAGCGTAAGAGCTGAGAGGAGAATTTTCGTTTAGAGTTCATGTTTGGGGTCTGGGTTCAACGCCAATAGTTCACTGGCAAGGTCTGCAAAACCGCTAAAATTTGGAATTATCCGGCAAAATAACACCCGGAATGCACAGAGGGTTGAAAAAATTTATTCCTATTTGCTTGACTATCACCTAATTTTATCATAAATTGGCATCAGAAAACCACTAAAAACCTGCAATCATGAGAAAAGCCGACCTGGTAAATCAGATTTCTGAAAAAACAGGCATACCCAAGGTAGATGTGCTTGTTACTCTTGAAACTATGTTTAAAGAAGTAAAAGACACCCTTGCCGGTGGCGAAAATATTTATATCCGCGGCTTCGGCAGCTTTATAACCAAGAAAAGAGCAGCCAAGATTGGCCGTAACATCAAGAAGAACATAGCAGTACATATCCCCGAACATTATATACCGGCTTTCAAGCCTGCCAAGGAATTTGTGGCCGAAGTAAAAAAATTGAAAGAGCCTAAGCCAGATACCGGCCCGGGTGAGGATGGAGAATAATAAAACTTATTCCCACTCGTCTATTTTCAATTTTGCTAAACCACTGGCTTCGTAATTCATTGACTGCGGTCTAATAATACTGGATTCATACCAGCGGATAGATTTTCGCTGCGCATCACCCCATAATAAGAAAGGCATTGGATCACCGTTATCATTTCTGATTATGCCTGCCAAGACAAATTCTGTTGCGGACACCCATACGGCTTCTTCAATACCTGCCGAAGGCCCGAAGAATGCAATGCGTTTCCATTCACCGGTTTGCAGGTTGCAAAGGGTAATGGCCTGGTCCACATCTGAGCTGGCAATAATTTTCTTACCTTTTTTTTCCAGCATAATTCCGGCACTGTAGATATCAATAAACTGGTTGCTGTCTCCCGAAAAAACCAGTGAAGGCTTATACAACTCGTAAAACTTATCCATTCCGGTTGTTTCCTGGTAGGCGATTTCTTCAAACTTTGTCGTCTGGGTGTATTTGAATGAATCTGCTACAAAGCCTTTAAATGACTTTACCCAGGCATTCAGTTCCTTTTCAATCACCGGCATTATAGCAGCAAGGGTAGTATCTGCCGGAGCCTGCCCGGTTGAAAGACTATCTTTTATCAACGAACTATCAGTTCTTTCCGTTTGTTTGTCGTTTTTGTTACCGCAAGAGATAATGAAAAAGAAAGCGGTGAAGAGCAGTGTGGGAAAAAGCAGGCGCATAGGTGGTTGGTTTTGGTAAAAATGATTAGCTGGTTTCTAAACGGAGTTTAAGATAGTAAATAACCGGGGGACAGAGAATTGGTCTGGAATTACATTGATTTACACTAATCAGACAGATAGTGTGTTCTTTTAACTAAGGGGCAGACCTTATTAAATACAAAATGCTGATTTCGGCAGGGATTACAACTTTTTTGGGGCTACTTTTGCAGTTCTAAAATTTTGAGAGTGAAGAGACCTCAATGGATAACCCTGGCTGTTGCAGTTGTACTCACAGCCGCTTTATATTTTTTTGGGAAGACGGTTCCGGCCAAAAAAACAGTGGCCGCCCCCGTAGAACAGCATAGCCCGGATGACGGGCATGATCATGGCGCCATGTCCATTGATAGTATCCTGATAATGGCCAAAAAACAGCTGAAACCTGCACAGGCGGCTGTTTTGGATGGGCTGGAAGCAGCGGTAGCCAAAGAGAAAGTAAAGGAGGAGCAAGTGCATATTTACCACCAATTGGCCAAATACTGGGCAGATACGGCCAGGATCTTTGAACCCTATGCCTGGTACACTGGCGAAGGGGCCAGATTGGAAAATTCAGAAAAAAGCCTCACTTTTGCAGCCCGTTTATTTTTGGAGAACCTGCAGACAGACGGATCGGAACAGCGGAGACAGTGGAAAGCCCTGCAGGCCAAAGATTTATTTGAGCGATCTTTGAAGATTAACCCGGATAATGATTCGGCCAAAATAGGCCTTGGCGCCTGTTACCTGTTTGGCAATATTTCCAGCAACCCTCTGGAAGGCATTGCCAAAATAAAAGAAGTGGTTGACCGTGACAGTACTAATGTATATGGTCATCTTACTCTTGTTAAAGGCTCATTATTATCGGGGCAATATGATAAGGCGATCAGCCGTTTAGAAACAGTTACCCGGCTTCAACCCGATAATATTGAAGCTATACTGCTGCTGGCTGATACGTTTGAACGTACCGGTGATAAGAAAAGTGCAATAAAATGGTACCAGCAATGCCTGAACCTGGTGGGTGAGGCAGAGCTGAAAACAGCCCTTCAAAAAAGAATTGAAGAGTTGAAGAAATAGAAGTTGTAAAACTTATTATAAACAGAACATTAAAAATTATTTGAGTATGCCTTGTGGTAAAAAAAGGAAGCGTCATAAAATTGCGACGCACAAACGTAAAAAGAGACTGAGAAAGAACCGTCATAAGAAGAGGAACAAATAAGGTAAACTGGTTAATTAGTTAATTGGTAAAAAGGACTTTCCCAACACCCCTATTAACTAATTAACCAACTACTTTTCACAGTCGTCCAGTTGTTTGCCGTATACGTTTGCATCTCACCCACTCCTCCGCAAAATATCCGCAGATACAACCTGCATTCCTTACGGAATATTGGCAACTGGTGTTCACAGCACTAAGGTGATTCATTTATGTAAGCTGTAATGAACAAAGAACTTATTATTAATGCGGCTCCTCAGGGCGTTGAAATTGCCTTGCTGGAAGACAAGAAACTGGTAGAACTGCATAGCGAAAAAAGCGATGCCCGTTTTGCTGTGGGCGACCTATACCTTGGAAAAGTAAAGAAGCTGATCCCGGGGCTGAATGCTGCCTTCGTGGATGTGGGGTTTGAGAAGGATGCTTTCCTGCACTATACCGATCTTAGCCCTTACGCCAAGTCACTGCTGAAGTTCACCACAATGTGCATGAACGATAAGAGTGAGCAGGGCCTTGATTTTTCCAGGTTCACCATTGAACCTGAAATTGTAAAAACAGGTAAGATCAACGAAGTGCTAGGGGGCAAGCCCAACATACTGGTGCAGATATTGAAAGAGCCTATTGCTGCCAAAGGACCCAGGCTTAGCTGTGAAATATCCTTGCCCGGCCGTTTCGTGGTGCTTACGCCCTTTAATGATATTGTAGCGGTATCGAGAAAGATCCATTCATCAGAGGAAAGGAAACGTTTGCAAAAGATTGTGGAAGCAATCAAGAGTAAAAATTTTGGTGTCATTGTACGTACGGCTGCAGAAGGAAAGAATACAGCCGAACTGCATGAAGATCTTTCGGCCCTTGTGGATATGTGGAAGGCTATTCAGCAAAACCTGAAAGGGGCTGTAGCACCTACAAGGATACTGAGTGAGCAAACCAAAACCACCAGTATACTGCGTGACCTGCTGAATGCGGATTTCAACCGCATTGTAGTGAACGATAAAAATATTTACAGCGATACCAAGAATTATATTCAGCGCATAGCGCCGGAAAAAGCAGAGATCGTTTCGTTTTATAATAACGGTTCACCCATTTTTGATTCCTTTGGTATTACCAAGCAGGTGAAATCTTCGTTTGGCAAAACAGTAAACCTTGATAGCGGCGCTTACCTGATCATTGAGCATACCGAAGCCCTGCATGTAATTGATGTGAACAGCGGCTACAAGAGTGTAAGTAATAACCAGGAGCAGAATGCGCTGGAAACAAATCTTGAAGCAGCGGAAGAAATTGCCAGGCAATTGCGCCTTCGTGACCTTGGCGGCATCATAGTGGTTGATTTTATTGACATGAAGCTGCCGGAGAACAAGCGAAAGCTGATGGAGAAAATGGAAGAGTTTATGGCGCCTGACAGGGCCAAACATGCCGTACTTCCTATTTCCAAGTTTGGCATTATGCAGATCACCCGCCAGCGGATGAAGCCAGAGGTAAATATCAATACCCAGGAAGTATGTCCCAGCTGCAACGGCACCGGCAAAATTTCTTCAACATTATTACTGGAAGACGAGATTGAAAAGAATTTAAGTTACCTGATCACTCATAAAAATGCCAACCTGAAATTAGTGGTACATCCTATCCTTTATGCTTACCTCACCAAAGGCTGGCCATGGAATACGAAGATGTCGCAGTGGAAACGGAAGTACGGTCAGAGAACAAGGCTGGAAAAAGACAGCAACTATCACCTGACAGAATACAAATTCTTCGACAGAAACGACGAAGAGATAAAACTGTAAAACAGCATCCTCTCTAAATCATATTATATATGAAAAGCCCCGTCAGTGACGGGGCCTTCTTTTTGTTCTAAGCAGAGAGATCGAATTTTCTTAGTATCCTGGATTTTGAGTGATAACACCCCTGGATGCATCAACTTCTCTTTGAGGAATTGGGAATACCATTTCATTTGCATCGTACGTAAAGCCATCCGCACTTTGTTTTAAACGCTTAAGATCATGCACTCCCTGGCCTTCATGAGCCAGTTCTAATTTTCTTTCAGCAATGATATCCGACAGTGTGACAGCGCCTACAGCAGAAAGTCCGGCCCTTTGTCTTGTACGGCTTACATCCTGTGCAGGTGTAGCACCAACGGTAGTACCAGCCCTGAAGTTAGCTTCAGCACGGGTAAGGTACATTTCAGCCAAACGCATTACAGGTAAAACTCTGTATTGCTGCTGCCATTTGCCGCTTCGAACATCGCCTGCTCCTGTATAGAACAAAGCGAGTCTTGCATCAGAAGCGTTGTATAATGCCAAATGGCTGGCGTGAATAGAAACATCGCCATCACGGCCACCATAAGCAGGAATTGACCAGAACAGATGCATATTGTTTGCTCCATCCTGCGCAGAAACTTGTATGGCAAAAAGATATTCCAGGGAATTCACTGCATTATTAAATGCAGAAGCGTACGGTGAAGCCAATGCCCTTCCATTTGCCTCAGCAACAGTAATTGCCCTGTTAGCAGCATCTCTTGCATCGCTCCATCTTTCCATTTGCAAATATGCCCTAGAAAGCATCCCTGCTGCTGCAGCTTTAGTAGCATAAACCATCCTTGTCACTGTAGTTGATCCCGGATTGACAGCCGGAAGCAATGTTTCTGCTTCAGTAAGGTCAGCAAGTATCTGGGCATAAGTTTGCTCCACTGTGCTACGCTGCACATAAGAAGCCTGATCAATTCTTCTTGTTGGAGTTAATACGATAGGTACGCCGAGGTTACCATTTACATTACCGGCACTATATGGCTTCGCATATAATTTTACCAGTTCGAAATACATAGCTCCTCTTAAAAAGAGAGCTTCCCCCTTGACCCGGTTCTGGTCAGCAGCGTCTACAACAGAAATGGCACTTAAAATATTGTTACAGATATTGATAACATCATATGCCTCGAGCCATGTGTCCCGTACATAGCTATTTGTAGTGAGCATTGATTTTAGCCAAATCTCACGGGGTTGGTTAAAGGTCCCTTCCCACCTGATCTCATCATTTGCTGCAAGCAACTCAGAAAACAACATCATGTTTCCGCCATAGAGGTCGCCATCGCTAATGGCATCATAGGCTCCATTGAGAACCTTTTTTACAATAATATCGGAACTCAATGCTACTTCTTCGGCAACACTTTGCTGTGGAAGAAGGTCCAGTTTCTTGCCGCAGGAAGCAACAATTACTGTTAGGATTGATAAAGCAATTATACTACGTTTCATCATTTTCATTTTTTAGAATTAAAACCCAAGGTTTACACCAAATGTTACAGACTTGATTTGCGGAGCAGCATAGAAATCGCTGCCCTGGTTGCGGTTGCCGGCACGGTAATCTGTATTTACTTCAGGATCCCAGCCGGTATAATCGGTAAATGTGGCCAGGTTGATACCTGTAACATAAAACCTTGCAGAGCGGATCTTTAATTTGGTCAGCAATTTGGCTGGTATATTATAAGCCAGTGTTACATTTTTCAGACGAACATAGCCTCCGTCTTCTACGTAACGGCTTGAAGCGCCGATACCGTTACCATAGCCAAGTCTCAACTGAGGAACATTAGTTACATCACCGGGCTTTTGCCAACGGTTCAATTGGTCACGGGTTTGGTTATCGAACCAATCAAAACTTGCAGACATAAATCCACCGGCGCCATTTTGTATCTGGTTACCAAATACACCCTGCAACAGCACATTCAATTCAAAACCTTTGTAGTTGAACGTATTATTCAAACCACCGATCCAATCCGGGTTGGGATCACCTACAACAAAGCTACCGGCTTCGTTATAGTCGTTGGTGGTTGTTTTGCCATCTTCTTTATAATAAAGTGCATCACCATTTGCAGGATCAGCACCGGCAAATTTAGGACCGTAGAAAACACCGATAGGCTGGCCTACGATGAGTGAATTCAGGTAACGTCCATCATTACCAGGAATGGTAGTTTGTTCACCATCGAGTTTTGTGATCCTATTCTTGTTCTTAGATAGGTTAAAGCTGGTATTCCACTTAAAATCTCTTCCGTTGAAGTTGGTTGAATTTAGAACAAATTCAACACCCTTATTCTGCATGGAACCAACGTTTACTGTTTGTGTAGCAAAACCAGAAGTACCGGGAACAGGTACATTGTAAATAAGGTCATTGGTATTTCTTACATAGTAATCTATTTCACCAGTAAGCCTGTTATTAAACAGACCAAAGTCAATACCAATATCTACCTGCTCTGATTTTTCCCATTTCAGCTCCGGATTAGCCAACTGCGTTGGGATAAGACCTGAGGCATTGTTATACTTTGCAGCACCATAAAGGCCAAGCTGAGCAAAGTTTCCGAAACCATCAGCATTACCAGTAAGACCAAAACTACCACGCAGCTTAAGAAAGCTTAACCAGTTTACTGACTTCAGAAATTCTTCTTCACTCAATATCCATCCCAGTGATGCCGCAGGGAAGAAACCATATTTATTGTCCTTTCCAAACCTGGATGAACCATCGATACGGCCGCTCAGGGTTACCAGATATTTTTCGTTTAACTTATAGTTGGCCCTTGCAAAATAAGAGAGGAATGATGACTCTGTTAGTGTGGAAGTACCGCCAGTAATGCGGCCGGCACTGGCCAATGTACGAAGTGCATCTACCGGAAAGTCTTCACCAAAAGCATTGGTAAAATTTGATGAGTATTTCTGGTACGACATTCCCAATGTAGCGTCAATATTATGAATACCACCAAAACGTTTTACATAATTGAAATAGTTGTTGGTATTATAGTTGAACGTCCTGAACCAATCAGATTGTGCATAGCCATTGGTTGACTGGCCAAGAATGGTACGAGAACCATAAAACTGTTCATCATTTTGAGTTTGCAGATCAATGCCAAATTCAGTTCTGAAAGCAAGATCAGTGAATATCTTGTAGTTCAAAAAAAGACTACCAATATTTCTGTATGTGGTAGAAACATAGCTTGAATTTTCCAATTCGATAAGACCGTTATAGTAGGTTGTAACAGGCCTGTCGTACAGGTTACCGTTAAGATCCCTAATCGGTGTAATTGGAGCCAGGGCAACTAATTGCAGCGGTGTGGAAAATTCGTTATCAAGAGACACCCTGTTACCTACACTTCTTGAAAGACCAAGGTTGAACCCTAATTTAAGTTTATTACTTGCATCATGCTCCAGGTTGATACGGCCAGAGAAACGTTGAAAATTATTACCAACAAGGATACCATCCTGGTTTGTATAACCACCGCTTACAAAGAACCTTGTTTTATCATTACCACCAGAGGCATTGATATCAATAATTTTTGTGCGGGATTCATCATTGAAAGCCTGCTTTTCCCAGTCAGTATTTGTTTCAAGGTTACGCCAGTTTGAATACCCGGAATAACGGGTGAGACGGTTTTCTGCAAACTGCAACCATGAGCCAGGATATTGTGCGGGATCCAGTGGATCAACACCTTCCAGGTTATCACTGTTAATAGCAGCTTCTCTTAATAAGTCAACATACTCTTTTGCATTCAGGAAACCCCTGTAGCCAGTTGGTTTATTAACGCCATACTGTGCATTTACATTCAATGTTGTTTTACCCGCTTTTCCTTTTTTGGTTGTAATCAAAACGACACCGTTGGCAGCACGGGAACCGTAGATAGCAGCAGCAGATGCGTCTTTTAATATCTCGAAAGATTCAACTTCGTTAAAGTTAATATCCGCAAGAGAGTTTCCTGATATACCATCACCATTAAGAGGAACACCATCTACTACATATAAAGGAGAGTTAGATGCACTCAAAGAACCAGCACCCCTGATTCTTACTTTCACTCCTTCACCCACTTTACCATTATTAGATTCCACAAAAACGCCGGCAGCTCTACCCTGCAGAGCCTGGTTAAAGTTGGGTACCGGTGTATTGGCTATTTCAGATCCTTTTACCCGGGCAATATTACCGGTAAGGTCTTTTTTGATCTTTGTACCAAAACCTACTACCACTACTTCATCCAGGCTTTGTGCATCACTGGTTTTCAGTGAAACCTGAAATGTGGTACCGGAGATAGTCAGTTCCTGTGAGGAGAACCCGATAGCAGAAACAATCAGTGCCTTAGCCTTATCTGAAACAGATAAGCTGAAGGTACCATCCTGACCAGTAAATGTTCCATTGTTAGTTCCTTTTTCCATCACGGAAGCCCCTGCAAGCGGCGCCCCGTTGTTGTCTGTTACTTTTCCTGTCAACGTCTTGGTTTGGGCCAATAGGGATTGGACCGACAACACAAGTACCGTCAACATAAACATCATTGTTTTTCTCATTGGTGTGTGATTTTTTTTAATGTCGGCGAAAATATTTAACGATTTGTTAAGGACAAAAAAAACCGTGCAGGTTGCTGCACGGTTTTAAATATTGATTTAGGTCAAATAGCCAAGTTAACTTCTGTCCCTGCTTCCCAGGTAGAGCATGATATATTGAATAAGGGTAACTACAGCAGCCAGTGCTGCTACAACATAGGTAGTAGCGGCCCATTTCAGGGCATCTTTGGCTTTTGGATACTCCTGAGCGTTAGTAATATTGGTATGGTTCAACCAGGCCAAAGCCCTTTTACTTGCATCAAACTCCACCGGCAGGGTAACCAGTGTAAACAACACCGTTAAACTCATTACGATTATCCCAATAAGTAATACCGTTGGATTATTGGTAGTAGCCAGGATAATCACACCTGCCATTAATATCCAATTGACCAACATAGAGCTTACCTGCACAGCAGGCACCATTTTGCTGCGAAACATAAGAGGGCCATACTGGGTGGCATGTTGTACGGCATGGCCGCACTCATGGGCTGCCACAGCCGCTGCTGACACACTGGTGCCGTTGTAAACATCCGGGCTCAGGTTAACCGTCCTTTTCAGGGGGTTGTAGTGGTCGGAAAGAAATCCCTCCACAGAAATCACTTTCACATCATAAATGCCGTTTTCCCGGAGCATTTTTTCGGCTATTTCACGGCCTGTAAGACCGCTGGAAAGCAGCTCCTTACTGTACTTTGTGAACTTACTTTTAAGCACTGCAGAAACCAGGAAACTGATGCCCAAAAAGAGCAGGGAAACCAGCATAATTTCGTTTGTCATGTCGTTAAAATATTGATTTGTTTGATTCTAATAATAACAAAAATATTACCATTTGGATTAAGTCTTTTTTTTCAGCCGTTTTGTCATCTCAAAGTGATAACAAACAATTAGTTCCGGGTTTTTTAGAAAAAATTGGGTAACACACATATTTATTTATATGATTGATATTCAATTTTTTATATTCCTTTCGAGACGAGTCCTATTAGAGCATTTTATAAAATGACAGGCCTGGGAAGTTATTCACAGCAGCAAAAATTTATTTTGAAATGTGGGGCATAATTGTAACTTAGCAATAGAATTTAATGGGTTAGTAAGTAAGAGGGTCAGTCGCAAGATTGGCCCTTTTTACATTTTAAAAAGCATTGAAAAAGTCATCAAAAAAAATGATGACTTTTCTCGTTAAAGAAAAATTGAGTTCGCTATTAATCACTTCACTTCGCCACATCAATGTTTAAACTTTTTAAAGAACCCTTTCCATCAGTTAATTTTATTGCATGAGTAAAGTAAAGAAAGCTTTTTTCTGTCAGAACTGCGGGTATGAAAGTGTGAAGTGGGTGGGGCAGTGTCCGTCATGCGGTCAGTGGAATACGTTTGTGGAAGAATTAGTACAAAAAGAAACCGGAAAGAAAGCAGATGACTGGAAAGCATACAACGAAGAAAAAAGAAACAGCAAAACTATATCACTAAATGAGGTCAAAAGCAGTGAAGAAAAAAGACTGCCTACTGCTGACGCAGAATTGAACCGTGTACTGGGCGGTGGTATTGTACCCGGAAGCCTGGTATTGGTGGCCGGAGAACCGGGTATCGGTAAATCAACTTTGTTTTTACAAAATGGTTTATGGTTAAAAAATGTAACGGTACTTTATATCAGTGGAGAGGAAAGTGAGCAACAGATCAAGATGAGAGCTGACAGAATAGGGTTAAAGAATGACAACTTTTATTTACTGACAGAAACGTCTACGCAAACTATTTTCCAGGAGATAAAGAAATTAAAGCCACAATTGGTTATTGTGGATTCCATACAAACACTGCAAACTTCATTTATTGATTCATCACCGGGCAGTGTATCGCAGATAAGGGAGTGTGCTGCAGAATTTCAGCGTTTTGCCAAAGAAACGAATACACCGGTATTCCTGATCGGTCACATTACAAAAGACGGTAGCATTGCCGGTCCGAAAATATTAGAACATATGGTAGACACCGTGCTGCAGTTTGAAGGTGACCGGCATTATGCTTATCGTATACTACGGACATTAAAGAACCGGTTTGGTAGTACCGCCGAACTGGGCATTTATGAAATGACCGATGAAGGAATGAGAGGTGTTTTAAACCCGAGTGAGATACTGATCACCCAAAAAGAAGACCAGTTAAGCGGCATTGCCATTGCTGCCACTATTGAGGGAATGCGGCCATTGCTGATCGAAGTCCAGGCATTGGTAACACAATCGGTGTATGGCACACCACAACGGACCGTAAGTGGCTTTGACCTTCGCCGGTTACAATTATTATTAGCTGTTCTGGAAAAAAGAGGTGGGTTCCATTTCGGAATGAAAGATGTGTTCTTAAACATTGCCGGAGGCATCAAAGTAGAAGACCCTTCGATAGACCTTGCCGTACTTTGCTCCCTATTATCTTCTTACGAGGATGTTCCGCTGCCTAATAACATTTGTTTTGCCGGTGAAGTAGGCCTGAGTGGCGAGATTAGAGCCGTAAACAGGATTGAACAACGGATAGCCGAAGCAGAAAAACTGGGTTTTGAAAAGATCATTGTATCTAAATACAACCAGAAGGGATTAGCTAAACAGAAATTCGGTATAGAAGTGGTAATGATGGGAAGAGTGGAAGAAGTTTACCGTTATCTTTTTTAAATGGCTTTATTAAAAGAAATAAAAGAATCGGTACTGCACCTGTTTTTTCCGCATGTCTGCACAGGCTGTGGCAGTGATCTGCTGAGCAAGGGCTCTGTTTTATGTATGCATTGTGTGGAAGCCATGCCGGAAACCCAGTTTGAATGGCATACCAACAACCCGGCTGAGAAAGCCTTTTGGGGACGGCTGCCGGTTACTGCCGCATCAGCACAGTTTTATTTTACTAAAGAGTCGCTGATGCAGCACCTGATGCACCAGCTAAAATATAAAGGCAATAAAGAACTGGGAATACAATTAGGCCAAATCATGGGTGAGCAGCTAAAAAATTCCGGACGATTTCCCGTTGATGCGTTGATACCTCTTCCCCTTTTTCCTGCTAAAGAACGAAAGAGAGGCTATAACCAGGCAACTGTATTATGCCAGGGAATGGCTGATACTATGAAGGTACCTGTACTGAACAATGTGATCACAAGACCACAGCATACCGAAACACAAACCAAAAAGGGCCGGATTGAGCGATGGAAAAATATGGAAGGAAAATTTGTTTTGACTGACAAGTCTGCTATAGAGAACAAACATATACTGCTTGTAGATGACGTTGTAACCACAGGCGCCACCCTGGAAGCCTGTGGAAATGAATTACTACAGGCTGAAAATGTAAAACTAAGTATTGCTACCCTTTGCATTGCCTCCCGTTAGCAATCAGTACAAATCACATTTCCTCCTTTTGCCGCTTAGTTATATTTTTACAGCAATGAAATTTGCCGGGTTATTAACCATATCCTTTGTCATTCTTCTTTTTTCCTGCCGGAAAGATTCATTTATCACATCACCCGATGCCCGGGTAACGATCAGTGCAGACACATTGAAGTATGATACCGTATTTGCAACAGCAGGATCTACCTACAGAACGTTCAAGATCATTAATGAGAACAATCAGAAACTACTTCTTTCTTCTTTGCAATTGATGGGTGGAACGTCTTCAGTATTTAGAATGAATGTTGATGGTATTGCCGGCACCCAGTTTAATAACGTAGAAATAAATGCTAACGATAGCCTGTATGTATTTGTGCAGGTAAATGTAAATCCAAGTGCCGCCAATTTACCTTTTGTAATACGAGACAGTATACAAATAAGTTATAATGGTAAAAACCGGCTGGTGCAATTAGAGACATGGGGACAAAATGCTAACTTTCTTCGGGACAAAGTTGTTTCCACTAATGAGATCTGGAACAACAACCTTCCTTATGTAATTCTGGGTTCATTAACGATCAATGCCAATCAAACATTGACCATTAACAAAGGTTGTCGCATCTATTTACATGCAGACGCACCGATTGTTGTTAATGGAACGTTACAGGTAAATGGTCAGAAGGATACAGCGGACAGGGTATATTTCACAGGCGACAGACTGGATGAACCCTATAAAGATTTTCCTGCAAGCTGGCCGGGTATTTTTTTCCAGGCTGGTTCAAGGGATAATGTGCTGAACTATGCTGTTATCAAAAATGCCTTTCAGGCAATAGGTGTGACGGACCCCTCTCCCAATGCTAATCCAAAACTTATATTGAATGAATGTGTGATCGACAATAATTATGATGCAGGTATCGTAGCTGTCAACAGCAGTATAAGGGCAAGGAACTGCCTGATCAGCAATTGTGGTAAAAATTTATTCCTCGTAAAGGGCGGCGATTACCAGTTCACCCATTGTACCGTGGTGACGATAGCTAACCGCTATGTGGATCACAAAGACCCGGTACTAACCTTAACAAATTTTGCCAATAACAGCACCGCTAACTTAGATGCCACATTCCGTAATTGCATCTTCTGGGGACAAAACGGGCTGGTGGATGATGAAGTACTGGTTCTGAAAAGTGGAAACACGGTGTTCAATGTGAACTTTGATCACAATCTGTGGAAAGTGCAGACTGCACCTGCAGGTGTAACTGCCAACCAAATAATCAATAACCAAACACCACAGTTTGACAGCATCAATACTTCAAGAAACTACTTTGATTTCCGGCTAAAATCAACCTCTCCTGCTGTAAACAAAGGAACCAGCACATCCGTAACCACAGACCTTGATGGTAATACCCGGGCTGTAGGTTTACCTGATCTTGGATGTTTCGAAAAGCAATAAATCCGGCTATATTAATTTGCCTTATTCTGAACAGAACAAGATTACCTTTGTTATTGTCTTAAACAAAAGAAAAATGAAATCACTTTTATTGACATTGATATTATCGGCCACTATGGCCGGAGGCATTTACGATTTTAAGGTGGCAGGACTAGATGGAAAGGAAATCGACTTCTCCAAATTCAAAGGGAAAAAGATAATGATCGTTAATACTGCTTCTAAATGCGGGTTAACGCCTCAATATGAAGGACTGGAAGAATTGTATGAAAAGTATAAAGACAAACTGGTGATCGTTGGTTTTCCTGCCAACAATTTTGCCGGCCAGGAACCGCTGGACAATAGTGAGATCAAAGAGTTCTGTAAGAAAAACTATGGTGTAACTTTTCCGATGGCTGAAAAGATATCAGTTAAAGGTGACGACACCCACGCATTATACACCTGGTTGAAGGCGCAGGCAAAGGAAAAAGGCTTTGCAGATCCAGTTACCTGGAATTTTGGAAAGTTCCTGGTGAATGAAAAAGGAGAGTTGATTGCCACGTTCAGTCCGAAGACAGTCCCAATGAGTGAAGAGATATTGAAATGGTTGAATTAATTAATTTTTCCGTATCACCGTTATTTTCTTGCCAATACCTTCAATAACTGGCATATCGGATACTCCAACTTCTGTTTTCCAAAACTGATTGTCTTTAAATACAGCTGCCACAAGTGGAAAATCTCCATCCTGCGAAACGATAGCTCCTCCGGGCTGCAAAAGCGGATATAAGTTAATTAGGCAAGTTTTGGTGCTGCCTGCAAGATCAACATCAAGATATATCAGGGCAATCTTTTCTTTGAATAAAGGCATTGTGTCCTCAAACCAACCCTTGTGATAAGTAACAACAGAAGAGTTACCATATTTCTCCAAATTACTTTTTACCTCTTCCAACGAACCTGAAAAATTACCCTTTTCAAACCAGTTCCTTATCGAGTGACCTTCTGTGCTTTTGTCATGCTGCTCATCATTTAAAGGCAATCCCTCAAAAGAATCAAATACATGAAGTTTCCTTTTTTTGTGTGCAGCAAAAAGGCTGATTTTTGCCGTACTGGCACCTTTGAAAGCACCTGCCTCAACAATACACCCTTCTACTGTATCCGGTATCTCAAGAATTTCAATGAGAAAATGAAGTATATGACTCTGATTATGAGCAGATCTGACATTTTTATCGATCAGTTTCAACTTATCAAGCCATTGCTTTTGTTCTGAAAAAGTTGGGAAATGCTTTGCCATTCTGGATTGCAGCCGTGCCAATCTGATATTCTCTTGTATTACTCTCAGAAATTGCATGGCAGCAAAATTACCCTTAAAAGCAAATGATCTGTTGCAATAGGAAAGTATTTACTTTCGCCTTATATGACATTTTCCGATATCATTGGGCAAAAAGATGTAAAACAACAATTGGCCGAACTGGTGCAGCACAACCGGTTGAGTCATGCTTTACTTTTTTTAGGAAAAGAGGGTAGCGGGGCTTTACCAATGGCATTAGCATTTGCTCAATACATTACCTGTGAAAAAGTACAGGGTAAGCATACTGCTGTACTGGCTGGCCCTTCATTATTTGGAGAGCCAGTGAACAGCGACAAGCAAGCAGTAACCGATTCCTGCGGCACCTGTCCGGCCTGCCAAAAAGCTGCGCAATTAATTCATCCTGATATTCATTTTTCTTACCCCACTGTTACAAAAAAGGCCGGAGAAAAACCTATTGCCACTGACTTTATTACAGAGTGGCGGGAATTCATCAAACTAAATCCTTATGGCAATCTTTTTGACTGGATAGAGCTGATTAAGGAAAAAGAGAACAGCCAGGGAAAAATAACTGCCAGGGAATGTGATGAGATTATAAAGAAACTCAGCCTCAAGAGTTTTGAAAGTGAATATAAGGTCTTGATCATGTGGATGCCGGAAGAACTGGATAAAGAAGGCAATAAGCTGCTAAAAATAATTGAGGAGCCTCCGCCAAATACTTTATTTATACTGGTTGCTGAAAATGAGGAGTTGGTTTTGCCCACCATTGTAAGCCGCTGCCAGTTGATCAAAGTGCCGGCACTGGAAAACAAAGAAATAGAAGAAACGCTTATCAGCCGTAACAAGACAGAACCTGCTATAGCCCGGCAGGTAGCCAATGTAAGTGATGGTAACTACCGGGAAGCATTGCAGCTGCTTCAACATGCCGAAGAAGACTGGCAAAGCCTTTTACGGGAGTGGCTGAATGCTATGCTGAAAAATGGTCCGGTGGCCCAGGCCAAATGGGTAGAGGAAATCAGCCGGCTTGGCCGTGAAAAACAAAAACAATTCTTACGTTATTTCAATCACTTGCTGGAACAGGCCATTCTGCTAAAAGCTACCGGAAATACACCGGGGGCTTTTGGTACGGAAAGGGATTTTGCCGAAAGGCTTAATAAAATTGCCGGAATTGAGCAGCAGCAAGCCATTATTGAGGAGATTGACAGGGCCAGTTATTACATAGAAAGGAATGCTAATGGCAAAATGCTCTTTCATGCCCTGACCATTAAACTATACCACATAATTCAGGATAAGATTGTATTTTTGATGGATTGAGGACGAAATGGGGAATTAGTTGATTGGTTTAATGGGAATTAGGTAAACCCCTGCCGTCTGCAGAATTTTACAATGCTTCGTTTATTTTTTCAATATATAGCAGTTTCGCATGTTTCGGACACTGGCAGGTTCTGCTCAGTAGAATTACCGAACGTAAAAGAGTGCGACGCAACGACAGCCTGATAGAAATTCTGTAGCCGGGTTCATCATTTTCCTCAAATTATAAATCTGAAATTCAAAATCAGAAATGAGTTGTACAGGTTGCAGCACGGCTACGGGTGGAAAACCCAACGGATGTAAGAGCAACGGCGGATGCAGTTCCGGCGGGTGTAACCGCATGAATGCTTACGACTGGCTACGAAACCTGCCTATGACTGATTTTGACAGTGCCTGTAAGGTGATTGAGGTTAGTTTCAGCCAGGGCACCCGCAAAGATTTCTTCCGCAATCCCATGCTTCAGCCTTTTGAGAAGGGCGACCTGATTGCCGTCGAAGGTGTTAGTGGTTTTGATTTAGGGGAAGTATCACTGACCGGTGAGATTGTTCGCCTGCAGATGAAAAAACGGGGAGCAAAGGAAGATAACCCGGAAATGAAAAAAGTATTACGGCGGGCTACCGACCGTGATATTGAAATATGGAAGCAGAACAAAGCCCGGGAACCTGAAGCCGTTATCCGCAGCCGGGCCATTGCCAAGCAACTGAAACTGGATATGAAAATCAGTCAGGTGGAAATGCAGGCAGATGGCCGAAAAGCAACCTTCTTCTACATTGCTGATGGCCGGGTGGATTTCCGGGAACTGATCAAAGTATATGCTTCTGAATTCAAGGTAAAAGTCGAGATGCGCCAGATCGGTGCAAGACAAGAGGCAGGTAAAGTAGGTGGTATCGGTAGTTGCGGCCGTGAACTTTGCTGCAGTACCTGGCTCACTGATTTTAAATCGGTAAATACAGCAGCAGCCCGTTACCAGAATTTATCCATCAATCAAACAAAACTCAGCGGCCAGTGCGGACGTTTGAAATGCTGTTTGAATTATGAGCTGGATACTTATTTGGATGCTTTACAGCACTTCCCCGATAACTGCGATGTGATACAGGTGGCCAAGGGCAATGCCTTTTTGATCAAGAAAGATATTTTCAAGAACCTGATGTGGTACACTCTGCCTGACAGCAATAAGCAGTACCCATTAACTATAGAAAGGGTTAGAAAAATAAAATCGCTGAACCAGCAGGGCATTACTCCGGATGAGCTTGAGCCTGTAGAAGTAACAACCGGTAAACCTAAAGAAGCCGAACCTGAAACAGTGGAACTGGTAGGACAGATCAGTCTTCGTACACTGGAAAAAGCTGAGAAGAAAAAGAAACAACAGCAGCAACAAAGAAACCAACCTAACCGGCAGGCAGGTCAGCGACCACAACAACGTCAGCAGGGAGGCCAACAACAAGGTGGTGGACAGCAGCAAAGAAGACAACAAGGGGGACAGCAGCAAAATCAGCCTAACCGGCAGTCAGGTAATCCAAACAGAAACCAGCAAAGACCCAACAACCCTAACCGGAACCAGCAGCGGTCTAACCCGCCTGGCGGACGGGCAGGTAATCATAACCAGGAAAAAGACAAACAGGGTTAATTATTTCCAGAAAGTATATTGATAAGTATTGGTATTGGTATAGGCTTGACCCGCTTCTTTTCCAGTAGTGATTGTTTTGATCAACACTCCTTTTGCATCATAAAATAATGTCTTGACCCAGGGATAGGTACCGAGGCTTTGTTCTTTAATACACTGACCTTTGTTGTTATAGGTATATTTCAGGTGTTCAATTTCTCCTTTGCTATTGGGTCCGGGCTTTGTCATCACTTGTATAAGTTGTCCTTTCGCATTATAATCATAGATAAGTATTGTCTCCTCATCCCGCTGTTGCTTCAGCAACCTACCCGTTTTATCATACCATTTAATAATAACATCTTCAAATACTTTATGCCGGTTTTTTGTGCTATAATTTCCATTGGCCTCGTAGGTGTATTCTGTTCTTTCAGATTCTTTCCCGTCTTTATCCTGCATGATCACCATTGAAATTCTGTTGCTATCATCCTGCGTATATATTTTCCGATAAATACAAAGCTTGCCATGATAATAAGCAGTATCATTTCCATTCCTGTCATAGTAAGCTGTATATGTGAACTTTTGCGGAACACCGTCTTCCTTGAAAGAACAGGTTTCGGCCGCGGATGCAATTCTATACTTTTTGATTTCCTCCGGAGTGTGCTGACCATAGAACAGCAGAGATGCTAACAGGAAAATAGTAGTGAGGAAAGGTTTCATTATTACTGTTTTAAATGAAGATTATTTATTGACCGGAAACCGCCTTTATCAGTGCATCCTGTATTTTTCCCCTGACGCCCAACTGGGATAGTTTTCCATTATCCCTTGTTGGATAAACCCGGTTAGAAAGAAAAATATAAACAAGATCATATTTCGGATCCACCCAAACACAGGTACCGGTAAACCCTGTGTGGCCAAAAGTTTCCGGTGAAGCCAGTGCAGAAGGATATGGCTCCTTGCGGGTAGCGTTGTCCTTTTCAGATTTATCAAATCCAAGACCACGACGGCTTATTTTGCTGTTATACCCTGTGAACAAATGGATCGTTTCGGGTTTCAGGTATCTCTCACCGTTTAATTCCCCTCCATTGAGCAGCATTTGGTAGAGTAATGAAAGATCATAAGCATTGGAGAATAAGCCAGCATGTCCTGCAACGCCGCCAAACATAGAGGCACCCTCATCATGCACATCCCCCCTGGTTGTTTGCTGACGAAAATGTTTTTCTGTTTCCGTTGGCACCAAACATTCCAGCTGAAAACGATTTCTTGGCTTGAAGCCTGTTGAATACATGCCAATTTTATTGTAAAAGGTCTTTTGTACGTATTGATCCAGCGTTAACCCTGTTACCTCCTCTACTATTTTACCCAGGAAAATAAAATCATTATCACTGTATACATATTTGTTCTTCGGACCCAGCGGACTTTTTAGTATCCGCATCATCATTGTGTCCTGCCAGTCATTGCGGAGGTAAACATTTTCAGCCACCCTAACACCGTATCCCTTTTGTGGTTTGGCAGCATACACTGCCGGCTTCGGTGCGCCACTGCTGTCGATCGTTTCTTTGTAAAAAGCAATGAAGGGAACCAACCCTGCCTGATGCAGCAATATCTCGTCAATTTTCAAATCTTCTTTGTCAGTGTTCTTTGTATAAGGAAGATAATCTTTCAGCTTTCCGTCCAGTTTGATCTTTCCTTCCTCATATAGCTTCATTACAGAAACCGTAGTGGCAGATATTTTGGTAACAGAGGCAAGATCAAAAATACTTTCCGCTGCCATCCTTGGAGAAGAAGGGTCGTACTCATAGTTGCCAAATGCCTTGTGGTAAATGATCTCTCCCTTATGGGCGGCCAGTACTACGCAACCGGGAAAAGCTTTTTTACTGATGCCGTCCTGTGCAATGGAATCAACCACTTTTAATTTAGCCTGCATTTCTTCAGCCGCTGTTTTAGCTGCTGCTATTCCATCACCAGGTTTGAAACTGCAAACAGTAACCGGCAGTTTGCCTCTTGCCTTGAACTTACCCATCAGCAGATCGGCTGCTGCATTTTGAGTAATGGGATCATCCTGGTAGCAGGCAGCAAGTGTCCATGCATCGCAAAAGTTTTTTGTACCGAGTACATTTCCGAAAGTGAGGGTAACTGTTTTGATAAAATTGAGCTCCTTGTACAAATCAATAGCTGCCTGTGATTGACCGAAATTATTGGCTGGCCTCAAAGAGTAATCATGAACACCAATTACTATCGCATCATATTTGCCATCCTTTGGTACTTGCTTCAATATTTCCTGTGCCTTTTCTTTTACGTCTTTGTAAGAGAAAAGAAAAACATCCGCCCCAAAATCTTCCTTCATTCTTTTACCAAACGTATTCAGCTCAGTACACCCTATACCTACATAAGCGATCTTGCCATTCTTTGGCAGCGGTATGCCTGCATAATCAGTACGGGAGGCTTTGAATGAAGCCTGCGATAAGAGAGTGATCGTTTTTTCTGCCACTTCTTTGCGGATGGCATCTGTCCTGGCATTGAGATCATTTACCAGGTTATTGGTGTTGATCGGCCACATTTCGAACAAACCCAAATCATATTTTTCATTCAACACCTTTCTTGTCTTTACATAAATATCATTCCAGCTCAACTTGTTCTCAGCAATTGCCTTATTGACTGCAGCAATGGCATCACTTATATTTTCGGGCAGACAGAGCATATCGTTACCAGCGACCAATGCTTCCACTACAATGGTGCCACCGGGGAAGAACTTGCTTACACCTTTCATCTCCAGCGCATCAGTGAAAGTGAGTCCTTCATAACCCATTTCCTTGCGGAGCAGATCCGTCACATTATTTTTTGAAAGCGATGTTGCTTTATTAGCAGTATTATCAATAGAAGGAATATACAGGTGGGCAATCATTACACTCTTTACACCGGCTTTAAAAATACTTTGAAAAGGCGCCAGCTCCATTTCACTCAATTGTTCCCTCGTTTTGTTTATCACCGGCAGGTCGTAATGCGAATCCACATCCACATCACCATGACCCGGAAAATGCTTTGCACAAGCCATTATGCCAGCATCCTGCATACCCCCCATATACGCTACTCCCAGTGCAGAAACCCTGTTTTTATCCTCACCAAATGAACGATAACCAATAACAGGATTATTGGGATTATTGTTGACATCCACCACCGGGGCATAGTTTACATGCACCCCAATCCGTTTGCACTGCTGCCCCACAGCCACTCCCATTTTATATACCAACTCCGCATCATCCAGTGCGCCGAGTGTAAGTTGATAAGGAAATTTTGTTACACTGTCCAACCGCATACCCAGACCCCATTCTCCATCAATCGTTACCATCAGCGGTGTTTTGGCGATGCTTTGGTAATAGTTGGTAAGGTTGGCTTGTCTTACCGGGCCACCCTGGAAAAAGCAAAGTGCCCCTACATTATATTTTTTTATATCGTTAACCACTTTAGCGATATGATCGGCGCCCAAATTAGAGTGGGCACGGATCACCATCAGCTGGGCAATTTTTTCATCATTACTAAGGCTGTTGAACACACTGTCTACCCACTGCTGCTTACCCAGTTTGCTTTTATACTGGCCGTTGGAAAATAAAGGCAGGAAAACTAACAGAAAGACAAGTCGTTGTAATCTTTGCATAACTAATTTTTTCATTGGCGCTTAAAATTAGTTCTTTCCCCTGTTTATATTGTATTAAAATCTTACCTTTTAATTCTACTCTGCCCCCCTGAAAGGCTGCTGTACCAGTTTATTAATCTTTTAAACTAAACAGTTATGAAACCTTTCACAAATCATCTAAAGATTTTTACATGTTTGTTGTTAATCGGTCATCTGGCAGCTAAGGCACAAAAAATTAGCTCAGAAAAGGGATTGACAACTGCTGAATTCACTTTGTCAGAAGGAAAAATAATAGCTTATTTGCCAGATGATATTAGACAGGGAGATTTTATCTCAGGTACCGTGGTAATGGAACCCGCCGGCAATACGGAGAAAGAAAAAAGCCGCAACATCCAATCACTTCAAAAACACCAGCTTGGTCTTGCTGATGGCAGTACCAGCCAACAGGGATTATCCGGGTTTTTCAATTATACGATAAAAGGTTCTAATCTATCCTTTACCTTATCTGCCAATGGCAGCATCATTTCGTCGCTTAAGGTTCCCTTAAAAAGCAATATTGCAGCCGGATCAAATCTTTCTATTCCCTCTCATGTATTGACTGCGACCCCATTACCAATCAAAGGCCAGTTTGACGGCAACGCAGAAAACACAAAATGTATGATAGATGGAAACCCTATTGAGATCCTGGCAGAATCGCCCAGGCAATGTATTGTTCAGTTACCTCAGGCAACAAGCGGCCCTCATAATATATCGGTAACTGAAAATATTAAAACAACAGAAAAAAAAATATGTGCCGTAAACATGGATATAAATGCAGGAAAACTCAATTTGCAAAAAGGAGAAAATACTTACATTGATGTAATTATTTCAGGCTTACAAAACCTTCCTGCAACTGCGACACTTTCTGTTGTCAATACAAGCACATCTACAGTAGCGATGGCAGGTGGAAATGCACAAATAATAACTATTGAACCAACTGCTGTTTCCCAAACAGGAAATTTTAATAAGCGATTTGAACTGCAAAGTATCAGTACCGGAAGTTTTTCAGTAAATGTAACCCTTGACTTACCCGAATCACCTTCCAACCCGGGTAGTACTGCATCACTCTGCAATTGTTATATAAACGAACAGTCCTGCCTTATTCCTTTTGAAACATGTATTGCACTCGGAGGCACAACCCATCCGCCTGTGTTCAAAAACGATATGCCAGTAACGGCAACAAAAAACTCTTCCTTCATTCCGGCTGTTTTTTTAACTGTACCCGGTAAACCCAATCCGCAAACCAACCAGGTTACACTTCAGTTAAACACTTTGAAAGATGATATAGCAGCCGTTATTTTTTCTGAAAAGAATGTAAGCGGTAATGATTGGCGACCGGCAGGTACGGCAACAAATAATGGTAACAACTGGACAGCAAACTGGATGCCCCAGATAGGTAATGATGGAGTACACATTATCCGTGCAAAAGTAGCAGATAAAAATAATACAAGTACAGAACTCTATACAAGTACATACCTTCAGCTTACCCCTGCTTCCATAAATCCGGTACAAGGCGAGAGAATCAATCTGACTATTACGGATGCACAAATAAATAAGGCCAACCAAAATGTACAACAACAAGCAGAAAATTTGAGAAGAATACAGGAAAGGCTGGCAGGACTGAGAAGAAAATTAGAAGAGCTGATTACCGAAATGGATAAACATAAAACGATGGCTGATGAATTGGTGGCTAATGACAAGACCTTAGAAAAAATACCTGGGCTATACACCGATTCGTTGAAAAAATTAACCGACTCATTGGCAAAACTTAAGGCAGCGCTGCCACCCAATCCGGATCCGGCTGCTCTGCAAAAGTCAGCAAATGATGCTGCACAAAGGGCAAAAGACTGCGAAGACCGGCTTAACAAACTAAAACAGGAAAAAGAAAATGCACAGAAAGAACTGGATGCACTCAATAATGAAATTGAAAACCTGTTAAAACAACTGGATGCTCTTCACCTGGGAAACAATTGGGTGGGCGGACATGGCTATCACAAGGACGGAGGTTTTTGGTATGGCTATGTGGGCGATGAAAGTTCCAATACAAATATTCAAAATGAATCAAATGCTATTTCCAACAAACTGAAAGGTTTAAAAAAACCACAGAATGCAGCTAAGAACAGGTTAAAGGCCCTGGATGCGGAAATAGCAAAAGCACAGGAAGAATGTGATAAGCTGAATAAAGAAAAAGAGAAAGCAGAAAATGCTGCCCAAAAAGGAAATGCAATGGCCGCTGCAGAAACACAAATTGATGAGCTGTGCAGGCAAATACAAGCCCTGCTGGATGCATTGAAAAAATGGTGTGCTACACATCCCGGGGTTTGCCATTTTAATCCTGAGTTAGCGGGTAATCCTCATACAGCAGCAGAGCTTGACAATTATTTATCTCAGTTGGATAATATTATTCAAAAGAAAAAACAAAAAGAAACGGAACTGGAAAAAGCTGCGGAAGAAAAATCCAGTGAAGCACAAGGCACAAGCAATGCTATTGAAGCAGCAGAGGCAGAAAAAAGAGCAGCAGAAGATGAACTGGCAAAAGCACAGGCTGCTGCTGATAAGCTAAGAGAAGAGAGAGAAAAGCAATTGGAAGAAGAAAGGGCAAAAAAACGCAAACAGGAAGAAGAGGAGAAAACAGCCAGCAGTGCACCCAAACCAGCCCCAACATTACCAGAGCCGATTGACCCGTCTGACAAACAAATAAAATTTGCAGCACTCAGTATGTTCAGGGGTTTGTACACTGATTACTGGATTGACAAAGGCCCCTGCGATTGCACTACCAAAGCCATTGCATTGGCAAACAACACCAATACGGCAGCCTCCGATGTACTGGGCGGTTTGGCTATTGGAGTCATCTTTGCCCCCATCGAGTCATTACCGGGACTTTCACTGGCAGCAAAACTGGGAATCGGGGCTGTAAAAGCTATTGGAAGCGCTTTATATGGTGGTGAAAGTTTTACCGATGAACTGGCTAAAAACCTGTTTGATGTAATTGGTGGAGAAATTTTTCCCAAACTGCTCGATAGTGAAACGGCAGGCAATGCGGCTAATAAATTTGCGGGCAAGGGGCTTGAAGAAATTATGAAAGCCGAAGGAATACGTTCATCACAATGGGATGGTGAAACCACTTTACGGGAATGTGGAAAAGTGAAAGGAAAAACAACGATGCTGTTTAATCCTAATACAGGCTGGGTTACTTTATTGATAAAAATTGATAACTGCCCTTTAATTGTAATCAAATACAAAGTGAATAAAGATGGTGTGCCCATTTCAAAACCAAGTGTAAACAGGGTGCAATAATCATTATAGCCGTTACAACAAAGCAATAATATAGCTGCATCCAATTGCTTATTTTTGGCGGCTAAAGCGGATTTTGTGCCTGATAAGATAAATCTATTACCTGATAATATTGCCAACCAGATAGCAGCCGGCGAAGTGATTCAGCGGCCGGCCAGCGCTGTGAAGGAATTGTTGGAAAATGCGGTAGATGCCGGCGCTACTGAAATAAAACTCATTATTGCTGATGCCGGTAAATCGCTGATACAGGTGATTGATAACGGCGTTGGAATGAGTGAAACAGACGCAAGAATGTGTTTTGAACGCCACGCCACTTCCAAAATAAAAAATATTGAAGATTTATTTCATATAAAAACAATGGGCTTCCGTGGGGAGGCGCTGGCTTCTATTGCGGCAGTGGCGCAGGTGGAACTGAAAACGAAAAGAGCCGATGATGAAACAGGTACTTATATCGAAGTAGAGAATAGTTTGGTGAAAAAACAGGAACCGGTAGCAGCACCGAATGGTACCAGCATTGCCATGAAAAACTTATTCTTCAATGTGCCGGCCCGCCGTAATTTTTTGAAAAGTAATGCAGCAGAGATGCGCCATATCGTTGACGAGTTTACGAGAGTGGCCATGTCATTTCCGCAAATCCTGTTTACACTTACTGCCAATAACCAACAGCTTTTTCATTTGGAGGCCGGAAGCCTGAAGCAACGTATTGTTCAGTTGCTGGGGAATAATTACAATGCTAAACTGGTAACAGTTAAAGAAGAAACGGACTACCTGAACATTTATGGTTTTGTGGGCAAACCTGAAACGGCCAAGAAGACAAGAGGCGATCAATATTTCTTTGTGAACAACCGCTTTATCAAAAGCCCTTACCTGAACCATGCAGTGATGAGTGCTTACCAGGAAATGATCCCTTCGGACAGTTTCCCGATGTATGTACTCTTTATTGAACTGGACCCAACCGTGGTGGATGTGAATGTGCACCCGACCAAACAGGAAATAAAGTTTGAAGACGAAAAGATCATATATGCCTTTGTGCAGGCCGCTATCAAACATGCATTGGCGCAGTTCAGCGTAACGCCTACCCTGGATTTTGATTTGGATGCTTCGATACAACAATTGTCTTCTATTCAGCAACCGTTTACCGAAGAAAAAAGAACAGCTGCTGCATCCGGCTCCATCTTCAAGGGCTTTACGCAAAAAAACCAGGCGCATTTTATAGAGAAGAGTGAACGCAGTGAGTTGAAGAACTGGAAAGACTTTTATGAGAGTCGGGAGCCGGGACTCAATAGTCATGAGTCAAAAACTGATACCCAACTCCAGACTCATGATTCACAACTCTCTATTCTGCAAAGTGCTGAACTGTCACAACTGCTCAATACTTATATTATTTCTCCGTCCAAAAACGGCTTCCTCCTTATCCACCAGCAGGCGGCGCATGAAAGAGTGTTGTATGAACAATTGAAGACAGCGAGTAAGGACAAACCGGTAGCTACACAGCGCAGCATGTTCCCTTCTACCCTGGAACTGACACCGGCTGATGCTGCAGTGATGGAAGAAATTATCAGCGACCTGCAATACCTCGGTTATGTTATTGAACCTTTTGGCAAAAACAGTTATGTAATCCAGGGCACTCCTGCCGATGTGGAAGCCGGCAATGAAAGACATATCATTGATATTTTATTAGAGCAATACAAGCACTTCAGCCCGGAAGTGAAATTTTCCAAGAGGGAAAAGTTGATACGTTCCCTTGCAAGGCAACAAGCCATCAAAACCGGCACCCGGCTGACAGAAAGAGAATTGCGGCAGTTAGTAAATGATTTATTTGCCTGTGAGCAGCCGAATGTGACGCCTGATGGCAATCCGACCTATTTGGAGTTTAAGCAAGAACAATTAGAAAAGATGTTTGGAAAATAGGATCGCTGATGACGCTGATAGAACAGATATGAACGGATCTCATCTGCGATAATCTGCTATATCCCTGTTATCTGTGTTCCCATTAATACTTATTTCTGAGGCTTTGTAGAAATTTTTCAATAGCCCGCCTTATATCAGTCGACGTGGCCTGATGATTGTTCACCAATGTTGAGAAGATGAGTAGCTTCCCCTTTTTAGTATATAAATAGCCGCTGAAGGCTACTACTCCGCTAAGGGTTCCGGTCTTGGCATAAATATAACCACTGTCTGCTTTGTAATAACTGCTGATCGTTCCTTCTCCGCCAGTCGGGAAGATGACCTTGATACGTTCCATACCAAATTCATTCTTCATTTTGTTAAGGATAGCAACAAAACTTTGCGGAGTAAATAAGTTATACCGGCTTAATCCGCTGCCATCTGCCCATCTTGGTTTTTGCGGCAGGTCTTTGAAGTCTGTTTTGAGAATGGTGTCAATGATCCTGGCATCATTCATTACTCCCAGCTTTTCATTACTTACCATCAAAAGGCTTTGCTCTGCAAAGAAATTATCGCTGCGGTGCATCATGGGTTTGAGGAGGGAGTCGGTGGGCTGGGAGTGGATTTTTAAATTATAGAAATTAAAATCTTTAAATGTATTTTTTGTATAGAAGTTAAAATAGTCAAGAGTCAGTTTGGAATTTAAAGTGTCCTCCAAAATAGACTTCACATATTCAAAATCTCTTGTATCAAAAGTTATATACTCATTCAATTGCTGATTTAATGACATCTTAAAGAAGAGTTCATTACTCCCAATTTCCCTTGCAATTTTGTAATACAACCTCTTCCCAGATCTTATATATTCCATCAGTAAAGTTGTATCATAATAGTCCACATCGAAGTGTGGTGCAATTTGCTTTATCTTAGAATCATATGAAGGAGTAATTTGCAGTTCTGCATTGGGCATTGCAAAATCGTAAATCTTAGAGTAAGGACTCTTTCTTTTTACATCAATCTTTCTCAGATTACCATAAACAGGCATTACTGAACGCTCCGCCATGTAGGGTTCTAGATAATCACTCCAGGCCCAACCACTACCGAACCTATTTTCTTTCCAATTAAAAGTGCTTATTATAAGAGAATCAGTCCTTTTGCTCAAAAAATCAAAAACCGGGTGACTACGAAAATCCGGATGTAAAAAACTCGGGTCACCAGTAGCTTGAATAAACAATGCATTCTCACTTCTTCTATACTTCAACCCCACCAAACTATCTCCCAAATATTTCATCGCTGCATAACAGGTCGGTATTTTGGTATTACTGGCCGGTACAAAGTATTTATCACCCTGGTAATTGTATAGATATTTGTTATCAGCCGGATCGTAAATGCTGATACCCACATGGGCGGCCAGCAGGGCTTTGTTGCCCAACACTTCTTCTTTGGCTGACTTAGCAATTTGTTTGCTGACAGAACAGGAGGCTAAGAAAATTATGAATGATGAATTAAGAATTATGAATGGATATTTCAGTAAAAAAGTAGTTTTTCTCATTTGACGATTTAATTCATAAATTATAATGAAACAATTTTACCTGAAGCAAAGCTCTCCAACGCTGCCTCAATGATCCGCATATTATTAATACCCTCGGCAGCAGGAACCGGGTTGGGTCCCTTGCCGGTCAATGCTTTGTACACATCATCATAATAACCCATGTAGTTACCGGGAGAAGAGGTGGTTTCCTTTCTTACAACTTCTCCATTGATTTCCGTATGCAATAACCCATCCGGCGCTGCCGGGGCAGGACACCAGTTTTCCACTAAAGGTTTTACACCCGCCTGCAGTTGTTGCTCCTGCATATCAGACCGCTGCTGCAAAAAACTTCCTTTCATGCCATGCAGGGTGTAGGCATAGGTTGATTCCCTGGCAATGCAGGTGGCTTTTAATCGTACTCTTAATTTATCGTAATAAAAAAGGATCTCAAAATAATCTGGCGCCTCTACATCCTCCCTCATTCTCCATACATCCGCAAATACAGCTTTAGGAAATCCAAACAACTGAATGGCCTGGTCCACCAAATGGGGCGAAAGATCATATAAAATGCCAGCCCCGGGCAGATCGCCTTCTTTGTGCTGCTTGCCGCCAAAAGAAGGACGATAGCGGTCATACCTTATTTCGGCTTCCCTCAAATCACCTAGTAAGCCTTGCTGCAAAACTTCTTTCACCGCCCGGTAATCACCATCATATCGGCGGTTTTGATACACACTGACAAAGAGATTATTCTTTTCCGCAAAAGGGGCCAGTTCTTCTGCCTCTTTTACTGTTACGGTAAACGGTTTTTCTATCACCAGGTGCTTGCCTGACTGCAGCACCAGCTTTGCCTGCTGATAATGTAAATGCGTAGGTGTATTCACCACGATCAGCTGCAAGTCTTTATCTGCACACAACTCCTCCACTGAGCGATATAATTTGCTGTGAGGATATTTTTCCCGGGAATCATTTTTGTTCCTCTCTACAATGGCAGTCAGTTCATACCCCGGATGTGCATCAATGAATGGCGCATGAAAAAGCTTACCACTCATGCCATAGGAACAAATGCCGGTTTTGAGGACGCCCCCACTCATAGTTTTAAAATTGAAAGTTCGCTATTCCCCTAAAGGGGGAGAATTTGAAGTTACATTAATGTTGGATTTGCAATGAAAATAAGTGTTGGTTTTTAAGCCTCTCATGCGGAGGGGTTGGGGAGGCCTTACCCCCTCTCCTGTGCCCTCAGCCAACGTTCCGGTATTTCATTACTGCTGGCCAGCAGGTAGTCTTTGTAGCTGCAGGCAATGAATTTTTTATCGGGCAGCTGCATCCACCAGCGGCCGGTTTTTTTGCTTTGCAGGAAAGTGGTTTCCACTTCGGCAAAAGCCGTATGGTATTCGTTGAAAGATTCTTTTTCGTCCAAAGAGGCTTCTCTTCTGCCGCGGCTTCGACCATCCAGCACATACCAGAGCATATGGGCAATCTGTTTGGCCGTCAGTTCGTCTTTATCATGCTGTGCATCATAACCATAAATGCCAATCGTATTAACATTCGGACTCATCCCTGCATAGCGCAACAAGACACAGGCTTCTTCGCCATTAAAGCCGTTGGGTGAAACCATATTGGCAGGTGCATAAGCATGGGCAATAGCGGTAATGTCAAAACTGAACAGGTTACTGTTACGGATCACCGGTTCCATTTCATCAATATTCTCTTTTACACTACCTACCCGGTAACAATCAAAGCGAAGCTTATCCATCGTTTCCAGCATCCGCGGATGCACATAGTAACTCTGGAAACCGATATGATTGTAATGACGGAGGTGATTGGGCTCACCAGTCAGCATTTCCATTAAAAAATTTTCATGCCGGAAAGGCGATTCAAGGTTCAGATCAATCAGTGCATCTACACAACTGGCTTCCACCAGTTTTTTGCTCTCTGCATAGGCCTGGTATTGCGATAATGTCAAATCATGGGAGCCGCCAAGAATAATCACTGTTTTACCATCCCCAATCAGTTCCTGCACCACTGTTTTTAATGCAGCATAAGAATCGGTGAATAAAGAGCCGGCCTTTATATTGCCAACATCGGCCACTTTGATATCCGTATGCCAATAGAACAAGGAGTAAAAATGACGGCGGATAATATCGGGTGCATCGCTATGACCATGAATCAATCCGCTGCCCCGCTGCTCCCCGCAACCGACCAAAACGATCTGTGCTTCATCCAGGTCCGGAAAATGTTCCTGGTATGCATCCACAACTTTACCCAGTTGACCTTCCTTATAGCCTTCATCATGTGAAATAGCTGAGAGATTTACCGGGGAAAGAAAGTCGGAAATATTGAGGTGGTCCATGGTTACAAAGCTAAGAGATTGAAAGAGAAAAAGAAGGAAAAGAAGGTTTGCTATAGTATATGGAACCCCTCCTTTTCTCTTTCCACTCCTTTATCCTCTTAGCTTATCTTTGCACCCTTATGGAACAATTGCTGAACAAGATTGAAGCGTATAAAAATGAAGCTGGCAGTACTGTTGCTGCTGATGCAAAAGCTGTGGAGGAATTTCGCATTAAATGGCTGGGCACAAAAGGTATTGTAAAAGAGATCATGGGTGAGATGAAAAATGTAGCTCCCGAAAAGAAAAAAGAGGCCGGTCAGTTGCTGAATGAGTTTAAAACTTTTATAGAAACCAAATTTCAGCAACTCAAAGAGGCAACCGAAAACCAACAACAAGGAACAAGCAACCAAATTGACCTTTCTTTACCCGGCGATGAGCTACCTATCGGTTCCCGTCACCCGGTTACAATGATGCGCAACAGGATCGTTTCCATTTTTCAACGTTTGGGTTTTGCCGTAGCAGAAGGCCCGGAGATTGAAGACGACTGGCACAATTTCGGCGCCCTGAACTTACCTGAGCACCATCCTGCCCGTGATATGCAGGACACTTTTTATATTCAGCAAAACCCGGATTGGGTACTGCGTACCCATACCAGCAGTGTACAGATAAGGGAAATGGAAAAAGGGAAGCTGCCTATCCGTATGCTGATGCCCGGCCGTGTGTACCGTAATGAAACCGTAAGTGCAAGAAGCCATTGTTTCTTTCACCAGGTGGAAGGGTTGTATATTGATGAGAATGTTTCTTTTGCCGACCTGAAGCAGACATTATACTTTTTTGTTAAAGAAATGTACGGCAAGGATGTAAAAGTTCGTTTTCGTCCTTCTTACTTCCCCTTTACCGAACCCAGTGCTGAAATGGATGTAAGTTGCTTCATCTGCGGCGGCGATGGCTGTAATATCTGCAAGAAGACTGGTTGGGTAGAAATTTTAGGCTGCGGTATGGTACACCCGAATGTGTTATCCAACTGTGGTATTGATCCCAATAAATATACCGGCTTCGCTTTTGGTATGGGCATTGAAAGACCTGCCATGATGAAATACGGCATCAATGATATCCGCCTGTTCAGCGAAAATGATGTACGATTCCTGAAGCAGTTTACTTCGGCTATTTAGCAACGGAAAAAGATTTCCAGTTGAGATAGTATTTGGCCCCAAACTCCACGGTGCTGTAATTAAAATCATGCAAGCCTTGCTGAAAGGCCAGCAGCAGGCCCGTTCGATTAATCCTTTTCTCCATATTGAAGCGATAGACAATCGGTTTGTCGCCGCTGTTTTTTAAATAGCCCAGGTAACCTGCCACATTAGTTTGTATGCGCCAGTTACTTTTATTCCACTCCAACCCGGTACCGAATAAGAAAGCATCGTCCTGCTGATGTTTGTCGGATTGTATTTGCCAGGAATAAAAGCCGGCCATACCATTCCATTTCAGGTTTTTTCCCAATGGCTTGCCAAAGGAGAGATCAAAATAATAGCCAGGTCCATCAGAGTAGCGGGCAGCGCCAAAACCTGAAGAACAGGGAAAACGATAGCCGAGCCTTAATGCCAGGTGAATATGTTTTCGCCATTTATTCAGCAGTTGAAGATTAGTATTCAGGTGTACTTCTCCTGCCGCTTCCTTATCATAAAAAAACTGGGCAAATACATGCCGTTCCTGTTTGGTGGCAAGACTCATGTTATAACGTTCATACGGTACCCACACGGCATCAAAAGATATAATATCTTTTACCAGGCAGTAGTTTGCATAGACAGAAATGTTTTGTGTGTTATCTCCTTTTGAAAAATGCAGCATGCCTGTAACAGCAAAAAAACTGTTGCTGTCAAGCGACCCGTTACCCAACCTTGGCACCGGCAACGCATTTGGCCCCATGTAGGCCGGTTGTGTGTACATATATTTTTTCCAGTGGCTCACCCCATCCCATCCCACTGTTTGTGCCCATTGGTCATAAGATTGTGCACCAGCTTGCACAGACAGCAGGATACAAAAACAAAATACTATTTTTCGCATCATAACTGTTCGAAGTTAAAATTTACAGTGGGCACAAAAAAGGCCGCCCGTAGGCAGCCTCGAAAAATCTATTATCTGTGATTACGATTTTGGATTATACAGGATAACAGCAAGAGCTGCAACAAGGCCCAGCCAGAAGCCGATTCCCATAAATTTGAAAATCTGGCTCATACCTGAACCGCCTTCCATTAATCCGCGGATCAATGGATAGATCCAGCCTACCAGGGCCAAAATACCTAACACTGATCTGCTGGGAGTATATTTCTCATTGTTGAGAGCACCTACCAGTAACAACACACCGGCTATGGGTGTCAGCAATAAAACAAACCTGTCTGCTGAGCCACTACTATTTCCACCAAGCTGCCTCCGGTAATAATATCAAGACCGCTCATTTTAAAAAGTCCCCCAAGACTGAAATATGGAAGGAAGAATGCGCCGATAATAACAACGGCCAAAATCATTGTGATCGTTTTTCTGTTCATGTTGGTTGGTTTATGGTGAATAATGATGATGCTTTAAAAAATATATCATGATTTTAACGATGCCGATCGTTTATAACTAAACAAGGCAGCCAGCAGGAATGCAATGACGGCAATATAAAACCACGGAGTGAACCCTAAAGTAACATTGGTGAGGCTGTCCATATTATCAAGCCCGATGGAATCCGAGCTCTCTTTGGTTTTTTCAGCTGCTTGTTTGGCTAAACCTGCATCAAACCATTTTTTCAGGTCTAACATAAAACCGATTAATGCACCGGCTCCCAGTACACCGCAGGCTGTGGCTGCATAACCGGTTGTCTTATTACCAGCCAATGCCAGCAAAAGACCTAACAAAGCCAGTGCTGCAGCACCAATTATGAAGTATTGTGAATTGCCTTCCTTCTCACCTTTTTTGGGTGCCTTCATATCCTTCATCATATCCTTTCCCATGCCGCCCATGAAAGTCCATTCTTTTCCGGTGGCAAAGGCAAGGCCACTTTTACTCATCAACGCAGTGCCGGCACAACGTATTTCAGATAAAGGCAGCAGAAACAGTAATAATACAACGGCAAATGACACGGAAGAAGGTACTTTGGATCCAAATATTCCGGGTGACGGAGGTGCAGGGATATAAACAGGATTAGAAACAGGCTGGTTAGTCTCCATAAAAGTGGTTTTGGTTTTAGAAACAGAAAGATAATATAAATAACTATTCCTGCAACATGACTTTATCATCTGTGGACAACCAATATCTTTACAGCCGTAAATTTTCTAATGGAAATAAACTCAATATGCGTTTGCGGAGCCGGCACTATGGGCAGCGGCATTGCACAGGCTGCTGCGCAGGCAGGGTTCGCCACTTTGTTGTATGAACTGAATCCTGTAGTACTTAATAAAGCCAGAGAAAACATTAGCAGAAACCTGCAGTCATTAGTTGATAAAGGAAAATTGGAGGCTGCAGAAAAAGAAAAGATTGAAAAAAGGATCAGTTTTACGGATGATATACAGAACTGCCTGGCAGATATTTTTATTGAAGCCATAATTGAGAAAACAGATATCAAGGTCGCTTTATTCAACCAGCTGGCAGAACTGAACCACAGTGAATGCATTTTTGCCAGTAATACATCTTCGCTATCTATCACAGCTATTGCCCAAAATGTACAAAGACCAGAAAGAGTGATCGGTATGCATTTTTTCAATCCTGCCACTATCATGAAACTGGTTGAAGTAGTGAATACGGAATACACCAACGACCAGACCACTGCAACCGTAGTGGAACTGGCAATGCAAATGGGTAAAACCCCGGTCATTTGTAAGGATTCCCCTGGCTTTATTGTAAACCGGGTGGCAAGACCTTTTTATATAGAAGCGCTGAGGTTGGTGGAAGAAGGCAAAGTGAGTATGGAGCAAGCGGATGCCATAATAGAATCATCAGGTTTTAAGATGGGGCCATTCAAACTAATGGATCTGATCGGCAATGATGTAAACTATGCAGTGAGCTGTTCTGTTTATGAGCAACTCGGGCAACCAGAAAGACTGAAGCCCTCCTACATCCAGGAACAAAAGGTAAAAGAAGGAAAACTGGGAAAGAAAACAGGCGAAGGCTATTACAAATACAGTTAACAGGTTTACAGGTTTACAAGTTGAAAAGCAAATGGCACTTGTAAATTTGCAGCCTCTTTAAAAGAATCAATTTGTCAACCAAGATACTTATTACAGGCGGCACCGGTTTCTTAGGTTCCTATATCATCAAAGAGCTGGTAGAAAAAGGATATGCCGTGATGGCCCTTCGCCGAAGTAATAAATTGCCAACCTGGATACCTTCCGAAATTCTTGAAAAAACAGAATGGGTGGATGGCGATGTACTGGACGTAGTAGCGTTAGAAGATGCCATGGAGGGGGTTGACATCGTTATTCATTCTGCCGCCATCGTTTCGTTTGTAAAAAAGGAAAGAGAACAGATGTACCAGGTAAATGTGGAAGGAACAGCCAATGTAGTGAATATAGCTTTGGAGAAAAATGTAAAACGATTAGTGCATATTAGTTCAGTAGCTGCACTTGGCAGAACTACTAACGGCGGGCATGTGGATGAAGAAAAAAAATGGGAAGAAAGCAAGGCCAATACCCATTATGCTAAAAGCAAATTCAAAGCAGAACTACAGGTATGGAGGGGCATCAGCGAAGGACTGGAAGCTGTTATTTTAAATCCAAGTACAATTTTAGGTTACGGCGACTGGCACAGCAGCAGTTGCGCCATTTTCCGGCAAGTATATGAAGGTTTTAAATGGTACACACCGGGCATCAATGGTTTTGTAGATGTAGAAGATGTTGCAAGGGCTACCGTTTTGCTGATGGAAAGCAATGTATCAGAACAAAGATTTATTGTGAATGGTGATACCTGGCCTTTTCAAAAATTACAGGATACTATTGCTGATGCATTTGGCAAAAAAAGACCGACCCGAAAAACAAGTCCGTTCTTATTATCAATCGCCTGGAGGATGGAAAAAATAAAATCCTTTTTCACCGGGAAACGTCCTTTGCTTACCAAAGAAAGTGCAAGGGTGGCCCAAAGCCAGACCTGGTTTGAAAATGGTAAACTATTGAAAGCTTTCCCGGAATTTTCCTATACCCCGTTGGAACAATCTATAAAAAAAGCCTGTGAAAAATACGCCGGCACCATTGTTGACATGCAACGGTAAGCCCATTGCTGTTATCTTTAAACCGTAATACTTACTTATGGTAATAAATCGTTTACTGTTTTCCGTATTTTTTATCGGCTTTTCTATCTTGTCTGCTGCCCAGTTTGTTATCACCGGAACAGTAGTTGACTCCGCCTCAAAAGAGCCCTTAGTTAACGCATCCGTTTTTTGCCAGAATACAACTTTGGGAACAGTAACTGATAAAGAAGGGAAATTCACCCTATCCTTAAAGTCTGGAGGATATGACCTGATCTTCAGCTATACTGGTTACCTTACCCAAACTTTGAGGGTTACTGAGAACAATAAAATAGACATACAATTGGTGAAAGAGGAAAAGAGTATGGGCGAAGTGGTTCTGAGAAACACTTATGAAGTGGCCGATGGCTGGGCCAAATATGGCGACTTCTTCTTCCAGAATTTTATTGGGTCCACACCCAACGCAGCAAAATGCACACTATTGAATCCTGAAGTACTGAAGTTTTACTACTATAAAAGATCTAACCGCCTGAAAGTACTGGCCACTGATGCCATCCTTGTTGCCAACAATGCTCTTGGCTACAATTTGCGATATCAATTAGATTCCTTTGTCTATTTCTACAATACTCATGTCAATTCTTACCGGGGATACAGTCTTTATACAGAAATGGAAGCTGATGACAGTACGAAGCAGGTATGGAACAAGGCAAGGGCTAAGGCTTATGAAGGATCAAAACTGCATTTCATGCGGAGTTACTATGACAGCAGCTTGTACGAAGACGGCTGGGTAATTGATATGCTGGATGAAAAAAATGAAAAGAAATTCAACCGGGTGGATAATCCATATGACACCCTTTATTACGGTGCAATGGACAGTACCCTCCAGATAGAAATATGGTACCCAAGAAAACTGAGCATTGCTTATACCAATAAGAAACCGGAACCAGAATATCTGAAAAAAATGGGTTTACCGAAAAATGTACAATACCCCATTTCATACATTGATATTAAAGAAACAATAGCCATTACCGAAAATGGTTATTACTATGAACAAAAAGACTGGATAAACCAGGGTTACTGGAGCTGGAAGAATGTAGCAGATCTGTTGCCATATGATTACCTACCGGATTAGACTGCTTGATTGAATGTGTTCTGCAAATAATGGAAACCCTGATTAACTTGTCAAGCAATTAAACAATCACCCCTTACCCCCCCATCACCTTTTCCCATAATTGCGGAATACGTTTGATCCAGACAAATTCTTTCATCTTTTCCCTGGCATCCTCCACCGGTGAGCCAAAATAAACTTTACCGCCGGGTATAGAGTCCTTCACACCGCTTTGCGCATAAACAACTGCGTCTTTCCCAATCGTTAGTGTTTTGCTTACCCCTACCTGTCCCCAAAGAATGACATTATCTTCAATGGTAGTAGCACCGGCAATACCTACCTGACCTGCGAACAAGCAGTTTTTGCCTACAACCGTATCATGCCCGATATGTACGAGATTATCCATTTTTGTACCGGCACCAATCAATGTGTCAGCACTTACACCCCTGTCGATGGTGCAGTTAGCGCCAATCTCCACCCCGTTTTCAATCACCACCCGGCCGCAACTGTTCATTTTCTTATAATGAATATCCCGGTTGGTTTTTTTGTTATAATAAAAAGCATCGCTGCCTATGACTGTGCCTGCCTGGATGATTACATTATCGCCAATAATACAATGATCGAGTATGGTCACATTTGGATGGATAATACAATCCTTTCCGATAGTTACCTGGTTACCGATATAAGCACCGGGCATTACCACCGTGCCTTCACCCACCACGGCAGAGTCGCTGATCATTTTCATGGAAGGTGCAAATGGCCTGTAAAAATTCACAATCTTCAGGTAAGCCTCAAACGGCTCCTCTACAATCAGCAAAGCCTTCCCATCCGGCACATCCGTTTTTTTATTGATAATAATAAAACTGGCGGCTGACTGAATACATTTATCATAATACTTGGGATGGTCTACAAAAACAAGATCACCCTTCTCTACTTTATGAATTTCATTTATACCGGTAGCAAATCCATTTACATTGCCCGTAACTTCTGCACCGATCAATTGTGCAATGGTGGTAACCGGAATTGGCTGATCAAAATGCATAGCTTATTTTTTTAAACGCCGCATACCGGCGCAGTCAGGCAAAGGTAGTTAAGCTAAACAAAGACCAGATTGTAGTAATATTTCTACTTTCATCGTCTACTGTCAATTTTTTTTATTGGCTCGCTTGCAGGTAAAAAAGGAAACCGGGTAATGAAAACAGCCGGGAAGAAAAATATTTTATCAATAAAAAATGTAAACGACTAAAATATCAATGCTACAGAACTATTACCTGTCAAGCATTTCAGATGATAATTAAAACGGTTTTTTTATTTTAGTTATTGATAAAAAATTCTGAGCAGAATTAATTTTTCAAAAAAAAGTAGTGATAACAACGCTGGTTTATCCACAAGCAATTTTAAAATGTTAATAAAATATTTTGGAAATATTTTTTGGATAAAGAAAATTCTTTTTAATATTGTGTAGGGAAATTTATTTCCCTGTACTTACTAACCCATCCATATATTAATCCCTCTGGTTTCTCCAGAGGGGTTTTTGTTTTATACCATTGTTGATTGCATTTCTTAATACCTGCATTGTCACCATTATTATTATATAAACCCGAATACTTTATTTAAAATACCTTTACGCCAATCTAAAAATCATTTCATGCTGAAATCAATGACAGGCTTCGGAAGGGCTGAAAAAAATGTAGCTAACCGGACCTTCCTCGTAGATATCAAATCACTGAACGGTAAACAGTTTGAACTGCAACTAAAACTGCCTTCTATTTTAAAGCCTTTTGAATTTGACATCCGCCGCCTGCTTTCCGAAAAATTAAGCCGTGGCAGTGTGGACTGCCAGATCAGCCTGAAAGATACCGGCCACACCAAGCCTGTTACCATCAATACCGATCTTGCCAAAGCCTATTATAAACCGCTGGCTGAATTATCAGCTGAGCTAAACCTCGACCCCTCTTCCATTCTCAGTACACTGGTAAAATTACCGGAGGTCATCACCCCCAGCAGCGAAACATTGACCGATAAAGAATGGGAAGAGTTTCAGCAAGTGCTGCAGTCTGCTATTGAGGATCTGAATATTCATCGCCTGGATGAGGGAAAATCATTGGAACTGGACCTGCGGGCCCGCATTACCAACATCCGGCAACAGCAGGAAGAAGTGATCAAACTGGAACCGCTCCGCAAACATAAAATAAGGGAAGGCATTACCCGCCTGCTGGAAGAAAATGTAGGAAAGGAAAACTATGACAGCAACCGCCTGGAGCAGGAATTGATCTTTTATATTGAAAAAATAGATATCAGCGAAGAGCAGGTGCGCCTGAAGAATCATTGCGAGTATTTTATAACCCTGCTTGATGAAAATGATGATGCCAAAGGCAAAAAGCTATCCTTTATTCTTCAGGAAATCGGCCGGGAGATCAATACCACCGGTTCCAAAGCCTACGATTCCACCATACAGAAATGCGTGGTACTGATGAAAGATGAACTGGAAAAAGCAAAAGAACAGGTGCTGAATGTGCTGTAAAGGTTTGCCCTGATCCAGACTTACAGAAACGTTTTACTTTTGTAAAAACAACCGATTGAAAAAATTGCTCCGCACTTTATTACCCTTACTGGCAGTTTCTTTTTTTATACAGAGCTGCCAAACCATTGAGCTGTATGAAAAATCGGTGACCATTCCCGGTCATGCATGGGATATGAGTTATAAACCAGTGTTCAACTTCACTATAAAAGATACTGCCGTTCCTTACAAGCTCTATGTGGTGTTGCGGCATACTGATAAATACAACTATAATAATATATACGTTAACATCACCACCCGGCAACCCGGCCAGGACAGCACCCGGACCGGCCGCTACGACCTTGTACTCGCCACCAATGAAAAAGGCTGGCTGGGCAGCGGCATGGATGATATATATGAACACCGGATTTTATTGACACCCGCCGGACAGGAATTTTATTTCAGAAAGCCCGGCGATTATACATTTACTATTGAACAGATAATGCGGGAAAATCCCCTGCAGCATGTAATGAATGTGGGATTGCGACTGGAAAAGAAACAATAACAGCGACAACTCATGGCAGACAACAGCCGTAAAAGGTTAAAACGAACCAGTTTACTTTACATCATACTCTTCTCCTATATCATTGCCGCATTGGTATGGTGGTTTATATCTCTTGAGAAACAAAGTAAACAAATAGCAGATCTCAGCTATAAAAGCATTGATGTAATAAAAGATTCACTCAATGTGTCCGAATTGGGTGACCGCATCAGTGCCATTGACAAAGAAGCCAAAAGAAATACCGGGAAGTACATTGCAGAAGGCATCACCTTCCTGCTGTTGATATTAACCGGAGCAGTATTTGTATACAGGGCTATCCGCCGCCAGTTCAAACTGCAGCAGCAGCAGCAAAATTTTATGATGGCTGTAACCCATGAGCTAAAAACACCGATAGCAGTAACCCGGCTGAACCTGGAGACGATGCAGAAATACCATCTTGACCCGGAGAAACAAAAAAAACTGCTGCGCACCACCCTTGATGAAACCAACAGGCTCAATTTTTTAACCAACAATATTCTTGTATCAGCACAACTGGAAGGCGGCCGCTATAACCAGACCAATGATGAACTTAATTTATCCGACTTGCTGAAAGATTGCCTGCAGGATTTCCGAAACCGGTTTCCTGACCGGACATTCCTGGAGGACATAGAATTGGATGCAGAAGTATTGGGTGACCCTTTATTATTACAGATGCTGATCAACAACCTGCTGGAGAATGCAGTAAAGTACTCCTCCAAAGAAAAGCCCATCAAAGCTGTACTAAAAAAAGAAACCGGGGAGGTCGCATTACAGATAATTGATGAAGGCCCGGGTATTGCGGAGGATGAAAAGAAGAAAGTGTTTTCCAAATTTTACCGCATCGGCAATGAAGCCACCCGAAAAACGCAGGGAACCGGTCTTGGGTTATACCTTTGCCGTAAGATTGCCGAAGACCACAATGCCGACATTTCGGTGACAAACCATTTGCCACAGGGCAGTATTTTTGCAGTCATTTTTAAAACATGAGCACTGACCGCAAAACATCCATCTTACTGGTGGAGGATGAAGAGAACCTCCATGAAGCGCTGAAGCTGAACCTTGAGCTGGAGGGCTATGATGTTACTTCTGCTTTTGACGGCGCTGCTGCCCTGAAAGCTATTCAATCGGAATATTTTGACCTGATCATCTTAGATGTAATGCTGCCGGAAGTGGACGGCATCAACGTTACGGAAACTGTTCGCCTCACCAATAGTGAAGTACCTATTTTAATACTCAGCGCCAAAAATACCAGTGCCGACAGGGTGCTGGGGTTAAAGAAAGGCGCTGATGATTACCTGACCAAGCCCTTCAACCTGGAAGAGTTGCTATTGCGGGTAAATAAACTCATCAATAAGAACAAAAAGCTGCAGGATAAATCAACGCTGGGCGATATCTATTCTTTTGGCGGCAACACAATTGACTTCAAAGCACAGGAAGCAACCAAAAACGATGGTGAAAAAATTCAGCTGAGTAAGAAAGAATCCATGCTGCTGAAACTGTTGATTGAAAATAAAAATGAAGTAGTGCCACGGGAAAAGATCCTGCAATCAGTTTGGGGCTATAATGTGTACCCCACCACGAGGACCATCGATAATTTCATCCTGAACTTCCGCAAATATTTTGAAGAAGACAGCCGCAACCCGAAGTACTTCCATTCTGTAAGGGGTGTGGGTTATAAATACGCTGAATAAGCATCATTCCAATGATGCCAGCACTTTGCGGGCATCTGCCAGTAGTTTTTCCTTATCACTTTCCAACGACGCCGTTGTATAAAGATGGGCCTCACATTCTGTCAATATGTTAGTAATGGCAGAAATTATTTCCGTGTTGATCTCTTTTTCAGCTAAGATCGAAAACAGGGCTGTTTTTTTCAGGTTTGTTCCTTCCAGGCCAAAATACTGTCCCAGCTTTTGCCAAATAACCCGGTGAAGCTCTTTATAAAATGCTGGATCATTATGCACCGCCAGTTGTGTAGCCTCCTGTAGTTGCTCTTCCACCGATGGTGCATTTACCAAAACTTCATCCACTCTCACCACCACCGGTTCTTTCTTCCTGAATAACCAATAACCAAGTACAACCAAAAAAAGCCCCGCCACAATACCGCCTGCTACAAGGCTGGCTTTACTGTTGATCCTGCTGATGGATTTTTTGTTCTCTCCGGCTTTCACCTCCTTCACCAGTTCGCCTTTTACAAGGAATCGTACCGGTTTGGTCGTAACAGTTTTGTACTGGTTACTATCGGGATCAAAAAAAGCATAAGAAATAGCCGGAATTTCAAAGCCACCTTCCCGGGTACAAACAAAAGGATAGCGGAAGGTGCGGCTGCCGGATAACGGCGTTTTTGTTTTATCCAGTTTGTCTTCGTTAACCGGTTCAAATGTTTCAATGCCTGATGGCCATTGCACACCCGGTGCCGTCAGTTGCAAAAAATTTCCATTACCGCTTATGGCAACTTCCAGCCAGCCTTCTTCATTTTTTTTCAATTCTCTTTTTAGCAGGGAAGCACTGATCAGAAACTGACCGGTTGCCCCGCTGTATATAGCAGGTTTGTTCTTTTCGGGTGAAGGTTTTACATTAATGGTCACCGCTTCGCTTGCCATGCTGCTTTCAAACAGTTCAGCATCCTTATTGGTGGGTTCATCTTCTGCACCACCCAGCATGCCCTCTGCTATTTCCTGTTCCGTTTTTTTATTTACGACACTTCGGGAAAACTCCACTTTATTCTTCACTTCCATCGGGTCGATGGTGAAAGACCCGGCCTGCAAGGGATAGAGCTGCACTTTGCGGATGGTGTGCACATCGTACACCTTTCCATTCAGCATTTCAGCTGCTACCTGTTTATCGGACAGGTTCACCATATCAAAAACAGTAAAGCCATAGAAACCGGGATTCTTAACTATATCTGATTTTGATTCCAGCCTTGAATACAGTTTAAATGTAGCTGTAACCGGTTCACCGGCATAGCAACTATGTTTATCAACCAGCACTTTCAGGAAAAGATTCTTTTTGATCTTTTGATAAGGATCTTCACCCGGGCGAAGGATATAATCAGAACTCATGGCGGCCATTTCCCGGCCAAACATTAACGTGGCCTCCTCTTTTGTAATCACTTTTACCCACACATCATCGCTTTGCAGTATTTGTCCGTCAGCAACAACGGTAGTGCCGGGAATCAAAAACCGGCCCGGTCGGGTAGCTTCCAGGGTGTACACAAAATTCCTTAGCGACTTTGAACCATGAACGGATGGAACAGTGCCGGTATAGAGGTTGGGCCCCGTCACATAGCGAAAGTTTTTAAAGACCGGCGGCTTCAGGCTACTGGCATTATCAGCATCTTCCAATATGTACTGCACCTGGAAAGATTCGCCGGCCACCAATGGCTGCTGAGGCACCACGGTTTTAAAACTAACCTGTGCCTGCAATAAAGCCGAACACAACAAAAACGCTATAGAGAAAAAAAATCGCATAATTACCCGGCTAAAGTAAAGATGCTTTTGAAAAAGAGGATGTAAAAGTTATGGGAGGGGGAATTGGGCAGAAGGACGGTTTAAATATCACTTTCGGGATTTGCTTATTCTATACTTTTACCTGCTGATCTGGCTTTAATATGGCTTTGAATATCCTATAAAAACACAGGTGAGTTCATTTGTCTGAAAATCAAACAGTGCCCTGATATTTGTATCCAGACATATTATTTGACATTGAGTTATTCCGGTATGCCCTGCAAAAGAAGATTCCTGGCAGCTAATCTTACAGTTTTGCATCGTTTGCAATTGGTCTATTGTTCGCTTATCGTTCATATAATTACCGTCAATATAAAGTTCTCCGTTAAAGACTTTTGTAGGCATATTATTCCAGTCAATATCAGGTTTTGTATTCCTATGGAGTTTTACTGCCACAGCAAGGGCGGCAGGATCATAGCCATTTTTACTAAACATCAGTCCAAGCTTGCTGTAAGTTATCCTTGCCCATTTAATAGCTGTGTGTGTACCTGGCTTCTGCTTACCGGTCATACTTTTTTCTTTTCCTTTTTGATTCAATAAGCTATCTAAAGTTGATTTACTGGTTTTTCCATTCACAAAAAAGGAATTGATAAATAAAGAATCATTTTTGAAATCAACCCTTTGCCCGATTATGGAATTGGAAAAAAGAAAAAGTATAGTCAGTAATAAAAATCGCATAAAAAATCTTTCAGTCAAAAAAGGCTGGTATATATAACAAGATTATATCTACAAATCCCCCAACTGCGGTCGCACCACAATATCCTCCACGCAGGCCTGCGGTGATAAGTGCGAAGCAGCATACACCAGTTTGGCAATATCTGCTGCTTCCATGATGCGTTGCTGGCTGTTGTCAAAATCGCCCCATGAATCAGTCATTACCGCACCGGGGTGCACGGCAGTTACTTTTATATTATACGGCTTCATTTCTTCCCGCAGGTTTTTGCTGAATCCGTACAGGGCAAATTTGCTGATGCTGTAAGCGCCGCCATTGGCATAAGCATCCAGCGATGCTATGGAACACATATTAAAAATATGTCCCGATCTTTTTTCCATCATCCAGGGCAGTACGGCCCGGGTGACATGATAAGCGCTGTACAGGTTTACTGCCAGCTGGCTTTCCAGTGTTCCTTCCGGTTCATTGTGCACACTGCCCGGTTCAAAAAAGCCTGCATTGTTTACCAGTACGTCCGGCACACCATATTCCAGGCACCAGGCGCCAAAAGCCTTGGCCTCTTCCTTACGGCTGAGATCAAAAGGCTTTGCTTTGATGATAGCAGCAGGATATTTGGTCATCAACTCTTCCATGGTTTTATACAAAGCCACTTCGCCTCTTGAACAGAGGAACAAATGATGGCCGTATGCGGCAAAAATTTCTGCTATGGCTTTTCCGATTCCTTTTGAAGCACCGGTGATAACTACATTCATAATTCGAAGTTAGAAATACGAAGTACGAACATTTTTACCGTACTTCTTACTTTGTACTTCGTACTTTGCAGGCATGAGATACCGTCACCTTTTTTTTGACCTGGACCACACCCTTTGGGACTTCGAAGCCAACAGCCGTCAAACCCTGGATGAATTGTACCATTCACTCAACCTGGCCGAAAAGGGTATCCATGATTTTGAGTTATTTCACAAAAACTATCTCGTACACAACGATAAACTATGGGATCGCTACCGCAACGGCTATATCAAAGTAGATGAACTGCGCTGGAAGAGAATGTGGCTGACCTTGCTGGATTTCAAAATTGCAGATGAACCACTGGCCAGGGAAATGGGAGTCCGCTTCCTCGACTTGCTGCCCACCCGGAAGCTACTTTTTCCTTACACTTTTGAAATACTGGACTATCTCTCAGCCAAAAAATATGAGCTGCACCTGATCACCAATGGTTTTGAAAAAACACAGCACAGCAAGCTGAAATATTCAGGACTAGATAAATATTTCCGGCATGTGATTACTTCGGAAGGCAGCAACAGCCTGAAACCACATAAGGAGATCTTCGATTATGCTTTTCAGAAAACCGGGGCAGCCCCGGAGCAAAGCATTATGATCGGCGATACCATGGAAGTGGATATTTTAGGCGCTATGAATGCGGGAATTGATCAAATACATGTGAACCATCTGACAGATAAAATAGAACTAATAAATGATAATAAACCGACTTATACGGTTTATTCGTTGAAGGAGTTAGAAGGGATCTTTTAGTGTCACATAAAGACACAAAGTACGCTGAGTATATCAGGTGAATAAACTCTTTGAGTTCCTGGTGGCTTAGTGGCATCCCTTATAAGGTTGCAATCACCGTCACACCACCTTGTGGCTTGTCACCGATCTTTACATTGATCTTTGCATCCAGCGGCAGCAGCAAATCTACCCTTGAGCCTAATTTGATAAAGCCCATTTCTTCGGTTTGCTTCACCTGCATACCGGGTTGCAGGTAATTAACGATACGTTTGGCAAGGGCCCCGGCAATTTGTTTTACCAGTATTTCTTTTCCGCTGTTGCTGCGGTACACCACAGAATGTCTTTCATTCTCCGTAGATGACTTAGGATGCCATGCCACCAGGTACTTGCCTTTGTGGTACTGGCTGTACAACACTTCACCGCTAACTGGATTACGGTTTACATGCACATTCAGCGGACTCATGAAAATAGAAACCTGGATGCGCCGGTCTGTAAAGTACTCATCGGCTTGCACTTCCTCAATCACCACTACTTTACCATCTGCAGGGGCAACGATTGCATTCTCCTGAATGGTATGATTTCTTTTGGGTATCCGGAAAAAAGAAATCAAAAAGAGCAGCAATCCGAGGGTGATAATAAAAAGCAGAAGGCTGATATAAGGAGCCGAGGGGCTTAAAAAATAAAACGAAGCCAGGTTGATGATTCCAAATACAATTGTACTGTATGCAATGGTCTTATAGCCTTCTTTGTGGATTGTCATGCGGCAAATATACTGTCCCTGAAGCAATAAGTACCTGCAGGCATCCAATTGTCAGCTCTGTTTGATCAGAAAAATAATAATAACTGGTTACTCCTGCCCTGCACCATAAGCAATGGCAAAAATGATGAATGCTAACAGCATCACCCCTAAAATAATCAGCAATACCAATAGCCAGCCTTTCATTTTCCTTTTATTAGCAAAAAACTCACCTGCTGAAATATCCGGGTTAGAACGAATGGCCTTTTTCATAGCACCTCTCATAAAACTCATGGCAAACCGTTGCTCCATATTCAAGGGCTTACCAGTAATAACAATAATATCCTTATGCTTAAGTTTCACCAGCTCTTTCAGCGGCATTTTATACAGTGCATGGGGAAGGGGAAAAGGAGCTTTGGAAATAACAGGAGTTGACGCATAAATAAAGTCAGTGCATAAAAAACATAAAAGGAATAGTATTACATACTTTCTCATACAAGTTGATTTAATGGTATAGTCGAATTTAAATCAAATAATTCGTAAAATTAACAGCTAAAAAATAAGGAATAAATAAAACCACACTACTGGGCCTGCCAATAACAAAGAATCAAAACGGTCCATAAAACCGCCATGGCCGGGCATGATCTGGCCGCTGTCTTTTACACCAGCCATTCGTTTTAATTTGGATTCGAGCAGATCGCCGAACGTTCCGGCAATGGCGGCGATGGCAGCAATAACAAACCAATGATAACTATCTATCTCAAACACAAAGCCCGGCAAATGATACTGAAGGGGAATAAAAAATTTCGCCATTAATCCCACCACAACAATGGCCAGGATAATACCTCCTATGGTTCCCTCCCATGTTTTTTTAGGTGATATTTTTGACAGCGGTGTTTTGCCAATCAGGGAACCAACAATATAGGCCATCGTATCATTGATCCAGATGGTGGCAATGATCACAATCGGAATGATCACAAAGAAAATTTTTAAACTGCCGGCCGAAAAAACAATATCGCTTCCATAAAAGAAGGAATCAATAAATCCGGTCAAATCCATCATCAACCCCCAGCTTAGTGAGATGTAGAGAAGGCCCAGCAATCCCATTCCAAATGCATGCAGATGCACCGGGTTGGTCAAAAATATGCCAATGATCAATAAAAGAAATCCTGCCCCTGAAACAGGCATAGAAAAATTTTCGGAAAGGCTATAACCGGCTATATGGTAATTATCCTTACAAAACCAAAGCATCAGTCCATAACCGGCCAGCATGAAACCCAGTTTTGCATTGATGTGAATGGAAGTACTGTAAATTTTTTCTGTCAGCTTTAGATACTCCCACCAGCAACCAAAATGAATGACGGAAAATAGAATGAAAAAGCTCCATTTATTCCAAAGTAGTCCCGCCAGCATGACTGCCACAAATACAATTGCTGTAAGAGCCCGGGTTTTAAAAACTGACCAGTTAAATGCCATGGCAGGGTGATACTTTAATAAAATGGTGTATTTCGGAGTTCTTCATTTTTATCAGCCGGGGGCAACTCTTCTTCCGGTTTTCTCGCATACTTTTTAAACAGTAACAGCAAAAGTATCACTACAGGCAAGGCGATAAATCCCCAATAGGCCGTGTCATTCCCTTCCTTGATGGCTTCTGCCATGGGTTTCCCCTGCAGTTTATATACATACACTACTGTAATGGCCAGTGCATTGTTGACAAAATGCGCCAGTATGCTCAGCCAGAGTTTACCGGAGAAATAGTAGATCAATCCCAACATCACTCCGAGGAAGACTCTTGACAAAAATCCATAGTAAGAAAAATGAGCAATGCTGAAAAGGATACTTACAATTACAACAGACAGCCAGGCATTGCGGGTGGCACGGGTAAGGAAATTTTGCAAACCGCCCCGGAATAAAGTTTCTTCACAAAGCGCCGGCAAAAAAGCCATGACCAGAATGGCAACCACATAATCAAAGGTGCTGTTAAGGCTCAAAATTGCTTCTGCCTGTTTGTTGTAATCACCTTCCATTTTGTCGAAGGTCTTTCTCAGTGATTCGGTGATGGGAATCTGTTCATTCAGCCAGGCAAATCCACCGGAAACAAACAGGGCGGTGAGCATGATACCTATAACTAAAGATGCTTCAGTAAAATTACTGTTGCCGGTGAAGCCTAATAACCGAAATGGTTTTCTGCTCATCATTTTGGCAGTAAGTAGTGTGGGCAGAAAGAAACCAAATATCGCCGAGATACATTGAATAACTTTCACTGCATTACTGTTGACCGGATCGCTGATGGCTTTTTCCATGCTGGTGATAGGAAGACCTGTCATGTTTGTCCATACCGGTATGCTTAATATGCCTGCAAGTATTGAGCCTGCTATTGCAAAGGCAATCAGCATAAAAAAACCTGCTGTGTAGGATATTCCTTTCGAATGACTGTCGTACATAAACTCTGCTGATTAAGCTGTAAATTTGCCGTTTCTTAAATGGTAAAGATAGGCAACATACAACTTCCTGATTTCCCGCTGTTGCTGGCACCGATGGAGGATGTCAGCGATCCGCCGTTCCGTGCCGTTTGCAAGGACAACGGGGCTGATTTAATGTACACCGAGTTCATCAGCAGCGAAGGATTGATCCGGGACGCCATCAAAAGCCGAAAGAAGCTGGACATATTTGACTACGAACGGCCCGTTGGCATACAAATTTTTGGCGGTGATGAAGAGAGCCTTTCGCTGGCTGCCAAAATTGTGGAAGTAACCAATCCCGATTTACTCGATATAAATTTTGGTTGCCCGGTAAAGAAAGTAGCCCTGAAAGGCGCCGGCGCCGGTGTGCTAAAAGACATTGACCTGATGGTAAGGCTGACTTCGGCAGTTGTAAAATCCACTTCCTTACCCGTTACCGTAAAAACGAGATTGGGCTGGGATGATAGTACCAGGAACATTGAAGAAGTTGCCGAACGTTTACAGGATGTGGGTATCAAGGCACTTGCTATTCATGGCCGTACCAGAACACAGATGTATAAAGGTGAAGCCGACTGGACATTAATCGGTAAGGTGAAAAACAATCCCCGCATTCAGATTCCCATCTTTGGCAACGGTGATATTGATTCTCCTGAAAAAGCACTGGAATACAAAAACCGGTATGGTGTAGATGGTATCATGATCGGCCGGGCGGCTATAGGTTATCCCTGGATATTTAATGAGATCAAACATTTCATCAAAACAGGAGAACATTTAGCAGCACCCACGATTGAAGACCGGGTAGCTGTTTGTAAAAAACATTTACATAAATCTGTTGAATGGAAAAACCCGGTAGTAGGAGTAAATGAAATGAGAAGGCATTATGCCAACTACCTGAAAGGCCTCCCGAATATCAAAGAATACCGCAACAAACTGGTAACCCTTAAATCAGTTGAAAAAATTGATGCCGTTCTGAACGAAATTGAAAAGGTGTACACAGGTTATACTTTTGAAAAAACTCCCATCGAACTGATCAACTATCACGAAAAGTGCCCGGTTAATTAGGGTCGGTGTAACTTCACACAAATAACTTTATGCAAACCATACTCGGGGCCAGTGGTGTTATTGGTACTGAACTGGCCAAAGCCTTAACGGCTTATACTTCTTCTATTCGTTTGGTCAGCCGTAATCCCAAAAAAGTAAATGAGACCGATGAACTTTTTGCTGCCGATCTGTTGAATGCAGCGCAAACGGAAGCAGCTGTAAAAGGTGCTGAAATTGTTTACCTCACTGCAGGTTTAGTTTATAAAACAACGGTGTGGCGGGAACAATGGCCAGCTGTTATGCGTAATGTGATTGATGCCTGTAAAAAACAGGGAGCCAAACTCGTTTTCTTTGATAACATTTATATGTATGGGCCGGTCACAGGCATCATGACAGAAGAAACAACTTTTAATCCCACCAGTGAAAAGGGAAAAATCAGGGCTGCTATTGTTAATATGCTTCTGGATGAAGTAAAAAGCGGGAATCTTACTGCTATGATCTGCCGGGCACCGGAATTTTATGGACCTGGTAAAACACTGAGTGTGGTCAACGCCATGGTATTTGATAATATCCGAAAAGACAAGAAGGCGCAATGGCTGATCACAGATAAATCGAAAAGAACATTTATTTATACACCTGATGCCGGAAAAGCAACTGCATTACTGGCCAATTCTCCCAATACATGGAACCAGACATGGCATTTGCCCTGTGATAATAGCTTTCCGACAGGTAAAGAATTCATGCAATTGATTAACGAAGTAACAGGCAAAGAAATTAATTACGGTATTCTTCCCCGATTTATGGTAAATATGGCGGGATTATTTGTATCGAATATCAGGGAAATCAAAGAATTGCTTTACCAGTTTGAGCAGGATTATATTTTCAGCAGCGACAAGTTCAGAAAGGCTTTCCCCTCCTTCAGCATTACCAGCTACAGGGAAGGTATTGCAGCCATACTTAACCAGTAGGCTTTTTATTCGGTGTTGATTTCAATAACCCGATAATTGAAACAAGACACCACACTCCTTCCAGTACCACAAATGGCCAGTACTGTATCAACCAGGATGCATAACAGGCCAATCCTGCCCCAACGATATTCAACAGGTAGAATACTTTGTTTTTGTTGCTGAGCCAGCCAAAAACATTGAGGAAGTAGGCAAGCAAAATGAGGCTTACCCCGATAGTGCCAATGATGTCGTTAAAATTCATCTTCGGTTACCTGAGTTTATCAGTTATTTCATTACTCAGCGGGGAAACAGAAGGATCAAAATAATTGGCAAGTACTCCGTTTTCATCTACCAGGTATTTGGAAAAATTCCAACTAGGCTGCTGGTTACACCATCCGTTTTTTGAAGAATCAGTCAGCCACTGATATACCGGATTTTGTTGTGCTGATTTTATCACCACTGATTTTTTCATAACGGGGAATGTAACCCCATAGTTTTTCTGGCAGAACTGTGCTATTTCTTCATCCGTTCCCTTTTCCTGTTCTTTAAAATCATTGGCCGGAAAACCGATCACCAGTAGTTTGTTTTTGAATTGATCATATAGTTTTTGCAGATCGGCATATTGATTAGTGTAGCCGCAATCAGAAGCCGTATTCACCAGCAAAAGCTTTTTCCCCTTAAAGTCAGCAAACTTTAATTCCTTTCCATCGATTTGTGTGGCGGATAAATCATAAAATGACACAACCGGGGATTTTGCAGATTCGTTTTTCATTTTTTTTGTGTTTGTGCCGGTGAGTTTGGTAATCCACATAAAGGCAGGGTAAACAGCTTTTAATACTTTCTGTCGGTACGTCATATTCTTTGAATTACGGTTGACAATTTCCACATACACCACAAAAACAGTGATGAGTAACAGAAGAACAATTATCAGCCTTTTTAGTTTTCTCATTTAATCACCCATTTAAACAATTTCAATTTTCCTTTAAATGGCGGGTACTTGATGGCCGGGTCAAACCAGGTGGGTGTTTTCATTACCGCCTTTTTATGACTAAAGGTTTCAAATGAGTATTTGCCGTGATAACAGCCCATTCCGCTAAACCCCCGGCCACCGAAGGGCAGGTGATGATTGGTCAGGTGCCAGCTGGAGTTGTTGACACAGGCACCCCCAGCAGGTATCGCCTGCAACCACTCTTCTTCTTTGCAGGAACTGGATGTATAAATGTAAAATGATAAGGGGTTGGGATGCCGGTCAATAATGGCCTTTGCCTCTTCCATTGTCTCAAAGGAGATAACAGGAAGCACAGGGCCGAATATCTCATCATTCATCACTGGTGCATCTAAAGAGATATTAGTAAGGATAGTGGGCTCAATAAACAGTTTTTCTTTATCTGTTCTGCCACCAAATTCGATTGAACCGTTTGACAAGTAACCGGCAATCCTGTTGAACTGTCTTTCATTAATGATCTTTCCGTAGTTATAACTTTCTTCCGGCTTTTCGCTGAAAAACTTTGGCAATGTTGCTTTTAACTCACTCAGCAATTTATCTTTTACCGATGCATGCACCAGCACATAATCCGGCGCCACACACATTTGTCCTGCATTAGAAAATTTGGTGACGGCAATGCGTCGGGCTGCCACTTTAATATTCGCATCGCTTTCCACCACACAGGGGCTTTTACCCCCCAGTTCCAAAGTAACCGGCACCAATCTTTCGGCCGCCATTTTGTAAATAATCTTGCCAACAGCTGTGCTGCCCGTAAAAAAAATATGATCAAACGTAAAGTTGTTCATCATAGCAGGTATCAGCGCCTGGCCCTCTCCCTGTACACAAAGAATATATTCAGGCGGGAAAGCGTTTTCAACGATGCGTTTTATCACTGCGGCTGTTGCAGGGGCCAATTCACTGGGCTTTATCACCGCACAATTACCTGCTGCTATAGCACCGATAAGCGGGTTAATAAGTAACTGAACAGGATAATTCCATGGACCAATGATCATCACAACGCCTAACGGCTCTCTCATTACTCTGCTGCCCGAAGGAAGATTGAGCAGGTTTGTTGACACCCTTTCCGGCTCCATCCAGTTTCGCAAATCCTTTATAGCCGCATTTAGTTCCGCTATCACCATGCCGGTTTCAGTCACCCAGGTTTCTTCTTTGCTTTTTTTCAAATCAGTATATAATGCATCGTACAGTTGCTCTTCATGATTTAAAATAGAAGCCTTCAGCTTTTTTAATTGTTCCTTTCTGAATGAATACGGTTTTGTTTCCCCGCCGTTAAAGTATTGCCGCATTTTTTCCAGGCTGGCTATATCTGACATTAGTTCTAATTTTATAACAAGGTACACAAATATGACGGACGAATATTTCATGATGCAGGCGCTGAAGGAAGCCCGGAAAGCATTTGAAGAAGAAGAAATTCCCATTGGCGCCGTGGTAGTGGTGAATGACAAGATCATTGCCCGGGGTCATAATATGACTGAAAGGTTAAATGACCCGACTGCCCATGCTGAAATGATTGCCCTAACTGCTGCTTTTAATTCGCTGGGAAGCAAATACCTGCCGGAGGGAACACTATATGTAACAGTTGAGCCTTGTTTTATGTGTGCCGGCGCAGCTTACTGGAGCAAGATCGGCAAAGTGGTCTACGGCGCTGATGATGAAAAGAATGGTTATAAGAAAACAGCCGGTGCCAACTGGCCATTTCATCCTAAAACAGAATTGATACGAGGGGTGATGAAAGAGGAATGTGCGCAGCTGATGAAAGATTTCTTTAAATCAAAAAGATAACACATGGCAAAAGCGGCTATCCGAAAGAAGGTGACTACTACCCATCCCCGCACCGGCAGCCAGTTTAATATCGCTGCTGAAATTTATGAACCATTCAAAGCAGCCATTTTACAAAGTTTGAAGGGGAGCAAAGGCAAAACCTTTACTGAACTGACTGATGATGTAGTCGGCATCATCAAAAAGAAAATGCCGTCTTTTAAAAAATCTATACCCTGGTACACTATATCCATCCGCCTCGACCTTGAATCAAGAGGCATAGTGGAAACTTTTACCGAAAAGGGCAAAAAACTTAACCGGCTGAAATCCACTGCCCCTAAAGGAGAGAAATAAAAACGATTATTTACGAGTTCGGAAAGATTCCTTTTATAAAAAATTAAAATCAACTATCACAGTGTAAATTTGTTATTCTTCAAAACTATTATTCACTTCCTCAATCCCCCTTTAGGGGATGGGGGCAAATAAATTTATTATGTCATTTACACTAGCACCCCTTCCTTATGCACATGATGCGCTGGAACCGCATATCGACACACAAACCATGCAGATACACCACGGCAAACACCACCAGGCTTATGTTGACAACCTGAATAAAGCCATTGCCGGCACCGATAATGAAAACAAAAGCCTGGAAGAACTGGTTGCTTATGCAGGCAGTATTTCGCCAGCGGTTCGTAATAATGGCGGTGGTCACTGGAATCATACTTTTTTCTGGGAAAGTCTTGCCCCCAATGCAGGCGGCGCACCAACGGGAAAATTGGCGGATGCCATCAATGCAGCGTTTGGCTCATTTGATGCATTCAAGGAAAAATTTGCAGCTGCAGGTATGACCCGTTTTGGAAGCGGCTGGGCCTGGTTAATAGAACAGGATGGCAAACTCGTTATTTCTTCTACACCAAACCAGGATAATCCACTGATGGATGTAGCAGATGTAAAAGGCAAACCCATCCTCGGAGTTGATGTTTGGGAACATGCTTATTATCTCAAATACCAAAATCGCAGAGCTGATTATCTTGCAGCTTTCTGGAATGTGGTTAACTGGAATAAAGTAGCTGAAAGGTTCTAAGAAACTTTTATCATAAAAAAAGGGCTTCAGTGAAGCCCTTTTTTTATATCAATCCCTTTTGCAGCAGGTATTCTGCTATTTGCACTGCATTGGTAGCAGCTCCCTTTCTCAGGTTATCTGAAACCACCCACATGTTTAAAGTGTTGGGCTGACTTTCATCCCTTCTCAGCCTGCCCACAAATACTTCATCTTTTTCGTGGGCATCCATCGGCATGGGGTATTGCTGCGTGGCAGTATCATCTACAACAATAACACCGGGAGCAGACTGCAGTATTGATTTTACTTCTGCCAGGTCAAAATCATTGGCAAATTCTACGTTTACACTTTCACTGTGCCCGCCCATCACCGGGATACGAACCGTGGTGGCTGTAACACGAATAGAATCATCCCGCATGATCTTACAGGTTTCCTTTACCATTTTCATTTCCTCTTTGGTGTAACCGTTTTCCAAAAACATATCAATTTGCGGTATTACATTCAGATCAATGGGGTATTTGTAGGCCATCGGGTAATCTGTATTCTCCCCTTTCACTTCTTTAACCCTTTCACCTTTTAACTGATCAACAGCCTTGACTCCTGTACCAGTCACACTCTGGTAAGTACTCACCACAATTCGTTTGATACCATACTTCTTATGCAGCGGATTTAAGGCCACTACCATTTGTATAGTAGAACAATTAGGATTAGCAATGATCTTATCGTTTACAGTCAGTATATCCGCATTGATCTCCGGCACCACCAGCGGCCTGGCTGGATCCATCCGCCATGCAGACGAATTATCGATCACAGTTATTCCTGCTTCTGCAAATTTGGGGGCCCACTCCAGCGAAGTGCTTCCCCCGGCTGAAAAAATTGCCACAGCAGGTTTGGCAGCAATAGCATCTGTCATGCTCACCACTTTATATTTATTTCCCTTGAACTCCACTTCCTTGCCAACTGATTTTTCAGAAGCAACCGGCATAATTTCTGTAACCGGAAAATTTCTTTCTGCCAGTACCTGTAACATCTTAGTGCCAACTAATCCTGTGGCCCCTACTACTGCAACTTTCATTAAACGCTGTTTTATTCACTTCCCTTCTGCCTTTAGCCGATAAGGAGTGAGGTTAAAAAATAAGGCCTTCCGTTTGGAAGGCCTGCTAAACTTTTATGCTGACACACATAACGCTGCAAACCTTCCCTCAGGAATGTTTCTTATTGCGTTTTGTATGCTTCACTATCATCATTGCGGTGTCTGCCTGTCCGGCAGGCAGGCAAAAATAAAGGGGCAGGCTATTTCAACCAAAAATTCATCCGAAATTGTAGTACACAAATTTTAAAATCATTATTTATCTTGACATAATGAAACCAACCTTATCCATTTTACTGCTTTTTATACTTACACCTGTTTGTTTATTCTCCCAAAACAGGTACGATGTGGTGATTGGTGAAATAATGGCCGATCCTTCTCCACAGGTAGGACTACCAAATAACGAGTGGATTGAATTAAAAAATACGACTTCGGCTCCCATCAATTTGCAGAACTGGCGCATTGGTGATGCTACCGGTCAAAGCGGCCCCATGCCCGGTTTTATTTTACAGCCGGACAGTTTTGTGATCGTTTGCACCGGCAGTGCGGTGGCAGCAATGTCAGCCTTTGGCACCACCATTTCGGTCACCAGTTTTCCTTCGCTGGATAATGATGGCGACCAGTTGTTTCTTAGAGCAGCTAATGGTAGAACAATTCATGCTGTGGCTTATACCTCTGCCTGGTATCAAAATGAATTGAAAAAAGAAGGCGGCTGGACGCTGGAAATGGTTGATACCAAAAATCCCTGCGCCGGTATGAGCAACTGGAAAGCCAGCACCAATACAACAGGGGGTACACCGGGAAAGAAAAATTCAGTTGACGCAGTAAATAATGATGCAGCCGTTCCACAATTAAAAAGAGCTTATACTACTGATAACACAACCATCATACTTGTATTTGATGAACCCGTGGATAGTTTGATTGGGGCTACTCTTTCAAATTATTCCATTGATGGTAGCCTTACCCTGATCAGCGCCACTTCCCTTGCGCCGCTTTTTAATATGGTACAACTAAGAACCGGCAGTGCATTGGCTGCAAATACCGTTTACACTATTACAGCTTCCAATATCAGGGATTGTAAAGGCAATAGTATTGGCAATGCGAATAAAGTAAGGGTTGGTTTGCCAACAGATGCTGCATCCGGGGAATGGATCATCAATGAAATACTGTTCAATCCCCGGAGCAATGCCTTTGATTATGTGGAGTTCTATAATAACAGTAACAAAATATTTGACGCATCAAAGCTTTATATCGCCAACCGTAACAGCAGTGGCGTGGTCAGTTCGATAAAAGCACTGAGCCCTGTTCCCTTTTACGTTTTCCCCGGTGATCATATCGTGGAAACAGAAGATGCAGCCAGCTTGTCATTGCAATACCTGGTGAAGAACCCGGACAATGTATTGATCATTTCCTCTCCCCCTTCATTCCCGGATGATGAAGGAACAGTAGTGGCGCTAAACTTCCAGGGCAATGTGATTGATGAAGTGAAATACAAAGATGACTGGCATTTTAAACTCATTGACAATGCAGAAGGTGTAGCGCTGGAAAGAATTGATCCGAATGCACCATCACAGGACCCTGCCAACTGGACCAGCGCCGCCTCAACGGCTGGCTATGGCACACCCACATATCAAAATTCCCAATACAAGAGAATCCAGTCCATCAATGCCACCATTGAAATAACACCAAAAGTTTTCTCACCAGATAATGACGGCAGGGATGATATCGCCACTATTCAATATGCTGTAACCGAAACGGGGTATGTGGCCAACATCACCATCTTTGATCCTTCGGGCAGACCGGTTCGTAATTTGGTTCGTAACGGCACGATGGGACTAAACGGTTACTGGAACTGGGACGGGCTGGATGATAAGGGTCTAAAACTGCCGGTAGGTACTTATGTTGTGTTTACAGAAATATTTAACCTGCAAGGGAAAAAGCAACAGTTAAAAAATGTGGTAGTGCTTGCGAGGAAATTATAAGGCGTAAGCCGTTAATCTACGAATTTAGTGAGTACTTATAATTTCCGAAGCAAACTCCAAATATCTGTCAGCATGAACAAACCTGGATACTTTTATATTCTGTCTAATGCTCATAATAAAGTTTTGTATTGCGGAGCAACTGACGATTTGTGCAGGAGAGTTAATGAGCACAAAAACGGAGTTTATACAAATAGCTTCACCTCCAGGTATAATATCAATAAACTGGTTTATTATGAAGTTTTTTCACTTACAGCTGATGCGTTTAAACGGGAGAAGCAGGTTAAAGGAGGCTCAAGGCTTAAAAAAATCAAGCTTATAGAAAGCATAAACCCTGATTGGACAGATTTAACTGAGAAAATTTCTCAGAACAAAGGTGAAGAGCTGAACAGGATAATTAGGTTGCTTCGCCCCCGGTAAATTTCTTTTAAAGGAAAAAATCATTCGGGGGGCTCGCAAGTCTAAACCAACTCTATATCAAAACTCACCAAATCCTTAAACTGCTGAATGCGGCTGGAAATATCTTCTGAGGTCACTTCTTTTAATCTTGTAGGGCCAAATTTTTCCACGCAGAAACTGGCCATAGCAGAGCCCACAATAATTCCCCGTTTCATATTATCAAAAGAAATATCACCTGTTTTTGCAAGGTGACCGATAAAGCCTCCGGCAAAAGTATCTCCGGCGCCAGTGGGGTCGAATACATCTTCTAATGGCAATGCAGGCGCAAAGAACACTTCATCATCCTGGAAGAGTAAAGCGCCATGTTCCCCTTTTTTTATGATCAGGTATTTAGGCCCCATTTGTAAAATAGCTTTGGCTGCTTTTACCAATGAAAAAAGGCCTGTCAGTTGCCTTGCCTCTGCGTCATTCACAATCAGCATGTCCACATACTTCAAAACGATCTTCAGTTCAGACATAGCTGATTCCATCCAGAAATTCATCGTGTCCATGGCAATCAGCTTGGGCCGCTGCTTCAGTTCCTGTATTACATTCAGCTGAATTTTTGGCGCCAGGTTACCCAGCATCAGAAATTCAGCTCCCTGGTAACTGTCAGGAATTTTAGGATCAAAATCAGCCAGTACATTCAAATCAGTAACGAGTGTATCCCTGCTGTTCATGTCCTCATGATAACGGCCGCTCCAGAAGAAAGATTTCTTATCAGGCACCACTTCTACACCATCCAGCCATACACCCCTGCTGCGTAACTCAGCCAGTTCTTCCTCCGGAAAATCATTTCCGATAATGGAAATCTGCTGAACTGGTTTTACAAAATTGCTGGCTGCATAAGCTACATAGGTAGCAGACCCCCCCACAATTTTATCGGTTTTTCCAAAAGGCGTTTCAATCGCATCAAAGGCCATGGTTCCAACGGTGATAAGTGACATGATTCTTACTATTAAATTTTTGCTTGATATTTTAGTACCTGAATCTGTAGCCCTTGCTCAGCACTCTCAACTATAGACTACCGACTGCCTGTAAGGCGCCGCAAACCTACCTAAATTTTAGCTACCTGAAAAAAGGGCTTCTGCCCATTAGGGCAACCTATATTGATATAACTCATATTTTCCAATAAAACATGGTTTGTTATCTTTGAAACTATGGCAAAAGCACAACGACAAAAAGCTTCCAAAAAAGGGCTGATCCTGAAGAAAGCAGCTGCTATGTTCAGGGAAAAAGGCTTCGCCGCCACTTCTATGCGGGATTTGGCAGAAGCAGTAGGTATTGAAGCTGCCAGCCTGTACAATCATATCCGGTCCAAAAACGAGATTCTGGAAGCCATCTGTTTTGATGTAGCCAATGTTTATAATACAACGATTGAAGCCATTGAAAGCAGTTCCCATAAATCAATTGCCAAAATTGAGCAGTTGCTCCGTTTTCATATCAAACAGATGACAGGCAATTATGAAGCTGTTTATGTTAGCGACAGGGAATGGAAACACCTGGAAGAGCCTTATCTCTCTAATTTCCAGAATCAGCGAAGAAGCTATCGCAAAAAGTTTGCTTCAATCATTGAAGATGGCATTGCAAAGAACGAGATCAGAAAAATTGATGCGCCAACTGCAGTTCTCATCATGCTGCATGCTGTTAGCGGCATTGAAAGCTGGCACCGCAGCAAGGCCCGCATCAGCGCCCAGGAACTGGAAGACAATATGGTAATGATCATGATCGATGGCTTAAGAAAACAATCCTGATTTATGTCAATTCATTTTCACCCGGTACCAGTAAAGGAAATTAAAAAAGAAACCAGTGATTGTGTTTCGGTCGTATTTGATGTGCCTGAAGAATTAAAAGAGCTGTTTGCTTTCCGCCAGGGACAGAGCCTGGCTATGCGGGCCAAAATCAACGGGCATGAAGTAAGAAGAACTTATTCCATTTGTTCTTCACCCTTAGACAACCAGCTTAGGGTAGCCATTAAAAAAGTAAAAGGCGGTGTGTTCTCCAGCTATGCCAATGACAGAATGAAGAAAGGCACTGTAATTGAACTGATGCCGCCTGTTGGTAAATTTTATACTGAGCTGAGCCCATTAAATAAAAAAAATTACACCGCCTTTGCTGCCGGCAGTGGCATCACTCCTGTTTTATCCATTATCAAAACAACATTGGCCACTGAGCCGGAAAGCAGTTTTATCCTGGTGTATGGCAACCGGAACCGCAGTTCTATTATTTTCTTTGAGGAACTGGAAGCGCTGAAGAATAAATACATGAACCGGTTCAACCTGGTTCATATTTTAAGCCGTGAAAGAACAGACACGGAAATTAATTTCGGCCGTATCAATGCTCAGAAATTGAATGAACTGTCCGGCCTTGTTGATTATGAGAATACAGATGAATTCTTCATTTGTGGTCCGGAAGAGATGATCTTCTCCGTAAAAGATTACCTGGAAGCAAAAGGTATAGATAAAAAGAAAATACATTTTGAACTCTTCACTTCACCCGGTCAGAAAAAGCACACGGTGACTGATGATGATTCCTGGCTGATAACCGGACCTGTCAGTAATATCACGGTAAAACTGGATGGCCGCACATTTGATTTTGAATTGTCCTTAAATGGAAACGCCACAATTCTTGACGCAGCGCTGAAACAAGGTGCAGACCTTCCTTATGCCTGCAAAGGCGGTATGTGCTGCACTTGTAAAGCTAAATTAGTGGAAGGCGAAGTGTCCATGGATGTTCATTGGGGTTTGGAAGAAGAAGAAGTAGAAAAAGGTTATATCCTCACCTGCCAGAGCCATCCCAAAACAGAAAAGGTGGTGGTGGATTTTGATGCGAAATAAAAAGGCCGGCAGGAGAACCTGGCGGCCTGTAATGGAGAATTATCATTTCCCTGGCATGAAAATTATTACTGTTTCATTACTCTCAGCACTTCATCATTTCTAAGCCTGACCAGGTACAATCCATTTGAATAATTACTAAGATCAATTTGCTGGTTGGCCGCTGTAATAATAACCTTCTTCAATATCCGTCCGTTCACATCGCTGATTATAGCTTCAGTGCCGATTACTGACCTGTCGCCTACCAATATATTAATAACACCTCTTGTCGGGTTCGGGTAAACAATCGTCGGTGTATTGCCCTCCTTATTATAATTAAGTCGTACAATATTGGAATACCTGAACCGGTCATCCATATCTACCTGCTTCAGCCGGTAGAACATGACACGGCTGTTCAGCCGGTCAATACGCTGATCAGTGTACTCGTAACGCCGCTCTGTAGTACTGTTACCTGCGGCCGGTATTACTGCGATCTGGCTGTAATCCGTTCCGTTCAATGACCGCTCCAGCCTGAACTCTTTACTGTTTTGCTCGGTACCGGTAGCCCATTTCAGCAGGTTGTTCTTACCCTCATTGGTACCGTTAAAATAAAGCCAGGTTACCGGCAGCGGGCCACCAATGGTTGAGCATTGCGTTACTCCCTGCCTTAATATTTCTTTATTGCCTACCCTGTCTGTTGCCAGTACAAAGAAGCAGTAATTAAACCCGGTTGGCAAACTGAATGTAGTATCTGTTCTGCGTATCTCCGGGAACAAAACATTGTAATTCACCAGGTCTGTTGATACATAAACTGTATAATAATCTATTCCGCATCCGTTCACATCATCAGCGCCGGTCCAGGTAAGGGTGATAGGGTTCGTACCGTTACCGCTGATAGCATTTACCTGGCTCACAGGTGGCAATGCATCTATCGTATTCTTATGTATATTGGTGGGGATGGTATCATTATCATCAAATACGATAAAGGCCCTTGCATCTATAGTATCCAATGTCTGTGCATTTGTTTTTGGTTTGATCGTAAAGTTGACAAAGCCATGGCCATATTCCGGGTTTAGGGTATCCTGTACAAATACAAAACCAGCCATCGGGTCTTCAGGCGGCAGCAGGGTAATGGGGTCTATTGCCTGGAACTCCCAGAAGATATTATTGGTAACAATGTCATAGCCTGCCGTCATATCAATAAATAATCCGGCCGAATCTCTTGCATCTAAACGCTGGTAGTAAAATGAATTACCCGGCGGAATATCAAAGGAGAAATTATTAAATCCTACGTTACCCAATTCTAATGTTGCAGCATCCTGCTTCGGCTCCACCGGCGAAGTGATCTTCAAATATTTTACCGGTGCGGTAGCCGTGGTATCATTTTCAAAAAAGATGGTATAGGGTATCCTGTCATTTACACTGATCCATGCTTTATCCGGCTGGCCGTCGGGGCCTTTGATTTCGTTGGGGTCGGAGGTAAGCAGGATTTGCATGATAGCATTTGCTGCATCTGTTAAAGGGCCGGGAGGGAATTTTCGGCTACCGCCGGAGGGTGGGCATTGGTTTCTGCGAACGAGTATATCATCCGGTGCAGTCTTCCATTCCCAAAAATTTTTAGACCATTTACCAATAGGTATTCCATCCCAGTAAAGGAAACCCAAAGTAAGATCTTCGCCAACGAGTTCACTAGTTTCTGCTACCGTATGTCCACTGAAGAGTACAGAAATCAAATTTACGCCCCCATTGATCGGATTTAGATTTGAAATGGATTCTACTGTTTTGTTACCATTGATCCACGCCCCATAAGTATCCCCTTCAGAAATAGACTCATATGTATTTGCCCCGTTAATTCCTGCATCTACAGCAACGGCTATACCACCAATTACACCTAAGACCTTGCCTCCTGTTTTAAGTGCACCACCTACTTTAGAAATGGTAGTGTTAAGGCTGCTTGCGGCATCAGCAGATAAATTAAATCCTTTCGCTTTTACCAGCTGATTAAGAGCCTGAATTTTTTTTCCAAGGTTATCTCCCGGACGAAACCATTTGCTTTTTCTCATCTCAATTCCTTCTCTGACTAAACTTCTTGCTTCCGCTTCAGCGCTATTGGCCAGATCTCTTAAATTTGCACCTTTATCTGCAAGTATTTCAATTAAATTATCTAAATTATCCCCTATGAGTGTTTCATCCCAGAGTACAATATAATTACCTCCCATTCCCGCAGACATCGATTGTAGAAAATCTCCAGAACATTGCTCCTGCAATCCCCACAAATCCACTCCATTCGCCGGGTTGTTACCCACATACTGGTACATACCCATTCCATCTCCGTATTCTATTAAATCCCTTTGATTAAACACCCCCGTTTCCGGTGAGTAGTTTCTGTAAAAGAACCGATAGCTGTTGCTGGCGCTGTCAAACTCCTGGCCGGTAAAACCAAAACGGTTGCCGGTAAGGGACGCTGCCAACGGGTTGTTCAGACTGTCAT
>JBGARY010000030.1:0-39736 GCA_044229985.1 Chitinophagaceae bacterium
ATAAATTTTGATGCTTCCCGAAGTAAGGTGTTCTACTTCTTTGTGCAGTTTTTCCAATTTTTGCTCTGCTTCTTTTTTCAGTTCTTCGACGGACACTAAAACGATCGGGGTATCCGTATAACTAACCGGTACCTGGTAAACATGCAATAAAAGGATGCTGGCCTGAATAGATTTTGCCATATCGATGCCATAATGCATAGCATTGGTGGCCGTTGGTGAAAAATCGGTGGGGATGATGATCGTTTTCATAACCGCTAATTTGTCCTTAAAGGTACTTGACAAAATCCTTGTCAGGGATGAGTCTCATCAGGATTACTGCTGATTTAGAAAGAAGCTGATTTGGGGGGGCAGCTAATTATTTGTAAGCTGTAATTCTATGGCGGACATTCTCCCGGATATTCAGATAGAACAAGTTGATATCCGCAATATGATAGTTCCTGGTGAAGTATAAAAAACTCCAGGGGAACCGTGGTTTTTTAACATACAGCAGGCCGTTTACCAATTGACCATCGGTTGTATGTTCGTATACTTTATTGAATTTGGTCAGCACACTGCCTTTGTTAAATTGTTTTGCAGCATACCGGTCATCTGTGCTCCATGTCAACGGGTTGGTGGCCAGGGCAACCTCTTTTGATTTTTTTAGGTATGAAGGAACATAGCCTTTGCGAAATGTTCTCCAGCTGATCACACAGCCCGTTTGCACTGAATCTTTACACATGGGCAGAGTAGTAAAATAATCCTGTGGTACCGGCCACCCTATGATATAAGCAGCCACCAGCTTTTTTTCTAATTTTTTTCCTTCAAAGAATTCTTTTAGTAGTCGTTCGGCCATCAGTGCGCCCTGGCTGTGCCCTGCAATTATTATTGGTTTTTCATTGTTCCAGTTTTGTAGGTAGTATAGAAAGGCGTTCCTGATATCCTCGTATGCCAGGTCAAATGCTTTTTTTGCAAGTGCTGTATCGCTGGAATAAAAATTCTGAATATGCGCCTGCCGGTATCGGGGTGCGAAAACACGACAGGATTGGTTGAACACACTTGCCTGGTAAAGTATGGATGAATAATCTGTTTTGGCATTAATAGAATGATCATTAATTGCAGCGTTTGCAATATGCTTGTCTTTCTTTTTGGTTAAAGTGGTGGGGTGGAGAAAAAAGACGTCGACAATGGTATCCCGGCTTTCATTTCGCAAAGGTGCAGGCACACTGTCTGACGGATCTTGTTTCCTTGGATGTGCTGCCCAGTAATCCAACTCATTGTAGGCCGGTTTTCCATCTGAACTGGAAAATTGATATCGGCTTTGAAAAGCATTGTATTTGTTCGAGCAGGAATACAGTAGAGAAGTATATATAAAAAGGGCAATGAAGTAACGGTAGTTTAGTATTGACATAAGATTAAGTTGCTCAGGATTTTGATCTGGTTCAAAGATCGCTTATCATGAATTAAAACCGACAGTCTAAATATGTGTGACTATTAATTTGTTAAAAGTATTTAATTATCAACATTTTAAATTTATTTATGTTCCATTGTATCTACATTACTCTAAAAAAAATGGTACTTTGTTTTGCATAGTACCAAATATCACCCTATCTTTGACCTGTCAAGTTAAAAAACGACGATTATCATGAATATCGAGAACACACAGAGCCAGATGCGGAAGGGGATTTTGGAATTCTGTATTCTCTCCATTATTCGCCGGGGCGAGGCCTACCCCAGTGACATTGTGGAGGAAATGCGGGCAGCCAATCTCCAGATACTCGAGGGAACCCTGTATCCATTGCTAACCCGGTTGAAGAATGCAGACATGCTTACTTATCGCTGGGTGGAAAGCAACTCGGGCCCTCCCCGCAAATACTTTTCGCTGACAGAAAAAGGCGAAACTTTTTATAAAGAACTGGAGCAAACCTGGAATGAGCTGTACAATGGCGTAAATGCACTGACCAGTAAAAAGCCCGGTGAAACACCAACCACACCTACCAACTAATCAACCTGATTCAACCAAATAATTACAACATGAAAAAGATAATAAACATAAACCTGAGCGGCCGGGTTATCCCGATTGAAGATTCAGCTTATGAAAAGCTGCAGGTTTATATAGAAAGCCTTCGCCGCTACTTTGCCAATGAAGAGGGCCGTGATGAAATTATCAATGATATCGAAAGCCGCATTGCAGAACTGATGAATGAAAAAATTCGTAAAGGTGCTAATGCTGTTACCGACCAGGATATTGAAGAGATCATCGGTTCTATGGGAAGTGTGGAAGATTTTGAAGCGGAAGAAAAGGAAACAACAGAGGCTGCCCAGCCAGGTACACAGCCCAATTTTACTTACAGTGAAAAGAAAAGCAAAAGACTTTATCGTGATACCAATGATAAGTTTATCGGCGGTGTTTGTAGTGGACTTGCCGCTTACATGAATGTAGACCCTGCTATTGTAAGGATACTCTTTGCCATAATTAGTTTCGGAGGCTTTGGCTTTGGTTTCCTTGCTTATATAATATTATGGATCGTACTTCCGCCTAAGGATCTGGAGGGATATGTTGGTAAGCGATTGTATAGAAATCCTGATGATAAAGTAATTGGTGGTGTGGCCGGCGGTTTGGCAGCTTATTTTAATAAAAGTGCTTCCACCATCCGCCTGATCTTTGCAGCCCCTCTCCTGTTGAGCATTTTAGTAGGAATTCTCAATGGTTTTCGCTGGCATTATGATGTTGACTTTGCATTGAACCTTGGTTTTGGTTCATTGAGCGGAACATTTATCCTTGCTTATATCATTTTATGGATTGTGTTACCAGAAGCTAATAGTGATTACCAGAAAATGGAGATGAGAGGAGAAACGGTAGATGTGAACAGGATTCGTCAGAATGTAAGAGAAGGAATGGAAAATATGAAAGAGAAAATGAAGGGCTGGGGAGAAGAGGTGAAAGAATCGGCACAAAGTTTTAGTAATAAGGCAAAGGATTTTGCCAACACAAGAGGCAAGGCTTTTGCATCGGAAGTAAATGAAACAGTGCGCAGAAGCGGCGGTGGCATCGGCCATGCTTTCGGAGTGCTTTTTAAAGTTTTCTTCCTGTTTATTGCCGGAACCATTGCATTCGCATTATTTGTTACACTGATCGCATTATTATTTGGCGGTGTAGCCTGGTGGCCAATCAATAATTTCTTATGGACAAGTAAATGGCAGCAAATATTTGCCTGGGGTACATTAATATTCTTCCTGCTGGTTCCTTTGATCGGTTTTATTACCTGGGTAGTGCGCCGTATCATCAGGGCAAAATCAAAAAATAATTATCTGGGCTGGACATTTGGTGGTTTGTGGACCATTGGCTGGGTATCCGTTACCTTCTTTGTTGCAAGCTTAGTAAAAGATTTCCGTGAATTTGAACATACTGACATTCCGGTTGCTATTACGCAGCCGGCCGGCGGAAAGATGATCGTGGCTGTATCACAACCAGAACTGGAATACACCGGCAGCTTTGGCTGGATGAATGATGACAGTGAAGGTTGGGATATGACAAAAGACACCTTAAAGATCGGCGCTGTGAAATTCAGTGTTAAAGCCAGCCAGGATTCTTTATATCATGTCAATATCAGGAAACACAGTTTTGGCAGAACAGAATCAGAGGCATTGAGCCGTGCATCCAAAATCGAATTTGATGCAATGTGGAGAGATACGGTGCTGGATGTTGCCAATGGCTATGCGATTGACAAAGACAGTAAGTTCAGAGGTCAGCATGTGGAAATAGAAATATTAGTACCGGTAGGCAAACAAATACGATTTGATGAATCTGTTCAGAAAAAACTCAATGCAATTAATATCAGGGTGAAAAGAAGCTATCGCCGTGACCGGATAACAGGAATTGAAATTGACAATGATGAGAGAGCTTTCCGCTTTCGTACAGGGATAGATTATGTAATGGAGCTTAATGGTGAGCTAAAAGGTCCTGACGGACCGGTTGATCAAAAGCCGGCTAAAGATGAGTACAGGTTTGATGGTTCGGAAAAAGCGAATGACAGCCTCGAACTGGAAAAATCAATAGAACAGAAGAAAAAAGAACTGCAGGACCTGGAAGAAAAGAAAAACAAGCAAAAAGTCAAATCAACTACCGGTATAAAAAATAAAAGAAAGAGCAATGAGGATGGCTCTTATGCCAGTGGCCCTAACCCGGCTTCATCATTGGTGGAATGGTTTTAAAAAGTTTGGTTGAAGTCCGGATGCGGACTGGTTGAATATCCCGCCATGGGATTACAGGAAGGCTTCGCAAGAGGCCTTTCTGATTTTAGGAACGTTGACTATTCACTTACCTTTGCTCACTCTTAAAATTTGCTGTATGGAAATCAGGAATACCCCTTTTACCTCAAAACATATTGCTCTCGGGGCGAAAATGGCCCCATTCGCCGGTTATAATATGCCTATTTCCTACACCGGCATTAATGACGAACATGCTGCTGTAAGAAAAAATGCCGGCGTATTTGATGTGAGTCATATGGGAGAATTTATCCTGAAAGGGGAGAATGCACTGGATCTCATTCAGCGGGTAACAAGCAATGATGCTGCTAAATTAAAAGCGGGACAAGCCCAGTACAGTTGCCTGCCAAACAATGATGGAGGAATAGTAGATGACTTGCTGGTATATTGCGTGGAGGAGAACAAAGTGTATATGCTGGTAGTAAATGCTTCCAATATCGAAAAAGACTGGAACTGGATTTCAAAACACAATACCAATAATGTGGAGATGCATAATATCTCCGAGAAAACCTGCCTGTTGGCCATACAAGGTCCCAATGCAACAAAGATTCTGCAATCGCTGACTGAAATGGATATTCTTAACCTGAAATACTACACTTTCACAAAAGGGGTGTTTGCAGGAGTGGAAAATGTACTGGTCAGTGCTACAGGATATACAGGGGCAGGGGGGGTGGAGATATACTTTGAAGATAAAGATGGTGCTGCAGATAAGATCTGGGATGCCATTTTCGAAATTGGCGGGCCACAAGGGTTAAAACCCATTGGCCTCGGGGCAAGAGATACGCTTCGCCTTGAAATGGGTTTTTGCCTGTATGGAAATGATATTGACGATAACACATCTCCTATAGAAGCCGGGTTGGGCTGGATCACCAAATTCACAAAAGAGTTTACATCAAAAGAAATTTTTGCAAAACAAAAGGCAGATGGAGTTCAAAGAAAACTGGTGGGTTTTGAAATGATTGAGAAAGGAATTCCCAGGCATGGTTATGGAATAAAAGATCAATCAGGTAATATCATTGGACATGTTACATCCGGTACCCAATCACCCAGTTTGGGAAAAGCCATTGGAATGGGATATGTACAAACTGCTTTTGCGGCTATTGACTCGGAGATTTACATCCAGGTAAGAGATAAATCCCTGAAGGCGAAAGTGGCCAAGATTCCTTTTTCATAAAATTTAATGACCGGTAGGATTTTTGTATAATCAGAATAGACCCAGTACTTCTTACTTATATATACACGGATGCCAACCATTCATCTTACAACGTTCATAGCCGCACCTGCGGAAGTGGTGTTTGACCTCAGCAGGCATATCGGGTTACACAAAGAATCAATGGCTAAGTACAGGGAAGAAGCAGTGGCCGGCATAAGGATGGGTTTGATCGAAAAGGAGGATACAGTAACATGGCGGGCAAAACACCTTTTTAAAAACAGGCTGCTCCGGGTGAAAATTACAGAAATGAAAAAGCCGGAAATGTTTACTGATGAACAACTGCAGGGTGATTTTAAAATGATGAAACATGAACACCATTTTAAACCTTGCGAAAACGGAACATTGCTCATCGATCTTTTTCATTTTGAATCACCATATGGCATAATAGGCAGCTGGTTCAATTCACTCTATCTTACCAATTACCTGAAAAGACTGCTGGAGCAACGTAACAGAACCATTAAAGAGGTTGCTGAGGGTGAACGCTGGAAACGGCTGCTGATCAAATAGTGTATCATACTGTTTGTTTCTGATGTGTTACTTTTGCGGCACATTATGAGCAATAAACCTTCTCTTCATACCTCCATTTCTCCGGCTTTATTACATCTTTACGATCTCAGCAACAGCGTTGTTGTAATCATTGACGTATTCAGGGCCACCTCTACCATTGCTTCCGCATTATACAATGGGGCAAAATGTGTGATACCTGTGGATACGGTTCCTAAAGCAATCGAGATAAGTAAGAATATTGGCGGCATTGCTGCTGGTGAAAGAGATGGCATGATCGCTGAAGGACTGCAGCATGGTAACTCACCGTTGGAATACAACAGGGAGTTTATAGAAAATAAAACACTGGTGCTGACAACCACCAACGGAACCAGGCTATTGCAAATGGCGCTGGATAAGAATGCCGATACTATTATTTCCGGTTCTTTTCCCAATCTCTCAGCAGTATGTGACTATTTGTTAGCTGAAAAAAAGAATGTTGTATTGGGTTGTGCCGGTTGGAAAGACCGGTTCAACCTGGAGGATACATTATTTGCAGGCGCAGTGATTCACCAACTTTCCAAACATTTTACTGTTCATTGCGACAGTTCGCTGATGGCAGAAACGATGTATACAAAATATAAAAACAAACTGATAGATTTTGCTCCGAAGCTTACACACTATCATCGCCTGGTAGAGCGGTTTGGCCTTATCGAAGATATCCGGTTCTGCCTCACAGAAGACGTTGCCAATGTATTGCCGGTATACAGTAATGGCAAGCTGATTGCGAAATAAAAAAGCATACAAGGTACTTGATTTTTCCCGTATAAATCCCAATTAGAAATTATTAATTATTTCTCCTTTTTTACAAGGAAATCCGCTTTACATTCTTTTACTTTTGCCGATTACCCTTTTCAGATCGCCGGTATTTAATCTGCGGTCTAAAATCTAAAATCTGAAAGCGTTTGGCACTACCGCACCTTATCAAATATGTATACACCCATGGAACGGATGAAGTAATTCGTCGGGGCAAAAAAATCCATGCAATCGGTTTTGTGGAACTGGTAGAGTATGATGACCTGTTTGGCTCAGCTGTGTTCAGGGTGAAGGACGACAGTTATTCCACTTACTATAAAGTATATATTCAGAAATTCAAAGATCCCAAAGCCACTTCATTGCGCTGCGCATGTCCGTACAATCTGGGCGATATATGCCGTCACGAGGCAGCTGCACTCTTCCAATTACAGGAAATGATAGACAGGGGTCACCTGCAGTCAGAGCATGTGCAATACGACCAGCGGCATACCGTAGTGAAAATGAAAACCATTGATCTTAAGAGTCTACGTTTGTTTTCATCTCCTGAAGTTTTTGCTGAAGCGGAAAAATTTCTCAGGACCAATAAAGCAGCCATAGAGTATGCAGAAAATGAAATGGTAAAAGCCACTGTTGCATTGGACGGTCAATCTTACCAGGTCATTATTCGTAAGAATGAAGAAAGGAACTTTGATACAAGTTGCGATTATGAGGATGCAGAACATCCTTTATGTCTTCCCAAGGTTATCGTTTTATTACAGTTGCTCAATACATACGGTGCTAATTATTTCGACAGTATCCGTAACTGGGATAAAGAGAAAAACAAACTGCTGGAAGCCTATGGCTATTCACTGAATGATGATTTGAAAGGTAAGTTTGAGTTTGCATATAAAGAGGGCAAGCCCTTTTTAAGGGTATTAGATCCGGGCATTAAAAGGGTAGCCCAGGTAGCAGCTCCTGTAAAACCAGTATTGTTGCCACAGAAAGAGAGAGAAGAAATAATTATTCCGGTAAAAGAAGTAGCAAAACCAGTATTGCCATCACAGAAACTGGGGGTTGTTTTCAACTTTAATAAAAAAGCCTATCCGGGCTTTACGGTCGATGTTGTAATTGGTGAACCTAATGATAGTAATGATGCATTTGCAGGCACAGCAGAAAAGCTGGACATAAGCCGCTATGTAAGTACAGACAACCTTCCTGAATCAGACGGTGAATTGCTCACTATGCTGCGAAAGTTACAGGAAACGGAGATCAACAAGTATGTCAGCAGGAATTCACCTTTCTCCGGCATTTGGGAAAATATTATTCATCATGAGGATGATGATCTGCCGGATGAAACCAAGGAACTGATTGCTGAATATTTGCTCCCCAAACTGCGCAAGATATTTACTGAGCTGGCAGGAAGCCAATTTGTATTTCTACTACCTGAAAAGAAGGCGTTTAAAACCAATAACCTGGAGTCGCTACAGTTGCAGGCAGAACCAGCAAGACCGCATTTCATCGTTAAAAAGAACTCCCACTACAATATTCAATGTAAAGTAAAGACAGGTGTACTGGAGTTTGAGCTCGGCGACAATGAAATCACAAGCCCTCTTTTCTTTTTATACAATCAACAGCTTTATCTCTGGCAAAGCAATGACGTCATACACCTGGTAGACAAGTTTTTGCCATCCGGAAAAATGAGTGTACCTGCAGAAGAATGGAGTAAATGTCTTGCACAATTCATCCTGCCGCTGGCAAAAGAACACAAAGTAGATTTTGACAAATCGCTGGTGCAGGAAGTTAAAGATGGCAACCCCGAAGTAAAACTGTTTTTACTGGAAAAAGGGGAGTACCTCGTTTTTCAGCCATCCTTTACCTACAAGGGCTATGAAACAAAATCAAGGGACAGGGATGAGGTTATTGTACCGCAGGGCGACAAAGTAATGGTGGTGCACCGAAACCGGGAGAAAGAAAATGAATTCATACAGAAGCTGCAAAACCTGCATTCAAGTTTTGCTTATAACGAAGATACTGGTACCCTTGCATTGAAAGGAACTGATGTGCTGAAGAATAACTGGTTCTTCTTATTTGTAGATGCGATGAAAGACATGAAGACACCTGTCTTTGGTTTTGAAGCGCTGAAAAATTTTCGTTTCAATACAGCCAAGCCGCAAACTAAGATCTTCATCAGCAGCAATACTGACTGGTTTGATGCAAAAGTGGATATTGTTTTCGGTGATCAAAAAGTAACGGTTGCTGAAGTAAAAAGGGCATTGGCCAATAAACAGCAGTTTGTACAGTTAAATGACGGCACTCTCGGTATATTACCGGAAGAGTGGTTGAAAAAATATTCCTTGCTCTTCAGGGTAGGAGAGGGAAAAACAGACTCATTAAAACTATCCCGTTATCATTTAAGTGTAGTGGATGAATTATACGAAACAAGAGATGCGGAAGAACTGGTAGTAAAACTCGAAGAGAAATATGAAAATCTCAGACAGTTCAATAAAATAAATGAAATAGCTCCCTCTGATCATCTTCAACCGATTCTCCGTCCTTACCAGGTGGCAGGTTACCAATGGCTGAATTACCTGAAGGATATTAACTGGGGTGGTATCCTCGCAGATGATATGGGTTTGGGTAAAACCGTACAGGCCCTTTCCTTTATGGAACATTACCGAAATGACCAGGGAAAACTGAAGGCCCTGGTGGTTTGCCCCACTACGCTTATTTATAACTGGGAAAATGAGATCAAAAAGTTTACACCGGCCCTTACTTACCGCATACATCATGGCGGATTAAGAACAAGGGTGAAAGAAGAACTGGTCGATCATGATGTGACCATTACTACCTATGGCACATTGCGCAGTGATATTAAATTGCTGATGAGTGTGGAATTTGACTATGTGATACTGGATGAATCGCAGGCCATCAAAAACCCATCAAGTAAAGTAACCAAAGCGGCTTGTTTGCTGAACGCCAAACACCGGCTTTGCATGAGCGGTACGCCTTTGCAGAATAATACATTTGACATTTTTGCGCAGATGAACTTTCTGAACCCCGGCATGCTGGGCACGGTAGAGTTTTTCCGGCAGGAGTTTGCCATACCGATTGATAAATTTGGCGAGCAGGACCGAAAAGAACATTTGAAGAAACTGCTTTACCCGTTCATATTAAGAAGAACAAAAGAACAAGTGGCTAAAGATCTGCCTGAAAAACAGGAGATGATCCTTTTCTGTGAAATGGAAGAAGAACAGCGTAATATTTATGATGCATACCGCAATGATTTCCGAAACCAGATACTGGGTACAATCGAAACACAGGGCATCCAAAAATCGCAGCTTACTATCTTGCAGGGCTTAATGAAGCTGCGGCAGATATGTGATTCACCGGCAATACTGAACGAACAGGAGAAATTTGAAAATCATTCTATCAAACTGGATGAGCTGGCAAGAGAGATAACAGAAAATATCGGCGATCATAAGGCGCTGGTGTTTTCTCAATTCCTCGGTATGCTCGGGCTGATTCGTAAAAAGCTGGAAGAACTCGGCATCAAATACGAATACTTCGATGGAAGTACCTCTGCGCCGGACAGGGAAAAAGCTATCCAGAGTTTTCAGAATAATCATGAAGTGAGGGTCTTCCTTATTTCACTCAAAGCCGGTGGTGTGGGTTTGAATCTTACGGCTGCCGACTATGTATATATCGTCGATCCCTGGTGGAATCCTGCGGTAGAGCAACAGGCCATTGACCGTACACACCGTATTGGCCAGACTAAAAACATCTTTGCCTACCGGATGATCTGTAAGGATACTATTGAAGATAAAATACTGCAACTGCAGGAAAAGAAAAGGGCCCTGGCCAAAGATATCATTTCCGATGATGCGACGTTTGTGAAAACACTGACAAGGGAAGATGTGGAATACCTGTTCAGCTAGACCGCTTATCGGCCAATCTTGCTATCCATCCTTTTTTTCTCAAAAACACTCAACCTTCGCAGGTTGCGGGTTGTTCTTACGTCTATTTTCGTACACTTATTAAACTGATTATGAAGAAGATTTTTACCTTATCCCTTCTATTAATTGGGCTTTTGTTCAAGGCTGATGCCCAAAAGGCAGATGGTTCCATAAAAGGAAAGCTGGTTGATACCGCTGGTAAACAGCCAATTACAGGGGCAACAGTTTCTGTAATCAATGCTAAAGACTCCTCACTGGCCACTTTTACATTATCCAATAAGCAAGGTGCATTTGAAATAAAAGGTCTTATAGAAGGTAGTTACCAGTTGGTGATTTCTTACCAGGGCTACGAAACCGTAAGGAAGCCTGTTTCACTTACGGCCGCATCTAAATCTATTGACCTTGGCGAAATCAATCCTGCCAAAGAGATTAAAACATTAGGTGAGGTAGTTGTTACAGGTATCGTTCCGGTGGTGATAAAACAGGATACAGTGCAGTTCAATGCTGATGCATTTAAAACAAGGCCGAATGCTACAGTGGAAGATCTGCTGAAGAAAATTCCGGGAGTACAAGTAGATAAAGACGGAAATGTACAGGCACAGGGAGAGCAGGTACAGAAAGTGTATGTGGACGGAAAAGAATTTTTTGGTACTGATCCCAAACTCGCAACAAAGAATCTAACGGCTGATATGGTAGAAAGCGTACAGGTGTTTGATGATATGAGTGAGCAGGCAAGATTTACCAAAGTAGATGATGGCAGCCGCACCAAGGCTATCAACATCAAACTGAAAAAGGATAAGAACAAAGGAGTCTTTGGAAGAGCATTGGCAGCTGGTGGCAATAGCAGTGAAAATGGCGGCCGGTATGAAGGTAATTTAAGCCTGAATGCATTTAATGGCAGCAACAGGGTTTCTCTTCTTTTCAATACCAATAATATTAATAAGCAAGGTTTTTCTTTCTCAGATATAATAAGTTCAATGGGAGGTTTCAGCGGCTTCAATAATAGTGGTGGTGGAGGTGGAAGAGGCTCATTTGGAGGTGGAGGCGGTGGAAGTTTTGGAGGCATGAATGTATCCGGTGGCCGGGGCAGCTTTATGGGACTTACCGGCACTGGTCCTACCGGCATCACCCGTTCTTTGTCAACCGGGCTGAACTTTAATACAGAAGGAGCAAAAATAAAAGCCAGCGGTAGCTATTTCTATTCTAATACAAGGAATGAGCAAGAGCAGAACACTTATCGCCAGACTTTCTTCCCCGATGATTCTATTGCTTACCTCACCCGTCGTTCGGTATCCGACAACAAAAACCAGAATCACCGATTTAATATAAGAATGGAGTACATGATCGATTCTATGAATTCTATTCTTTACACTCCGTCATTTACGATTCAAAAGTCTGATAATTATAATGATGACACTTCCTCTACCATGTCCACTTCGCCGAGTTTGAATTACCTGGCATTAACCAGCCGTACCACCAATACCAATGTGAGAGATGGTCTGAACCTTGGTAATAATTTCCTGTACAGGAAAAAATTCAAAAAAATCGGCCGCACACTTACGTTGGGCTGGAACAATACCTATGGTGAAAGTGAAAGTGAGGGTTTCAATATTTCCCCCATCCGTTTTTATAAGCCAGACGGAACACAACAGGGCAATAACAATCAGAACCAGCGTAATGAACAACAAACTTATACCCGCAATAATGTGGTGAGTGTTTCTTACACAGAACCTGCTGGCTTGAATAAACTATTTGAGTTCAATTATGCATACACCAATAACCGAAATACATCTGATAAAAAAACATTTAACTACAACATACTTACGGACGAATATGATATTAAAAACCTTTTACTGACTAATAGTTTCAATAATACGTTTGAAGCAAGTCGTTTTGGGGCCAACTTCAGAGTACAGGAGAAGAAATATAATTACCAGGTTGGTATGGGTGTGCAAAGGGCTACGCTAACAAGCGAAAGCTACCAGGCTATCACCAACAAGGATTCGCTTACAAAACAATCCTTTACCAACTTCTTTCCGCAGGCAAGTTTTAACTGGACGCCAAGCCGCAGCAAGGGCATACGGTTTAATTATCGTGGCCGTACCAACCAACCCAGTGTAACACAATTACAGGATGTGCCGGATGTGTCTAATCCCTTATTTGTAAGAACCGGTAACCCGGCATTGAAACAGGAATTTAGTCATAACGTGAACCTGAATTACAACACCTTCAATATCCTTACGTTTAAATTTCTTGCCGCCAACCTAAGTTTTACTACTACTCAAAACAGGATAGTAAACAGTATTGACACTCTTTCAAGGGGAATACAGCTAACCAGGCCGGTAAACCTGGATGGTTCCTATTCAGGGTCTGCATTTTTCACTTTGGGGCTGCCTTTCAAAAGTGTAAAACTTAAAGGCTCAAGCCTGAATTTTACATCACTGGTATATTATAACCGTGATGTAAGTTTATTATATAAGCAGGAAAATATCGGTAAAACGCTTACACTTACACAGCGGGCAGGCGCTAATTTCAACCTCAAAGAAAAATGGGATCTTTCGGCCAACGCCAGCTTGTCCTACTACAATGTGAAGTATTCTGTAAACGAATCGTTGAATGAAGACTATTTCGCACAAACCTATTCAGCCGATGTGGCCCGCACATTCACCAAGCCCGGGATTATTCTTTCTACCGATATTGACTACTATGTAAACTCCGGAAGGGCCGAAGGCTTTAACCAGAGTATTCCTTTATGGAATGCCTCCATTGCCAAACAGCTTTTTAAGAAAAAGAATGGTGAACTGAAATTTACGGTGAATGATATCCTGAACCAGAATCAGAGCATAACCCGGAACACCGGCGACAACTACTTTGAAGATGTGAACAGTATGGTGCTGAGGCGTTATTTTATGGTAAGCTTCCTGTTTAACCTGAACCGTATGGGTGGCAACAACCAACAACAACAACCTGGTATGCCCCGCTTCATGGAAAGAAACATGAGAATGTATTAAACGAACTCCTATAAAATAAAACAAGGGCTTCACATTAGTGAGGCCCTTGTCAGTATAATGATGGGTTAGTACTGCTTGTTTATCTTCTGTAATGACCTGCAGCAGGAGATGAACCGGAGATCAATACAGACAGCACAGATTTCAGCAATCGCCATAAGTTAAAAGAAGGCTTGTAATAATTGCTGTAGATCTTCGCTGCTTCGTGGTGATGTATCAGATGCCTGTTTTTCATGAGTATATTTTAGTTTTATGAATTTGCCTCATGTTATTAGCCATAAAATTTTCATCGCAGGTTGGTATAATAGCTCGAAAATTTTATGGCTCATTTCATAATGGATATTTTATTAAGGGTAAACGAATAGTTTCATTTTAAAAGTATGTAATAAAGACAAATTTTTATAATATTGAAGTTTGTTACTAATCTTTAAATCCAACATTGATGAAAAAAACCGTAAAACCACTTGTGCTGATTACTATTTGCGCACTATTCTTTATTCAATCACCGGCGCAGTTAAAGATGCCGATAGCAGCAGGCATCAGCAGCGACATCAAAAAAATTATTGAAGATTATCCTAACCGGTTTATTAACCTGATGGGCGAAGTGATCACCCGGCATCCGCAGTCAACAGACTATGCCTGTAACTTCAAAGTGAATGGAGCAGAAGAATCGTTCATTACCCGTTATTCTGCCAAAAAAGAAGTATGCAGCTTTGAAGCAGTGATGATGACCACAGAGAATTTTGATAAGGCAAAGCAAAAGTTTAAATCATTGTTCAACCAGCTCAATAATCTTTCTGTCCGGTTTGCTGATAACAAACCCCTCCACCTGAAAGGAAAATTCGAAGAGCCAAAAGAAGAAATGAAATTTACATCTATATTACTTTCTCCGGAACCCGGCCATGAGTCGTTGAAAAAAATGAAAGTGGAGATCATCATGCAGGCAGTGGAACCGATGGAGTGGAAAGTAAAATTGCTGATCTACGACCGGGAGAGAGAAGATGATGAGAGAGGAGCAGTCAGAGAATAAAACTTAGCCGGAAGCTTATAGTCTGTAACGTAGAGTCAAGACCAGGCAGATTTAAACGACTATCGACTCAGGACTAAAGACTCATTCTTTAACCTTCATTAACATTAAAGCAAGACCGGTTAACCCATTGAATAGCTCACTAAGAATATTTTCGTAGCCGAAATGACATCGCTATGAGAAAAGCTGTATTCTTTACCTTCTTTTTGATAGTTGCGGCAACTGTATTCGCCCAGAAAAATGGTATTGTAAAGGGTATCGCCTTTGATACCATCAGCCGGCAACCCGTGGCTGCAGCTACTGTTACTGTACTTGAAAAGAAAGACTCTTCACTGGTTACTTTCACCATGACAGGCGGTGATGGCCGCTTTGAATTGAGAGGACTTACCAACGGGGAATACCGTCTGCTGATAACTCATGTGAACTACCATAACAGCAATAAGCATTTTACCATCAGTGATAGCAGCAGATTAGTTGACATGGGCAGCCTGCCCATCAGCGATAAAACCAAAGTGCTGGAAGAAGTAGTATTGGCAGCAGAGGCTCCGCCCATCACTATGATCAATGATACCATACAGTACAATGCAGGATCTTTTAAGGTACAGCCCAATGCTAATGTGGAAGACCTGCTGAAAAGATTACCCGGTGTGAAGGTAGAAAAAGACGGAACCATCAAAGCACAGGGCGAAAAAGTAAACCGGGTACTGGTTGATGGCAAGGAGTTCTTTGGCAATGACCCCAAGATTGCCACCAAAAACTTACCGGCTGATGCCGTGGACAAAGTGCAGGTATATGACCGGCAGAGCGACCAGGCCCAGCTGACCGGCTTTGAAGATGGCAATTATGAAAAAACCATTAACCTGAAATTAAAAAAGGATAAAAAGAAAGGCCTCTTTGGAAAAGCAATGGCAGGGGCCGGCACCAAAGAGCGGTACGAAGGAAGGTTCAATCTAAATTCCTTCAAAGGAGCGAGGCAACTTTCTGCGATAGGAATGGGCAACAACACCAATGCCGAAGGATTTTCTTTTATGGACATTTTGAACTTCACCGGTGAACTGGCAAGGATGCAAAGGGCCGGTGGCGGCAATATCAATATCAACCTGTCGGCAGATGATGCAGCAGCCATGGGTGTAAATGCAGGAGGACGCAACAGCGGTATCAATACCACCTGGGGAGGCGGACTGAATTACAATAATATTATTGGGAACAAACTCGATTTTCAAAGCAATTATTTCTATAACCGGTTTAACCCCAGGCAGGAGAGCAGTATTGAAAGACAATATTTTTTGCCTGATTCTTCTTACTTCTATCAGCAAAAAGCAGTGTCTGATAACCTGAGCAATAACCACCGGCTGAACCTGAACCTGCTGTACCAGATCGATTCGATGAACTCATTACGTATCACTCCATCTTTCAGCTACCAAAAAACCAATAACCGCTCACAATCTGATTACCAGACATTATCGGAAGATAAGATACTTGCCAATGCCGGCTTTAGTAATACAACAAATAATAATGAAGGCTATACATTTCGAAATGAAGCTATCTGGCGGAGAAAATTTGCCAGAAAAGGAAGAACATTTTCTCTCTCTTTACAAACAAGCTTGAATGAAAGTGACGGCGACGGAAGTCTTTCCTCCATCAACAGTTTTTATAATCCCAACGGTTCTTTATTGAGAAAAGATACACTGAACCAGCAAAGTCTTTCTGAAAGTGATTTGAAGGGCTATACGGCAAGGGCAGTATATACCGAGCCTGTTTTCAAGAAATCATTGCTGGAATTGAGTACCAGCCGCAGCAATACAAAAAGTACATCGCAGCGTAAGACCTATGATTTCAATAAAGGAAACGGAAAGTATGATCAGTTAAATAATATGCTGAGTAATGATTTTGAAAACACATATGGCTTTACCAACGGAGGCCTTCGTATCCGCACACAAAAGAAGAAGTACAACTATGCGGTAGGAGTAACCTGGCAGCTGGCAGAGCTGGAAGGAAAGATTAAAAGTGGTATAAAAGATTCAACGATCAGCAAAACATTTCATAACTGGTTGCCCAATGCAAGGTTTCAATACAACTTTACAAGATTTAAAAACTTTACACTCAGTTACAACACTTCTACCAATCAGCCAACCATGTCACAGCTGCAACCTGTTCCTGATATCAGTAACCCACTCAATATAAGAGATGGTAACCCTGACCTGAAACAGGAGTTCCTACACACGGTGCAGGGAAACCTTACCCTTGTTAGTCCATATAAAAATAAAAACCTGTTTCTCTTTTTCACCCTGCAGTCCACACAAAATAAAATTGTGAATTATGATACAGTAAACCAGTTTGGGATAAAAAGAACAAGGCCTGTAAATGTAAACGGCGTTTATAATCTCAACAGTAATATCAGTTACAGTATGCCGGTTCGTTTACTTAAAGGAACCATTGAACTGAGCAGCCGCACCGGGTATTTTAAAAGCAAGCAGTTTATTAACGGAAGTGGTAATGATATAAAAACACTCTCATTCGGGCCGGAGCTGCGGTTAGACATGAACCCAACTGAAAAATTGAATGTAGCGATTGGGGCATCGGTTAGTTACAATAATACCAAATACTCCCTTCGGCCCGAACTGAATACAAAAAATATTTCGCAGGAGTATAATGCATCAACAGACTGGCAATTACCGAAACAGTTTTTCTTTTCTACAAGCTTCACTTATACCATCAATAGTCAGCGGGCGGCAGGGTTCAACCTTGAGGTGCCAATCTGGAATGCCAGTATCAGCAAACAATTTCTCAAGTATAACCGGGGTGAGCTAAAGCTCAGCGCTATGGATCTCTTGAATAAGAACATTGGTGTAAGCCGTAATACAAATAATAATTACATAGAAGACAGCCGGGTATTAACACTACGCCGTTTCTTCCAGCTCAGTTTCACTTACAGCCTGAGTAAAACAGGTTTGAATAATGCCGGTGGCGGCGGTATGAGAATTATTGCGAGATAGAACATTTTCTTTAGGCCTTCTTTATTTGTTTAAAATATTCAAGGCTTCTCTTTTCTGCTTTTTCCTGCATGGTAATAGTTGCAGGAAATAATTTTCTGCGAAGTGATTTGTAAATACTGATCGAGTTGTCCAGTGCTTTGATAATAGAAGCTTTGTTGTACTGGGCAATGGTTATTTTCAAATTCTCCAGGTCTGATAGACTGAGTTGTGTTTCCACTCTTCTCAGGCCACGAACCTTTTTGTTATTTTTTACCTGCATCAGGGGAGAGAATACCGTTTGGCGTAAAAAAGATAGAAAGTCATAAGCTTCCATCAGTTCACCCCGGCCAATTTTCATACAGGCATAATGCACCCATGTCCAGAACCGGTCTTCGATCCACTGAAAATCAGGCTCCGGCCATTTAGCTTCAGTAGATGTAATAATAGCAGTGAGAAGATCATCCCGTTCAAATAAGATGACCGGATTTTCTATTCGGTTGGTGAACTCCTGCAGTGTCAGAAATTTGATATCAACATGCAGCAACGGATCGTCATACAAGCAAATGAGCAACCTGGGCTCTCCCACATGCTCGCCGGTGAAGCCGGAAATGAAATTTCCTAAGCTTTTGGCAAGGTCAATCATTTTTTCTTTGTCACTGCTTATTTGTTCTTTGGTTACCAGTACAAGGTCAAGGTCAGAATATTCGTCCAGCTCATTGGTGATCCATGAACCTGCAACAGCCAGCCCCAAAACATTTTGATCGGCACTCACTATCTCCGCGGCATTATATGCAAAATCCTGCTGTATCATTTAGCTAAAGATAAATAATGCGGTGACTACGGGCAATAAAAAACCGCCCTGCAGGTGCAGAACGGTTTTTTAGTATGAATTAATATCATCAGTTCATGCGGATAACTCTTCTTCCTCCGCCATTATTCTGGTTCATTTCCTTTAGCATTTTTTCTCTTTCTTCTTTGAACTCAGCAGCTGTATATCTTTTTTTACCTGATGGTTCTTTGATTGCTGCCAGATCTGCTTTTTCTGAAATACTCACGGCTTTAAATATTTGTGTACCATCTTTTACATCCAATTCCAATATCAAACCAGGTAGTTGCCCCTGAAATTCAGAAGGCCCGGCCGAAACGGGAATGTCAGTAGCAAACCAGGCAACAATAGCGGCAGTATCGTCTACTTCTTTTCTTTCCATTACACCGTTATCCATATTCATGGTAGTTCTTTTACTAAGACGGGTGGCGGTTGCTTTCATGCAGTTGTGTCCAAGAATTAATTTTGTTTCGCCTGTCATCTTCCACTTTAATTTAGAAATAGTGTCGTCAACAATAAAATTTTTATCCATCAGCTCCCTGCGTTCTGTTTTCTTACCGGTTTCCAGGTTGGTGTAGAGAACATCATTGCTTCCGGCTACGATCATTCTTATCTGGGCTCCTCCTTCAGTTTGAAATGCACCTCCGTCATCCACGTTATCATTTTCAGCCTGTTTCCACAGGCTTTGATTATTACCAAAGATCAGCTCATATTTATCGGTACGGCTGGTGGGCATCTGTTGTTCCATGCCACCGGGCATACCGGCAAAGCTGAACTGCAGTTTTACAGTACGGTCATAGATTACTTTTCCCTGGCTGGTTTGAGCCTGTAATGAAAGCAGACAAAAAATGCCGCAAGCAGTGATGAGATATTTCTTCATTGTTTAGATATTTTCAACAAAACTATATATGGAAACAGGCAAGATAAGTTAAGCCACCTTTCTTTTAGGTTAATAAAGGTTAATGGCCCTGAAACTACCGCCGGTATTGGTTTACATTTGTTCTGCAAACAAATTGTATGAACCGTCTCCGCTGGTTAGCAATATTAATGATCGTTGCCATTATAGGCATTACCGGCTTTCAGTTGTACTGGTTGCGGCAGAACTATGACCGTGAGAAAAAATCATTGAGCATTAAAACAGAGATGGCGTTTCGGGAAACAGTATTGCAATTACAGGTGGCTAAACTGAAATTAGATGGAATTTCTTGGTCTGGGGAAATAAACGGTGTAAAACTTAAGGGTAGCCATGATAAGCCTACTGTAAAAGTTTTCATGACCGATGACAGTGAAGGCCACCAGAAAGTAAGAATGACGCCACGGCAGGAAATTGTTTCAACGATCAATGTGATCAAAGACAAACTCAAAGATTCACTAAAAAAGAAAACGAAAGGTCGTACAATCATTACGCTTAATAACAGCACACTGAGTGTAACCAAAGATTCACAGAATTTAGCAGGGCCGCCAATGCCACCTGATACTCCGGGCAGAGACAAAGTTTTTAATTTACTATACGGAGTAGATTCACTGCAGGATTCGCTACGGGTAGCCGAAATTGATTCTGCTTATCGACAGGTGCTGGCTGAAGAAAAACTAAATATCCCTTTTTCCATTATCAGAACAGAAGGTACTTCGCCTGACGAACACAGGTTTAACCAGGTGACTGTAGGGCTTGCCAACCCGGTTACCTATAAGCTTGATTTGGGAAACACTTTTCCCTACCTGATGAAGCGCATCACTCAACCCGTATTATTTTCCATTCTGCTGTTGGGCATTACGATACTCTCCTTCGTTTTGCTTTATCGTAATCTGTTGAAACAAAGAAAGCTTGCAGAGTTGAAAAATGAGTTCATCAGTAACATCACACATGAACTGAAAACTCCCATTGCCACGGTTGGAGTGGCAATTGAGGCATTAAGGAATTTTAATGCCATACAAGACCCGCAGCGTAGCAAAGAGTATCTTGATATTTCTTCCAATGAATTGCAACGATTGGGCTTGCTGGTAGACAAAGTGTTGAAATTATCCATGTTTGAAAATAAAGAGATAGACCTGAAGTATGAACCGGTTAATCTGAAAGAGTTAGCTGACGAAGTAGTTTCTTCTTTAAAACTTCAGCTGGAAAAAAAGAAAGCAACAGTCAGCATTAATGCCGAAGGCAATACTGGCTTACAGGGAGACAGACTTCACTTGTTAAGTGTTGTTTTTAACCTTTTGGACAATGCCCTGAAGTACAGCAAAGAAAAACCAGTGATTGATATCCGGGTTTCGGGAACAGATCAGCAGGTTATTTTTAGTGTAACCGACAATGGGATTGGAATTCCCTCTGAGTATAAAGACAAGATATTTGATAAGTTTTTCAGAGTGCCGCATGGCGATACGCATAATGCAAAAGGATATGGCTTAGGCCTCAGTTATGCTGCAAGGGTAATACAGCAGCATAAAGGAACTATTGATGTTGTAAATAACGAAGGAGGCGGGGTCACATTTACTATTCATTTACCAAAACAGGTAGCATGACCAAAGTGAAGGTATTATATGTGGAAGATGAGCTTTTTCTGGGCAAGATAGTCAGGGAAAGCCTGGAGAGCCGCGGCTTTGAAGTGATCATGGAAGATGACGGGGCCAAAGTACTGGACTTGTTTAAAAAAACAAATCCTGATATCTGTGTGCTGGATGTGATGTTGCCCAATAAAGACGGATTCACTATTGCTGATGAGATAAGAGAATTGGATGAAGAAATTCCAATCATTTTTCTAACAGCCAAAACACAAACGGAAGATGTAGTAAAGGGATTCTCATTGGGAGGCAATGATTATGTCAGGAAACCATTTAGTATGGAAGAACTGATCGTACGCATACAAAACCTGTTGCGCAACAAGTCAGAAAGCAATACAAAAATAAATGGCGGAACAGCAGCAATCGGTAAGTATACTTTTCACCTGAACCGGCAGGTACTGGCAGGAGAGAAAGAGGAGCGGAAACTTTCTTTTCGGGAAAGCGAATTACTGAAATTGTTATACGAGAACCGGGATAAGATCATTGACCGGAAAGATATCCTTAACCTGCTTTGGGGCAATGACTCTTTCTTCAACAGCCGAAACCTGGATGTTTATATAACTAAATTACGCAGCTACCTGAAAGAAGATACTTCTTTAGAAATTATTACTATCAAAGGAATTGGCTATCGGTTTGTGACAGGATAGATACCGTTTACCGGGTATCGGAATAATAAGTTGACTTTTTATATTTAACGTATGAAGTATTTCATACTCCTCCTTTTCATTTTCAAATTCTTTTTGGCGAAAGGGCAACACTGCCCCTGGGATTGCAGCGGAATGATTTTATTAGAAACCGATGCAACATCCGCTGAAATGAGCCGGCTGAACCCGGTACTGGTTGATGGTGACAGGAAAGTAGTTATAGACACTCTTTACGGAACGGGGTTAAACTCTACAGCCGATACCTGCCAATTCTTGGTTTACGAAGATTTTTTAAAATACCGGGTTGCCAAAACAGCCATTCATTACTGGTATAGTTATGACACTGTCTATCATTTCGCAAAAGGCCATTACCTTGTCAAGTATAATTATTGTAAGTATAATAGAAACAATGAATCTTTATACATTCGTATAAACGATTTAAACAATAAGCCTTCAGGGTACAGATTCATCGAAGTGACTGCCGATAAAAGAATTCACTTGCATAATTATCACCGTTTACTTAGTTACAGGAAAACAGGTGAGATGCTTACAGCTCTTGCACCAATGGTTATTTTTATTAGTCGGGTAGACCTTGGGTTAAATTAGATTGCTTTATCTTCCTTCAAAATACGTAAACCGTGAGAGTATTAACTGCCAGTCGAATTTTTACAGGCGATAGATGGCTAACAGATCATTCTGTTATTATTGAAGACGGAAAGTTTAAAGAACTGATCTCAAATACAGAATTACCTTCTTCCTTTGAGTCGGAACGCTATGAAGATTGCATTATTACCCCGGCATTTATTGATTTGCAGATATACGGTGCATCCGGAAGATTGCTGGCAGTTTACCCGGAAATAAATTCACTTGAAAGGCTGGTTGATTATTGTCGTACCGGCGGAGCGGCCTGGTGCCTGCCAACAGTAGCAACAAATACAAAAGAAGTTTTTTTTAAAAGCATTGATGCCGTCAGAGATTATTGGAAGAAGGACGGTAAGGGAGTACTAGGGATTCACCTGGAAGGTCCATGGATCAACAAAGTGAAAAAAGGGGCGCATATTGAATCGTTGATTCAACCCCCATCTTTACATGATGTAATAGAATTGCTAGAATATGGGAATGGAATTATTAAGATGATCACTTTAGCGCCGGAGGTTTGCAGTAAAGACGTAATTGAGCTGATTCTCTCGTATGATGTTGTTATTTCTGCCGGTCACAGTAATGCAAGCTATGCTGAGGCAAGACAAGGCTTTGGCAATGGAATTACGGCGGTCACACATTTATATAACGCCATGAGTCCACTCGGGCACCGTGAGCCAGGACTGGTTGGCGCCACGATGGATGATGGGAATGTGATGGCAAGTATCATTCCCGATGGCCATCATGTTGACTACGCTGCCATACGAATTGCAAAAAAAGTAATGGGAGAAAGACTGTTTGCCATAACAGATGCCGTAACCGATACAAAAGAAGGATATTACAAACATCAGCCCGCCGGTGACAAATATGAAGCTGACGGAATATTGAGCGGTTCGGCATTGACCATGAAACAGGCCTTACAAAACCTTGTACAGGAATGTAAGATTGATTTGGGCGAAGCGCTTCGGATGTGCAGCCTTTACCCTGCCAGGGCTTTACAGTTACACAAGAAATTGGGAAAAATAGAAAAAGGATTTACCGCCGATATTATTATTCTTGACAATTCATTACAGCTAAAAGAAACAATAACCAGCTGATTGCTGATGATACGGATGCGTCTGCCATTGATTACTGCTATAACACTGCTGTGGTTATGCCCTTCTGCACAAGAACCAACTGCAGATTATCCGCCTGTTTTACAAAATTCTTTTTTTGGTGTAAGCGCTGGCTCCATCAATTACAATTTCTCTCCGATACAACTGGAACCGGGTAATACGGTAGAAGCAATAAAAGTTCCTCACACCGCTGTACGAATCACTCTGTATGGAAAACAACTCGCTAAGCACCTGGCAGCACAAGTTACCTATATGCGGCCTGTAAGCTGGGTGCAGTATAAAAATATCAACGGCCAGACCAATACCAGGAATGTGTGGATGAATGTGGCCGGGCTTACGGTAACAGGCCGGTTACCTTTAACGCAAAAATTTTCACTGTCCGCAGAAGCCGGTTTAGGAATCATTACCCGAAAAGGATTTTCTATAGATAATAAACCGGTTATTAATGATGCTAATTATGCTGCATTACTTGCCGGAGCTGCTGTACAATACAAGTTGAACAAGAAATGGGATTTACATATCAATATGGTACTGTCCCCGGAAAATAAAAAAGTAAAACAACCACAAACCCTTTTTCTCGGCGCAGGGTTTCATTATCATCTTCGGGCATCTTCTATCAGGATGTCGAAGAGTGTTTTTAATAGTCCTTATGAATATCCGAAACAATTCCTCGTTGCAGGCATTACTACTAATGCGCTGGGCTATGGAGTGAATAATGCTGTTTCAAAAGGGCCCGTACCAGTTTTCTGGGGAGGAGAAGTCCACATAAAACAAGGATTTTCGATAAGCTACCAGCGAAATATTTTTCATACCCGCAAAGTATTTGCCATTGATTGGGGTGCAGGGTTTGGTCACTGGACCAGCAGGGACAACAAAGAGAGTTTTTTTACACTATCCATATTCCCCGTATTAAGGTTTACAGCTGTACGAACTAAACCTGCTGATCTTTTCTTTGAATATGCAGTAGCAGGCCCCACCTATATTTCCCGGCCGGTTATTGATAATAAAGAAACGGGCAGAAAATTCACCTTTTATGACTTTATGGGAATGGGAGTATTTACCGGCAAAAAGAGAAATGTGGGTATTAATATCCGCATTGCTCACTTCTCTAATGGGAATCTGTTTCCCCGGAATGACGGTATTAAAATACCGCTCACCTTCAGCCTGCAGAAGATTATTAAATAGCTGATTTTCATTAATCGGCAGATTATAATTTTTTGTGGCGGCGATATTGAAAAATTGTTTATACCTTTTATTGCTTTTTGCCAACCAACTCAAACAAAACCAACATGAAAAAGTACATTGCCTTTGCAGCAATGTTCACTCTCATCATTGCTGCTGCTTATTTTTCTTCCTGTAAAGACAAAAAATCGGAGCCCACTGCCGGAAACAACAAAGAAGACTCTCTGAAACAAGTAGTAGAAAGAGGGGATTATTTGGCTAATCATGTAGCAGCCTGTATTCACTGTCATAGTAAAAGAGACTTTAGCCAGTACTCCGGCCCGGTCACTCCCGGTACAGAAGGCGGTGGTGGAGATATTTTCAGCAATGAAATACTGGATGTTATTCCCGGTGTTTTCTATGGAAAGAACATTACACCGGATAATGAAACCGGTATTGGTACCTGGACAGATGATGAAATTTTAAGAGCCATTACTCATGGCATTAGCAAGAAAGGCGACACCTTATTTCCTTTGATGCCATATGCCAATTTCAACAGGATGGCTAAAGACGACCTGCTGGCAATTATCGCTTACCTGCGTACATTAAAACCAATAAAGAATAAAGTACCTGACAGGAAAATGATGATACCCATTGCCATGGCTTACCCGGCGCAAGCTTTGCAACCATCAGTTGATAATAATGTTCGTCCCGCTGCAGCCGATATAGTAAAGTATGGCGAATACATGGCTACAGTGGCAGACTGTGCTACCTGTCACACACCCTTTGTAAAAGGGCAACTGGATTTCAGCCGGATGTATGCAGGCGGCAATACTTTTCATATACCTAAAACGAAAGTGAATTCAGCTAATCTCACCAGTGACTCAGCTACCGGAATTGGCGCCTGGACGGAAGAGCGATTCCTTAATAAGTTCACAGCTTATAGAGAAGAGAAGGGATATAAATATGATGCAGGCAATCAAAACACGGTTATGCCGTTGGTGGACTATGCCGGCATGACTGATGCTGACCTGAAAGCGATTTATGCTTATCTGAAAACTGTGAAGCCAGTAAGTAATAAGGTGGAGAAGTTTCCTAAATAGATTAATTCACTTGTCGATAAAAAACTCCGGTATTACCGGAGTTTTTTTATTGATCCTTAAATGTATCTCTGTCAAATACACCCGGCGAAGCATGATCGCCTTCTTCAAAATCAAAATTCACAAAATGTATTCCGGGTATTTCGGTGAGATTATAAACGGTTTCTGCAAAAAATACCGTTGGTCCCGAAGAGCCCATCTGTTGGGTGAGATAAGTGGCTTCGGGTATCCTGACAAATAATGTGTCTCCGGAGGTTTTGCTATATTGAATTTGTACAAACTGGTTTTTCTTATTCAGGAAATCAATTACTGATTGAGCTGATAAAGAATCAGGCATCAGGCCTTCCCTTTTCACTACTTCCAGTCTTCCGGTAGAATCATTGAGGGTAGCTTCCCAGCTATATGAAATATCAGTTGAATCATTATTTATTTCCGGCTGATCTGTTTTGTTGGATCCACATGCATAAAGAAGAGAAACAAGACCAGCTACAAGTATTATTCTTTTCATACAGGTAGTTTGAGTCACAAAATTACCTCTTATTGTCGGCTACCTGCCCAATAAAAACGTTAAAGGAACAGCCAGCCGTTTGTGCCATGCTTTTTCACTATGTTCTTCACCGGGAAAATATTTTGTGAGCCAGTTGGCAGAGGTAAATCCTTTTTCCTTCATTATTTCATCAGCTTTTTGCTGAAGGGGAGGATATAAAGCATCCAGCGTAGCATCCCCGTAGTCAAAATATATCTTGTGTATTTTTGGGCTGGGCAAATGTTTTTTTAGATAACTAAAAAAGGCATTAGGCACAGGATTGTTTTCCATGGAGAAAATTCCAGGCCAATGGGTAGAGAGACAGGCAGCGCCACCAAATACTTTGGGATATTCGCAAATAGCATACATTGAGATTAGTCCGCCCATGCTGCTGCCGGCAATAAAAGTATGCGAAGGGTCTTTGTATACACTGTATTTTTTGTCAATAAAAGGTTTTAGTTCTTTTACTATAAACTTCAGGTAATTATCAGACTGAATCTTGTAATTATTGAAAACTGAAACGCTGTTGCTCCGGGCAGCTGAATACAAACTGTCCTTTTCAGCATGCGATAATGCCTCAAATGGTTTTTGAGGGAAATAATCAGCATGTCTTGTTGAACCTCCGTTCCAGATGGCAACGACTATAACATCCTTTATTTTCTGTTGTTGTAAAAGACCGGTGATAACATCATCCACTTCCCATGATTGTTTGTTCCAGGTAGTGGCCGAGTCGAACAACATCTGGCCATCATGCATATACAGTACATTGTATTTTTGTTGGTTGTTATAGCCATCAGGCAGCCAAACATCCACATGACGGCTTGTTACATATTTTGATGGAAAGTTCTCATGTCTTTTCAGGCTGCCACTGACAATAGCCGGTAACTGTGCTGCTGCAGCCAGCCCCAAAAAACAAATGGATAGTGTAGTAAAAAGATGTTTCATTAACCCGGCTTTACTTTACTAATACCAAATAACCCCATGGTTGAAGAGTGAGTACATCATCTCCTTTGATCTCATAAGCTTTGTTGGTAAACCACTCCGTATAGTTTCCTTTCTGGAATTTTGAATTCAGTTTAACGATGACAGGTTTATCACTAAGGTTGATCACGGAAATAATCTTGTCTTCATTCTTTTCTCTTGCAAACGAAATCACCTCATTAGGCTTATCATTAAATATCCGCACCATCTCACCTCCCCATCCGCCGTTCCATAAGGCCTGGTTTTCATGTTTTAATTTAAACAGGGATTTGTACAAGGCCGCATTGGGATGGTCTTTCCATTCAATAGTGTCTTTATCAAAAAACTTAAGCGATTTATTCAGTCCTGCCTCCTGGCCACCATATACCATTGGCATACCATTTACTACAGTGCAAAATACCATACAGGCTTGCAGGCCATCACCGAAGTTGGAATATTGTGTGCCTTCCCAGGAATTTTTATCATGGTTATCAGTGAATGTCATCCGGTAGGCATCTTTTGGGACAGAGCCAACATCATGCGCCATATATTCTGTAAGAATACCAGCTCCTTTTTTTCCGACAGTGGCCTGGTGCATTTTATCCCAAAGGCTCCATGAATAGGTCATATCAAATGATCTTTTGTAGAGATCTCTTGATTCCCATTCGGCCAGCATGAAAACAGGTTTGATCGCATCCAGTTCTTCGCGGGCATTTTCCCAAAAATCAACGGGAATAAAACCAGCCACATCGCAACGATAACCGTCAACATCTGCTTCTTTTACCCAAAATTTCAATGCATCGGTCATGTATTTTCTCATGCCCGGTACATTGTAATCAAAGTCAATCACATCACTCCAGTCGTACCAGGGTGTGGGTTGAAATTCTCCTTCAGGTGTTTTAGTGTACCAGTCCGGATGATCTGCGGCCAGTTTATTATCCCATGCGGAATGGTTGGCTACCCAGTCAAGTATCACATACATACCCATGTCGTGAATTTTCTTCACCAGTGCTTTAAAATCATCCATGGTGCCGTATTCCGGGTTCACACCGAGATAGTCTTTTACGGAGTATTCACTTCCCAAAGTTCCCTTCCTGTTTTTTTCACCAATAGGATGAATGGGCATCAGCCAGATAATATCAATGCCCATATCTTTTATGCGGGGCAGGTGTGCTTCAAAAGCTTTGAAGGTTCCCTCCGGAGTAAACTGGCGGACATTCACTTCATAAATGGTAGCATTCTTGCTCCACTCAGGGTGTTTCAGCTCTACATAAGATTTTGGTGTATAGGGATCAGCAGCATTTTCTTTTGTTGATTTATCCGCATTGCAACTGATCAGGGCACTGAAAAGGATCGCCGTAGCTAATACAGGGTATATTTTTTTCATACCGGAGTTTTAATGCAACGGAAGGTACACTGTTTTGATTATTCTGTAAATGACTGTTTAAACCGAAGATGAATATTAATGGACGGCAGTTACATTTACTTTTTCTATTCCTTCCAGGTGGAGTTCAATATGACGGTCATGAGCCTTGTTGGCATATTCACTGATGATCTCCAGTATATCGTAGTCGATGAAATTACAGTCACGGCCATCAATGGTTAATATACTGTATTCGGGTATTTTATCCAATGTATTACGAAGCTTCACTTTGTTCAGAAATGTAACATTGCTGTGCAGTTTGATCTCATACACATCCGTTTCATGCTTTTTGTGATGAGTGATTTTAAACTCGTCTTTGAAATTATTCTGCACAATAAAATAAATCGATATGAGCAGACCAATGCTGACCCCGATCAGCAAGTCGGTAGAGAGAATCACAACGATGGTAATGATGAAAGGCAGCAACTGTTTCAGTCCGAGGCTCCACATGTTACGATAAAGCTTTGGTTTGGTCAGGTTAAAACCCGTTACAATCAGTATGGCGGCCAATGAGGCCAGGGGAATATAGTTAAGTAAGAAAGGTATCAGTAGTACCGCCAGTAATATAAATACACCATGTGTAAAAGCAGAAAGTTTGGTTCTGGCTCCTGCATCAGCATTAGCAGCGCCTCTTACTACTACAGCCGTCATAGGTATGGCACCGAGCAAACCGCAGGCAATATTACCTACTCCCTGTGCTACCAGTTCCCGGTTCACCGGTGTGATTCGATTGTGCCGGTCTAATTTGTCAACAGCCTCAACGCATAGCAATGTTTCCAGGCTGGCCAGCAAACCAATTAATACACCGGCTTTCCAGATCTCAATATTGGAAAAGAGTTTTGTAAAATCAGGAAACCGGATACTGGCAAAAACATTTTCAGGAATATTGACCAGCTGGTTTGTTTTTAAGGCAAAGGCCGGCATCCAGTTAAGGAAAAGAAAGTGAAGTAAAACACCTGCAACAACAACAGCCAGCGGCGCAGGTATCACTCTTAATTTTTTTGCAAACGGACGTTGCCATATAATTAAAATGGCCAATGAAACCAAAGCGATGATGATTGCCCCTTTGGTAATGTGCTGGTTCAGCGTTTGAAAATTGCTGGTGATCTTTCCGGAAGTAAATAATTGTAAAAAACCGCTGGTCCAGAAATCTGGCTGATCATAACCCAATGCCAGCGGAATCTGTTTGGAAATAAGCAGGATGCCGATGGCAGCCAGCATTCCCTTTATTACAGACGAAGGAAAATAGTTGGCAATAATACCTGCTTTCAATACACCCAATATGATCTGAAATAAACCAGCCACTATTACAGCGAGCAGAAAAACAGGATAACCGCCTAATGAAATAATGGAAGCTGCTACTAAAGTAGTAAGACCTGCGGCAGGCCCCGATACACTTAAATGAGAACCGCTGATCAACGAAACAACCAGGCCGCCAATAATACCTGAAAGAAGACCGGCATATACCGGCGCACCCGAAGCAAGGGCAATGCCTAGACAAAGGGGAAGAGCTACCAAAAAGACAGAGAGGCCCGCAGGCAGATCATGCCTGAACCACATCAGCCGGTAGTACTTCATCGTTCGCCTCACAATAAATAAAGAGTTGCAGTAGCAGCAAAGATAATTTTTAATATCGTTTAAATACCAGTTGATACCGGATAAAGTGATAAAAGTTACAGACCAGCATGATATAAGTTTTATCTTTTACAAGTGTCGTCATAGCAACTGAGCCTGCTATTATATAAAATTACACCCCAAACAGCGTAGTAATTATCGCCGGCGATGGACGAGTTTACGTTGATACAAAACATTCTTGACGGCAGCCAGCCCGATTTTGAACGCCTGATAAAAATATATCAGCCGAATGTATTTCGGACAGCCATGGGTCTTCTGCACAATAAAGAAGATGCGGAAGAGATCACACAAGATGTTTTTCTGAAAGTATATGACTCTCTTTCTTCTTTCAATCAAAGGGCAACATTATCTACATGGATTTACAGGGTTACCATAAATACGAGTCTCAATTTCTTGAAAAAGAAAAAGGCAAACAGGGTATTGTTTGGCTTATCTTCTTTATTAGGACTGGCTTCCAAGGAGAAACAAAGTGAAAAACTAGTTACCGATAAAGAAGAAAAAGACGTAATACGAAAAGCTTTGCAGGAGCTTCCGGAAAAACAAAGACTGGCATTTGTGTTGACAAAATATGAGGAGCTTCCCCAAAAACAGGTAGCCGAGATTATGCAGATAAGTGAAGGAGCTGTTGAGCAACTGGTAATCAGGGCAAGGAACAACCTTAGAAAAAGTCTGGAAAAAATAATGGCTTAGCCATAGGATTATTAATTAACCTGTTGTCTAATTAGTAAAGCAGTCAAAAAATGAAACAAAAGAGGAACATAGATGAAATGATTGACCAGCTGATACAGGAAGAGAGAAATGAGGAGTCGAACCCATTTTTATCTACAAGAGTAATGGCTGCTGTACAGGAAAAGCAATATCAAAAAGTGATAAAAATCAATCCGGTCTGGAAAACAGTAATGGTTACTGCCGGAATTACAGCGGCCCTTTTCCTGGGTATTTCTATTGGCAACCTATATGAATCAGAAGGCAGAAATAATGGGATAATGCTGAGTAATGACGGCGCAATGGAGAATTTTGGATTTTATTCCCAAATAGGAGAAGAATGATAACGATGAAACGGAAAACACAAATTTTGACATGGGCAGTGGTGCTGCTGCTAATAACCAATGCAGTTACAATAGCTACGATTCTGTATCACAATTACAAGGAAAGAAAGAATAAAGAGAACATCACTATTACATCTCCCGGCGGCACCAATATGATTAACGGAAGGTTTCTCAGGCAGGAATTGGGCTTTGATCAAACGCAAATGGATGTATTTCGGCAGGCTAACCAGGAATTTCGCCCCACTGCAATGTTTATTACGGATAATATTGATTCTTTAAAGAACGAGATGTTTGCTGAACTCAGAAAAATTAAACCTGATACAGTAAAGCTCGGCAACCTGTCCGAAATGATCGGGCAATTACATGGACAATTGAAACAGGAGACCTATACTTTTTACCTCCAATTGAAAAATATCTGTTCTCCGGAACAGCAGGCAGAACTGGAAAAAGCATTTCTGCCCCTTTTTAAAAATGAAAGAATGACTACTCTCCCCGGCCAGCACCGGAGAAAAGGCTGGAGCAGGGACTAGCAATTATTAACAGTTAAATATTGACCAATGAAAAAGATGATTTTTACTGCAATCGTCATGATTGCTATGAGCGGTTTATTGTCTGCTCAAACTACAAGGCCCGGAAGCGGTAATCCCGGCACTAACAAAAACAATCCCGCCTATGTAGATGCTAATAAGAACAATGTTTGTGACAACTATGAAAACGGAAACAGGTCTTGTGTCCGCAACGGACAAGGACAGGGCCGCAGGGTTGGAAATGGCTATGGAATGGGAAACAGGCAGGGCCGCCAATTTGGGCAATGCCGCAGAGGCGGTGGAAGAAGATCATAAGCTGATCGCTGAAGTTTTCTGACAGTAACAGTTAATAGCCGGCAAATGAAGAAAAACCGGGTGAGGAAAAGTTCAATTCTTCTTGTATGGAAACAGTAATACGACAATGGAAAAATGAAGACTTGCAGGAGCTGGTATCCCAGGCAAACAATATAAATGTGTGGAATAACCTTCGGAACTACTTCCCGCATCCCTATACGGAAGAACATGGCAAAGCCTGGCTGGAAAATGTGGTGGATGCTTTGCCGGCTATTAATATGGCAATTGAAGCGGATGGAAAACTGGCTGGTGGTATCGGCCTTATCCTGAATGGCGATGTGTACATCAAATCAGCTGAAATTGGTTATTGGCTGGGAGAACAATACTGGGGTAAGGGTATCGCCACGGAAGCCGTACGGCAAATGACAGAATATGCTTTCTATTATTTCGATCTTGTTCGTTTATATGCAGAAGTGTTTGAAACGAATAAAGCGTCAATGCGGGTGCTGGAAAAGAATGGTTATTACCTGGAAGGCGTCAGGCGCAAAGCCGTTTTCAAAAATGATGTGCTGATGGATGACTATATCTGGGTAAAACTGAAAACGGGTTGATGAAAACGATCTTAAAATCTTTAGTTATGTATCTCAAAAAAAATATTGCCACCAGTGAGTCAGGTTTCATCTTCAATCCTTCAACCGGCGATTCTTATGCTGCTAACCAAGTAGCCACAGACATTCTTCAATTGTTGAAGCAAGGAACAGATCCTTCAGCTGTGAAAAAGCAGTTACTTGAAAAATACCAGGTAGACTCCTTACGCCTTGAACAAGATTGGGATGATTTTATTAACCAGCTAAAGCAGGCCAACCTGCTTGAAAGCTGATCAAATAGTTTTGTATGAAAAAGCCTGATGACCTGTTAACCATTGCTGTTACGGGTCTGAATGCAATTGATAGTCCCGGTCCCGGTATAGCGGTGATACGGGGATTAAGAGAAGGACTTAAGCGGCCACTAAGAATAATTGGGTTGTCTTATGAAACGCTTGAACCAGGGATCTATATGCATGATGTTGTAGATAAAACCTACCAGGTTCCTTATCCGGCAGCAGGATCAGAGTCATTGCTAAAAAGGCTCGTTTATATTCATGAAAAAGAGAATTTGCAACTCATCATTCCCAATTTTGATGCAGAGCTGCACAACTTTATCAAACTGGCCCCGGTATTAAAAGAAATGGGCATTGAAACCTATTTGCCCACACAAGAGCAGTTTGATGCCCGCGACAAAGTGAATTTATTTCGATTCGGTAAAAAGCATGGACTGCTAGTTCCGAAAGATAAGATTATCAGCAGTACAACTGAATTGAGTGCTTGTGAAGAAGCATTTGGTTTTCCACTGGTGATAAAAGGGAAATTCTATGATGCCATCATTGCGTATACAATGGAACAGGCACAAAAAGCTTTTTATAAAATAGCTGCAAAATGGGGTCTGCCCATCATTGTACAGGAGTTTATTACAGGTACAGAAATCAATATTGCTGTGCTGGGAGATGGAAAGGGTAATGCGGTCAGTGTAATTCCAATGCGAAAGCTTTATATCACAGATAAAGGCAAAGCATGGGCAGGAATCACATTAGCTGATGATGCATTGCTAAAAGTAGCAGAGGATTTTGTAAAAGCCACCAACTGGAAAGGCGGTTGTGAACTGGAGATCATGCGGACGGCAAAAGATGAGTTGTACATTATGGAGATCAATCCCCGCTTCCCGGCCTGGATCTACTTGACTGCAGCAGCGGGTCAAAACCAGCCGGCAGCGCTGGCAAAGATGGCCCTGGGAGAATCACAACCTGTTTATAGAGACTATGAAGCTGGAAAAATATTCGTTCGCTATTCCTGGGATCACATTACTGATATCAAAGAGTTTCACCAGGTAAGCGGCATGGGAGAATTATAAAAAAAGAAGTATGGAAAAACTGGTATATGAAAGCCCTTCGATCCAAAAGATGAATGCAGGGCTGATGAACAAATTCGGCACCAGAACAGACTATGAGCCTGTAAAGCAAATTGACGGAGTATCTGTACATAGTATGATGGCGCAATATGGATCTCCGTTGTTTGTATTGAGTGAAAGAACGATGCGCAACAATTATCAAAACGCCGTCAGGGCATTTACTACACGATATCCCAAAGTGCAGTTTGCCTGGAGTTATAAGACCAATTACCTGAATGCCGTTTGCAGGATATTTCACCAGGAGGGCAGCTGGGCCGAAGTGGTGAGTGGTTTTGAGTACAGAAAAGCGTTAGGTAATGGTGTGCCCGGTAATAAAATAATTTTCAATGGTCCGGAAAAGACCAATGAAGAACTGGAAATGGCATCGAATAATGGCTCTCTTATTCATATTGACCATTTTGATGAATTATACCAGTTGATTGAAATGAGCGATAAACTCAAACAAAAGCCAAGAGTGGCAATAAGGGTAAATATGGACACAGGAGTTTACCCTATGTGGGATCGTTTTGGTTTTAATTATGAGAACGGCCAGGCGTGGAGTGCATTAAATAAAATAGTGGCCTCCGGAAAAATGGAACTTACCGGGTTGCATTGCCATATCGGAACATTTATGTTGTCTGCTAATGCATATGCAACGGCTGCAAAAAAATTAGGTGACCTTGCCTGGAAATGCAAGACACAACTAAATACCGCTATTCAATATATTGACCTTGGCGGCGGTTTCCCATCCACCAACACATTAAGAGGTTCTTTTTTGCCAGGAACAGATGCGGTGCCTTCGGTAGATGAATTTGCAGAGGCAATTACAAAAGAATTATCGCTGCTTGGTTTTCCTCAGGCTGAATTACCCTTGCTTGTTTTAGAAAGCGGCCGTGTACTGGTAGATGATGCCGGGTATCTGTTATCAACAGTACTGGCCAATAAGCGGTTGAGCGATGGTCGTCGTGCCACGATACTGGATGCCGGTGTAAATGTCTTGTTTACTTCCTTTTGGTATGATCATAAGATAACCCCCGCCCAGGATTTTACGCAACATACAGAAGACATGGCGCTTTACGGACCGCTATGTATGAATATAGATGTAGTAAGACAGAGTGTAAACCTTCCATTATTAAACAGGGGTGACCGGGTGGTGATACATAAGGTGGGTGCTTATAATATGACGCAGTGGATGCAATTTATCCAGATGCGGCCCAATGTGATATTGATAGACGAACAGGGACAAACACATCTTATAAGAGAAGCAGAAAAACTGGAGTATGTAGAACAGCCGGAAAAGGTTCCGCATCATCTTCAGCAAATCAATATATGATAAAATAACAACTGGCCTCTTCAGGTGAAAAAGGCAACGATCATATCATTCTTTAATTATATCACAGCAACAATATTGAACAGCTATGCCATGCTGTTCTTTAGCAATAAAAAATTTTTTGCAATAATTGTACTGCTGAGTTCTTTCATTAATCCTTACACCGGCCTGGCCGGCCTTATCGCAACACTTATTGCAGCGCTATCCGCTTATTTCATCGGGTTTAGCAGGGAGCAGGTTAAAACGGGGTTATTTACCTACAGTGGATTACTGGCAGGGCTTGGCATGGGTACTTTTTATGAGTTTAGTTTGGGCTTTTGGATTTTGTTATTACTGGCATCCGTTCTTTCCGTAATGTTATCTGCTGCATTCATTGCCAAACTAGGCAGGTCTGGTCTTCCGGCTTTATCGCTTGCTTTTATATTTACATTGTGGGTGGTCATATTATCCTCCCGGGAATTTGCAGCTATCGGGCTTACGCAGCGAAATATTTACTGGTTGAATGAAATGTATGCCACCGGGGGCCCGGACCTGATCCGCTTCGTGCAGTGGTTGGAAGACTTGCAGTTACCAGATGCGGTAAGGGGCTTCCTGTTGTCACTTAGTGCCATCCTTTTCCAGAGCAATATTGCAGCAGGAATACTGTTGACTATTGGTTTACTTTTTTTCTCCCGAATCGCATTAACATTAATGGTATCCGGGTATGCAATAGCCATTTTGTTCATTCAGCTGATGGACGGCTATGCCGGCAGTGTGAATTATTATAACCTGGGCACCAACTTCATGCTGGTATCAGTAGCACTGGGCGGATTTTATATTATTCCCTCTGCCCGTTCCTTCATTTGGTCATTAATTACCGTACCCATCTCTTATATATTGGTCATTGCGTTATGGAAGATCACCTACACATGGGGACTTCCCGTTTTTTCTTTACCCTTTTGTATTACTGTAATTCTTTTCCTGTATGTACTGCAACTACGCAAAGCCGGGGGTAAAATGGTTTTGACGCCTGTACAATATTACAGTCCGGAAGAAAACCTGTATCGGTATATCAACAGCAGGGAAAGGGTGATGAATAATTTCTATTACTACCATCTCTCCCTTCCTTTTATGGGCAACTGGACCATTAGCCAGGGATATGACGGCACCATTACCCATAAAGGTGATTGGGCAAAGGCACTTGACTTTGTCATAACCGACAAAGAAAACAAAACCTATCAAGGCAGTGGAAGTACCCCGGAAGATTATTACTGCTACAATAAACCGGTAGTAAGCCCTGCCGATGGTGTAGTGGCTGAAATCATAGACCATATAGAGGATAATCCTATAGGAGGAAACAATGTGCAGCAGAACTGGGGCAACACAATTGTAATTAAACATGCAGAAGGCCTCTACAGCAAACTTTCTCATTTAAAAAAAGATTCTTTCAAAGTTGCTAAAGGATCATTTGTAAAAAAGGGAGAGATCGTTGCAGCCTGTGGAAGTTCCGGCCGTTCGCCAGAGCCTCATCTTCATTTCCAGGTGCAGGTTACTCCCTATTTTGATTCGAAGACAATAGAGTATCCACTGGCATATTTTATTGAGCAAAAAGAGGGCTCTGCAGCACTGAAAAATTTTGCGGTGCCGGAACAAGGGACTATTGCAGGAAATATTGCTGTAAACGAACAGTTGCAGCAGGCATTTTCTTTTCAGCCGGGTATGATAATGAAGGTATTTTCTGAAGGCTATAAAGACGAAGAGTGGGAAGTGATGGTGAGTGCTTACAATGAAACATATTTCTATTGCCGCCGGCACAACGATTATGCGTACTTCGTTAACAACGGAACCATGTTTTATTTCACCCAATATTTTGGCCAACGCCGTTCGTTGTTGTTCCTTTTTTACCAGGCGGCTTTTAAAGTGCTGATGAGTACGGATAAAAGAATTACAATTAACGATACGTTCCCACGCAACACAGAAGGAAGGCATCCGCTTCGATGGATACAGGATTTGCTTTCACCTTTTCACCTTTTTATGAAGACAATCTACACCTGCAATGTGATGCAGGATGATGATGTGCTGGGCGGAGGCATAATAATACTGGAAAGCAGGATGCAGCAACAGCTTGGCAGAGCTATACAAGAGAAAATGAATACCCGGATTGTGATCGGAAGGGGAAAAATAAAAATGTTCCGGGCAGAATTTAATAAAAAACAAATTGAAGTGAAATGCGAAAGTTAATAATAACAATCAGCCTGGTCTTTTTGATGGCCATACTGAATATAAATGCACAACAGGATTTTTCTTTTGCAGTAGTTGACAGCCAGTCTTATGCCCTGTACCAAAAAGCTGACTGGAGAGGCCTTCTTGCATATGGAAAATTGGCAATTGCCAATAAACAAGATTTTCTGCTGCTACGGCTTCGTACCGGGTATGCAGCCTTTATGATTGAAAACTACAGCGAAGCGATAAAGCATTATGAGGCCGTATTGCGGGAGGATAAATACAATAACACAGCGCATTATTTTATTTATTGGAGCAGGGTCAATTTGGGGCAGCCCGAATTGGCAATGGCGGAAGCTAAGTTCATTGCAAAAGATGCTATTGATGAAAAGAAACTGAAACCTTCGGCAGTTACCGGAGTTGAAACTGAATTCAGCATTAAGCGGACTTCAACCCGGCTGCGAAAAAATCCATTCTATGCAAGACTTGGTTTGGCTAACCGCTTCAGTCATGGCTTTCATATGCAGCAATCTGTGGCTACCTACCAGCAAAAGATCAATGAACCTTCATTGACCGCAGTATCACACAATGAAAAGATCAATATTAACCAGTTTGAATACTACAATCGTATTTTATTGAACCTGGACAGGCGCTGGCAGTTTAAAGCTGCCTATCATTACCTGAATACACCGTTTAATAATTATACCTATAATAATCACCTGTTGCTTTTAGGTGTAAAGTATAATGGCAATTATTTTGATTTGCAGGCAGATGCTGTCATCGGAAAATTGACTGATACTGCAACAAAACAGTATAACCTGCAGCTGGGCCTGTATCCTTCGGGTAATCTCAATCTTTACAGCTTTTCAACAGTTATGCTTCGCCAGCAGGGAAGTACTGCTTTCAACTTCAGGCAGGTAATAGGCACAAAACTGGTGAAGGATGTTTGGCTTGAAGGAAACATTACACTGGGGGAGTTTCGAAACCTTGTTGAGAATGATGCCCTGTACGTTTATCATGCCATTGATCCCAATACAATGAAGGCAGGCGTTACCAGTTATATTTTGTTTGGCGGGAAAACAACTTTGCAGATCGGCTATACTTATGAAAAGCGCCGGCTATTTAATACAGCAAACGAGTTTCAACAACATTCAATAACAGGAGGATTATCATGGAAGTTCTGAAAAGATCAATTTTGGCAGCACTGCTGCTTGTTACTTCTTTATACAGGCTGAACGCACAGAACGAAGCAACGTTGCAGGCTGCGTTCAAAGAAAGTTATACTATGGAAAGCATCCGGAAGTTTCCTGAGGCAATTGCAGCACTCACAAAAGTGTATGAAGAAAAAAGTTATGAGCTCAATTTACGGATCGGCTGGCTGTATTACCTGAACAAGGATTACCAGCAATCACAGGTTTATTACCAGCGGGCAGTGAACTTAAAGCCGTATGCTATAGAAGCAAAGCTTGGTCTGTCTCAGCCCCTTGCTGCATTACAATACACTGATAAGCTTTTGCAGCTGTATGAAGATGTTTTAAAGATCGATGCGCTGCATTCTGTTGCCAACTATTGGGCCGGGGTTATTCACTATAACCGCCGCAAGTATGAGGATGCGTCAAAGCATTTTGAAAAAGTGGTCAACCTGTATCCGTTTGACTATGATGGTAACCACATGCTGGCATGGACCTATTTAAACCTTGGCAGAAGTAATGATGCAAAGATCCTTTTTTATAAGGCACTGCTTGCAAAACCAGGCGACTCTTCCTGCCTTGATGGATTGAGTAAGATTAAATAAGACCCTCTGTATACTTTTTAAAATTATTCAGTATCGCCTGCCAGCCTGCTTCCTGCATTTCGGGGGAATGTATGTTCTCTGCCTGGAACTCTTCTGTAATTTTTACAGCGTTACCTTCTTGTTCAAACCAAACATTTGCCACTCTTCCATCATCCATAATGTAGCTGATCTTTTGTTTGGGCTCAACGGAAGTGTAAGTGCCTCCAAAATCAAAACTGAAGCTGCCATCCTTTGCCGCCATGGTAAAGGTAAAACGTCCGTCCTTGCGCAAG
>JBGARY010000031.1:0-38205 GCA_044229985.1 Chitinophagaceae bacterium
TGATACCAGCAGACTGGGTTGATTTATATTGGGTAGGCGCAAAAGATATGGTGAGACGGGCAGCACCTTTTGTAATGAATAACGGAGTGCCTAATGGTACACAGAATATTTCGCAGCATATTACAGCCATTAAGACCGCATTGGGGATGTAAAATCGTTACCGTTTAAGCCCAAAAATAAAAATAGAAAAGCGGCTGAGTTTTCAGCCGCTTTTCTATTTATGAGGATTCGTTATCCCATATTATGAAATACCTTTTGCACATCATCATCCTGCTCCAGTTTTTCAATCAATTTACTTACATCTTCAGCCTGTGCATCCGTTAATGGAACGGTGGTAGAGGGGATCCATTCTACTTCAGCACTGATAGGCGTGAGGCCTTTGTCTTCCAGTGCTTTTTGCATGTTGCCAAAGTCAGTAAAACCGCAACGTAGCACCACTATGTCCTCACCATTTTCACCGGTGCCTTCTCCCATTTCCTCCAGTCCATTATCAATTAGTTCCAGTTCTAATTCTTCAATGCTCAGCCCTTCGGGGTTCAATTTGAAGACACCCATTTTTTTAAACTGAAAGGAAACGCTTCCACTATTGCCTAATGCCCCACCGCCTTTATTAAAATGAGATTTTACATTGGCGACTGTTCTTACATGGTTATCCGTGGCTGTTTCAACCAGGATGGCAACGCCATGAGGACCGTATCCTTCGTAAAGAATTTCATCATAGTTATCCATCTCCTTGCCCATTGCCCTTTTGATGGCAGCTTCCACACGGTCCTTGGGCATATTCACACTCTTGGCATTCTGAAAACAACGACGCAGGGCAGCGTTGGTAGATGGGTCGGGGCCACCGGCTTTCACCGCAATGGCGATCTCTTTCCCGATACGGGTAAATTGTTTGGCCATCCGGTCCCACCGTGCAAACATCGAGGCTTTACGTACTTCAAAAATTCTTCCCATGGTTCAATTCACTTTTGAGGCTGCAAATCTACGGGAATGGGGTATAAAAGAAAAACCGCCTTACAATTAAGCAAGACGGTTTACAACACTTTAGTTGATTAATTAACTGGTTCTTCCCTGTTTATTTTACGTCCGTAAACAAACAAATGAATGACAGCGAATGCTAATGAAATATAGAACAATGTTCTGTCTGTGTCAAATCCCAGCGAATTTTGATGCAGGAAGCCAACGATCGCCAGTAATCCACAAAGAGCAAGACCTGTGTAGCGGGCCACCCTCATACCTTTTCTTCTGTCGGTGCCATTCCCCAGTTTACTGTGTTTTGCCCCATATACAAGGTATATATCAAGCCCGATAAGCATCCAGACGATCAGCCGGATCCATGTATCCATTGGTAAAAACACCATCATGAACAAACAAACTGCAATACCTAAAATTGGCACTACCGGAACAAAAGGAGTCTTAAAGGCTCTTGGAATTTCCGGCATTGTTTTTCTCATTACAAGTATACCGGCACATACAAGGATGAAGGCAAAGAGAGTTCCGATACTTGTCATTTCACCAACGATATCTGGCGGGATAAAGGCCGCAAAGGCACTAACAAAAAGCATAAATAATAAATTGCTTTTCGCCGGTGTCTGTGTTTTTGGATTTACACTGGAAAACACTTTTGGGATCAATCCGTCTTTACTCATACTGAAGAATACACGGCTTTGTCCCATCAGCATCACTAATATTACGGAAGCATAGCCGGCAAGAATGGCAACAACTATGGCCCGGTTTAGCCAGGGATAATCAGGTTGTATTACCCCTGCAGCGTCAGGTTTACCCATGTGTTCAATGGCTACAGCAACGGGGGCTATGCCATCTTTGCCCGCAAAAGTGGTATAACTGGTAACACCCGTCATAACATGAGCAAAAAGAATATAAAGCACAGTACAAATAAGTAAAGAGCCTAAGATGCCAACTGGCATATCTTTCTTGGGGTTCTTGGCTTCCTGGGCAGCAGTACTTACCGCATCAAAGCCTATATAAGCAAAGAATACAATGGCGGCTGCCCGGATAATTCCACTAAAGCCAAAATCTCCGAATTTACCTGAGTTATCAGGTATATAAGGATTATAGTTGCTTTCGTTAATATATTTCCATCCGAGGAAGATGAATACAAGTACCACTGCCACTTTTAAAGCAACGATAATAGCATTGACAAATGCACTTTCCCTTGTTCCCTTAATCAGTAACAGGCTCATCAATACAACAATGAATACAGCCGGCAGGTTAACAACACCGCCATTCCATGGTCCTGCGGTTAATGCTTCGGGCAGATGTACATCAAAACCTTCGAGAAATTTTACAAGATAACGGCTCCAGCTGATACCCACTGTAGCAGCACCGACTGCATACTCCAGTACAAGATCCCATCCTATGATCCAGGCGATGAACTCGCCCATAGTAGCATAAGAATAGGTATAGGCACTTCCTGCAACCGGGATCATGGAGGCAAACTCAGCATAACAAAGACCCGCAAACAAGCATCCTAATGCGGCCACCACAAAAGATATGGTAATAGCCGGCCCGGCATGATTAGCTGCGGCCATGCCGGTGATGGAAAAAAGACCTGCGCCAATAATAGCGCCGATACCAAGGGCTACCAATCCTGCTGCTCCCAGGGTTTTCTTAAGGGTATGGCTGCCGGTTTCATCAGCTTCATTCAGCAGCACATTCATCGGCTTTTTTACAAAAAGACTCATGTGTTGATTTTTGTTTCTTTAATTATTCACTAATCTGCTAACTATTTCTTTTTATACTCTCTTATTGCTTTTAAATAGCGATTAAGTTCTTCTTTGACCTTAGGGAATAAGAACAGCAGGCCGATCATATTAGGGAATACCATCGCCAATATCATAGCATCGGAGAAATCTGTTACGGCAGAAAGTGAAACGGAAGCACCAATTACTACAAATGCAAGAAAAAGAAATTTGTAACTGAGATCAGCTATTTTGCCCCTGCCAAATAAATATTTCCATGCCTGTAAACCATAGTATGACCAGCTGATCATGGTAGAGAATGCAAACAGCACTATGGCAATTGTCAGTACATAAGAGAAATGTGGTATCACATCATTGTATGCCATACTTGTTAAGTCTACCCCACTTGTACTGGATCCGGTTGCGTTCAATACTACATTACCCTTGCCATCGCCACCGTAAGGAAACATTTGCCCATCTCCATTGTAAATAATAATAACCAATGCGGTCATAGTACAAATTACCACTGTGTCAATAAATGGTTCAAGCAAAGCGACTATACCTTCAGAAGCGGGGTATTTTGTTTTTACTGCGGAGTGGGCAATGGATGCCGATCCGGCACCAGCTTCATTAGAAAAGGCAGCTCGTTTAAAACCGACAATTAACACTCCCATTAAACCTCCCAGGCCTGCCCTCGGTGTAAATGCTTCGGCAAAAATCATTCTGAATGCATCGTCAATAAAGCTGAAGTGAGCAAAGATGATAATCAGTGAAGCAACAATATAAATAATTGCCATGAACGGGACTATCTTCTCTGTCACAGTAGCAATTTTTTTGATTCCGCCAATAATTACTATGCCCGTTAAAAAAGCTAATATCAATCCTATCATAAATCCTGCAGCGCCGCCTTTTAAGCCTGCCATTGATGCAATCTGAGCAGCGGCCTGGTTTGCCTGGAACGCATTACCACCCCCAAATGATCCACCCACACAGAGAATGGCGAATAATACTGCCAGGATTTTTCCAAGCGTCGCCATATTTTTTTCAGCAAACCCTTTCTTAAGATAATACATTGGGCCGCCATATACCACACCCTTGCTGTCAATATCCCGGTATTTCACCCCTAAAGTACATTCTACAAATTTGCTGCTCATACCTAATAAGCCACATACGATCATCCAGAAAGTGGCTCCAGGGCCGCCAATTGCAATGGCAATAGCAACACCGGCTATATTCCCAAGACCCACAGTACCGGATACAGCTGTGGCCAAAGCCTGGAAATGGTTCACTTCACCATGATGTGATTCATCTTTAATTGTATCAACAATATCGCCTCCGGCCACATTTACATTGGCATCTTTGATATCCTTTCCATTATGTTCCAGTTCATCATATTTGCCTCTTACTACTTTTATTGCCAGCCCAAAACGACGGATATTGACAAAAGAAAAATAAAGGGTAAAGAACAGGGCCCCGCAAACCAGGAGTACCACCACCAGCGGTACAGTGACACCGCCCACTGTTACGGAGTAAAAAACAATACTGCTCCATGCATCTGTAACTGGCTGAAAAGCCTCGTTGATGCGTTGATCAATACCCTTGGATGGAGCAGGAGTGTCTTGTGCAAATGACAGGGCAGGAATCAGAAGAAGCAATATAAAAGTCGTTACATTCCTTAATAAGCGTTTTAACATGTGGCGTTGGTTTAGTGCTGAAAGATAAGTACAGGCCCTAAAGTAAATAAATATTTAACAGGAGGGGTCAAAATTATCCACCAAAGGCGGCCTGAACTAAGTTTTGGTCATTGATTTTAATTGCTGCGAAACCTTTAGTTTTGAAAATTCACAGTTTTAATTATGAACAGACGCCGGTCCGGGCAGCTTGCCTTATTGTTATTCACCATCGTTTCTATACTGCATGTAATATCCTGGTATAATATTGCTCCTTTTTCTGATACAATACTTTCAGTAAGCAGGTGGTTTTTTATTGCTGCTTTATGTGTTTATGCCTGGTACAAAAAATCTCTTACCGCATGGATAATGGTGTCGATGGTATTGGGAGTGCTAATTGGCTATGAATACCCGGCCTTCTCGCAGGAGCTTAAATTTCTGCGCCAGATCTTCCTGAACCTGGTAAAAGCGATCGTAGCACCATTATTATTCTCAACGCTTGTGGTAGGCATAGCGGGGCATTCAAATCTTAAACAGGTGGGGCGACTGGGATGGAAATCATTACTCTATTTTGAGGTTGTAACAACCATTGCTCTTATCATTGGTTTGGTCGCCATAAATATTACACAGGCAGGCACAGGAATTATACAGCCGGAAGTGCTGGAGAAACTTCCGGAGACCAAGCCATTAAGCTGGGATGAACATATCGTTGATATTTTCCCATCCAACTTTATTAAGGCCATCTATGACGGTAAGGTTTTACAGATAGTTGTTTTCTCTGTGTTGTTTGCCATTGGACTTGCTATGCTGAAAGAGGAAAAGAAAAGACCCATGCTCAGGGCCTGTGAAAGTTTGTCAGAAGCCATGTTCAAGTTCACTAATATTATAATGTACTTTGCTCCTATTGGTATTGGTGCAGCGATGGCATTCACTGTGGGACACCTTGGCATAGATATTCTGAAGAACCTGTTTCAGTTAGTGCTTACGTTATATGTTGCATTAATCGTTTTCCTGTTTGGTGTATTGTTGCCAGTTGCCCTGATGATCAAATTACCAATAAAGAAATTCATTCAGGCCATCAGGGAACCTGTCTCCATTGCATTTGCCACTACCAGTTCAGACTCTGCACTGCCCAAAGCCATGGAAAATATGGAGAAGTTTGGCGTGCCAAGAAGAATAGTATCCTTTGTTATTCCCACCGGTTATACTTTTAATCTTGACGGTACCACTTTGTATCTTTCACTGGCATCAGTTTTTGTTGCGCAGGCTGCCAATATGCACATGAGTATTGGTACACAAATAACGATGTGCTTTGTATTAATGCTGACAAGTAAAGGTGTAGCCGCAGTGCCAAGAGCTTCCCTGGTTATATTGATCGCCACTGCTGACCAGTTTCACCTTCCATTATGGCCTATTGCTGCCATCTTTGGTATTGATGAACTGATGGATATGGCCCGCACCTCTGTAAACGTCATCGGTAATACGCTGGCCAGTTGTGTAGTTGCACGATGGGAAGGCGAGTTTGATGATGCCAAAGCACTGGCATTTGATGAAAAAGAGGCAGACGCAATCAAAGATATTTAAGCTTACTACCCGAATACCTTCTCATTTAAAATTTCCTTAGCATGATGAAAATATCCTATTTTTCCATTCAGTATTGATTATTGCATTTTAAAGGCAGGCAGATGAAAAAAATACCCCTTTACATAAGGATAATTTTAGGAATGGTACTGGGTGTTGGATTTGCACTTATAGCTATCCGCATCAATGGTGGCGTTCAGTTTACCAAAGACTGGATAAAACCATTTGGAAACATGTTCATCAATATGCTGAAGCTAATTGCAGTCCCACTTATTTTGGCATCATTGATTAAAGGGGTATCTGATCTGAAAGATGTGTCCAAACTATCAAGAATGGGATTAAGATCAGTAGTTCTATATCTGTTCACGACTGTCTTTGCTGTTTGCCTGGGATTAGTAATTGTGAATATCATTAATCCGGGAAAATCTATCAGTGAGGATACAAGAACCCAAATGCTGGCAACTTATGGTGTGGATGCCACCAAAAAGCAACAGGAAGCTGTACAACAACAGGGTGCTGGGCCGCTGAAATTTCTTGAGGATATCGTTCCGGATAATATAGTAAAAGCTGCGTCTTCAAATTCAATGATGCTCCAGGTTATTTTCTTTGCGTTGTTTCTGGGAGTGGCCTTAATAATGATACCTCCCAATAAAGCAAAGCCTGTCAAAGACTTTTTTGACAGCTTTAATGATGTCATATTGAAAATGATTGACATTATTATGCTGGCTGCGCCAGTTGGTGTGTTTGCCCTGATGGCAGCTCTTGTTGCCGAATCACCTGGGTGGGAGATATTCAAAGCACTGGGTCAGTATGCAATAACGGTATTGATTGGTCTCATAATACTTATTTTCATTTTTTATCCAACACTGATCTATTTATTTACCCGTCGTAATCCAGTGCAGTTCATTAAACAGGTATCCCCGGCACAGCTTCTTGCTTTCTCTACAAGTTCCAGTGCCGCCACGCTGCCAGTTACAATGGAATCAGTTGAAAAAAGAGTGGGTGTGGATAATGAAGTTTCCAGCTTTGTTTTGCCCATCGGGGCTACAGTTAATATGGACGGAACAAGTTTATACCAGGCTGTTGCAGCAGTTTTTATTGCCCAGGCTTTTGGTATGGATCTCAGCTTAACTGCTCAATTAGGAATAATCGTAACCGCCACACTGGCTTCAATTGGTTCTGCAGCAGTTCCAAGTGCAGGGATGGTTATGCTTGTCATAGTATTAGCCCAGGCAGGTATTCCCGAAGCTGGTCTTGCACTTATATTTGCTGTTGACAGACCTTTGGATATGGTTAGAACGGTGGCAAATGTAACCAGTGATTGTACAGTTGCCACTATTGTAGCCAAGTCCCTGGGAAAGCTGGAAAAACCAACAGCTTCTGCCTGAATAATTACTTAATAAAATATCATGCTTGAATTGTTAAATGCCGGCTTTCACTGGACAAATTTATTGCAGCCTCAATGGTATGTGGAAAACGGTGGGTTATGGCTACTGCTCTTTGTTGTTTTTGCAGAAACAGGTTTATTCGTAGGTTTTTTCCTTCCTGGAGATTCCTTGTTGTTTGTTTCAGGAATTTTTGCACATGAGATAACTACAAAAACAGGTGAAACCGGTCCGGGCCTGGGATACCAGTTCCTGAAGCATTTTGGTTTTGATTATCCCTACACTTATTGGATGGATCTTTTTGTGCTGGTAGGGCTGATATCGCTCTGCGGTATTGCCGGCAATGCTGTGGGCTACTGGACAGGCCGCAAAGTTGGTCCGGCTATGTATCATTGGCGTGACCGAATGCTTTTCAAAAAAAGATACCTTCACCAGGCTCATGATTTCTACGAAAAGCATGGTGGTCTTGCAGTGATTGGCGCAAGATTTTTACCTTTTATAAGAACCTTTGCACCGATTGTAGCAGGCATTGTGGAAATGGACAGAAAGAAATTTCACTTCTACAATGTGGTGGGTTGTTTAGCATGGGTAGTGACGATGGTACTCGGTGGTTTTTTCCTGCAAAAATGGATATTAAATCAATTTGGATTTGACCTGAAAGAACATCTGGAAATAATTGTGTTGGGAATTGTATTAGTCACAACAGCCCCGGTAATTATAAAAATGGTTTCAGGGAGAAAAAAACCTCTGCCGCCACCTCCCGGTAATTCAAATGCTTAAAAGAGGATGAACCAGCAAAAAACCTATGGTATACTTTCCATCCCGGTGATTGTAGCAGCGCTGGGCTATTTCGTCGACATTTACGATTTGCTGCTGTTTAGCATAACCAGGATTGAAAGCCTGCGTTCATTCAATTTAACTCCGGAACAAATCACTTCTGAGGGAGAGGGTATTATCATGTGGCAAATGGCAGGTTTGCTTATCGGTGGTATTATCTGGGGGATAATGGGGGATAAGAAGGGAAGATTAAGCGTATTGTTCGGATCTATTGTTTTGTACTCACTGGCGAATATTGCCAACGGGTTTGTAGAAAATACTACGCAATTCCGCATAGTAAGATTTATTGCCGGTCTGGGTCTTGCCGGTGAACTGGGAGCCGGGATCACATTGGTATCAGAACTTATCCCTAAAAACAAAAGAGGTATTGCTACTTCGTTTGTGGCTGGCATAGGGCTGACAGGAGCAGTGGTAGCTTTTATAATGAAGCAAAACTTTGACTGGCGCACCTGCTATTTTATTGGTGGCGGCATGGGACTTGGATTGTTGTTGCTGCGTATTTCAGTATTTGAATCCGGGATGTTTCATGAGGTTAAAAAAATGGATGTGCAGCGGGGAAATTTATTGATGCTTTTCAATAACCGTGACCGGTTTAAAAGATATTTCCTTGGTATACTTATTGGACTGCCCACCTGGTTTGTTATCGGTGTGCTGGTTTCATTTTCTAAAGAATTTGGAAAGCACTTTGGTATTAAAGAAGAGATTGATCCCGGCAGGGCTATCATGTATGCATATGCTGCCATTTCGGTGGGCGATATATTGATAGGTTTTGTCAGCCAGTGGTTCCGCAGCCGTAAAAAGGCATTGTATCTTTTTTATTGCATTACTGCTGCGTTTATGGTTTTGTTTTTTACGGTACAATGGAATGGTAGCGCATCAATGATGTACTGGATCTGCGCAGGGCTTGGATTTGGTACCGGTTTTTGGGCCATTTTTGTTACCATGGGTGCTGAACAATTCGGCACCAATCTCCGGGCTACGGCAGCTACCACCATCCCTAATATGGTCAGAGGAATGCTTACTATTTTTATCCTTCCGCTTTTTCAGGGCCTGCGTACGGTGACTGATTATGTTACTGCCGGATGGATAGCTGCAGTTATCATCATGGTGATAACGGTGATTGCAGCGCTTTATACCAGGGAAACTTTCAATAAGGATATGAACTTCCTTGAACTGGAAGAAATGACGCCATAATTGCTTACAGTGCCTAAATTTCTTATCATACGGTTTTCTTCCATCGGCGATATTGTACTCACCACACCGGTTATCCGTTGTCTGAAAAAACAGGTGCCCGATGCAGAAGTTCATTTCCTGACCAAATCATCCTTTCTGCCGGTCGTTGAGCATAACCCGTATATTGATAAAATACATCTGTTGGCACATAGCTGGGAACTGATGATAGAAGAACTGAAGACGGAGAATTATGACTACATCATTGATTTACACCATAACACTAAAACCCTTCGGGTAAAATCGGCACTGAAGGTAAAGTCGTATTCTTTTTACAAACTGAATATTGAAAAGTATATCTACACAAGTGTTAAACTGAATATTCTGCCTAAAGTTCATATTGTAGACCGCTACCTGAAAACAGTAGAGTCTTTTGGTGTTAAAAATGACGGAGAAGGGTTAGATTATTTTATTGCAAAAGAAGAGGAAACAAAAAGGGAAGATATCCCTGCTTCTCACTCTGCCGGTTATGTAGCTTGTGTTATCGGTGCAGCACTGGGAACTAAACAATGGCCGGTACACAAGTGGAAAGAGTTTTGCCGGCAATTGAATCATCCTGTGATCTTGTTAGGAGGACCGGAAGATGTGGCCGCAGGAAATGAAATAGCAGCCGTGGATGATATAAAGGTTTACAATGCCTGCGCCAAATTCAGGTTGAATGAAAGTGCAGACCTGGTAAAAAAAGCAAAACTGGTAGTTACCAATGATACCGGGCTGATGCATATAGCAGCTGCATATAAAAAGCCCATTATCTCCCTATGGGGCAATACTGTTCCCTCATTTGGTATGACACCCCATTATGGATCAGGCATGGTGCCTAATACCATTGTTCAGGTCAATAAACTATGGTGCAGGCCCTGCAGTAAGATCGGGTATAAAAAATGCCCCCTTGGCCACTTCAAATGCATGGAAAAAATTGAAGTGGAGCAGGTACTGCAAATTGTGAAGCAAAGCCTGAAATAATCAGCCTTCTAGAAAAAGAAAAGTGCCAGCAGCCCAAACATGGTAACAAAGCCACCAATTACAAGGCGTGCCTGCACATCTTCATTCTGTAACATGAGTCGAATTTTCTTCATAACCTGATTTTTAGTTTTCAAAATAGATTTGAGTAATCAGGTTTTTCCGGAGTGGATAAACAGGTATTCCAAAAGGATACAAGAGGAGAAAATAGCTATTGCAAAAATATAATGGAGAAAAGGAATTTGCAACTAAACCGTTATAGGAAATCTACGGTACGGGGTAAAAAAGTATGGCTTATCTGGTTATCTTTAATAATGCAGGTTATTTGTTTGCTGGCAATACTTCTTTCGTTACAGGTTTTCGGGCAAACCGATAGAAGTATTATTGATTCCTTCCGCTTGTACGGGGATGTAAAGGTGACCTTTGACAGGCCCGCTGATTTTATGGCTACACGAAAAACAATCGTAGTTTTTTTTGCACTTCCAAATGGAAATACCACAGATCAGACAATGGGCAAAAAAATGCAACCGGGCGATGACTGGCATTTCGATATTCAGCATATAAAAGCACAAACAAAATTTATCCGGCAACAACTTAACAATAATAATTTCATTGTTGTTTACCTGGAGAATGATTATAAAAGCTGGCCAGCCTGGAAACAAAAGCATATTGGTTTCAGGGATACAATTCCCCACATGGTGGATTCAATTTCATCTGTTTTTTCGAAGAAAAGGGAAGTTCACCTTAATGGGCACAGTGGTGGTGGAAGTTTTATTTTCGGATACCTTGCAGGGGTGAGGAAAGTGCCCGGGTATATAAAACGCATCAGTTTTTTGGATAGTAACTATGGTTACGATAGCACTTATTATCCCAAAATAAGAGAGTGGATACTGAACGTAAATGGTGCTTTGTTGAATGTGTTTGCCTATAACGATAGTATTGCTTTATATAACGGTAAGCCGTTTGTATCGGCAACCGGTGGAACATGGTACAGGTCACACCTAATGCTTAAGCACCTGGAAGAAGATTTTTCTTTTTATCATGTCACTACCGACAGCATGAAAATTGCCCGCAGCAAGGGTAATAAGATTCAATTCTTCTTAAAGTACAACTTAAACAGGGGTATCTATCATACACAGCAAGTGGAATTAAACGGGTTTATTCACTCTGTTCTTTGCGGGACAAAATATGATTCTCGCCGTTACAGTTATTACGGCCGCCGGGTTTATGATCAGTTTATAGAATGATATTATAAATCATAGGTAAAACCGGTAGAGAAATTATAGGTGGTTTTAGGGGCTGTACCGGCAGGAAATCTGTCATGTAAATAATTCCATTTCAGGGCTAATGAAAAATGCGGAGTCGCTTTCACTCTAAATACAAATTGGTTCATAACCCGGTAGTCACTGAATTTTTTGAGAAGCGGCTGAAAATAGGAAGTGCTGATCAGTTCAAGATAATCTTTTGGCAGCCAGGTAAATGACAGGTAGCTGCTGTTCCTAAAATCACTATGTCTGATGACGGGATCTGTTGCTTCTTTTTCCCTCTCATACATAAACAAACTAGCTACATATAACTTGAATGTTTTAGCCTTTGCCAGTTTAAAACGTGGGCCGGTTCCAAAGAGAAGACGGGAGTCTATCTGTGTAACTTCATTATTCTGAAATTGCCCGAAAAACTCCCAGCGCAGCCATTCATTTACTTTTCTGTTGTACCGGAGATGTAAAAGTCCGTCTGAAAGGAACCTGCTCTTTTCAATCTTCAGGAAATTCAGATTGCCTAATATCAGCCATAAACCCTGATCGTTGCTTGTTTTATACTGAAGATGGGCATCGGCACTGGCACCAAATATCTTCACCGTATTTTTATTCATGGTGAAGGAGGTTCCAAAACTTCCCATCCATCCTACTGTATCAGACTGCATCCGGGCACTTTCCACATTTACGATCTGTGCAAAATTTTTTTCTGTGTTCAGGGTAAAAAAGAAAGTCAGCGAGCAATAAATGGATAAGGTTTTTAAATTCATATATATGTGATTGTAATGATTTGGTTATTCTATCTCACTCAGTTCCAGCCAGCGAAGTTCTTTTTCGTCAATCAGGCGGGTTACTTCTCCGATTCGGACAGATAATTGCTGCAGTTCATCAAAGGGAGTACTTCCGCTATTCAGCTTCTCAGTGATAACCTCTTTTTCTTTTGACAGGTCGCTGATCTCTTTTTCAAGCAATTCAAATTCTCTTTTTTCCTTAAAAGTTAACTGGCGCCTGTTTTTTTCTTTAGCTGGTTGTTCGGTTTGTTTTTCTTCGGGCTTTTTTATTGATGTTTCGTCTTTTGTTTGCTGTAACCGGTATTGACTATAGTTGCCCGGAAAATCCCTGATAGCCCCATCTCCTTCGAATACAAATAAATGGTCAACAAGCCTGTCCATAAAATACCGGTCATGCGAAACAATCAGCAGGCAACCCGGAAATTCACTTAAAAAATTCTCCAGCACACCGAGGGTGGGAAGGTCAAGGTCATTGGTAGGTTCATCCAGTATCAGGAAGTTGGGGTTCCTGAATAAAATGGAAAGCAGGTGTAATCTTCTTTTTTCACCGCCACTTAGCTTACTGATATAAGTATATTGTTTGTCCGGATCGAAAAGAAAAAGCTGTAAAAACTGGGCAGCAGACAGAGAGCCGCCGCTGGCCAATGGAAAACTTTCTGCCATTGATTTTACAAATTCAATGACCCTCATATCTTCTTTCACCACCAGGCCTTGCTGAGAATAATTGCCAAATATCACGGTGTCGCCAATATTGATCTTGCCGCTGTCTGCTTTTTCAATTCCCTGAAGCATATTTATGAAAGTTGACTTACCAACCCCGTTTTTCCCCACTACACCTATACGTTCACCTTTTTTAAAAGTGTAGTCAAAGCCTTTCAGAATGATTTTATCGCCATAGCTCTTATATACTTTTTTCAATTCTATTACTTTGCCACCCAGCCTGTTCATTTTCATATCAAGCTGCATCTGCTCATCAATTATTTGCTGTTTTGCTTTTTTTTCAACTTCGTAAAAATTGTCCTGCCTGCTTTTACTTTTTGTGGTTCTGGCTTTTGGTTGTTTCCGCATCCATTCCAGCTCTTTTCTGTATAGGTTTCGGGCTTTGTCAATGCTGGCGGCATCACTTTCTATCCTGGCTGCTTTTTTTTCAAGATAGTTTTCGTAATGTCCTTTGTACGTATACATGTTACTTCCATCGAGTTCCCATATCTCTTCACATACTGCATCAAGGAAATACCGATCATGGGTAACCAGCAACAGTGTTACATTTTCTTTATCAAGATAGTGTTCGAGCCACTCCACCATTTCCACATCCAGGTGGTTGGTGGGCTCATCCATGATCAGCAAAACATGTTTGTGTTCAAACCCAATATCAATTAGTGTTTTTGCGAGGGCTACTCTTTTTCTTTGTCCGCCACTCAGTGTATTAACTGGCTGTGTAAGATGATGAATATTTAATTTTCCAAGCACCTGTTTTACTTTGGCATCAAAGTCCCAGGCGCCCAGTTCATCCATTTTAATAATAGCGGCGCTGAGCTTTTCTGCATCGTTTGTTTCACTGACCGCTTCATATTCTTTTATCGCATTAATAACCGGATGGTTATGGAAGAATATGTTGTCCAGAACGGACAGATCTTCTACAAATGACGGGTCTTGTTCAAAAAGCACTACATCCACATCTTTATTGATCCATACTTTACCATCATCCGCAGTTTCTTTGCCGGCCAGTATTCTTAATAAGGTAGATTTTCCTGTGCCGTTCCTGGCAACAAGGGCAATTTTATCTCCTTCTTCGATATGGAATGAAATAGCAGAGAAAAGTGGCTGAATTCCGTAACTTTTGGTCAATCCTTCAACAGAAACATAATGCATGTCGCAAATATAATCTTAACGGCTCATTAGCCAGATAAGTCCGCAGATCAGCAGGGTAAAAAAAAGAATGACAAGTGGCTTATATTTTTCAAGACGATCCCTTTTTTGAGTGTTTGCAACGGAATTTTTTATAAGCAATATTTCAGATTCATTCTGATCAGCCAGTTTGAATAACTGTCTAATAACGGGGTCTGCCATTTCTGCTGACAGCGGCTGTATTGTTTTTAAAAGTATTGCTATAATACTTTTGGTGGTTGAGTACTCATTGAAGGCCTTTATCTTATCAATAACGTCATCGCTAAGCATTTCCATGAGGTAATCTTTCAATTTTTCTTTATTCATCCTGAAAACATCAAGCCTGGAAACGTATTTTTCAAGTTCCAGGGATTGTTTTAATAACGATACCGGTGTAACGATGCCATGCGTTTTCTGATATCCCATGCTTTGGTTATACCAGCGTTGTTGCAGGTAATACTCTTTTTTTTCGGGGTCAGTTAATACTTCATAGGCTTCTTTTATTTCAGCAAATTGCGCAGATGAGTAGGAGTCGTGTTTGTTTTTTTGAGGTTGATATTTAAGTGCAAGCCGGCGGTAAGCTTTTTTTATGTCTGCTATGCTTGCGGAAGGTTCTACCTGCAAAATGGCATAATAGTTTTTGATGGAAAACATGCTTGCGAAGATATGCGTCTCTAAAAAAGCCGAATGGTTTATTTCTTACAATCTTATAACATAAATCAATAACCATATGTTTAAATATGGGTTACCTTTAATCATCTGTTTTATTTAAATATCTGGTTTATGAAGAAAAGTGTAAAAAATCGAAGAGAGTTTCTGATAACTACCGGTATGATCAGTGTTTCTGCTTTTGTTTTGCCTTCATGGGCTTGTGCCACGGGTAAGACAGCTATGTCCGGGTTCACAGCAGAAGAAATTCCATTTGAACAGCAGCCACTGCCTTATACTTATAATGCCCTGGAATCTGTGATTGATACGATGACAATGGAGATCCACTATTCTAAGCATGCAGCTGCTTATGCCAAGAACCTGGCAGATGCTTTGAAGGCTGAATCAGTTGATACAAGCACAGAGAAGCTTAGTTCTCTATTAGGCAAGATTTCTAAATATTCAGCCAAAATGAGAAACAATGGCGGTGGGCACTATAATCATGAATTTTTCTGGAAAAGCATGAAAAGCCCTGTTGAATCCAATACACCGCAATCTGCTATCATGAAGGCTTTCATAAAAGATTTCGGTTCTTTTGACGCTTTTAAAAATCAATTTACCGAAGCAGGTAAAAATCGTTTTGGCAGCGGCTGGGCATGGCTGGTAAAAACTGCTGATAAAAAGCTGGTAGTAGGTTCTACACCTAACCAGGACAACCCACTGATGGATGCAAGTGAATTAAAAGGAACTCCATTGCTGGGACTTGATGTATGGGAACATGCTTATTACCTGAAATATCAAAACCGGAGGCCTGATTATATCAATGCCTGGTGGAATGTGGTGGACTGGCAGGTAGTTCAAAAACGCTTTGCAGCTTCCTGATCTAATCAAGGTATTTATTGAAAAAATCAATGGTCCGCTGCCAGGCTAATTTGGCAGCGGTTTCATTATACCGTGTAGGTGCTGTATCATTATGAAAAGCATGCTGTGCGCCGGGGTACATGTGCAATTCGTAGGTGATCTTGTTATTTTTTAATGCTTCTTCATAAGCAGCAATTCCTTTATTTACTCCTTCATCCATTTCGCCATAATGTAGCTGTACGGCAGCTTTAATTTTTTCTACATCTGCTGCGGCAGGCTGACGACCATAAAAGGCCACAGCTGCTTTCAGAGAAGGAACATTTACAGCCAAATTGTTGCTCATGGCGCCGCCCCAGCAAAAACCAACACATCCAAATTTTCCATTACAATCTTTCCGGGAGGGCAGGTAATCGAAAACTTTTATAAAATTCTGCAGATTGTCTTCCGCCTTTAACTGCTGAAATTTAGCTCTTGCTTCATCTGCATTTTCAGGAGTACCACCTAATGAGGATAAGGCATTTGGCGCAATTGCGAGGAAGCCAGCTTTGGCAGCCCTTCGGGTTACGTCTTCTATGTGTGCATTCAAGCCCCTGTTTTCATGTATCACCACTACAGCAGGATATTTTTTATCTTTTTTAGGCCTCGCCACATAGGCTTGCATATCTCCATTTATACCCGGGTAGGTAATTCTTTCAGTAAAAAGGTCTTCTTCCGGCGTAACAGCGGCATGGGCATAGTTTACTTCCAGCATTGGTAATAAAGCCATAGCTGCAGCGGTTCCTCCAGCCAGCAAACTTAGTTTACGGAGAAATTCCTGCCGGCTCAAAGGTTTATGAGTATACTCGTCGTAAAGGTTGATTATTTGCTGGTCCATTGTTTTTTATTTGTCTTTAAAGTTATACAGAACTATCATCCAAAGCAGAAAAAATATAGCTCGTTGATAATCGCATAAATATCTCTTTGTGATGAAAAAAGCTGAGTATATTTATGATAAGTTTATTTAATACAACCAGCAATTATGAAAACTACCAAGTTTGCCTTCCGTTTTAAAACACTCTTATTTATTGCCCTGGCCGCAACATATCTCACTGCTTGTCAAAGGGAAATAGACGATCCAGGTACAGGTTCACCTGTTAGCCCTGGTGTAAATGATAATGAATCGGTCACCGGAGGGGTTATTGGTATCGTGGTTGATGAAAATGACAGACCGGTTTCCGGGGCCACTGTTATCAGTGGTACAAACTCTGCAACAACTGATCGCTATGGTTCTTTCCGTTTCAGGAATATAAGTTTATCGAAAGCTAATGGGACTGTAAAAGTTATATATAACGGTTACTTTAATGCCTACAGGTCTTTCATTTCTGTGGCGGGAAGAATCAATAATGTACGGATCAAATTAATACCCAAAAGTAATGCCGGTAGTTTTTCTGCTGCCTCAGGAGGAACGGTCAGTATTTTAGGAGGAGCAAAACTGGTAATCCCTGCTAATGCAATTGCTGATGCCGGTGGTGCTGCCTACGTTGGAACCGTAAATGTGGCTATGGCATGGATTGACCCTTCTTCACCCGATCTTCCTAATGTAATGATGGGTGACCTCAGAGGAATTACCACTGATAACCAGGAAAGAGGACTTTCCACATATGGCATGATAGGAGTGGAGCTAACCGGAACGGGAGGGCAGCCGTTGAAAATAGCAGCGTGGAAAACAGCAGAACTCACTTTTCCGATTCCGGCATCCTTGCAGGGGAATGCCCCGGCTACAATCGATTTGTGGCATTTTGATGAGGCAACTGCCAGATGGAAGCAGGAAGGAACTGCTGTAAAAACTGGTTCAAATTACATCGCACAGGTAAGTCATTTCTCTTTTTGGAACTGTGATGCGCCATTCCCGCTGGTTGATCTTTGCATGTCATTTAAAGATGGGAACGGTCAGCCGCTCATTAATGTACAGGTTCGCATTAAAAGAACCGTAAACAATACGTATGGTTATGGCAGAACAGATTCCGCCGGTAACCTCTGTGGAAAAGTACCTAAGGATGAAGCACTTGTTCTGGAAGTGGTTGACCAATGTAATAGTGTTGTTTTTAGTCAGAATATTGGTCCTTTCAGTATAGCTGCAACATTGCCTGTTATTACTGTAAATATTCCGGCAGCAAACAGTCTTATAATTACTGGCACAGTAACAAACTGCTCCAACACCAACGTTACCAATGGTGCTGCAGTAATTTATATGGGAGGAGGAAATTACTATAATGTGCCTGTTACTAATGGTACATTCAGCCTTACAGTACTGCGATGCAGCAGCGGCACTGTGAATTTTACTGTACTTGGGGTGGATTACACGACTATTCAGCAAAGTGTTCCGGTGAGCGGAAGTGGTACAACCGGTACAGTTAATGTTGGAACAATACAGGCATGCGGTACATCTTCTGCCCAGTTTCTGGAATTCATTGTTGATGGAACACCCTATAACTATGTTTCTCCGCCTGATAATTTTAATTATTCAGACTCTACAATAGCCGGCGTATACACCAATAGAACCTGGATATTCGCTTTCAGACAAAATGCTGGCACAACAACGTACAGTTCCTTTTCATTTGATAACAATGCAACTGCGGCAACAGGATTACCGCTTAACAACCTGAATGTTTTTTTTGGACCCGCTTTGAATTCTCAGACAGTAACTACTGCCAGCCCTGTAGTAAATATTACCGGGTTTGGGCCAGTGAGTACAGGTTTTGTTGAGGGGAATTTCAATGTACAAATGGACTTTGCCGGCACTATCCGCAATGTGGTCTGTAATTTCAGAGTTCGGCGAATGTGACGGATGAAATACTTTTTTATAGGGTGTGCATTTAGCACACCCTTTTTATTGTTAACGGTATTAAAATGTTTTGCTAAAAGAACATCCTGTGTTTTACGAGGCAACCATCATGGCATAGTTATAGCGTCATATGGTTGTAATAATGAAGAAAACCACTTAACAATTTTCCGTATGCATCATTTATTACAAAAAAAGTATGTCCATGAAAAGAATCTTTAACACGACTGCATTGGTACTGGTCTTAGTACTGGGCAGTTCTCTTCGACAAACCGCTTCTGCACAGTATTACAATGACAGAGGCGATGTAACTTACCAGACTTTTTATGATGAATTAAGTCCTTATGGGCGGTGGATCGAGTACCCGGAGTATGGTTATGTCTGGGTTCCTGATGCCGGTTCTGATTTTCGTCCTTACAGTACCAATGGTCATTGGGTGTGGACGGATGATTATGAATGGATGTGGGTGTCTGACTATGATTGGGGATGGGCTCCATTCCATTACGGCCGTTGGTTTGAGGATGACTATTACGGCTGGGTATGGGTACCCGGTTATGAATGGTCTCCGGCCTGGGTAGCCTGGAGGGATGGTGGTGATTATTATGGCTGGGCGCCGTTGAGACCCGGAATCAACATCTCGGTCAATTTTAATATCGGCAGTTACTCGCCTCCGTATAGTTACTGGAATTTTGCCCCAAGACGTTATTTAACGTACCGGAATATAAATAGTTATTGTATTGACTGGAGAAGAAATGTTACGATAATAAACCAGACAGTCATCATCAATAATTATAACTATAGCCGCAATGTATTCCGTACTGGACCCCGCAGGTACGAAGCAGAACGCTATATCGGTAGAATCAATCCTGTAAGATTCCGTGACACTTATACACCGGGAAGAACATTTTACAGAAACAATGAAGTAAGTGTTTATCGTCCAAATGTTCGCAGGGATGATAACCGAAGCTTTACTCCGAGACAGTTTGATAGATATGACAGGAGAGATGCTGATAACAGAAACGGCAGATCTGATAATGGATTCCGCAGAAATGACAATAATGGCCGGAACGATAATATAGAACGTCGGAATAGTAATCAACCGGTTCGCCGTGAATTTGACAGGAGAGATGATAATACGGTACGTCAACCCCGGGATAATGATAATGGGGGGAGAAGGTTTGACAGGAGTGATAATACTACCCGTACACCTAATCCTAATGAACGGGTCAATAACAGGAATATGAACCGGAATACTGAGAGGTCAGATAGAAACACTTATCAAAATCCGGGTAACAATGGTAATGACAGAAGATTTGAAAGGCCCAACAATGATAACAGAAATTATACTCCGCCTTCAAGAGAACCAAGAGTGAGAGAAAATAATAATGGAGGTTATCAACGTCCGGCACCACAGCAAATGGAAAGGAGACAAGAAACGAGGCAACAGCCCCAGCAACAACCGGGTCGCCAGTTTGAACGAAGGGACAATAGTAACAGGGGTGGTCAGCCTGGCGGAGGAAATAATGGAAACAATGGAGGTAGAGGCCGGTCAAGATTCTAACTAATTTGTTATTCCTTATAATAAAAAAGGCCGTTTAGAAATAAACGGCCTTTTTTATTTTGTAATATTTATGCTTTATGCCTCTGCTTCCATATATGCCTCAACCGGTTCACAGGTACAAATCAGGTTCCTGTCACCATGAGTATTGTTTACTCTTGCTACAGAGGGCCAGAATTTATTTTGGGTTACATAGTAAAGAGGGAAAGCCGCTGTTTGCCGGGAATAACTGTGTTTCCATTCATCGGCTGTAACCACTAATTGGGTATGTGGTGAATTTTTCAGCGGATTATCTTTTTTATCAGCTCTTCCTTCCTCGACTTCTTTTATTTCCTCCCGTATGGATAGTAAAGCATCGCAGAATCTGTCCAGTTCTGCCTTGTCTTCACTTTCGGTGGGTTCAATCATTATCGTTCCCGGAACAGGAAAGCTCATCGTGGGTGCATGGAAGCCATAGTCGATCAGTCGTTTTGCCACATCTTCAGCTTCAATTTCTGCACTTTTTTTGAATGGCCTCAGGTCAACAATAAATTCATGTGCACAGGTGCCATTTGTACCCAGGTACAGAATATCGTAAGCTCCTTGCAGCCTTGCCCGCATATAGTTTGCATTCAGGATAGCATATTCAGTAGCGGATTTCAAGCCATCAGGTCCTAACATGCGGATATAACCATAACTAATAAGCAGGATAGATGCAGATCCATAAGGCGCTGCTGATACGGCATTGTTGGTTCCACCGGAAACATGGCCAGGTAAATGTTTGGCGAGGTGTGCTTTTACACAAATAGGACCCATGCCGGGACCACCTCCACCATGCGGAATTGCAAATGTTTTATGCAGGTTCAGGTGGCATACATCAGCGCCAATTAAACCAGGTGCGGTCAATCCTACCTGTGCATTCATATTAGCACCGTCCATATACACCTGTCCGCCATGCTGATGAATGATATCAGTGATGTTCTTTACAGTTTCTTCATATACTCCATACGTACTTGGGTAAGTGATCATAATGCCTGCCAGTTCGCTGCTGTATTGAGAAGCTTTGGCTTTCAGGTCTTCCACATCGATATACCCGTTATCTAAAGCTTTTACTACCACTACTTTCATACCTGCCATTACAGCTGAAGCAGGGTTGGTACCATGAGCTGAAATGGGTATCAGCATTACTTTACGATGATGATCACCATTGGCCTCATGATAATTGCGAATTGTCAGCAATCCGGCATATTCTCCCTGCGCCCCGCTGTTAGGTTGCAGGCTACATGCATCAAATGCAGTGATCTCACAGAGATAGTTGCTTAATTCATCAATAATGAATTTATATCCTTCTGCCTGTTCAGCAGGAGCAAAAGGATGTATCCTGAACCAATGGTTCCAACTGAGTGGCATCATTTCAGAAGCAGCATTCAGCTTCATGGTACAACTGCCTAGTGAAATCATAGAGGTATTCAAGGAAAGGTCTTTGTTTTCCAGGTGTTTAATATACCTCATCATCTGGCTTTCGCTATGGTAGGTATTAAATACCGGATGAGTTAAGAAAGGCGATGTTCTGGCAAAGGCAGCTGGTAGCCTATTCAGTTCAACATCTTGTGGAATATCGAATGCAACAGGATCAGTGTCGTTTTCAAAACAGTTGATCAGGTCAAAGAGGTCCGACACATCTGTTGTTTCATCAATTGAAATTCCAATAAGCTCATTATCGATATAGCGAAGGTTTATTCTTTGTTTTTCTGCTTTTTCACGAATGGAGTTTGAATTTTGAGCTTTCACACAAATGGTATCAAAAAAATGTTGTGAAGCCAGTTCGAACCCTCTTTCTTCAATTGCATCAGCCACAGTTTGTGTCAGCAAGGCTACCCGTTTAGCAATGTTTTTAAGACCGGCCGGACCATGGTACACTGCATACATGGCAGCCATATTTGCCAGCAAGGCCTGGGCAGTACAAATATTTGATGTTGCTTTTTCTCTTTTGATATGCTGCTCCCTTGTTTGCAGCGCCATTCTTAATGCCCGGTTACCTTGTGCATCAATACTAATTCCGATAATTCTGCCCGGCATGCTTCTTTTGAAATCATCTTTTGCCGCAAAAAAAGCAGCATGGGGTCCGCCATACCCCAGTGGCACGCCGAATCGCTGTGCTGAGCCAACCGCCACATCAGCACCGAGTTCACCCGGGGGTGTAAGTAGTGTGAGGGCAAGAAGATCGGTTGCCATTACTACAAATCCACCGGCACCATGAACGGTACTGATAAATTCCTGGTAATCCTCAATAGACCCTTTGTCATTAGGGTATTGGACTATGGCGCCAAAGAAACTAGCATCAAAAGATGCTGTTTTATAATCGCCTGTTACAATTTCAATTCCTACAGGGACGGCCCTGGTTAGTAACACATCTTTAGTTTGCGGAAATATTTCCTTGTCAACAAAAAATCTAGGCCTTTCAATATGGTCTTGTTTGTTCAGTGTATTAAAAAACATGGTCATGGCTTCGGCAGCCGCTGTGGCCTCATCAAGCAAGGATGCATTGGCGATAGGTAATCCGGTCAGATCGCTGACCATAGTCTGGAAATTGAGCAGGCTTTCCAGCCTTCCCTGTGATATTTCTGCCTGGTAGGGAGTATATTGAGTGTACCATCCCGGGTTCTCAAATATGTTACGTAGAATAACAGATGGAGTTATTGTATCATAATAACCTTGTCCGATATAATTAGTAAAAACCTGGTTTTTTAATGAAATCTCTTTTATGTGCTTGAGGTACTCATTTTCAGTCATACCAGCTGGAACATTCAATGCCTTTTGCATACGGATGGTAGAAGGTACGGTTTTTTCAATAAGTTCTTCCATGCTTTTTACGCCTACAGTCTTAAGCATTTGACGGGTGAAATGTTCATTGGGGCCTATGTGGCGGGAGGCAAATTCGTTAGCCTGTTGTTCAACGAGAGTCATATGAAGTAGTGTTTTTTATAGGGTTGATGGTCGTGAGATTTTTACAAAGTCTGACCTATCAACAATAATCGTTATTTGCGCAGCAAAGTTACGGGGTGGTCTTCACAAAAAAGGTAGCTTGTGGAGGGTGGTGGATAATAATTCATCAATCAGCCAAACGAGCCGGAATCTTTGGTGGGTATGATACGTAAATTGCAGTATGGGTAACGACAAACTGATCAACTGGGAAAAGAAATCGGCGGAAAGGCAGAAATTATACAAGCAGTATCTGCAGCGGGCTAAAAAGAATGTAGTATTGCGCCAGCTTCCCGATTTACATGAGGAAGCTATCTCAAAAATAGATTGCCTTCAGTGTGCTAATTGCTGTAAAAATTATTCTCCAAGGTTTAAAACTCCGGATGTCAAGCGCATCAGCAAGCACCTGGGAATGCGGGAGAGTGAGTTTATTGATGTTTACTTGAAAGTGGACGAAGAAGGAGATTTTGTTGTCAAAACGCTGCCTTGTCCCTTTCTTGGGACAGAAAACTATTGCTCCATCTATGACCAGCGACCTTCTGATTGCCAGCGTTTCCCCTACACAGATGAAGATGTTATTATCAAAAGACCGGTTCTGGCCCTAAAGAACTCCACATTTTGCCCCATTACTTATTATGTACTTGAGGGATTACTGGAAAAGAAAAAATAATACGACAAAATGGAATATTTTTTTGCAAAATGTCTTATTTTTGGAAAAAGCATATAGGATGAAAAAACCCGGTACAATAAGGAAAAGCAAGGAATACTCTTTAAAACAAGAAATTACTTCAATAGTAGAAGAGCCGGCAGTTAAGTATAAATCCTTGAATGTAATACTCGGTGGTAAACAATCAATATCCCAACCCGTTTCCGGAGACTTTGACCTTATTGCCCTTACCCGGGAAGGAATCAGGAAATCATCATTAAAATCGCTGGCTGCTCATTTGGGAGTTACGATGGACGTTATGAGTAGTTTGCTTCACACCTCTTACCGAAATATGCAACGCAAGGATGAAGGTGAATTACTTGATACTTTAAAAACAGAAAAAGTATTGGAGCTGGCTGCTTTTGCCCAGCGGGGCATCGATGTTACCGGGTCAAAAGAAGCTTTCATAGAATGGCTGCATAGCCCCCTTGTCTCTCTAAAAAATAAAAGACCCCTGGAATTTCTTGATACTACATTTGGTATTCAACTACTCGAAAAATTGCTGGGAAGGCTAGAGCAAGGGGTATATTCATAAAAGGCCGGTTTTATTTTACACTAATCATGGAACTATATCGGATAGCACAGGAGAAATATGCGGAAGACCTGTCGGGAAATGGTGCCCGGTTGTTTGGTGGCCGGTGGAATAGCGAAGGCCAGTTTGCCCTTTATACTTCGAGTACCCGTTCGCTTGCACTGCTGGAAACGCTGGCACATACACCAGCTAAACTTTTACAGGCAAAGACTTACCTGCTTATTACTTTGTTCATACCAGATACAACTGTGATACAGGCATTAGAGACTAAAAAACTACCCCATGGATGGGCTGATGTTGAAATAAGCCCTTTTACCCAAAAAACCGGTGATCAGTTTTTAATCGCCAAAAAAAATCTTGTACTAGCTGTGCCAAGTGTATTAATGGCGGAAGAGTTGAATTATGTGTTGAACCCTTTGCATATTGAATACAAAAAAATAAAAATCGTTAATAAGCGAAGAATTCAATTTGATAACCGGGTACAGGGTAATTTATGATATTACTCTTTTGCCAACTCTTCCCAGGCAGCCGTTAAGGGCCGTTGTATTCCATCACCTTTCCATTGATCAGCCCCCGGAATGGCAGTGGCCTTTAAAATCTCTTCTTTTGTTTTTCCAGCTTTTATTTCTCCTTCCACAAATTTTAACACACTGCCAAGGTAGTCCCTGAAAGCCCGAAGATCATCGGCATTTCCAGTAATCTCGTAGCCAGTTCCGGCATGCCCGTAAACAAATGTCGTCTTGCTATCAAATTTATTAAGTGCTTCGGCCAACACATTCATCCAGCTCTTCATATTAGCCCCGGCACCGCGGTCCACATAGGGATGACGGCGGTTGAATACAAGGTCACCGCAGTGTACAACATTGGCATGTTCAAAATGAATAAAGCTGTCACCGTTTGTATGGCCAGGGCCAAAATAATGTACCCGGACTTTCTCTTTGCCAAAAGTTCGGGCCCATGTATAATTATATGTCAGATCAGGATACAGTTGTTTGTCTTCTGCTTTATTTTGTTTAGCAGCTTTTTCCTGGTTGATCAGGCTATTGGTGTGAGCCAGTACATTTTCAACCAGTCCTTTAAATGCTATATTACCGCCGCTATGATCGCCGTGATGATGCGTATTGATCAAAAGCCTGAAAGGTTTGTCACTTCTCTTTTTCAGTTCATCAATCAGGTGCTTGCTCTGATCAGGAAATTGTGAATCGACAACAACAATGCCATCATCAGATAATAAAAAAGCAATGGTCCCGCCTCTTTCGGTGAATATACCAACCTTGTCAGTCAGCATTTTTATTTTCCAGGGATCTTCAAAAAATGCTTTTAAGATTTGCTGATCAGCTAAAGCCAGTGCTCCAAAAGTAAAAGCAGTGTTTTGAATGAACTGTCGGCGGCGCATATCGTTTAATTGAAAGGGTTGAAAATGGAGTACTCTATCAATACTCGAATTTACGTAATCCCGGCGCTTTAAACCAGGTTACTATCACTACGAGCAAAGTCATACACCCGCCAAAGATCACAGATGGAACCATACCCATTGCAGTGGCAGCCACACCGCTTTCAAACTGTCCCAGTTCGTTGGATGAATTGATGAAGATTGAATTAACAGAAGAAACACGGCCCCGCATTTCATCGGGTACAAATAACTGAACAATGGTGCCTCTTATGATTACACTTACACCGTCAAAAAGGCCGCTGGCAAACAAAGCAGCAAAACTTAACCAGAAGTTTTTTGATATAGCAAATACCAGGATGCAGAGTCCAAAACCTGCTACTGTGTACAGCAATGTTTTGCCTTGTTTCCCTTTTAAAGGGTGGGAAGTAAGCCAGGCAATGGCAATAAAATTGCCCATATAGGTGGCTGCTACCAGCCAGCCTAACCCCTGGGGGCCAACATGTAGAATATCATTGGCAAAAGCTGGTAGTAAGGCAACAGCGCCGCCAAAAAGCACAGCAAACATATCAAGGCTCATTGCACCTAGTAAGGCCTTTTGCCGGAAGACAAATTGCAAGCCTTCTTTTACGCCATCCCATGTTTTACTGCTGCCCTGCCAGCTGACCGGTTTTGGTTTTATTTTTTGAAAAAGAAAGAAAGCAATACCCACCAATACACATACAGGAATAAAAGCGATTGTTATGTCAGTGTAGCCCATCAGGATGCCGGCTATAGCAGGCCCCGCAACTGCTGCTATCAGCCATACCATACTATTTACAGAAACGGCTCTTACCAACGATTCGGAAGGGACTAATTGTGCTAAAAAGGCATTAAAGGCTGAGCCGGTAAATGCCCTTACCGCCCCGGTGCCGGCCACGAGCAGGTAAATGGACCATTCTATCACAGATCTTGAATAATTCTCCTGCATCCAATTAGAGGTTACGAGCAGCAAGCCGGCCATGATAAAAAAGTAAAGTGCAATACAGATGCTGATCAGCCGATGCTTGTTACTCTTATCCACTTTTACACCGGCTGGCAATGCCAGTAATATTGCCGGGATTACTTCAGAAAGTCCCAAAACACCGAGGGCCAGTTTACTGCCAGTAATTTCATATAATCTCCAGCCCAACAGGACAGGGGTCATTCTCAATCCGGCAATAAATAGAATACGGGCAATAATAAACCAGGTGAATTCCTGGTTGATAACTGTACTAAAAGGTTTTTTTATAGAAAATCTTCCGTTCATGGCAACGTAATATAATGCTGGCCATCCGGGTAATCTTTTTCCAATGCATTGTAGATCGCCTGCAAATGTTTTTCGTTACCCAAAAAATCGGCATTGCTGGCATCTACAAATAAGGTCTTTACATTATGCTGCTTGATATAATGCGTATAGGTCTCCTGCAGGTTAAAAAGGTAATCGTCAGGGATATTCTGTTCGTAAGAACGGTTTCTTTTTTTGATATTGGCCTGTAGTTTGGAGACTGGTGCATGCAAGTAAATCAGTATGTCAGGTTGTATCAGTTGCTGGTGAATGATATCAAATAACCGCTGGTAAAGCCTGAACTCATCATCCGGTAAGGTGACCTTTGAAAACAACAGGCATTTGGTAAACAGGTAGTCTGAGATGGTCACACTTTGAAACATATCCTTTTGCTGGATGAGCTCTTTTAATTGTTTATAGCGTTCCGCCATAAAAAATAACTCCACAGGGAATGCATACTGCTGAGGGTTCTCATAAAACTTGGGCAAAAAGGGATTGTCAGCAAACTCTTCCAGTATCAGTCGGGCATTATAATGCTTGCTCAGCAGGTGGGCAAGTGTAGTTTTGCCGGCCCCGATATTTCCTTCTATAGTGATGAAATGATAGTTCATGTGCAGGGGCGCAAAATACTTTAAATGCAAAGGTGTATGGCTAAAGCCTAAAAGATTGTGGAAAAAATCAGGAATACTTTTTTACCGGCAGTTCGTCTTTACATTCACTGAGCAGCTCTGTAATTGTTTTTCTAAAAACAGGATGAAAAACATCCGGCGCAATTTCTGCCAATGGCAAAAGGGCAAATTTCCGGTTTTGCATTTCAGGATGCGGCAATTTCAATAGCCGGTAATCATGTGTTTCCTCATTGAATAGAAGAATGTCAATATCAATGATCCGGGGTCCGTATTTTTCTTCCCGGGTGCGACCCATTGTTTTTTCGATTTTAAGCACTTTTCTTATCAATTGGCGGGCATTAAAAGCTGTTTGCAATTCCAGTGCCTGGTTCAGAAAAGAGGGTTGGTCGGTTTTTCCCCATGCCGCTGTTTCATACAATGATGAGGCGTGAACGATAGTGCCACAATGTTGAGTGATCAGTTCCCTGGCAATAGTGAGATTTTCTTCCCTGTTACCAAGGTTGCCACCTGTAAGTAAATAGGCTGTGTTCATATAATGGCTCAAATATCTTTATTTTAGGATTGAAACAGTAATTAAATACATTTGCTGCCTGATGAAAGAAAACAGGCAATCTTACAGTCAGTCAAAGGCATTATGGGCCATTACCCGGGCAAGTTTTAAAGCCATTTTTGCGAACCCAAGTGCTATTATTTTCAGTATTCTTTTTCCCATCATCTTTACGTTGATATTCGGCGCATTTGGAAGCGGCAGCGGCGTTACATATCGTATTGCTTTGACACCCGACAGCGATACTACCAGCGAATTCTACCAGGGGCTGAAGCAAACACCGGTCATTCGTATTGTCAGCTTTGCTGACTCAGTTTCTTTGAATAAAGAACTAATAAAAGGAAAACTAACTGCTATCCTGGCTATTCATACCACAAAAGATTCATTAGATAACCCCCATACGACTGTGCAGGTTAGGTCTACAACAGCCAGCGCCAATACCCTTGGTTCTTTTGTGCCTGTTTTGGATTACCTGAAACTACGGATAGAAACAGCTTTGGCTGAACCCAGAGATGAACTTATAAAAATTGAAGAGCCGGAAGTAAAAGAAGTAAGAAAATACCGTGCAATAGATTTTATACTTCCCGGCCAGTTAGGTTTTTCCATATTGTTCTCTACCTTATTTGGGGTAGCATTTACATTTTTTGGTATGAGGGAACAACTGGTGTTAAAACGATTTTATGCTTCACCGGTTAACCGGATTAATATTTTGCTGGGCATCGGTGCCAGCCGTTTATTCTTCCAGTTGCTGAGTGTGGTGGTACTTATCTCGTTTGGCTATTTTGCTATGAACTTCACCCTGGTAAATGGCATATTTACTTTTTTAGAGATCATAGTAATGACCATCATCATGTTGTTTTTGCTGATGGGGGTGGGGCTGATCTTTAGCAGTATTGCCAAAACAGATAATTCGATACCGTTGTTGATTAACCTCTTCGGGTTTCCGCAAATGATGCTGTCTGGCACTTTTTTCCCCATTGAAGTGTTTCCTAAATGGCTGCAGGAGATATGCCGGGTTTTACCTTTGACACAATTCAATGACTCTATCCGAAAGATTTCGTTTGAAGGACAAAATCTCTTTGATTGCTGGAAGGAGATCGGCATTTTGGGAATCTGGATGGTGATTATCTACGCTATTGCGGTAAAAGTGCTGAAGTGGGAATAAAAAGCTTCTAATTATGAAGATCATAAAGCTGGGTATTATTAGTCTTGTCGTGTTTGCTTTGATGATCACAGGTATCTCCTTATTCTTTCCTTCAAGGGTCAGGATATCAAAAGCGATAGATATTAATGCAGCCAGGGATTCAGTGATGAGGCAAGTAGCCGATCCGGTCAACTGGAAAAAATGGTATCCCGGCACAGACACAGCTGACTATCTTTATATTGAAGGAAAAGTCAGGGGATTTATTACAGGAGACATGCAAGGTCTCATGATTAATACGGTAACCGATTCGTCTGTTATAGCCGGAAATGTAGGCAAAGATTCCAAAAAAGGGGAGCAGGGCTGGATCATCTATAATTCTGCAATCCCCAATACGGTGACCGTACAATGGTATATGGACATTCACCTGAAATGGTATCCCTGGGAAAAATTCTCCAGCCTCCTGCTGGAAAAACGATACGGCCCGACGCTGGAAAAAGGCCTGGAAAACCTGAAGGCACAATTGGAAAAATAACCGGGTTACTATTTTATTAATCTTACTAACTTTAATGAATCACCTCATTTAATATTTTCAGCTATGAAAAAATTATTATTGTTTGCAGCCCTTTTTGCTACTGTTACAGGATTTGCACAGCCCGGTAAGAAGAGTCCGCATGATACCGTAAGTTATGCTAACGGCAAAGTAACTTATGGCAGACCCCTTAAAAACAACCGGGATATTTTTGGTGGCCTCGAAAAATATGGCAAAGTGTGGCGGTTGGGAGCAAATGAAGCGACAACCATTAGTTTTAATAGTGATACCAAGTTTGCAGGGGCAGGTGTACCCGCAGGTACCTACACCATGTTTGCTATTCCCAATGAAACAGAGTGGACGATCATACTCAACAGCCAGTTGGGACAGTGGGGTGCATTCGGCTATGAAAAAAATAAGGACAAAAATGTAGCGGAGGTAAAGGTGCCGGTTACAAAACTCGATAATGTAGTTGAGCAACTGACAATCCGCTTCGATGATCTAAATATGATTATCGAATGGGATATGACACAGGTGAAAGTTCCCTTAAGTTTTTGATTGCTCTTTTATGAAAAAATTTTTATTGTTGCTTTTTGTAGCATCCCGGCTAACTGCATTTACACAAGAACCTGCCGATACTTCCGTAGTTCCGGAAACAGATCCTACCATACTTTTCTTTCAGCAGGGAGAGAAGGTAAATGACCCGGCCAAAACAATGCTGGTCACAAAAGCAAGAAAAACCGTTTCATTAAAGAAGTTTACGGAAACCGAACTTTCCGATTATGCTGATCATGTGCTGGCAGACCTGGATGATGACGGTAAAAAAGAATTGTTGCTTTATGATTTTACCGGTGGTGCCCATTGCTGCGATGAAGTATATATCTTCAGAAATTCCGCACCGGGAAAATACCAGCATGTAGCTAAATTATTTGCGGGTAACACTATTATTACAGCCGATAAACAGTTTGTTTATAATTTCTATGAACATTTTGGTTATTTCTTTACCTGTTTTGCCTGTGCTTATACGGATACGACTGATGAAGCGCCTTTGGAAGTTAGAAGCATTCACCTGAAGTATACAAAGGGAAAATTATCAGTTGTAAAAGGAGACCAGGAACTGCGCAGCGCCATCAATGACAACCTTGGCAAACTAGGTGAGCAGCCTTATGAAGTCTTAGAGGATGAAATCTCTTTTGACAATGGCCTTCGCAAAGAAGTGGCCCTGAACCTGGCAGTTTTTTATTATTCATTCGGCAAAAGCCTGCCCACTACCAAACAACTTTTCGATAAGTATTATAAGTTTCCCGATGCCCGCAAGGTCTGGACATCTTTTGTTAAAAACCTTCAGGAAGTAAGGACTAATAACGATTTTTAAGAATTCCCGAGAAATTTCAGGTTGCGCTGAATACCGCTGAATTTCGCCCTTTTGATCGGCGAATCTTTAAATAGTTTTTTAAAGCTTTCTTCAGTCATCTCATTCCATTCTTTCGTAGACAGGTTCAATATCGCAGGAACAGGAGCAAAGTCTTTTTCAGTAGTTGGGCTGCTAAAACGGTTCCAGGGGCATACATCCTGGCAAGTATCACAGCCAAAAAACCAGTTATCAAACTTACCTTCCATTTCACCCGGTATCAGCATTTCTTTTAGCTCAATGGTGAAATAAGAAATGCATTTACTTCCGTCAATTACTTTTTCAGGAAGGATAGCATCAGTAGGACATGCATCTATACAGCGAGTACAGGTACCACAATAATCCCTGGCGAACGGATCATCATACTCCAGTTCAAGATCAGTGATCAATGTGGCGATAAAAAAGAAGGAGCCACTTTGTTTGGTGATCAGGTTTCCGTTTTTTCCCATCCAGCCAATGCCGCTGCGTTGGGCCCAGCTTCTTTCCAATACTGGTGCTGAATCCACGAAACCTCTTCCCTGTATATCTCCAACTTTATTTTTAATCAACAGCAAAAAATCATTCAGTTGTTTTTTGATCACTTCATGATAATCTTTTCCGTATGCATATTTTGAAATTTTGGGACCATCTGTTTGTTGTTCTTTCTCAGGAAAATAATTTTTAAGTAAAGTGATAACTGATTTTGCGCCGGGTACCAGTTTGGTCGGGTCAACTCTCAGGTCAAAATATTTCTCCATGTAATGCATGGTTCCATGCATGCCATTTTGCAGCCATCTTTCCAGTCTCCTGGCATCCTCATCGAGTCTGACAGCTTTGGCTATCCCGCAATGATCAAAGCCCAGCTGAACAGCTGTTTGTTTTATGAAGGCTGTATTTATTTTCAGTAGCTGCAATAGTTTCAGGTGTTTGCTCAGCAGCAAATTCAGGATTTTTATGTAAAATTGATTGATTATTTTACCGGAATACACACCTTCCATGAAAAGAATTTTATTTCTCACCCTAATGCCAGTTTTGGCAACGACAGTTTCATATTCCCAGGAAACACCCAAGATCAAGTTTGGTAATGTTACAGTAGCTGACCTGCAGCGGACTGTTTATTCGGTAGACAGCAGCGCAGATGCGGTTGTTATAGCAGATATTGGCCACACGAATTTTGTGGGAAATATGAAAGGAACTTTTTCTCTCGAGTTCAAGAAGTTGAAAAGGGCCCATATTCTGAATAAAAACGGTTATGATATTGCAGATGTTTCTATCAGTTTGTACACCAGCGGCCAAATGGAAGAAGACCTGGAAAACCTGAAAGCCGTTACTTACAACCTGGAGAACGGCAAAGTGGTGGAAACAAAGCTGGATGTTAAGAATGCTGTATTTAAAGATAAGGTTAACAAGAACTGGGTGGTAAGAAAGTTTACTTTCCCTAATATCAAGGCCGGTTCTATTATTGAGTATGAGTATAAAGTGAAGTCTGATTTTATCTTCAACCTGCAGCCATGGGAGTTCCAGGGTGCTTATCCTCGCTTGTGGAGTGAGTATAATGTTAGAATGCCCGAATTCTATACCTATGTGACGTTAACACAGGGCTACCAGAAATATTATATCAATGACCGAAAAGACAGCCGGGATAACTTTTACATGGCTGAAAGCCGCGGAGTAAGCGCTACAGAAAGGGCTTCGTTCAATGCAGGTGTAACTGATTTTCGCTGGGCCATGAAAGATGTTCCGGCTCTGAAAGAAGAAAGTTATACTTCTACCATTAATAATCATATTTCCAAGATCGAGTTCCAGTTCAAATCAATCAACCATCCGTTTGAATACAAGAATTTCATGGACTCATGGCCGGTTGTTTCCAAACAATTACTGAACGATGAGGACTTTGGCCTGCAATTAAGAAAAGATAACGGCTGGCTGAATGATGTAATGAAAGTAGCAACCGGCGGTGCCAACAGTGAAGCCGATAAGGCCCGGAATATTTACAACTGGGTAAGAGACAATTTTACCTGTACTAATTATAACCGTAAGTACCTGGAGCAGCCGCTGAAAAACCTGCTGAAGTCCAAAAACGGAAATGAAGCAGAGATCAACCTGCTGTTAACAGCTATGCTCCTGAAGGCGGATCTGAAAGCAGACCCCGTTATGCTGAGCACCCGTTCACATGGTTATGCCCATGCGGTCTACCCGCTGATGGAACGCTATAACCATGTTATTGCTAAAGTAAAGATCGATGGCAAGGATGTATTTCTCGATGCCAGTCATCCTGAGCTTGGTTTCGGCCATTTGAATTACGATTGTTACAACGGGCAGGCAAGGGTGATTGATGATGACGCAACCGTAGTTGAAATGGACGCTGCCTCTTTAAAAGAAAAATCAGTTATCTCCTTGTTCATCATCAATGATGAGAAAGGAAATTCTGTCGGCAGCCTGCAAAAAGCACCCGGGTATTACGAGTCGTTGCGCATACGCAGTAAGGTTAAAGAAAAAGGGAAAGACAACTATTTTGCTGAATTGAAAAAAAGTTTTGGTGCTGAGATAAAAATGAGCAACGAAAGAATCGACTCTCTTGCTAAGCAGGATGAGCCTGTGGGTGTTTTTTTCGATTTTGATTTTACAGGCGAAAGAGAAGATATCATTTATTTCAACCCTATGCTGATCGAGGGTTACAAGGAAAACCCCTTTAAATCAGCAAAACGATATTACCCTGTGGAGATGCCGTTTGCATTGGATGAAACTTATAATATGCAGATGGAGATACCTGCCGGGTATGTGGTAGATGAGCTGCCCAAGCAAATGGTAATGAAAATGAATGAGGAAGGGGACGGGACATTTGAATACAGGGTATCTGTATCGGGAAATAATATTTCTTTCCGGTCAAGGCTGGTGATCAACCGGACTTTCTATTTACCGGAGGAATATGAAATGCTGCGGGAATTCTTTAACATGGTAGTGAAAAAACAAAGCGAACAAATTGTTTTCAAAAAGAAATAATAAGTAGTGATGAAGCGGTTGTTCTTTTTTTTGTTCTTGTTAAACCTTGCCCTTTACCTGAGGGCAGGAGAGGGAGAATATGCCGTCTCTAAGATTAATCCGCTGTTGCTGAAAAATGCCAACGCCGTTCTGCGGCTGGAGGAAATGAAGTTTGAAGTGTCCGGTACGGGTAAAGCCACATACAAAAATCATTACGTTATTACAATACTCAATGAAAACGGTGATCACTGGGCCGAATGTTATGAGTATTACGATAAGTACCGGAAAATAGAATCCGTTGAAGGTTTTTTATATGATGCCGGAGGTAACCAGTTAAAGAAAATGAAACTGAAAGAAATGGAAGACCTCAGCGGCGTTTCGGCCATTAGCCTGATGGAAGACGACCGGGTGAAGCGCCATAATTTCTATCACAAAGTTTATCCCTATACCATTGAGTACAATATTGTAATTGATTACAACAGCACTTTCTTTTTTCCTCCCTGGGTACCTGCATCAAGAAGTAATCTTGCAGTCGAGTCCAGCAGCATGAGCATGGTATGTAAAGATGGTTACCAGTTCCGCTATAAAGCCTTTAATTACCCCGGTGAACCGGTGGTTACAACTGAAAAAGATACAAAGACCACAACATGGACAGCTAAAAATATTCCTGCCATTGTGAAAGAACCTTTTGCTCCCATGTGGCATGAACTGACCACTATGGTCATCTTTGGTCCCACCGATTTCCAGGTGGACAGCTACAAGGGCAATATGCGCAGCTGGCAGGATTTTGGAAAATTCCAATACTCATTGTTACAGGGAAGAGACCAGTTGCCCGATAATGTAAAACAGGATGTGCATCGGCTGACAGATGCGGTGACGGACAAAAAGCAGAAGATTGCTTTGCTGTACGATTACTTGCAAAAAAATACCCGGTATATCAGTATTCAGTTAGGTATTGGCGGCTGGCAGCCTTTCGAAGCAAAATTTGTGGCAGCGAAAGCCTATGGCGATTGCAAGGCATTGACCAATTATATGGCCAGCCTTTTAAGAGAAGCCGGTATCAAATCCTATTACTCACTGATCCGTGCCGGGGAGAATGCCGGTTATATCACCGATGATTTTCCTTCACAGCAGTTCAACCATGTTATTCTTTGTGCTGTACCGCAACCTAACGACACTATATGGCTCGAATGTACCAGCCAGACTTTGCCTTGTGGTTATTTGAGTGATTTCACTGCCGATCGTTTTGCCTTGCTGGTAGATGAAAATGGCGGGCAACTGGTTCGTACTCCTGTTTACGGAGTGAATGAGAATACCGCTATCCGAAAAATAGCAGCCGCACTGGATGAGCAGGCTACACTCAGCATAAAGGCAACAACGGTGTATGGCGGCAGCCAGCAGGATGATATTCATGGCATGATCAACAACCTGTCGAAAGATAAAGTGAAGGAGTACCTGCACGAGGAACTGGACTTTGCCACCTATGAAGTCACTGCTTTTGATTATAAGGAAAGCAAATCCTCCAATCCTTTGATTGAAGAAAAACTGGACATACAGGTGAGCAACTATGCCACCATGAGTGGCCGTCGCTTATTCATTCTGCCCAATGTAATGACAAGAAGCCACCGCAAAATGGCAGCGGATGAAAACAGGAAGTTTCCTGTTGTGCTTAACTATGCCTACACAGATATTGACTCTGTTGAAATAAATATTCCTGCCGGATACACTGCGGAAAGCATGCCGCAGGAAGTATCGTTCGAAAGTGAAGCTGGAAGCAGATAAGCTGATCTACTACCGCAGCATGCAGGCCTTCAGCGGCCGCTTTGAACCTGCGGCTTACAATGAACTGGTAAAATTCTACGAGACCATTTACAAAGCAGACCGCAGCCGGGTAGTGCTGGTAAAGAATGAACAGACTAAGGGATTCTGATTATTTACAGCTGCTACTGGTTTGTGCGTCTACTATCTTTTTAAGTTGAAGATGTGCATCCGCCCTTTCTTCACCCAGCAGGTTTTTTACAAACACAATATAAGCATAGCCCCGGCAGTAATCAATCATCGGCCAGGTACCAAACAAACCCGGGCTTGCTATGGAAGCAGCGGCTCCTTTGTTTTCTTCAATCACCCATGCACCCAGTGCATAGCGAAAACCTTCTGCTGATTTGGGCGCATACTTCACCTGGTCCAAACGGTTCTGTGGCTGCAGCATTTCATTCACGGCATTTTCGCTGAGGATCTGTACGCCATTGTACTTTCCTTTGTTGAGCAGCATCACCAAAAACTTCATGTAATCATCAGCGGTGGACCGGGCGCCACCCGATGGATTGATGGGCGCACCGTTCAGTGAGGCAAATGTAGTCTTCGTCATACCCAGCGGAATGAACAGTTTTGTCCGGATCAGTACATCAAACTTTTTCCTGGTGATCACTTCTGCCACCCTGCCGGCAATATTCAAACCAATATTGCCATACCAGAAATCAGTACCGGTATTGGCCCGGATATCACGGGCAGCAAAACTGTTCACTTCTTCTTCCAGCGAAGCAAACTTTCTTCGTTCCAGCAACCGCTTTATCAGTTTGCCATCATCTTCAATCCCCGTCATATGGCTCAGGCAATGCCGGATAGTGATATAGCCTTTAAAATATTTATCAAATTCTGGAATGTATTTCGCCACTTTATCATCCAGCGACAATTTGCCCTCGTCCACCAGCTGCATCACCAGTGCTGCCGTCAGCCATTTACTGCAGCTGGCAATAGGTGCCTGTGTCTTGCTGTTGAAGCTGCCCATTTCTTTTTTGTAAACCAATGAATCGTCCTTCCATATCATTGCCACCAGGTCTTGCCCCAGCAGTTTTTGTTTGGCCGCCAGTTCATTATCCAGTTCCGACCAGTTGTATTGGGAAAAGACGGGCTGAAAGAATAGCAGGAAACCCGCTACAAATATGACTTTCATGCAGATAGAACTAACTTTATATGACATAGTTTCTGTTATTGTTGTCTTGGATAAGTATTTGTGTTAATGAGTTTAAAATTAATTGATAACAGCCACGAAGTCTCAAAGACACTAAGAAATTACTTTGAGCCTTAGTGGCAAGAAAATAAAGCAAATGAACTTAGGAAATTTTACCATAAAAGCAGCCGAGGCCTTTCAGCAGGCACAGCAAATTGCTTTCAACGCACAAAGCCCGAATATTGAGACCGAGCATATCTTAAAAGCGTTGCTCGATCAGCCCGATTCGCCGGTGGAGTATTTACTGAAGAAAAACAATGTTACCATCAACCTTGTGGAAAGCAAACTCGATGAACTCATCAGCAAACTACCCAAAGCTTCCGGTGATGCAGCACAGCAGATCAGCCGGGATGCCAATAATGTAGTGTTGCGGGCAGGGGCAGTGTTGAAACAGTTCGGTGATGAATTCGTAACACCGGAACATATTTTATTAGCGATTGTTCAGGGCAATGACGCAGCAGCCAAATTGCTCAAGAATGCCGGCCTTTCTGAAAACGGCCTGGTTACCGCTATCAAAGAATTACGCAAAGGCGAAAAGATCACTTCGCAAACACAATCGCAGGAATTCAATGCACTGAATAAATATGCCAAGAACTTAAATGAACTGGCCAGGCAGGGAAAACTCGATCCCGTCATCGGCCGTGATGAAGAGATCAGAAGAACGCTGCACATACTTTCCCGCAGAACAAAGAACAACCCCATACTCGTTGGTGAACCCGGTGTGGGTAAAACGGCTATCGCCGAAGGCATTGCACACCGTATTGTAAATGGGGATGTACCGGAGAACCTGAAATCAAAAATTATCTATGCACTCGATATGGGACTGCTCATTGCCGGTGCAAAGTATAAAGGTGAGTTTGAAGAAAGACTTAAAGCTGTAGTAAAAGAAGTG
>JBGARY010000032.1:0-37443 GCA_044229985.1 Chitinophagaceae bacterium
AATCGAAGCACACAGGTATTGAACTGCTCAAAACCATCTGTAATCTTCAGGACGCTGAATAACGGGCTTGTAAGGGTCTTTTCATTTACAGAAAAACCTCCATAAGGTCCTTTAGTTGATGAAAGAATACCCTCCTTTACCATCTGCTTCAAAATTTTCCCCAGGTAGTGCTTGGGTACGGCCAGCTTTTCAGCTATTTCTTCCACCTGTACCCGGGGCTTATGATCACTCATAAGTGCCACGTACAAAACCCCCCGCAGGGCATAACCAAAAGATTTGGAACACACCATTGTGCAAAAAAAGACCTGAGCGGCTTATTTAAGGCTGATAAATATCAGTTCATAATTTGATGGTTGTCATGATAGGCTTATTCTCACCAAAATACTTTTGGCCGATTAAGGACACTAATATCTTTTTTAAAAAATCAAGTAACTTTACTTAAAAATTATTTCACCTAAACACAAAAAAATTAAACATGAAATCACTCAAACTGTCTGCCCTTTTATTAATTGCCGGCAGCGCTTTTCTATTTGCCTGCAATGAAGGTGTAAAAAAAGATGAAAAAACTGTTGATGTACAGGATTTAACAAAGAATCAGCCTGAAGTTCACGGTACCGAATTGAAAGAAGGAGATATCACTCTGAACACTCCTTTGGATCAGGCTATGGTTAGTGCCGGAAAAAGCACTTATGAGTTAAAGTGCCAGTCTTGTCATCGTCTGACCGAAGAAAAATTAGTTGGTCCGGGATGGAAAGACGTAACAAAAAAAAGACAGCCCCTATGGATCATGAATATGATCACCAATGTAGATATGATGCTTGAAACCGATGCGGAAGCACAAAAATTATTGGAACAGTGTATGGTAAGAATGCCCAACCAGAATATCTCTAAGGAAGATGCAAGGAAAGTACTGGAATTTATGCGCAGCAATGACGGTGAAAAATAAGTAAATCAATACAAGAACCAACGGAAACAAAGGAACCTCTTTTCAAAACTGCTAAATACATATTATGAAACACAAATTTCTAAGTACAACGATGCCACTCTTGTTATTATCGGCAGGACTGGTATTCATGCAGGGCTGTAAACCCAAAGGATCGCAATCAGCTGTAAGCGGTAATGCGGCATCCAAAGTTTACGTAGCCCCCGGTAAATATGATGAATTCTACAACTTTGTTTCCGGTGGTTTCAGCGGACAAATGTCAGTGTATGGTTTACCATCTGGACGTTTGTTCCGTGTCATCCCCGTCTTCTCTGTTGATCCTGAAAAAGGATGGGGCTATAGTGAAGAAAGCAAGCCAATGCTTAACACTTCACATGGATTTGTACCCTGGGATGACCTCCACCATATTGCCCTTTCTGTAACCAACGGTGAGCATGATGGTCGCTGGGCTTTTGGGAATGCTAATAACACTCCCCGTATTGCCCGCATTGATCTGAAGACATTCAGAACCGCTGAGATTATTGAAATACCCAACAGCGCAGGTAACCACTCATCGCCTTTTATTACTGAAAACTCCGAGTACGTTGTAGCGGGTACCCGTTTCAGTGTTCCTATTGGTGACAAACAGGACGTACCAATTGATACATACAAAGAAAATTTTAAAGGCACTGTAAGTTTTATCGGTGTGGACAAAGCTTCTGGAAAAATGAACATTGCTTTCCAGATCCTTACTCCTGGTGTAAACTATGACCTGGCCCGTGCCGGCAAGGGCAAATCTGCCGGATGGATGTTCTTCAGCTGCTATAATTCAGAAAAAGCCAATACACTGCTGGAAGTAAATGCTTCGCAGAAAGACAAAGATTTTATTATGGCAGTGAACTGGAAGAAAGCAGAAGAGTATGCAAAAGCTGGCAAAGGAGTTAAAAAAGCGGTGAAGTATGCACATAATGTGTATGACGAGTCAAAGCATATGGCTACTTCAACTATGGAGAACGAAGTACTGGTGCTGGATCCTAAAGATTGTCCGGATATGGTTTATTATATGCCTTGTCCAAAATCACCACATGGTTGTGATACGGATCCTACTGGCGAATACATTGTAGGAAGTGGCAAGCTGGCAGCTGTAATCCCGGTATTTTCTTTCACAAAAATCCAGGATGCGATTGCACAGAAAAATTTTGATGGCGATTATGACGGTATCCCTGTTTTGAAATACGATGCTGTTTTACACGGTGAAGTACAAAAGCCGGGATTAGGCCCTTTGCATACAGAGTTTGATGCAAATGGTAATGCCTATACCTCTTTCTTCGTATCATCTGAGATAGTAAAATGGAATATAAAAGACCTGAAAGTAATAGACCGTGTGCCTACCTATTACTCAATTGGTCACCTGTGTGTGCCTGGTGGTCCTACTAAAAAGCCACATGGAAAATATGTGATTGCTTACAACAAGATCACAAAAGACCGTTACCTGCCTACGGGTCCTGAGCTGACCCAAAGTGCCCAGTTGTATGATATCAGTGGTGAAAAAATGAAGCTTTTGCTTGACTTCCCGACAATCGGCGAGCCTCACTACGCCGAAGCAATTCCTGCTGAACTGATCATGAAGAACTCAACCAAGATATACAAGATTGAAGAAAACAAGAATCCTTATGCTGCATTAGGTGATAATAATGCAAGAGTAGAAAGAAAAGGAAACGAAGTGCATGTTTACATGACTTCTATCCGCTCTCACTTTACACCAGATAATATTGAAGGTGTTAAACTAGGTGACATTGTTTACTTCCATGTAACTAACCTGGAACAAGATTGGGATGTGCCGCATGGCTTCGCAGTAAAAGGCGCCAACAACGCTGAACTTTTAATTATGCCTGGCGAAACTCAGACATTAGCATGGAAACCAGAAAAAGCAGGTATCTATCCTATGTATTGTACAGACTTCTGTTCTGCTCTTCACCAGGAAATGCAGGGATATATCAGGGTAAGCCCTGCCGGTTCTAATGTACCACTAACATTTAGTACTGGTAAAACTGCTCCTGCTGCCAAGGACACTACACAAAAGAAATAAATAAACAAAGAGCAACCGCATCTGCGGTTGCTCTTACCAACTTTCATACTTAAATATAAGTATATGAAAAAACTAATCTTACTGCTGCCGCTGGCACTCATCATTTTTACAAGTGCCTGCAATAATGAAAAAAAAGAATCTGCTAATACTGATGAAACAGTAACTGCCGGGGGACAAGAAAATGTGCAGGATGATGTATCTCAAAAAGATGTTGTAAAAGTAGCTGTTGCCTCTCCAGATCACACCACATTGGTAGCTGCCCTAAAACAGGCTGAATATGTAGACGATATTTCAAACGCAGGTCCTTTCACTGTGTTTGCACCAACCAATGCTGCTTTTGATAAACTACCTGCAGGGACTGTTGATGGTTTAATGAAAGATGATAAAAAAGCAGATTTGCAGAATATTCTTGAATACCATGTTGCGCTGGGCGTATTTAAAGAAAATATGCTGCAGGATGGTCAACAGATAGGCCAGGCCAACGGAGATAATATTACTATCAGCAAATCCGCAGATGGAAAAATTAAAATAAATGGCAAAGCAAATGTAATTGCCGCCATTCCTGCCAGTAATGGACTAGTATATGTCATTGATGAGGTTTTGTTGCCTCCGGCTAAGAAATAGCTTTTTTTGTTGAAGGTTTAAAAATTGAAGCTTCCGGGGTGTAATACCCCGGAAGTCATTAAAAACAGGGTTATGAATAACAAATTAAGTGTTGCATCAAGAATTTTAGTAGCATTTGCATCTGGTGCTTTGATTGCTGTTTTCTTTTTGCCCGCCTGGCGCATAGATCTTTTCGCCCCGCAATATCCGGAAGGACTGACTATGAACATCTGGATTAATGGACTTACAGGTGATGTAGATATTATAAACGGACTTAACCATTATATCGGAATGGAACACATAACGGTTAACATGTTCCCTGAATTTAAATACCTGCCCTACGTAGTTGGTTTTTTTATGCTGCTGGGCATGATAGTCGCCATTACTGGCAACCGTAAGTTCCTGCTTGCCTATATAGGTCTGACCGTTCTGGGTGGTATACTGGCCATGTACGATTTCTATCAATGGGGCTATAAATACGGACATAACCTGGATCCAAAAGCACCGATACAAGTGCCAGGCATGTCTTATCAGCCACCACTAATCGGGCATAAACGGCTGCTAAACTTTGATTCTTACTCTTTCCCTGATGTGGGTGGATGGATCGTTATTGGAGCAGGCTGTCTTGCATTTGGCGTTTGGTTTGCAGAATGGTATAAAAATCGCAAGGCCTCCAAAAAACTTAAAACCACCACTTTTGCGGCACCGGTTATTATGCTTTGCCTGTTCTTTAGCTCTTGCTCTGCAAAACCTGAACCTTTTAAATATGGACAGGATAATTGCCACTTCTGTAAAATGGGCATAATGGATCCCAAATACGGTTGTGAAGTAGTTACTAAAAAAAGTAAGGTTTATAAATTTGATGACCTTGTATGCATGATCAATTTTCTTAAGTCTGGTACCCTGGAGGAAAAAGAAATTGCGCAAAAAGTCGTTATCAACTTTGAAAAAGAAAATGATTTCATTGATGTAAATACAGCAACGTTCTGGGTAAATCCACAGCTAAGAAGCCCGATGGGAAGTAATGCTGCTGCTTTTGCAACAAAGGAAGCTGCTGAAAAAGCCAATAGCACAAAAGAAGGTACATTGCATACCTGGGATGAATTGTACAAAAGCCAGCAATAAAATGCACCGTCTTGCACTAATATTATTAATCCTCCTTTCGGCAAATGGATTTGGCCGCAATATCATTGTAGGCAAGAACCAGGCAGTATCATCCATCCGGAAAGCCATTGAGATGGCCAAAGATTTTGACAGCATTACTGTGCTTCCGGGGCTTTATAAAGAAGGCGCTTTACAACTAACCAAATCGCTAACCATTATTGGTCAAAATTATCCTATACTGGATGGAGAAAACAAATACGAAATCCTCCTGGTAAGCGGCCAGCATATCACAGTAAAAGGCCTTGCTTTCCGCAACTCCGGTTATTCTGCACTCAATGACTATGCATCTATAAAACTGGTAGACGCCTCAAAAGTCACCATTGCCGGAAATAAAATAACCAACGCTTACTTCGCTATACATGTTTCTAATACCAGTTATGCTACCATTAAGAACAATTTCATTACCGGTACACCGACCTCTGAACAATTGACCGGAAATGGCATCCATCTCTGGAAATCCAGCTATGCATTAATTGAGAATAATAATGTGCAGGGGCACAGGGACGGTATCTATTTTGAATTTGTGACCAACTCCACCATTCGAAATAACCATAGTGAAAAAAACATCCGTTATGGTTTGCACTTCATGTTTTCCAACGATGATGCTTACCTGAATAATACTTTCAGAGATAACGGTGCCGGTGTAGCCGTAATGTATTCAAAGAAGGTAAAAATGGAAAATAACCACTTTGATCAAAACTGGGGGCCTTCAGCCTATGGCATACTGTTGAAAGATATTTCTGACAGCTATATAAGCCACAATACATTTTATAAAAACACGGTTGGCATCCACATGGAGGGCAGCAGCCGTATGACAATCGAGCGGAATATTTTTAAAGAAAACGGCTGGGCCATTAAAGTTCAGGCCAGTTGTGAGAATAACACTTTTCAGCGTAATAATTTCACAGGTAACAGCTTTGATGTTGGCACTAATGGGTCGTTGTCACTAAATGAATTTAGCAGCAACTATTGGGATAAGTATGAAGGTTACGATATTAACAGGGACGGTGTGGGCGATGTTCCTTACCATCCTGTAAGCATGTACTCGATGATCATTGAACAAAATCCCAATGCGCTGATGCTGCTGAGGAGTTTCACCGTTCAGTTGCTTGACAAGGCAGAGAAAGCCATACCAAGCCTTACCCCTGAAAATCTTGTAGACAAAAAACCAATGATGAAATCACTGAAGCTATGATCAGTATTGAACATATCAGCAAGCGGTTCCGCAAACTGCAGGTACTGGATGATATTAATGCCAATATGGAAAAAGGGCAGGTTATTTCACTTATCGGACCAAACGGATCCGGAAAAACTACCCTTATTAAATCTATACTGGGTATGGTGCGCCCCGATAAAGGCAAAATCACGGTTGATGGACATGTAATCAGCGGGGATCACTCCTACCGGGCTAATATTGGCTATATGCCACAGATTGGCCGCTATCCCGACAATATGAGGATCGGGCAGCTCTTTCGTATGATTGAAAACATAAGAGGAGTAGCAGCAAATAAGCATGATGAAACACTGATCAGGCAATTTGAGCTGGAAAAAATATACGACAAACCAATGCGAACATTGAGCGGAGGCACCCGTCAAAAGGTTAGTGCTGCACTGGCTTTTTTGTTTGATCCTGCCATATTAATTCTTGACGAACCTACTGCTGGCCTTGATCCGCTTTCTTCTGAATTACTAAAAGACAAGATCATTGCTGAAAAGAAAAAAAATAAACTGATCCTGATTACCTCTCACATATTAAGTGACCTGGATGAACTGACTACACATGTGATGTACCTGCAGGAAGGTAAACTGCAATTCTTTAAAGATATGCAGACACTTCAGGAGGAAACCGGGGAGCTGAGACTTGGCAAAGCCATTGCCAGGATCATGAAAGGAGAAAAACTCACCAATGAATGGATTGACAAGATACTTGAAGTAAAAAAAGACGAGAAAATCTATTAAACCCTGATGCTATGATGAAGGTGTCTAAATATGTGCTGTATGATATACTAAGAAGCAAGATCGTATTAGCCTATACCCTGTTTTTGCTGATTGTTTCGCTAAGTATGTTCAACATGGAGGAGAACAGCAGTAAGGCCATGCTGAGTCTGCTAAACATTGTATTAATCGTTTTGCCACTGGTTAGCCTTGTGTTTACAACCATTCATTATTATAATTCTTACGAATTTATTGAGCTGATGTCATCGCAGCCAATGAGCCGAACCCGCATCATAATAAGTGAGTTTGCCGGTGTCAGTGTCTCTTTACTTAGTGCCTTCCTGGTCGGCGTTGGTTTACCCATCTTACTTTATGCACCGGACGAAACCGGCTTTGCCCTGCTATTAACCGGCATGGCTTTAACCCTCGTTTTTGTGGCCATTGCTTTTTTTGCATCAGTATGGTCAAGAGATAAAGCAAGGGGCATTGGAGCAGCTCTTCTTTTGTGGTTTTATTTTACCTTGATTTTTGACGGACTTATATTGCTGATGATCTTTAACCTGAGCGATTATCCCCTGGAAAAAATCACATTACCACTCATATCACTGAATCCAATTGATGTTGGAAGAATTTTTGTCACTCTGAAGATGGATATCAGTGCATTAATGGGCGTCACCAGTGCATTGTACAAAGATTTCTTTACCAGCAGCACCGGTCTCTTGTTCACGGTAGGCATCATGCTGTTGTGGACGGTACTGCCCCTTTGGCTGGCCATACGAAGATTCAATAAAAAAGATCTCTAATAAATCTCCTGGGAGATATGGCTTTAAAAGCATTGCAATTTATCGTAGTTTTATAGTCTATTAAAAAAGTAGATTAATTGAGAACAATCAGGCCTTCGGTTGAGTAAAATCACCGTTGTCTGAACAGCCGAAAAATACATTCGCCCCTTCAAACCAAGTGCTGATGATCAAAATAGCTGTTTTTCTCACACTATTTACAAGCTATGCTGTTTATAGTACTGTTATTTATTCAAAGGGAACTGAAAGTGAGATACAGTTAACAGGACCACAAGCAGAAAAAGTAGCACAAGGCAAATACCTCTACGAACAATACAACTGCGTTGCCTGCCATCAACTATACGGCTTAGGCGGATACCTGGGCCCTGAACTGACAACTGCCTACAGTGATCCGCAGCGGGGAGAAATATTTATGAAAGCCTTCTTGCAGGCTGGCGGGCCCAGAATGCCCAATTTTCATTTTAAAGCAGATGAAATAGATGCCATCATAAGCTATTTAAAATATGTAGACTCAACTGCAGTCACCTATAAATCCACGCCTTGACCTGTTATGCTTACCAATTCCAACAAATTCGCTTCTGACAAAACCGCAAAGGCATTCCTGCTACTTTCTGTAAGTTATTTGTTTTTGGGATTGCTGTTGGGTGTTATTGGCGGTTTGCAATACATTCTGCCCCCATTTTTGAAAGAGCAACTGGCCTTTCAAAAAACAAGGCCGCTGCATGTATATCTTGTCATCAGCTGGATATTCACAGCTGCACAGGCTGGTTTATATTACTATCTCCCGAGAGTTGCCAACAGACCTCTTTACTGGCGGCAGGGCGCATGGATACATTTTTATCTTCACACAGCAGTTTCTGTTTTCATTGTGTCTTGCTTTTTTCTTGGCTATTTCGGTGGGAGAGAATACCTCGAATTTCCACCATTGCTGGGAGCTGTAATCATGCTGTCATGGGTACCCTTTGCTATCAATTTCTTTTTTACCCTAAAACCCGATTATAAGAATGCACCTGTTTATATCTGGAGCTGGTCAACGGGTATACTTTTCTTCTTTATAACACTGTCGGAGTCGTACTTATGGCTGCTTGATTATTTTCATACCAACATCATAAGAGATGTAACAGTACAATGGAAAGCCCTTGGCTCCATGGTCGGCAGCTGGAATATGCTGGTGTATGGAACCGGCATGTATGTGATGGAAAAAATGAGTGGTGACAACAAAGCCAACCGCTCACCACTTGCTTTCTTCTTTTACTTTCTCGGATTGACCAACCTGATGTTCAACTGGGGCCATCATACTTATATCGTGCCGGCTGCACCCTGGGTAAAAACAGTAGCGTATGTAATAAGTATGACCGAGTTGCTAATCCTTGGATTTATCATCATGCAATGGAGAAAAACCATGACACAGGCCCGGAAGAATTATCATAACATATCTTATCGCCTGTTATCCTATGCCGATATCTGGATATTTCTGAATCTTACATTGGCCATAGCTATATCTGTTCCTTCCTGGAACTATTATACCCACGGTACACATATAACAGTGGCCCATGCAATGGGGACTACTATTGGCATTAATACCATGTTGCTTTTTGCTTCCGTATTTTATATAATACAAAACGAGAACAAACCTGTATTTGAAAAAAGTAAACCGCAAATCGGCTGGGGTATTCTTATTACAAATATTTCGCTTCTGCTGTTCTGGGGTTCTCTGCTAGGCAGCGGCCTGTTAAAGATCAGCGCTAAGCTCAACAATGAAGTATTTGCTTCCATTATGCAAAAAAGCCAGCCATGGTTCAAGCTGTTTGCGTACAGCGGCATCGCTATTTTTTTAGGTCTCTTTCTTTTGATCTATACAGCCTATAAAACCCTGGCCACCAACAGCAAAAGGAATCATTTAATTGAAGAAGAACTGGTTACAATCCAGTCTGCCAACAAAATTGCTAAAGAAAGAACCTGATAAAAATCAGTTTATTTTTTGAGGTTGCTCAAATACAGTATTTTAACAGAAGAATACTTTAGCGCCTTATTTTGGAAAGATATGCTTTCACCTGATCGTATTACCAAAGAAAAAATAAGCTGTTATCACTGCGGTGAAACATGTCCAAACGAAAGAATTCAGCTGGAAGACAAACGTTTTTGCTGCGAAGGATGTAAAATGGTATTCCAGATTCTGAATGAGCATTCCCTCTGCGACTATTACTCACTGAATGAAAATCCTGGTCTCAGCCAACGGATCAAAGTAAGGAAAGACAAATTTGCTTTCCTTGACGATGAAAAAATTCAGCTCCAGCTGGTCAGTTTTAAAGATGATAAGCAAATACATGTTACATTTTACCTCCCCCAAATGCATTGCAGTTCCTGTTTGTATTTGCTGGAAAATTTGCATCGCCTTGATCCGGGTGTGGTTTCAAGTAAGGTCAATTTCACCCGTAAAGAAGTAGAAATTATTTTACTCACGGCACAAACCAGTCTGCGGAAAGTAGCCGAGGTGCTGACCAGCATAGGATATGAACCCTATATCAGCCTTAACGACTTGAAAGAAAAACGTCCGGCGATCAGTAAGAGTATGGTGTATCAATTAGGCGTGGCTGGTTTTGCTTTTGGCAATATCATGCTGATGAGTTTTCCGGAATACCTTGGCATTGATGCCAGCGAAACAGGACTAAGAGAAATTTTTCGCTGGATGAACTTCGGGCTCGCCATTCCTGTTCTTCTATATTCAGCGCTTCCTTTTTACCAGTCATCATGGAAAAGTTTAAAGCACAAATTCCTGAATATAGATGCACCCATTGCTTTAGCCATTATCATCACTTTTGTAAGAAGTGCCTATGAAGTACTCAGCGGCACCGGTGGAGGATATTTCGATTCAATGACTGGTATTGTTTTCTTTATGCTGGCAGGCAGGATCGCACAGGATAAAACCTACCGGCAGCTTTCCTTTGAAAGAGATTATACCTCATATTTCCCCATTGCTATTTCCGTACTTAAAGACAATAAAGAAGTTCCAACTACGCTGCCCGACATAAAACCGGGCGATACGCTGCTGATACATAACGAAGAACTCATTCCGGCTGATGGCATCCTTACTAAAGGAAAAGCATTTATTGATTATAGCTTCGTCACCGGCGAATCGTTGCCCGTTTTAAAAGAAGTGGGAGAACTGGTATATGCCGGCGGTAAACAAACCGAAGGCAATATTGAGATACTGGTGGTAAAAGAAGTGGCACAAAGCTATCTTACCAAACTCTGGAACCGGGATGAATTCCGGCAGGAAGAAACCAAATCAGTTTCATTTGTTCATCTGCTCAGCCGTTACTTCACCTATATTGTATTTACCATTGCCATCAGCACTGCTGTTTATTGGCAGATCAATGATCCGTCAAGGATATGGCCTGCTGTAACAGCTATTTTCATTATTGCCTGTCCCTGTGCCCTGCTATTATCCAACACTTTTACTAATGGTAATATTTTGAGGATACTAGGCAAAAACCGGTTTTACCTTCGAAATGCCCAAACCATTGAAGACATCGCCGATATTGATCATGTGGTTTTTGATAAAACCGGCACACTGACCACCACACAGCAACAGGATATTTCTTTTGAAGGCGAACCCCTCACCAGCAAGCAACAAGAACTGGTAGCCGCATTAGCTATGCATTCCTCGCATCCCCTGAGTAAGGCCCTCTCCCTCTATCTTTCTACAGGAAAAAGAAGTGATGTAACAAACTTTAAAGAAACTACCGGGCAGGGAATTGAAGGATTTATTGATGACAGTTATATAAAACTGGGATCATATGGATTTGTAACTGGTAACCAGCACCGCAAGGATGGCACAGCAGTATACGTAAGTATTGATAAGAAATTGCTGGGCTTTTATAAGTTCAACAACCACTACCGGGAAAATATGTCAACTCTACTCGGTAGTATAAAAAAAAGCTACCGGGTATCGGTTTTGTCAGGCGATAACGATGCGGAAAAAGAAAACCTCAGGAAACTGATGGGAGAAAAAGCCACTCTTTTATTCAACCAGCAGCCGGAAGATAAACTACAATACATTCATGAACTGCAGCGCCGCGGAGAAAAGGTAATGATGATCGGAGACGGATTGAATGATGCCGGGGCATTGAAGCAGGCCAATGTGGGTGTTGCCATTTCTGAGCAAACCAACAACTTTACTCCCTCCAGCGATGCCATTATCGGGGCGCAGGAGCTTCCCCGACTAACAAAATTTATCAGCCTATGCAAGGCTAATAAGAATATCGTGATAGCCAGTTTTGTGCTTTCTATTGTTTACAACATTATCGGTCTGTCATTTGCTGTACAGGGCACTTTGTCGCCCTTGATAGCTGCCATACTGATGCCGGCCAGTTCACTAAGCATTTTGTTGCTGACTTTTGGTAGCAGCAGCTTGCTAGCCAGGCAAATGAGGCTGTAGAAACCATTGTATTACAGGCTATTTGAAGTGAGGGCTGATAAAAATCAGTCCCCAGAGTGATAATTATTACCCGGCACCCTATACCCTAAAAATACTTTTACAAATCCCGAAAACTATCGGGGCCAAAAAACAGAGCATGAGTGTAATATTAATACTTCTTATTGCCAGCATTTCCGTTGCCGGCCTTTTCCTCGCTGCCTTCCTGTGGGGAGTTCGCAGCGGTCAGTTTGAAGATGATTACTCTCCTGCTTCCCGCATCCTGTTTGATGACAAACCTGCCAGTAAAACCAAAACGCAATCACAATAAATCAAAAACAATCCAGCTTATGCAAGTAGAAAAGTTTTATTATGACAATAAGATCGTTAAAGCCTTTGGTTTGGCTACAATCTTATTTGGTATTGTAGGTATGCTTGCCGGCTTATGGGCTGCTATCCAGATCTATTACCCGGAGAGCAGTCTCAATCTTGCCGCTACCACCTTTGGACGCCTTCGTCCGTTGCATACCAATGCTATCATCTTTGCCTTTGTAGGTAATGCATCGTTTGCCGGTATTTATTATTCCTTACAACGTCTCTGTAAGGCCAGAATGTTCAGTGACAAACTGAGCTGGATCCATTTCTGGGGCTGGCAGCTCATTATCGCTGCTGCAGCTATTACTCTGTTGATGGGTAAAACAACCGGTAAGGAATATGCCGAACTGGAATGGCCTATTGATATCGCTATTACCCTTGTATGGGTCATCTTCGGTATCAATATGTTTGGAACCATTATTAAAAGAAGAGAACGTCACTTGTATGTTGCCATATGGTTCTATATTGCTACCTGGGTTACTGTAGCTATGCTGCATATTGTCAATTCTATTGAAATACCTGTTTCAGCTTTCAAAAGCTACAGTTGGTATGCCGGTGTGCAAGATGCGCTGGTACAATGGTGGTACGGGCATAATGCCGTGGCCTTCTTCCTTACTACCCCGGTTCTAGGTCTGATGTATTACTTCCTTCCCAAAGCAGCCAACAGGCCGGTATATTCTTACAGGCTTTCTATCATTCACTTCTGGGCCCTCATCTTTATTTACATCTGGGCTGGTCCTCACCACCTTTTATATACCGCTTTGCCCGACTGGGCACAATCCTTAGGCGTGGTGTTCTCCATTATGCTGATTGCGCCAAGCTGGGGCGGTATGCTGAATGGTTTGTTCACACTCCGCGGAGCATGGGACAAGGTTAGGGAAGATCCAGTTTTAAAATTCATGGTAGTAGCCATTACCTGTTATGGTATGAGCACCTTTGAAGGCCCGATGCTGAGTTTGAAAAATGTAAATGCTATTTCTCACTTCAGTGACTGGACTATAGCCCACGTACACATCGGCGGATTAGGCTGGAATGGTTTCCTTGCTTTTGCTATTCTCTATTACATGATCCCAAAAATGTGGGGTACCAATCTTTATTCAAAGAAATTAGCTACTAACCACTTCTGGCTGGGTACCATCGGTATCATTTTATACGCTGTTCCCCTGTACTGGGCTGGTTTCGAACAGAGCCTGATGTGGAAACAGTTTACACCGGAAGGACAGATCAAGTATGACTTCCTGCAAACGGTAACCAATATCAAGCCCATGTACATTGCCCGCAGTGTGGGAGGTTCTTTATACCTGATCGGTGCATTAATGATGGTGTATAATATTTATAAAACTATTGTTAGCGGTAAGTTCATTGCCAATGAAGCTGCCGAAGCAGCACCACTGGTTAAGGGAGAACATGCTAAGAAAGAATACTGGCACAGGGTTATTGAAAGAAAACCCGTTACTATGCTTGTATTAAGTTTGATTGTTGTTGCCATTGGCGGTTTGGTGCAAATGATTCCGACATTCCTCGTAAAATCAAATGTGCCAACGATTGCCAGTGTGAAGCCTTATACACCACTTGAACTTCAGGGCCGTGATATCTATGTCAGAGAGGGCTGTTATACCTGTCACTCACAAATGATCCGTCCGTTCCGTGATGAAGTGGCCAGGTACGGTGAATACTCCAAAGCAGGTGAGTTTGTCTATGATCACCCGTTCCAGTGGGGAAGTAAACGTACCGGTCCGGATTTGGCAAGAGAAGGGCATGACAAAAACAAAAGACCCGACTCCTGGCATTACACCCATATGTATGACCCCAGGCTTACCTCACCTGGTTCATTAATGCCGAGATATGTGTGGTTGCTGGATAACAAAATTGATACAGGCTCTACTCCTGCCAAGATCAGGGCGATGAAGACGCTGGGTGTGCCATACCCGGACGGCTATGATAAAATTGCCAACCGTGACCTGATGCACCAGGCTGATTCTATCGCCGGCAACCTGAAAAAAGATAAGATCGAAACGGCTTCTAATGTTGAAGTGATAGCCCTTATTGCTTACCTGCAGCGTTTAGGCCGGGATATACAGGGAGAAGCTAAAAAACCCATTGCTGAAAACAAATAAAATTCTGAATCATGAAATTCATTAATTATTTAGAAAAAGTAAGCGGTGTGGAAATAATGGGGCTGGTGTCCTTATTAATTTTTGTAGTCTTCTTTTCGGTGATGTTAACGATGGTTTTCAAAACCAAAAAGAAGGAATTACAGGAAATAAGCCGTATTCCATTAGACAACTAAGCAATTAAACTAACCAATAAGCTTATAATTATGCGAAAGAATCTAAAATACATGTTTGGTCTTTTCTCAGGCATATTGCTCTGGGCTTTACAACCTGCTTGGGCTGCAGGACCTCCGGCACCATCTCCATTCAGCAATCCAATGATCATCATGCTGGTAATTCTAATGCTTCTATTGTTGATCATTATTGGTGTACTGGGAAATATCCTGATTGGCGCAGCCGATGTTAAACTCAAAAAAAAGAAAGCAATGGAAAAGAGCCAGTCAGTTACAGCCGTACTGGTGATCTTTATGTTGCTGAGTAGTACAGGTGTATTTGCCCAGGGAACCGCACCTGAAACCACTGCTACTGCTGCTAAAACAATAGCAGGCATGTCGGCCAGTACTTTCTACATCATGGCAGGTGTCCTTTTTATTGAACTGTTAATCATTTTAGGATTACTGATCAATATTAAATTCCTGCTTAAAACGGAGAAAGAAAAATTTGTTACCGAAACTGCTACACCTGAACAAGTTGCAGAAGAGAAGAAAAACAAACTGAGTTGGTGGGACAGGTTCAATAAGCTGAAACCCGTTAGCCAAGAAGCAGACCTGGACCTGGGCCATGACTATGACGGTATCCGTGAATTAGACAACCGGCTTCCGCCATGGTGGTTATATGGGTTTTACCTGACTATCATTTTTGCAGGCATTTATCTGTGGCGCTACCATGTCTCTCATACCGCACCTTCCAGTAAAGAAGAATACGAAAGATCTGTGGCCAAAGCAGAAGCCCGGATACAAGAGTATATGAAGAAAAAAGGCGATGCTGTAGACGAGAATACTGTTAAGTTGCTCACCAGTGCAGATGACCTGGCGGCAGGGAAAGCAATTTTTACTGATCCATCAAAATGTGTCGCTTGTCATGGTGTTGAAGGTGGTGGAAATGCAATTGGACCAAACCTTACAGATGATTATTGGATCTATGGTGGCAATGTTAAGGATCTCTTCAAAACGATCAAATACGGTGCAAAGAATGGTATGAAGAGTTGGAAAGATGATCTGTCTCCAAAACAGATTGCACAAGTAGCTAGTTATATTAAAACATTACGAGGTACTAAGCCGGCAAATGCCAGAGAGCCACAGGGTGAATTGTATAAAGAAGAGGAATCAGCGCCAGCAACACCGGTTGCTGACTCTACGGCAAATAAGACTAATTCAGTGACGATGAAATAGGAGAATAAAAATGGAACAGCAAGCAAAGAATAATTTAGAGAAGGAGAATGTAACCAGCGATTCATTCAGAGACAGAATAGCAACGGTTGATGAAAAAGGAAAACGCAAATGGGTCTTTGCTCAGAAACCTAAAGGTAAATTTTATAATATCCGTACCTGGGTTAGCTGGGGCTTCTTTGCATTGTTCTTTGCGCTGCCATTTATAAAACTGAACGGAAGACCACTTTTCCTTTTCAATATCCCAGACGCCAAGTTCATCATCTTTGGGAAAATTTTCTGGCCCCAGGATTTTTTCATTTTCGGGCTGACGATGGTAACTTTTATCATCTTCATTGTACTTTTTACAGCAGCTTTTGGAAGGTTGTTTTGCGGATGGATCTGCCCTCAAACCATCTTTATGGAAATGCTGTTTCGTAAAGCCGAATACCTGATTGAAGGAGATGCGGCCAAACAGAAACTCCTCAACAAATCTCCATGGACTGCGGAGAAGATCAGAAAAAAAGTTACCAAACATATTGTCTTTTACCTGCTGGCTTTCATCATCGCTAATTTTTTCCTTGCCTACATAATTGGTATGGATGAGTTGCTGAAGATCATCAGCGAGCCGGTAACTGAGCATTTTGTGGGTTTCATGGCCATACTGATTTTTTCTGCTGTCTTTTATGGGGTATATGCCTTTTTCAGGGAGCAGATTTGTACCGTTATTTGTCCATACGGCCGATTGCAGGGTGTACTCCTTGACAGGAACTCAATGATCGTTGCCTATGATTACAAACGGGGAGAACCCAGAAGTAAATACAAAAAAGTCCAAGCCGCGGAATTAAATACAGGAGATTGTATCGACTGTTTTCAATGCGTAAAAGTTTGCCCTACGGGTATCGATATCCGCAATGGTACTCAAATGGAATGTGTTGGTTGTACCGCCTGTATTGATGCCTGCGACAAGATGATGGATGCAGTAGGCAGGCCCCGCGGCCTGGTACGCTATGCCTCCGAAAACGGTATTGCCGAAGGAAATAAACTAAGGTACACCGGCAGGATGAAGTTCTATACCATCATACTCGTTGTGCTGACAGGTTTACTTTCTGCGCTGTTGCTAAGCCGAAAAGATATAGATGGCACTATCGTCCGGACAAGGGGTCAACTTTACCAGGAAAGAGGTACCGACAGTATTTCTAACCTGTACAACATTAAGATCATCAACAAAACTATTAAAAATATACCCGTCACATTAAAGCTGGAAGGCGATTTCGGCAAAACCGGGCATGTTCAATTGATCGGCTCTGAGAATATACTTTTGAAAGAAGAAGACCAGGCCTCTGGTTCATTCTTTATTGTATTGCCGAAAAATGTTATCGACAAAAGGAAATTAAGGCTGAAGATAGGTCTATATGAAGGTGATAAGAAAGTTACTACTATCAGCACTAACTTTATGGGACCATTCAGCAAGCTGTAAAAACCAACAATAAAACATTATGAACTGGGGAAACAAATTACTAGTCACATTCATCGTTTTCGGCCTTGGCATGGGCTACCTGGTATATCGTTCCATGAGTACGAATTTTGAACTGGTAGAAAAAGACTATTACAAAAGCGAATTACGCTACCAGCAGGTGATTGATGCTTCTAACAGAACAAATAAGCTCAGTACATCCGTATTGCTTGTGCAATCAGAAAACGGTATTGCGCTTCAGCTTCCAGAAGAAATGAAGAACAAGAGCATCACCGGTGATATTTTATTCTATTGTGCATATGACAAGAAAAAGGATAAAAAATTCACTTTACAAGTCAATGAGGATGGTCAACAGCAATTCCCATTAACAGAAGTTACCCCCGGCAACTATACTGTGAAGATCAACTGGACACATGACGGAAAGACATACTATTCTGAAAAAAGCTTTACCGTTTTATAATGCTATGGCCGGTATTGATATCAGGATTTACATTAGGGGCAGCAGGCAGCCTGCACTGTGTAGGCATGTGCGGTCCGCTTAGCCTGGCATTACCGGTGAGTCATCTTTCGAAATCACAAAAATTTTTCTCCTTATTACTTTACCAGTTTGGCAGGGTTATTACTTATTCCCTGATTGGACTCATCTTCGGCCTTGCAGGAAGAAGAATTTACATCTCAGGTTATCAGCAATGGTTTTCTATCGGGCTGGGAATTGTAGTACTGTTATTAGCAGCGTTATACTTTTTTCGCCGGTATACTATTCATCTTGGTTTCCTGAACAGGTTTTATACTGCCGTACAAAAATTGATTGGCAAAATCTTAAAAACTGCCGGTAGCCCATTTAGTTTTCTTTTAATGGGGCTGGCCAATGGATTATTGCCCTGCGGACTTGTATATGTGGCAGTAGCGGCTACACTGTCTTTTACAGAAGTATTTCATAGTATTGGCTTTATGGCCATGTTTGGCTTGGGCACACTTCCTGCCATGATGCTGGTAACCTATGCCGGACAGCGGCTGAAAGTGGAAACAAGAGAATTACTGAGAAAAGCTGTCCCTTATTTTGTAGTGGCTATGGGATTAATCCTCATTATGCGGGGGCTGAACCTGGGAATACCTTTTATCAGCCCTGAACTACCTCACTCACCTGGAGAAGCAGTTGTTTGTCATCCCTGATCATAATTTATCCGTATAACCGAACTCCTCATCGGTCTTTAGCTCCCTGTCTTTGTATTCTCCGTGACGGATTACACTATACACCAGCCCTATCACAAATATTGGAGAGAGACTAAAAATAATAGCCGTAAAAAAAGAAGCCTTACCCCAAAAAACTAAGGCAACATAGATAAATAGTAAACTACTTACTAATAAAACAGGTATCCATTCAGCTTTGAGCATATACATTTAAACGATTGTGTGGAATTAAAGTTCAGAACAAGCCGATTACGAACTTTTCTTGTGTCTATAACCTGACGGCAATCAATAGATTAATTGACAATAATCAGTTTTTTTGGATATGTTCAATATTAGCTTTGTTTCCAGGTGAAAGTATTACATACACTTATGTAACTCATGAAAATGAGTTATTGTTGGTTTTTGTTTCTACACGACCCCCGGTTCTCCGGGGGTTTCTTTTTAGTATAACTTTGAAACATGCAAGCTGGCTATCTCCTTTTAATTACAACCATAGTTTTTGCTTCTTGTTCCAAGAACAAGGAAAGTGAGAGAGATAAAATCTTCCCGGTTATCACCATTAATACTCCTGTTAACGGGCAATCATTCACAGCAGGTCAGTCCATACCTATCAGCGGGACCATCACCGACAATGAGTATATTGCCGAAGTGCATATACATGTCAGCAATAACAATACAGGGGCATTACTAATGGATGTACATATCTATCCGGGGACGAATTCAACTAATTTTAATGAATTGATTACTGCCTCTACCGGCATAAATTATAAGATACAGGTAATAGCCAAAGACAGGGCGGTAAATGAAAGCCGTTCTGTAGTAGAAGTATCCTGCAATTAAGCAGTTCCTATCTTTGCCGCATGCACATCGATATTCTGACTGTACTTCCTGAATTGCTGGAAAGCCCCTTTCAACATAGCATGATGAAAAGGGCCCAGGAAAAAAGGCTACTGACCATTAAAGTTCATCAACTGCGTAAATGGGCAGTGAATGATTACGGGCAGGTGGATGATTACCAATATGGTGGTGGAGCCGGTATGGTCATGATGTGTGAACCGCTGGCAAAAGCTATTGATGAATTATCCTCAGAAAGAAAATACGATGAGATCATTTATATGACTCCTGATGGGATAACATTCAATCAGAAAATGGCCAATGCTTTCTCCCTGAAAGAAAACCTGCTAATCATTTGTGGTCATTATAAAGGTATTGACGAACGTATCCGCCAGCAGTATGTAACCAAAGAAATCTCTATCGGTGATTTTGTACTTAGCGGCGGCGAAATACCCGCGGCTTTATTGGTTGATGCAATAGGAAGACTAATACCCGGCGTATTAAATGATGAAACTTCTGCCCTGACGGATTCATTCCAGGATAACATGCTGGCGCCCCCGGTTTACACCCGGCCGGTAGATTTTCGTGGTTGGAAAGTACCTGATATCCTGATGAGTGGTAATCATAAACTGATTGACGAGTGGCGGCATGAACAAGCTCTGCAAAGAACAAAAGAGAGAAGACCTGACCTCCTTAAAGATTAATCCTGCCATTTTACCTTACTTTTAAAGAACCTTCAACAACAACACATTAAAGTAAGCAAAATGATACGTCACACTACTCTGGCCATAGCTATCAGCTCAATTTTGTTACTGACAGTTGCCTGCAGCACTACACTAAAAAACACTACTGCTACAACACCTAAAGTTCCCGGCAGTGTGATGCAGGAATTCAGGGCGGCATGGGTTGCCACTGTAGCCAATATCAACTGGCCCAGCAAACCGGGCTTAAGTACCGAAGAACAAAAAAAAGAAGCAATAGAACTGCTTGATTTTTTGCAAAAACATCATTTCAATGCCGCCATCCTGCAGGTGAGGCCGCAATGTGATGCGCTTTACAAAAGCGATCTTGAACCATGGTCCTATTACCTGACCGGCAAACAAGGGCAGGCCCCATCACCATATTATGATCCGCTTGAATTTTGGGTTGAAGAAGCCCACAACCGTGGAATCGAACTGCATGTATGGCTAAATCCGTACAGGGCCCATCACAAAGATGGAAAAGAAATAAGCGAACATTCTATAATAAAAAAAAATCCGGAACTGGTACTCTATTTAAAAGAAGGCTACTGGTGGCTGGATCCGGCACAAAAAGGTACACAAGACCATTCCACTGCAGTTGTTATGGATCTTGTAGACAGATATGATATTGACGGTGTTCATTTTGATGACTACTTCTACCCTTATCCCTCTTATAATTTAGGTGCAGATTTCCCTGATTCAATAAGCTGGAATGCTTATGTAAAAAACGGCGGTAAATTATCAAGAGGTGACTGGCGTCGTGAAGCAGTAAATGTGTTTATTGAAAATTTGTATAAGAAAATAAAGATAGCAAAACCACATGTAAAATTTGGTTTAAGCCCTTTTGGAATCTGGCGGCCAGGTTATCCTGAATCTGTCAGCGGATTTGATCAATATGAACAATTATATGCTGACGCAAAGCTCTGGCTGAATAAAGGATGGATTGATTATTTCACCCCGCAATTATACTGGCCAATCAACCGGCAGAATGCAAGTTTTCCTGTTTTACTGGGATGGTGGGAATCAGAAAACAGTCTGAAAAGACATTTATGGCCCGGAATGAGTATTGGCAGAGATACAAGTGTAAAATCAGTGAATGAAACACTGAACCAAATTATGATAACAAGAGGTATGGTTCCCGAACGTAAGGGCGCCGTACACTGGAGCATATCATCTGTAACAAAAAACTCCAGTCTTGCCAAAGCCTTGCTGGAAAGTACATACAGGAATGATGCAATCGTTCCCCCGAGTCCCTGGCTCGATAATAAAGCCCCGGAAGCTCCTAAAGTAACAACTGCTAAAACTGAAAAATTAACAATCAACTGGACCCATCCCGATGAAAAAGATGTGTTCAGATGGGTAGTTTATTACAAATATGGAAACAGCTGGAGCTATACCATCCTTAATAGGAATGACAGATCATACAATTTAAGTAACAGTATTGAAGTCAATAAAACAACAGTTCCATTGAAACAAATAGCTGTCACTGCTGTTGACCGTACTGGAAATGAAAGCAACAGAGCAGAGATATCTATAAAATAATTCTCCTTTAAAGTGCAAAAATGAGTACCATCAACGTCCGCAGCTTTTCAATAAGTCTGCTATTTACCACAGCAATATTTATTTCATGTGCTGCACAGAATAAATCAATCCCTGCGGAAGGGAACCTGGAGCAGGAAAAATTCTGGATCAGTTTACAGGATTTATGCGGAAAGGCATATAAAGGAGTTGTTATTACAGCACCAGCCAATGATACTATTTTTAAGGGTAAAGCATTGGTGATGCATGTCCGCAGCTGTACCCCATCATTAATAAGAATTCCATTTTTTGTTGGCGAAAACCGATCCAGAACATGGGTATTCTCTAAATCAGATGAATCACTACAGCTTAAACATGACCACCGGCACGAAGATGGCAAAGAAGATAGTATAACACAATATGGCGGAAGTACGACAAACAGGGGAAAATCAACCATGCAGTTATTTCCTGCCGATCAGGAAACTACTAATATGCTTCCTGCCGCAGCTGCAAATGTGTGGTGGATAGATCTTGTACCAGGTGAGTATTTTACTTACAATTTGCGCAGGATAGGAACAGACCGGCTTTTCAGCATCCGTTTCGATCTGAAAAAACCGGTGACAACACCGCCACTGCCATGGGGCTGGATAGATTAGTTGATATTGATTTAAATGTTATCAAACGATTGTGTCAAATTCAGGCATGATAGCATTGTGGAGATAATTTCAGGAACTTGCACATCAACAAATTGCTTCCTGTATGAATAACAACCGCAGAAACTTCCTTCGTCGCATGGCCATCGGCAGTGGCATACTTGCTACTGGTATTCCTTCTTTTGCCAAAGTTATCGGTGCCACAGATGAACAAATGGACCGTTCATCTGATTTAGAAAACAATGGACAGCGATTCAACATGAGTGGTTACGCTGCTCCAAAAATTGATGTTGTTAAGGTCGGAGTCGTAGGACTTGGCATGAGAGGTTCCGATGCTGTGGAAAGGTTGAGCTATATAGACGGGTTAGAGATAGTAGCACTTTGCGATAAATATCCCGACCGTGTAGCAGCATCTCAAAAGATTTTGGAGAAAATGGGAAGACCAAAGGCAAAAGAATATAGCGGTGAAGAAGGATGGAAAGCACTCTGTGAAAGTAATAACATTGACCTTGTATACTCCACCACTCCATGGCGCCTGCACACCCCGGTTTCTGTTTATGCTATGAAGAATGGTAAGCATGCCGCTACAGAAGTGCCTGCTGGAAAAACAATGGATGAATTATGGGAACTGGTTGAGACTTCAGAAAAAACCAGGAAGCATTGTATGATGCTTGAGAATTGCTGCTATGATTTCTTTGAACTCCTTACACTGAACATGACAAGACAAGGAATGTTTGGAGAAATAGTTCATGCCGAAGGCGCCTATATACATGACCTGAGCAAGGATTGGTTATTTAACAAAAAGGCTTACGCTGATATGTGGCGGCTGAAAGAAAATATCGGGCACAATGGTAACCTGTATCCAACGCATGGCCTCGGACCAATAGCTCAATGTATGGATATTAACAGGGGTGATAAATTTGATCACCTGGTAAGTATGAGCACTAACGATTTTACCCTGAATAAAATGGCGGCAGAAATGGCGGCAAAGGATGAATTTTTTAAGCCATATGTTGATAAAGCTTACAGGGGCAATATGAATACCACTCTCATCCGTACTAATAAAGGAAGAACGGTAATGGTACAACATGATGTTTCCACCATCCGGCCGTATTCCAGAATTCACCTGGTGAGTGGTACTAAAGGCGCTGCTCAAAAATGGCCGGGACCGCAGCGAATTGCCTTTGGGCATAGCTGGATAAAAACAGAAGAATTGAAGCAATTGGAAGAAAAATATGCCCCGCCGATTGTAAAACACATAGGCAATATCGCCAAAGAAGTGGGTGGCCATGGCGGTATGGATTTTATCATGGACTGGCGGCTAATCGATTGCCTTCGTAATGGCCTTCCGCTTGATCAGGACGTATATGATGCCGCTTCCTGGAGCTGCCTGATGCCATTGAGCGAAAGATCAGTTGCCAAAAAATCAAGAACTATTGATATACCTGATTTTACAAGGGGTGCATGGCAAAACAATAAGCCAGTTGATCTCACCCTGAACGGAGGCGCTACTACCGGAGTTAGGAACACTAAGCCTGAGCTAAAGATGAAATAAGGCTGTTTTACTGATCAGAATCATAGTTGATTTTAATTAAACAATTCCGGCAGGTAATCGATAATAGCTTAATTTTAGCCGAATTTTAATTGCCTCCTGGCAGTTTTTTTACAAGCACAATCACCTGGTTTTATAATTAGCTAGCAATGAAGGCACTGACAGTAATTACAGATCCCGTATACAATGAGCCCAAAGAATTTTCCGCTTACGAAAAATTCTGGCTGAAATACATGCTGGACAAAAGAGACCTTCCCTTTATTCACTTACTAACTGCTATTCATATTCTCGTCATTCCGGTAGCTGTTCTTTTATATACACCCGTTTTACAGGGCTGGTATTGGTGGTTGGTGTATGTCCCTTATTTCTATATTTCGCAAATGTATTTTAAGGGCCGTTTTGGATTAATGCTGCATTGTATTTGTCACCGCAAAATGTTTAAAAAGGCGTACACCTGGATGTTCCATTACATAATCTGGGTTGTATGTCCCTTTTTTGGCCATACCCCCGAAACCTATTTTGCACATCATATGGGTATGCACCATGTTGAAAACAATATGATGGATGATGCCAGCAGTACATTACCATATCAAAGAGACAGCTTCCGTGGCTTTTTGTCTTATGTTGGACGCTTTCTTATCCTTGGTTTCCGCGACACTTTTATGTATTTCTTCAGCCGGAAAAGAAAGAAGTTCTATATGCGCCTTACTGTCGGCGAGATGGCTTTTTACCTTTTCTGCATTGGAATGAGCTTTGTTAATTTCCATGCCACCCTGTTTATATTTATTATTCCTTTTGTTTTTGCAAGAATAGTAATGATGCTGGGCAACTGGACACAGCATGCTTTTGTTGATCTTGAGAATTTAGAAGACAATACTATCAACTGTATCAACACCAAGTATAACCAGGCCTGCTGGAACGACGGCTATCATGCTGTACATCATGTGCGTCCGGCCCTGCACTATACCGAAATACCTGGCGAATTTCTGAAAAACAAAGAATTCTTTGTAAAACAAAAGACACTGACTTTCGACGGCATTCATTACCTGCATATTTTCTTATGGCTGATGACTAAACGTTACGACAAACTGGCTAAGCATGTAGTAAACGTTGACAATATGTTTTCCAGCGAAGAAGAAGTCATCGCTCTGATGAAGGAAAGAACTAAAAAATATATTCCGGCTAAATAACTAAACTAAAAGGGCTTCGAATGAAGCCCTTTTAGTTTACTCTTTATCTTCTTTCTTTATTCCTATTACCGGTACTGCCTTTTCATGAATCATTTTATTAAGCTGAACCACATCTCCCTCCATCACTTTCTTAAGCTTTGTTAATTCAGCATTGACAAGTATTTCCAGTTCTGCATAAGCCTGTCTTACTTGCCTGGAAGGTGCCGTATTGCCAGCTGCGGCTGCATTGTAAACACTAGCCAGCTTATCATCCAAACGAATGGGGTAATTCAATACATCCTGGCTGCTCTTTGCTTTTGTCTGGTGAAGGGCTTCTTCCACGGCAGTCATTTGTCTATTAATAGTATCAATTTGCTGCTTGATCTCTTTAGGTATTCCCTTCCCGGACCTTGCAGTAAGATCGGTCATCTGTTGTTTTAGCTCTTTGATGTTCTTTAATGCTTTGATCACATCAGAAAATTTATCTCTTACAGTTAACAGGAAATTTACCTGCTCTTCATATTCTGCCTGGGTTGTTTTATAATTCGGATCTGCCAGGATCGTAAATTTTACTTCCGCAGAATCTGTTCCTGACTTAAATTTTGCAAAATACTCACCCGGAGCAGCTTTGGGTCCTCTTACAAATCCATTCCATAAAATAAGTCCATCCATTCTCTCGGCCACCGGGTAATTCATATCCCATTCAAACTGGTTCATACCATTTACAACAGCTATTTTATCTTCTTTTGAAGAAGTGGAGAATGCTTTTATTTTTTCTTTCTTCTTATCAAGGATATCAATAGAAAGCTTTGCTGAATCAGTTACATTCTTCAGAAAAAAGTTGATAACAACAGCATTGGATGGATTCATGCCCGCATTTCGAACACTTGATGACGCCATTGCACCCCCACCCCTTCGTCCGCCTCCCGGCATTCGATAAGCCGGGTTTACTTCAAACAGATGCAAGTTCTTTGAAAGTACAGACTCATTCTTCTGCTGAATAACAGAAAGATCGTCCAGAATGTAAATACTGCGACCCTGTGTGGCAACGATGAGATCATTGTTTTTGATAGCCAGGTCGGTAATGGGTGTTACCGGCAAGTTCAGCTGAAAAGATTTCCAGTTACTACCTCCATCATAAGAGATATACATGCCATACTCTGTGCCGGCGTACAATAGACCTTGTTTAACTCTGTCTGCACGCATAGCCCGGGCGAAATGTAAAGACGGAATACCATTAGTGATCAATTTCCATGTTTTACCATAATCTTCCGTTTTATAGATATAAGGACGGAAATCATCTGCTTTGTAACGGGTTCCCACAAAATAAGCAGCTCCTTTTATAAATGGATCTGCTTCAATGCAATTCCACATCATCCACTGCGGGCAATCTTTGGGTGTTACATTTTCCCAGTTCTTTCCAGCATCCTTACTTACATAGATCAATCCGTCATCGCTGCCAGACCATAATAAATCCTTCTCATAAGGAGATTCAGCAGCAGTGAAAATGGTACAGTAATATTCTACTGATGTATTATCCTGCGTTACCGGCCCCCCGCTGGATGCCTGTTTGCCTTTATCATTAGTAGTAAGGTCAGGTGAAATCTGCTCCCAGCTTTTTCCTTCGTTTTCCGTTACAAATAAATGGTTGCCTGCTGCATAAAGTCGTTTCGGATTATGAGGTGAAAAGAAAATTGGATAGTTCCATTGAAAGCGATATTTCGCAGCTTCAGCACCAGCGCCCATATTATCTACCGGCCATACATTGATCAGCCTGCTTTCTCCTGTGCGGTGATCCAGCCGTTGCAGCATTCCCATATAATTACCGCCATAAGTGATATCCGGGTTCAATGGATCGGCTACCACATATCCGCTCTCACTTCCTGCTGCCGTTTCCATATCAGCTGCTGTAATCGCAGATCCGTAAGTTCTGCTTCTTATGCGAAAGGCACTGTTATCCTGCTGACCACCCATAATGCGGTAAGGGAATGCGTTATCCGTACTTAACCTGTACACTTGTGCAGTTGGCTGATTAAGGTAAGTACTCCAGTTGGCACCACCATCGAATGACACCTGTGCTCCTCCATCATCCGCTACAACCATCCTGTTCCCATCTTGCGGATCTATCCAAAGATCATGATGATCACCATGTGGCGTTGATATGCTTTTAAATGTTCTGCCACCATCAGTACTCACCATGAACCCAACATTGGGACAATAGACTTTATTTTCATTTTGCGGATCTACAAAAACTTTAGTGTAATACCAGGCCCGCTGCCGTATATTATTATCATTACTGGCAAGTGTCCATGTTTCGCCACCATCGGCACTCATAAAGAGGCCACCATCCTTATTTTCAATAATGGCATACACTTTATCAGTATTGGATGGAGCAACAGCAACGCCTACTATTCCCCATGTATTCTTCGGCAGCCCTTTCTTTGCAGAAATATTTGTCCAGGTCTCACCAGCATCGGTACTTTTCCATAATCCGCTTCCTTCACCGCCACTCTCCAAAGAATAAGGAGTACGGATAAGCCGCCAGGTACCGGCATAAAATACAGAAGGATTACCCGGCTCCATCACCAGGTCGCTGCAGCCGGTTTGACTATTGACGAAAAGTGTTTTCTTCCAGGTTTTACCACCATCTGTTGTTTTAAACACACCTCTTTCTTCATTGGGGCCGAACAAGTGACCCATGGCCGCCACCCAAACAATATCCGGATTTTTGGGATGAACAATAATGCGAAGAATATGACGACTGTCTTTCAGTCCTATATTTTTCCAGGTACGGCCTCCGTCATCACTCCGCCACATGCCACCCAACCCTTCACTTACATTTCCCCGCATGGTATTCTCGCCTTCACCCACATACAAGATCGTTTCATCGGAAGGAGCTACTGCCACAGCCCCGATAGAACCGCCAAAATATTTATCTGAAATATTTATCCAGTTGCTGCCGCCGTCAACCGTTTTCCAGACACCACCACCAGTACCTCCGAAATAAAAAGTTGTTTTGTTGGAATAACTACCGGCAACCGCAGCACTTCTGCCGCCACGGAATGGACCGATAAGCCGGTACTTTACATTTTTCAACAGTACATCATCTTTGTTGTCAGTAGCAGCAGGAGGAGGCGTTTTTGGTTTTTGTGCAATAGAATCAAACAAGGAAGCAATCGCAAAGGCGAGGAAGATTATTTTTCTCATATAACTTAGTTAGTCTTAACCAATTTAAATACTGTTTGAAGTTAGTGATTTACCTTTAAGCAAATTAAATAGTATGGCTTTTTATCATGGTCATTTTGTTGATATTTTCAAACAAATAATTTATCCGGCTGAAGTAATTGTTCAGGATGGAAAAATTATTGCAGTGAATGAAATCGAAGAAGTATCACTTAATAGTCACTTTTATATCCTGCCCGGATTTATTGACAGTCATGTACATATAGAGAGTTCTATGTTGGTACCCTCCGAATTTGCCAAACTGGCGGTTGTGCACGGCACTGTAGCCACTGTCAGTGATCCGCATGAGATTGCTAACGTATGTGGTATGGCCGGTGTAGAATTTATGATCGAAAATGGCAAAACCGTCCCCTTCAAATTCAATTTTGGTGCACCCAGTTGTGTGCCTGCTACGACATTTGAAACAGCCGGGGCAGTACTTGACTCAACTGATGTAGAACAACTGCTGCAAAGAGAGGAGATAAAGTACCTGAGTGAGATGATGAACTTTCCAGGGGTGCTTTTTAAAGATGAAGAAGTTATGAAAAAAATAGCCGCTGCACACCGGTTAGGAAAACCAGTAGACGGTCATGCACCAGGCTTACGAGGAGAGCAGGCAAAGCAATATATAGATGCAGGTATCTATACCGACCATGAATGTTTTACTGCCGAAGAAGCGTTGGATAAACTCCAATACGGCATGAAGATCATCATCCGGGAGGGAAGCGCCGCCAAAAACTTTGAGGCATTGATTGGGCTTCTGAATGATTGGCCGGATAGAATGATGTTTTGCAGTGACGATAAACACCCCGACAGCCTGGTACTAGGTCATATCAACCAGCTTTGTGCAAGAGCAGTGGCGAAGGGCATTGATATTTTTAAAATACTGAAAGCTGCCTGTGTGAACCCGGTTGAACATTATAAATTGGATGTGGGCTTGCTAAGAGACGGAGATCCTGCAGATTTTATTATAGTAAAAGACCTTGTGAATTTTGAAGTGGTAAAAACCTATATCAATGGTGAACTGGTAGCAGAGGCAGGTAAGTCTTTAGTCAGTAGTCGGGAGTCAGGTGTAATAAATAACTTTTCCTGCAAAAAAAGGAATGTGGAGGACTTTGCCGTGATATGGAATGGTGAAAAGGAGATACCGGTTATTGAGGCACTGGACGGACAGCTGATTACCAATAAGCTTTTGTATGAACCAAAAGTTTTGGACGGGAAGATAGTGAGTGACACTGACAGGGATATTTTAAAGATCGTTGTGGTAAACCGCTATTCGGATGCACCTGTTGCCAAAGCATACATAAAAAACTTTGGACTGAAGCAAGGTGCACTGGCTTCTTCCGTAGCCCATGACAGCCATAATATTGTGGCAGTTGGAGTGGATGATGATAGTTTATGCAGGGCTGTAAACAAAGTAATTGAAAAAAAAGGTGGTGTAAGCGTAGCCACCAATTATCAGTCACCGGATGGGAAACTAAGTATGCAAACTGAATCAGTAGTAGCGCTGGCAGTAGCGGGACTGATGAGTAACGAAGATGGCTATATCGTAGCAGAAGCTTATACGGAGATTGACCGGGAGGCCAAAGAACTTGGCTCCACCTTAGCTGCACCCTTTATGACACTTTCTTTTATGGCACTGCTGGTCATACCGCATTTGAAATTGAGTGATAAGGGTTTGTTTGACGGGGATAGGTTTGAGTTCGTTATTAGTAACAGTAGATAATTTGGGACTTAATTTTTATAGTAGACATAGTAAAAAATGACAATGAAGCCTCATTTTCTAACACTTGAACAAGCAACAAAAATAAAGGAATACTATAAAGACAAGGTTATCGGATATCCTATTGACAAGATTGATCATCCACATTGGTTGATTAGCGATATTCAATTAGTCACCAATAATGGGATTGACTGGAATGTTGTTGTTTGGTCAAGAGGTAATGATAAAACGGGAATTGAAGAAGACTCGTTTGGTCTTAGAAAGTATGCTATAATGAAATATCTCATTGTTTACTTAAGGGAAACAAATCAGTTAACTGAAAAAGAATCAACAATGTGGTTTTAAATTATTAAAACCGACCCAACTTTCACATTCCCTTAATAACCAAAAACGATCATCACAGCATCTAATTCATAAACAAGGTTACAAAGCCCTCTGAAGGGTGGACAAAGTGCAGAAGGAAAAGGGCCGAAACAAAAACCCTTGAGTTATGAAAAAGCACCTGCACATCTCCGCCGCCTTCGACCAGCCAGAGCTGGTGCAGAACCTGGTGGAACGGCTCGCCTACCGCCGTTACGAATTGGGATATGGCACACAACTAATGCCCCGTGGCCTGAAGGCTCTTGAAACTTCTTCTACTGAAACCTATGTAAGCGGAACTATGGCCATTGATGCAGATAACAATGAAATTATCAATATGCCTTTTATCACCTGTTTTCTCTTTACCTGTATAAAAGGAAAAAGTGAACCCTACCAGTTGATCTGGAGCAGCTCACTGAACTAATGGTCCGTTTTTGATTAGTACCCTGAGAATAAAAGTGATGATAACTACTAATGTGAGTGACGGCGCTTGATGATGCCCCCAGACGCTTCCTTAATAGTATTGGCAAAAACAAAAGCCTTAGGGTCCACATCATATACAAGGTTCTTTAGTTTGCGGAGCTCCAGTCTTGTTATTACAGTGAAAATAATATCACATTCTGCACTTACATCATATTTGCCGGGCAGAAAGCCCCTTTCGCCTTTGTAAACAGTAATACCCCGTCCCAATTTGTTTACCAGTTGGTATTTAATGGCCTCACTCTTACCAGATACAATGGTAACACCGGTATATGCCTGCAAACCCTCTACCACATAATCAATACACCGGGTGGCTGTGAAGTACGTCAGAATAGAATACAAGGCTGTTTCAATTCCAAACCTGAAGCCGGCAATGGTGAAAATGATAATATTGATCCCCAGGATGATCTCTGTGATGGTAAAAGAGGTACGCTTCAGTGTATATACAGCCAGTACTTCTATCCCGTCGAGGGCTGCTCCCGTTCTCATAATGAGCCCAACGCCAATGCCAAGGAAAGCACCGCCGAAAATGGAGATGAGTAATTTGTCCGCCGTCATAGCATAATTAGGAATCAGCAACAGGGCAACTCCCAGTAAGACCACACTCAACAATGTGCGGAGGGCAAAACGTTTTCCAATCGTAAAATGACTGACGATGATCAACGGAAGGTTGAGCAATAATATAACCAGCCCCAGGTTGAAGCCATACACCTCATGCACCAGCAGTGAGATACCAGTTACACCTCCATCAAAAAAATGGTTAGGCACCAGGAATAATTTTAATGCCACTGCTGCTATGGTTACTCCCACCAGTGTCAGTACCAAATCCTGGATCAACTGGCCTGCGGAATCTTCATGGTGTGCAGAAAGACTATGCTCCACTCCCGAAGTCAGCTCTTTTATGATTTGCTGCTTGGCCGGCTCCAGTTCTGCAATGGCCGACTTCGTAAAAAATTTATGCCCGGAAAGAAACTCAACCTGCATCAGTTGCCATTCTTCTTCTGTTTTTACAAATCCACGGTGCTTAAATTCCTGGTGCAACTTTTCAGCGTTGCCAGCATATCCCTCCCTTCCTATATAAAACAGATCAGCATCGCAAAGTATTTGACCGAGGTGATCAACGGGTGATTGTGGCAACCGGGTAGCCATAATGATGCGGGAAATTTCTTCGATCTGCTTATCACTGTATCCATATTCGGGCAGGTACTCCCTCGCCCAGATACAGGAAATTTCTTCATGCCCGTCTGCCTGTTGCAGAAAACCGGCGTCATGAAACAAAGCGGCCGTCTTCAACAGCAGCATTTCCTCATCACTAATTTTTTCCAAAGTCCCAAGATACTCTGCCGCTGCGATAACATTTTTTGTATGCAGAGCATTATGATAGGTATAATATTCCGGAAGCTCTTCTTCCAGTTTCGGCATCAGAAAATTATAGACGAGCTGGTACTGCATTTCTTTTATGTCTTTAATCCAATACTTCGTAGATCATCACCGGGGTTGACTTATTCTTCAGGCTCACTTCACCAATTTTATTACAACTGAAAGATTGTTTGATCTTTTGGTAGCAGCTTTCTGAAATTACGATCTGGTTGGGACCCGCAGCTGTCTGTAGCCGCTGGGCAGTGTTAACTGTATCGCCGATCACTGTATAATCCAGCCGCCTCAGCGTACCCGAACCTATATTACCGGAGATCATTTCACCACTGTTGATGCCAATGGAAACCTTTGGGGTGAAGCCTTCAGCTGCGGGAAGCGCTGCAATTTTATTTCGTATAGACAGGCAGGCATCAATTGCCCTGTCCAGGTGATACTCCCCTTTGAACACAGCCATCACACAGTCGCCGATGAATTTATCAACCAGTCCTTTTTGTGCGATGATCTCTTTCACCATTACATCAAAATAGTTGTTCAGCAATTTCACCACTGTATCGGGTTTCTCGGTTTCACTAATAGCAGTAAAGCCGCAAATATCAATAAAGGCGACTGTGGCTTCCACGGTTTCATTCTCCAGCAATGATTTTTCAAATTCCTTCCCGCCCATAAAATTCAGCACTGTCTCATCCACATACATCCGCAGGATATTATTTTCCTTGATGGCCTGCATGGTTTCCTTCATCTGCTGCACATGCTTCAGGGTTTTTTGCATGGTAGTTTCCAGGTCCTCAAAATTTACCGGCTTGGTTATAAAATCAAAAGCACCACGGTTCATGGCAGTACGGATATTTTCCATATCGCCGTATGCAGATACAATCACGGATTTCAACAAAGTATTTTGCTCATTCAGTTTAGACAGTAAGGTCAGGCCATCCATTTCCGGCATGTTGATATCACTCAGCACCACATCCACATCCTGGTGCTGTTCCAGTTGCTCCAGCGCCATTACCCCATTCATGGCAAACACAAATTCATACTGGTTCTCCCGTATCTTCTGCCTGAATTTTTGCCGGATCAGTGTTTCCAGGTCAGCCTCATCATCCACTACAAGAATCTTTGCCATCAGTGTATCGATTTTAATTTCTCTTTTAATATAGTAAAGTCAACCGGTTTGGTCAGAAAATCATCGGCGCCCAATTGAGTGGCCTGGTTATAATTTTCAGCATCGCCATACGCCGTTATCATCATCACCACCGGCGGCGGCTCGTGGTGCTCCTGTTTGATTCGTTTCAATAATTCCAATCCGCTCATACCCGGCATATTGATATCAGATAAAATTAGTACAGCCTCCTGGTTATGATCTGTCAGAAATTGCAAGGCTTCTTCACCTGAGAAAGCAAAGGCAAATTGCATCTCCCCGCTTTTCATTTCTTTGCGAAAACGCTGCTCGAAAAGTGTTTGGACATCTCTCTCGTCATCTACAACTAAGATCTTCATGTTGTGGTGGTTTAATAGTAATTGAAAATAAGGTTTATATAGGTAAAACAATGGTGAACCGGGCAAATTCCCCTTCTTTCGTTTCCACCTGCAACTCACCATTATGACCTTTGGTAATGATATCATAACTCATACTAAGACCCAAACCGGTTCCTTCACCAGTAGGTTTGGTAGTAAAGAAGGGTTGGAATATTTTATCAATCACTCTTTGAGGTATACCTATTCCATTATCTTCCACTATTATTTTCACTTTCCCGTTCTCCTTTATCGTTTTGGCTGAAACAACAGGTTCGTAACTACTTGCTGCATTCCTTTTCTTCTGCATCACAGAATAAAAAGAATTGGTAAAAAGGTTGAGGAGTACCCGGCCGATATCCTGTGATACCATCTTTACTTGTGGCAGGCTGGCATCCAGTAAAGTATCTGTTTTAGCATTAAAGCTTTTGTCTTTGGCCCGCATACCATGATAGCTCAGGCGCAGGCATTCATCCACCAGGTTATTCAGGTCGGTTAGTTCTTTTTCCCCGCTGCCACTGCGGCTATGCTGCAGCATACCTTTTACAATAGAATCTGCTCTTTTGCCATGATAAGCTATTTTCTCATTGTTTTGTTTAATATCATCAGCGAGGCTTACTGCCTCATCTTTATTCCCTGCTTTTAACTCCTGTTTCATTTCTTCGATTAACTCTGTATTGACCTCCGAGAAATTGTTGACGAAGTTTAACGGGTTCTGTATCTCATGAGCAATACCCGCGGTCAGCTCTCCTAATGAAGCCATCTTCTCCGACTGGATCAGCTGTTGCTGCGTTGCTTTCAGCTCATTGTATGCTTTCTCAATTTCTTTGGCCTGTGCCAATTCTCTGGCTTGATTTTTTTCTCTTTCTTTTTGCACCAGCCTGCGACGCAGGAAACGATCGAAAGCGTAAACAAGTGCCAGGAACAATAACCCATAAATAATATATGCCCCTATGGTTTTCCACCAGGGTGGCCTGATGCTGATGGTAAAAGCAGCACCTGTTTCATTCCATACACCCTCACTGTTAGAAGCTTTCACCTTAAAAGTGTATGTACCCGGAGAAAGATTACTGTACGTAACCGAACGTTGTGTGCCGGACTGTATCCACTCCTTGTCATAACCTTCTAATTGATAAGCATACTGGTTTTGTTCCGGATTGGCAAAATGAAGCGCCACAAATTGAAAAGTGAGCCTGTTCTCATTATATTTTAACTGGATCTTTTCCCGCCCTTCTGTAAACATCAGACTGTCTGTTGACTTACCGGGAGAACGGTAACTAACTGACTCAATAAATACTACCGGCGGTGTTTTGCTCTCATCCAGTTGCAGCGGATTGAAACGAATAATGCCATTTCTTCCCGGCATATTGAACAACCCGTTCCTGTCATATAAATTTTTTATGAAGTATTCCCACATCCAGGGTTTAGCAGCCCCGAAGTTGGTAATAGCATTGGTAACAGGATTAATGCGGGACAATCCTTTCTGGGAAGCAGTCCAAATATTTCCTGCTGCATCTTCCTTTACACTAAATACAGAATTGTGTATTAACCCCTCCTTTTCAGAAAATCGTTGAAGGGCGCCTGTTTTTTTATCCAGCAGGTACAAACCTGAAAGATAGGTGGCTACCCAAAATCTTTTCTGGCTGTCCTCATACATTGAGGTAATGGCAAAGAAGCCTTCTTTATAGTTCAGGTAGGACCTGAACTTCTTGGTACGGGGATCAAAACTGTTTACCGCTCCGTTGTTGGTGCCAATCCAAATGACACCATCCTTATCAATATACAAACAGGTTGCTGTCTGGTCATCTAGTGAATCCTTTACTTGCCTTGCACCATTGTTAATGGCAAAAGGATACTGGGAAAATTTTTTAGTTCGTGGATTAAAACTATTGATCCCTTTGTTTGCTGTTCCTATCCAGATAATACCATCCGGGTCTGCTGCCACATCAATTACAAAGGGACTGGACAGGGAATTACTGTCTTTCGGGTCATTCCGGTATGCAGTTATATTTTGGGTAACGGCATCATATTGAACCACACCATTTGCCCCGCATGCCAGCCACAGGTTCCCGTCTTTGCTTTTTGAAATATTAATTATCGACCTGTAAAGCTTTTTATCCTTCAGGTCAATACTGGTAAAACTATTTTTAATAGTATTCCAGGCCAGCAGGCTTGATGAATCTGTTAAATAACAAATGCTGTCACCCTGAGTACTCACCAGGTCATACTGGTGAGGTATCTCTTTTACTGTATTTTTCTTTGGAAAGGGGTTAATGGCAACAGGGGAGAATTGTGTTTTTTGCACATCCCGCCAGGCAATACCTTCATTGGGTATATTTATCCAAAGGGTATTAAACCGATCAATAAAAACTTCTCCAAAATTCCTGTTACCGGGCAGATCACCAGGTCCTCCATTGGGTTCATAAGTGCTGGAAATTCCAGTTTTGATATCCAGGAAAAATAGTCCGTCTGCATTACCTGTTATCCATAAATTTCCCTCCTTGTCAGCGGCAATATACTCGGCATGGGTTTCCTTATTAGGGTAATTAAGAGCATACTGTGTGAAGTTTCCTTTTTTAGGATCAAATAGTGCTATACCCTTTTCTGTTGAGACCCAAAACCTTTTCAATGAATCGGTAAAAGTGTGAAAGCAATTTAAGGGCAATGATTCCGGTGCTTTACTGCCGGGCAGAGAAACGGTTATTTTTTTTGTTTTGGTATTTAACTGTATAAGCCCACGGATTTCATTAACAGGTGGCTGGTTCGGATCAATAGCACTGGTCGTATTTAACCAAACGATCTCTTTATCTAACGGATCAGCCCGGACATATATTAATCTTTTAACGCCGGATAGTATGGGTAAGGTAAAAAAGGGTTTGAATGATTTAGAAGCCGGTTCAAAATAACTAAGCAGTGAATCTGTAAGCATCCAGATTTTTCCCGCAGGGTCTATACTTATATCAATATTCCTGGCTGCCGGTATGGAATGATTACCCTTTTCAAGGTCGCTATATACCTGCATTTTTTTGTTGACAAGGTCGATATTATATAGAATATCTCTGTCCCTTTCGGTATCGTAGGCAACACCCCAGAAAATATTTAGGTTTTTATCATACTTCAGGCTATTAGGAGATTTATTTTTAATTAAATCATCATCTTTACTGCCAAAAGGTACCCGTACAAATACATCCCGTTTACGGTCAAGCTGGTAAAAACCCTGCAGGTAAACGATTACCCATAATTCCCCTTTGCTGTCCTCAAAAACCTGGTTAATGGAAGCCGGCTTCACAGGCACACCCTCCTCATTCAAAATCGGGTACTCCTTCAGGCGATAGCCATCGTACCTCACCAGGCCATTTGCCGTACCCAGCCATAAATACCCAAGCTTATCCTGGAAACGGAAATTGACACTTGCCTGTGGCAACCCGTTTTCAACAGAAAGCATATTAAAGTAAGGTGTTTTATACTGCGCCTGCAGTATGGCAGCACAGCAAAGAAAAACTGCAAAGAAAATTTTTCTCATAGCAAATGGTTATCCGGTATATGGCAATACGATGATAAATGTTGTTCCTATACCATTGTCTGTTTCTACTTTTATTTCACCTCCGTGTGCCTTTACAATGTCGTAACTTAAAGATAACCCTAATCCCGTTCCCTGCCCGGTGGGTTTGGTGGTGAAAAAGGGTTGAAATATCTTGTCTACTATATTCTCAGGAATACCTCCCCCATTGTCAGATACCTTTATGGAAATACTCTTGCCCCCTGAAGAGGATTGAACTAAAGCAGTTTGTATGGCAACAGTTGGTTCATACCCATCGCCAGCTGCCATCTTTCTTTCACTCACCGCATAAA
>JBGARY010000032.1:37453-37691 GCA_044229985.1 Chitinophagaceae bacterium
TTTTATCCTGATTTCAACTTTACTGTCTATTTTTTTTGTGGAAACTGATACGGAAGGCTCATAGCCAGCCTCTCCTTTTGCTTTTCTCTCACTCACTGCATAAAATGCATTATTGATAAGATTGAGCACCACTCTACCTATATCCTGCGGAATCAGGCTGATCTTCCCGATTGTACTATCAAAATCACTTACAAACTTTGCATTGAAACTCTTGTCTTTGGCCCGCAAACCATGATAG
>JBGARY010000033.1:0-32141 GCA_044229985.1 Chitinophagaceae bacterium
TTTGCAAAAATAGCAGTGCCCCTTGCCATTTTACTGATCTTTATCAGCGGTTGTACTGATAAATCCACGAATTCCCCCTATGGCGAACTACTTTCAAAGCCACCCTACACCAGTCTGACCGACAGCATAAAGCAACAGCCGGATAATGATGAATTATATTTCAGAAGGGCCGTATTATTAAATACCAACGAGCTGCCCGAACCATCTTTAGATGACTTCAAAAAAGCATGGAGCTTAAAAAAAGATGAACGTTATGCCTTTGGAATAAGCAACCTGCTGCTTGACCGGAAACCCGACTCTGCCATACTTTTTCTCCGGGAAGCTTTAGAAGAATTGCCCGCCAGTAATCTTCTGCAATTAACGCTGGCCCGTTCCTACGAAACACAAAATAAAAATGACGAAGCCCTTGCTTTGTGTAATAGTATACTGGAAAAAAATCCTCAGCAGGTTGATGTGCTCAAAATGAAAGCTGCCCTGCTCGATAAGAAAGGAAACAGCAGCGAAGCGATCAGCATACTTGAAAAAGCCTATGCCATTACTCCGTATGATGCCGAATTGAACTATGAACTGGCTTATAAATATGCGGAGACAAAAAATGCAAAGGTGCTGAGCCTCTGTGATTCATTAATTCAACAAGACTCTTTGAAAACTCATGCAGAACCTTATTATTACAAAGGTATTTATTACTCCAACACAAGTAATAAAGCAGCGGCATTGAACCAGTTCAATGAGGCCATACAACATGATTATTATTACCTGAACGCCTATATTGAAAAAGGCAGGATCTTTTATGACCAAAAGAAGTATGCAGAAGCCTTAAAAGTATTTGAACTGGCGAATACCATTTCGGCCACTTTCCCTGATGCCTATTACTGGATGGGGCGAAGCCAGGAAGCCATGGGGCAAAAAGAAGAAGCCAAACTGAATTACCAAAGGGCTTATGGGCTGGACAAGAGTTTTACAGAAGCCAAAGAAGCGGCAGACAGGCTTTAAAAACTTAGCTGACAAAACGTATCTTGCAGCCTGCCTGCCGGTAGGCAGGCGTAAATACATGCCGATGCCGATCATTGCTCCTTCCCTTTTATCTGCCAACTTCCTGAATCTTGATGCCGACTGTAAAATGCTGAATGCAAGCGAAGCAGACTGGTATCATTTAGATGTAATGGACGGCCGTTTTGTTCCCAACATCAGTTTTGGCCCGATGATCATTGAGTTTTTTCGCAAAGCCACTACCAAAGTTTGCGATGTACACCTCATGATTGAAGAGCCTGAGAAATATGCCGAGCAATTCAAAAATGCCGGGGCGGACATACTCTCTGTACACATTGAAGCCTGTCGTCACCTGCACCGGAATATCCAGCAGATTAAATCTTTGGGTATGAAAGCCGGGGTGGCCGTGAACCCGCATACACCGGTTTCTGAATTAAGCGATATACTTCATGATATAGACCTGGTTTGTCTCATGAGTGTTAACCCGGGTTTTGGTGGCCAAAAATTCATTCCCTATACGCTGGAAAAAATAAAGCAGCTCCGTAAGATGATTGATGAAAAGGGGCTGAAAGTACAGGTTGAAATAGATGGCGGTGTTACATTAGAAAATGCCCCTTCTATCATTGCATCAGGAGCAGATGTATTGGTGGCCGGAAATACGGTGTTTAAATCAGCCGATCCTGTTAGGACCATACAGCAGCTTAAAAAAATCAGTTAATAACTTCTTCACAAATCTGTTAATGCTTCTCAAATCAGTGGCAGTACGGATGTTTGCCGCCTGTGCGGGATAGTAGCTTTAGGTTACTAAAATCACAGGTTATGAAAGCAAACACACTTGCAACTACCGCTTTCCTGGCTCTGCTGAGCAGCAGTGTAAATGCCCAGGATGCTTCCCTTATCTACCAGAATTCAGTTGGTTCCACCGTAACTGTTTACACCAATAACGGATACGGATCAGGTTTTTTCATCGAACAGGATATTATTGCCACCAATTACCATGTCATTGAAAATGCGTATAACGTAAATGTGGGTTTCAACAACTCATCTTCCAAATTCAATGTGAGCATTGTAGCAGTAGATGCGTACAATGACCTTGCCTTACTTAAAGTAAATGGTACCTCTCAAAAACCGCTGACCATATCCGGTAAACAAACATTACCGGGTGAGAAGATTTTTGTGATCGGTACACCCAAAGGACTGCAGGCCACTATTTCAGACGGTATCGTCAGCGGTTTGCGCAATGACCAGGGCCGTGAATTGATCCAGATCACCGCTCCTATTTCTCCGGGCAGCAGCGGCGGTCCAGTGTTCAACAAAGAGGGTGAAGTAATTGGTGTTTGCGTTATGCAGTTCAAAGAAGGGCAAAACCTGAATTTCGCCATACCTTATAAATACCTGAATACGTTAAAAACAAAAAAGAAAGAAACAGCCAAACCTTATACTACTGCTCCGCCCGCACCAAAGGTTACTGGCCCTGCTATAAAGGGAAGCGGCTCATATATTGTAGCCAAAACATCAGATAATCTTTCCTCACTTTCTCTTGATTATATTACCCGTAATGGTATTGAAACGGCCTTTTGCTTCACCTATACCAATAACAGTGGTAATAATTCTATGATGACGATCTGGATGGATAACTACAAGCTTTATGACAGGAATACACAACAATATTATTCAGCCAGTCATATCAACCTACCAGGGGCTGATGCACCCAAGGCTGTATTCGATGGGGAAAGTGTACGGTTCACCGTTACATTCACCAACCTGCCTGCCAATCTTACTAATTTCGACCTCAGGGAAAGTGATTGTGCTGAAACAGCTTTTTGTTTCTCCGGCTTAAGTATTAACAACTACACAAAATCATCTTATAGCTATAGTGATATTGTGAAAACCTATGAGCTGAAAAACCAGGGAAAACTGACCATCTTTTCCCGCTATGGTTCCTCCGGCGATATTAATTTCTGGCTGGCAGATAACTATACAGGAAAACTCACCCGGTTTATAACCAATAACAGCTATAGCCCATCCTGCGGTGATGAAGGAGCACTTACACTTACTATCAGTGAGGGGAGCTATCGCTGGAGAGCTGCGGATGAAAAATACAACTGGCAGGACACCAAGTATGTGACCGCCAACACCTGCAATAGTATATCGTTAATCGTAAAATAGCAAGTGTGACCAACAAAAGCGCAGTGCTTCATCAAAAATGAATTATTTTTATTGCGATGAACCGGCTGCGCTACTTTTTTTTACTAACCTGCTGCCTTATCTCCCTTTTTTCTTTATCACAAAAGAAAGCTGCTTTTGTATCCGGTAAAGTGGTTGATGAAAATGAAAATCCCTTAGCCAAAGTTTCCGTAGTCATTCTTGGTCAGTCGAAAGGCAATGTAACCAACGATTCTGGTTATTTCCGGATAAAAGTTGCCGCCGATAAAGCCTTTGCCCTGGTTTTTACGTACACAGGCTTTAAAGCTGAGCAAAAGAATTTTCTGTTGAATGAAGGTGAAGAAGAAACCATCACCATCCGCATGGAAAGAGGAGAAAAAGTATTGCAGGAGGTAATTGTAACAGACCAAAGGGACAGAAGAGAGGCCGGTCTGATAAAGCCGAACCCGAAAACAATTCTCAATCTGCCCGCACCCGTCAGCGGGGTGGAAAGCCTGATAAAAATATTTGTTGGCTCCAACAATGAATTGACCTCGCAGTACTCCGTACGGGGTGGCAGTTATGATGAAAACCTCATTTATGTAAACGATTTTGAAGTATTTCGTCCTTACCTTATCCGCAGCGGCCAACAGGAGGGATTAAGTTTTATCAACCCGGAAATGGTGAGGAGTATTAGTTTTTATAACGGAGGCTTCCAGGCAAAATATGGTGATAAGATGAGCAGTGTGCTGGACATCCAATACAAAAAACCAAAGCGATTTGGCGGATCTGCTTATGTTGGAATTTTGGAACAAGGCCTGCAATTCGAAGGGACTGATAGGACCAGCAAATTCAGCTACCTGTTGGGCATTCGTAACCGGAGCAACCGAAACCTGCTGAGCCGGCAGGATACGAAAGGTAATTATGTTCCTTCTTCAGCAGATTTCCAGGCATTGCTGAGTTACCAGTTTAATCCAAAATGGCAGGCCGAACTGTTAAGCAATATCTCCCAGACAAAATTTACGTTGATTCCGCAAACAAGCCAGCTCACCACATCCGTCTTTTCCCCTGTCTTCAGCGCTACTATTGGTGTTGATATCAATTTTGAAGGAAGAGAAAAAGACCGCTACCAAACCAATATGCTGGGTTTTGCACTTACCAACCAGGTAAACAAAAAACTAAAATTGAAATGGATGCTTTCCCGTTTTGAAAATGACGAGGAAGAAAATATTGATATCATTGGCGCTTATCTATTTGGTGAAAGGGATTTTGACAAAAGAAATCCTACTTATGGATTAATTGTAAATCCTTTAGGTGCCGGCATTTACCAGAATTGGGCAAGAAATCAGCTGACTGTTGAAAACTGGAATCTTTCCCATAAAGGAAGTTATGACAAAGGCAAACATGCTTTTTTATGGGGGCTTGGTTACGACCGATCCCTGATTGATGACAAATTAAATGAATGGGAATTCCAGGACTCGGCCGGTTATGCGTTACCCTATCAGCCCAATATGCTTCAGCTAAATAAGGTGTTGAAATCAAATGCCTCGCTTGACATCAATAAATTCTCCGGTTACTTGCAGGATAATATTTTGCTGGGCAATGATTCTACTCATTCCACTACCCTATCAGTTGGTGTAAGGTTCAATTATAATTCACTCAACCAGGAGTTTTTGGTTTCACCAAGAATTGGCGCCAGCTGGAAACCAAAATGGAAAAGTGATATCATCTTCCGTTTATCTGCCGGTGCTTATAACCAGCCGCCCTTTTACCGGGAGCTCAGAAGAAATGATGGCACCATCAATACATCATTAAAATCACAAAAGAGCTGGCAAGGTGTAGCTGGGTTTGACCTGAATTTCGTTGGCATTGGTGGCCGCCCCATGCGATGGACAACTGAAGCCTATTATAAAAGCATGACCGATGTGGTGCCTTATGATATTGACAATGTCCGCATTCGTTACTTTGGAGAAAACAATGCCAAAGCCTATGCTGCAGGTGTGGAAATGAGACTGCATGGTGAATTAGTTCCCGATGCAGAAAGCTGGATCAGTATCGGCTTTATGAAAACACAGGAGGATATTAACGGTGACCATTATTATCGTTACAAAAATGCAGCAGGAGAATTCATTACTGCACAAAGCACCGACCAGGTAATTGCAGACAGTACCCGCTTTGATGTGGGCTGGCTGCGCCGGCCTACCGATCGCCGCATCACTTTTGGCATGTACTTCCAGGACTACCTGCCTACCAATAAGAATTTTAAGATGTTCCTGAATTTACTGTACGGCAGTAATCTTCCTTATAACATCCCCGGCGCTGTCCGTTACCGGAATGCCGCTGTCATTGAACCTTATATCCGTGCCGATATTGGTTTCAGTGCCTTATTAATGGATGATGACCGCAGCAAAAGAAGAAGCCATTCTCCTTTCCGCAATTTTGACAATATCTGGGCCAGCCTGGAAATCTTTAATGTGATTGACAGGCCTAATACTATCTCTTACTTATTCATCAAGGATTTTTCCAATACGGTTTACCTGCTGCCCAACCGGTTGACGCCAAGGCTGATCAATTTCAAGATTGTGGCGAGGTGGTAGCTATCTCCATCGGTTCCTGAACCTGTCCCATGTCGTCAATCCTATTTTGAACTGAACAGGGTTATTGAATTTATTCGCCACAGAAGTTACTACATAAACACCCAGTTTTAATCTTGTCAATGGGTTAAAAGGCCATTTGAAAACCCTTTCCAGGCCGGCAAAGAACTCGGCGTATCGTAAACTTCTTTCCTTCGTTATCAGCATGCCACCACCTGCTACCTCCTGTATTTTTAATTTTTTAAAAAATGGGATTTTATTCACCAATGCCCCATTGAATTCATGTACCAGGTTTCCCTGGAAATACCTGTCAAATACAGGAAAGGTGGAATCCAATGCCTGGAACGCATACTTGGGATTATTGAAAAACAAAGGATCACCCTGCCGCATGAATTTGTAATCAATTACCCGGAGGTCGTTGGTATTTAGAAAATCACCTGTCTTCGCATTGTAACTGGTATTACCCATCACACCAAAGTTTATATTCTGTTCAACCCCAAATTCCAGGTAATCAAAATCTATTTCACTCTTCAGCAAACCTTTTATTCCCTTTTTCCAGATGACATAAAAAGTAGGCCATCGGGAACCGAGATGGATCTTTTCTTTAGGCTCCCTGATGTAGCGCATCCGGGGAGTGAAATACAATTTCACCTGGTTGTAAGTGGCGTTGTAAGGATCAAACTCAACCGGAGGATCATTGGCAATACCAAAAAGGCTGTCAGCATTATTGCCCACTTTATAATCAGCCACAGAACGGCGTAGAGCCACTTCAAAAGTATTCATAATGGTAACACCGTTGAAGATCTCAATCTCATGATTTAGCTCCAGTGAGTTATTCAAAAAGATATTACTTCTCTTGAGCACATTCACCCAGGCGTCCCCGGCATAAATGAACTCAAAATTTCTTCCCGCTTTTATACCAAACATTCCTTTATTAAAGGGATTGTATTTACGTTGAACGCCTATAGTACCGTTAATATCACTGTTTCGGAAACCGTAACTCAGGTCTGCATCCCAGTTGAGAGTGGTGCGGTTAGGATAGGTTTTACGGTAACCTGCTGCCAGTTTCAACCGGGCTCCGCCAAATGCCACCGGTTGTATCAACGTAGTAACAGGGGGCAGTATCCACATTCTTTCTTTGCGATGATCGTTGAAGATTTGTCCGAAGATCAACGCCTTCTTCCAGGTTATCTTGTTCAGCACCCGATCCATAGAATCGAGGTAAGCCTCACTTTTCATGTAGCGATACATGCTGTCCTGGTAGCGGGCATACATTTCCTGCTGTTTTGATAGTGGCTCGGTTCGTACCGCATTCCAGAATGTAGAATCTTTTTCATAGGCCTCCTGGGAAGTGGAACTTACTTCCAGTCCAAAATGACCCTTGGGAAAACTCTTTCTTAACTGGTAGTCGGAAAACCGCACAACCGTTTCGCCGTAAATCTTGCCTTTTTTGGTCTTGGTGTAATAAATAAATTGCTGGCGGGTAATTACTCTTGCACTATCACCAATGTTATTATACTCCTGTTTTACTTCCATGTAATCGTACTCAGGCATATGGGCAGGTGGTATCCGGAACGAGACGCTTAGTACATTCCATGTACTGTCCTGTATCTGTATCTCTCCTTCTATGGTTGCATTACTCAGCTGTCTTGGTCGTATAGCAATAGTGTAAACCTTTGGTTTAATTGTTCTGTCAATTTTTAATGTCTTGAAACGGTAAGCCATCAGGCCGCTATAACTTATCGGCGACACAAAAGGAATCTTTGAAACAGGCGGCGCTTTAATCAGGTTATCATAAATAAAGAAATCGCCATCCAGTGCAGACAGGTAAAACAAACTTTCGGTACTCCCCCGCTTATTTACACCATGACGCTGCTCTTTTATTTGCCCGGCTGTATTGCGGTCAATGTGCAGGAGTATTTCCGTCATCGACATGTTACTAAAATCTTCCACGGCAATACTATCCTCTTCCACTTTTTTCTTCGTGTTACTGGAATCAAGCTGAAATGCTTTGATGTAGGCATTGCATGAGTAGGACCCAATGGCATCCAGCACTACATCTTTATTCTTTATAACATTTTTAATGAGTTCCTCTGCCCTGTCGCGGTACTTAGCCTTAACCACCACCTCAGACATACTGGCAGATTCCGGTTCCAGTTCGATATTTTCAATGACATCCTGATTAGTAATGTAAAAAGTTACTATCCTGGTTTTATAACCGATCATACTTACCACAAGGTCGTATTGCCCTCTTTCCAGGTAGAATGAATAGGAGCCATCGTCCTTGCTTACTGTCCCTTTTTTAAGCTCTTTGATTTCCACACTGGCCAATGGAAGCCTTTCCCTTTTATTGTCGAGGATGATACCTGATACCTTGTATAATTGGGCAGAAGATGCCAGCGAAAACAGTAAGAAAAGAGTGAAAAGAATATAGTTCGTCTTCATTATCCTTGATTGGCCATACGGTCTGCAAAATTTGCGCAACAATTTCAATCAACTAAGCCGGCTTATCATCTTTTCCAAGAATTTAACAAGTACCGGTGGGATAAGAGGCTTACATACGCATACATTATTAAAGTACACTGAAAATCATTCTTTCTTTTTGATCCAGAACTCGTCTTTCCATTCTTCACAACTTAGTGGATGTTCTTCCAGTTCTTTAAAAACCTGGTCCAACTGCTCCGGGGTCAGTAACTCCTCCATAAAAGGGAACAATTCTCTTTCCTCAAATCGTATATGCTTATTCAGCAGGTCACTGAGAATAGTTAGGTGCCTTTTATCTGCTCCTGATTCATCATCCATCCCGATGATGAGTTCCCTGATATGATCATGTTCTTCTTTTAACTGGTGCCGCATTGGGTTATCTGCCGGCAAATGCGGCAACAGTATTCTCTCTTCCTGGTAAAAATGTGGCTTAATATGTTGTTGCCAGTACCAGAGAGCATATTTACGCATGGTTTCTACCGGGGCATGATTATCTATCCCCTGTTTTATTTTCCAGGCAAACAATAAACCATCGTGGTGTTCACGGCTGAGAGGAGCTAATTGTTTACTGCGCTTGATGGGTTTTAATTCATCTTTCATAGACTAAAGTTACATTTTTTTGAAAGCAGTGTCAGTACTGCTGATTCGATCATGATGGATAAAATACATTTAGCAGGATCTTTTCCCAATGCTTAAGAACAATTTTTTTGTATACACAAAAAATTATTAACTATCATTTGACATGCCCTATTTGTATTCACATCTGTGAATAAGTAACTTTAGGTAGAAACAATATTGCTAAGTAATATTGATAAAGAAGGGCCAGCTGCTGGCAAAGACCAGCAGACGCAACAGAAATCCGGTACCGCCTTTCGCCGGCATGGTGAAACATGGTTCAAGCCCGGTCACCAAAAATGGGAACAGGAACCAAACTAAAATTGAAGTGCATTGACAGACACTATCATCAACCTTGAAACCGTTAACCCTATCGAATTTTTCGGAGTAAATAACGGTAAGCTCGACATCCTCAAAAAGAAATTTCCCCTCTTAAAGATTCTTTCCCGTGGCACCCAGTTAAAACTGAGTGGTTCACCTGAGCAGATTGAGTCAGCAAGAGAAAAGATCTCCCTCATCATTTCCTACCTCGAAAGAAATGGCCATATGAGCCAGAACTATTTTGAACAGGTATTGGGTGGTGATGATGCAGAAGTAATTGATCATTTCCAGGAAAAAAATCCGAACGAAGTGCTGGTGTTTGGCCCTAATGGAAAATCAGTAAGGGCCAGAACTGCCAACCAGAAAAGACTGGTGCAGGTTGCCGAAAAAAATGATATTGTGTTTGCGATAGGTCCTGCCGGTACCGGTAAAACCTATACTGCAGTGGCACTGGCGGTAAGGGCTTTAAAAAATAAACAGGTAAAAAAGATAATACTTACAAGGCCTGCCGTAGAAGCTGGCGAAAGCCTTGGCTTTTTGCCTGGCGACCTGAAAGAAAAAATCGATCCTTACCTCCGCCCTTTGTATGATGCACTGGATGATATGATTCCGGCTGACAAGTTGGGATATTATATGACCACCCGGACTATTGAGATAGCCCCATTGGCTTATATGAGAGGACGTACATTAGATAATGCCTTCATCATACTGGATGAGGCGCAGAACTCTACCGATCTGCAACTAAAAATGTTTCTGACAAGGATTGGCGCCAATGCCAAAGCCATCATTACCGGTGATATGACACAGGTAGATCTTCCGAGAAATCAAAAAAGTGGTTTATCTACTGCAGTCAGAATATTAAAAAACATCGATGGCATAGCCCATATTGAACTGGATGAAGAAGATGTGGTTCGCCATCGCCTGGTAAAACACATTCTGAGGGCTTACAACCATGAACATGAAAGAGAAAATCCACAGAACAGGGAAACACCGCCGATCGTAAAGAAGGATAAACCGGAATAATTTTGCTGAAAAAAGATTCATTACTTTGCAGGAATGAAGAGAAATAATCTACTCTTTTTGTTCCTGCTTTTTTTTGCTGCCTGCAAAACAGATGACAAAAAAACTGAAGCAAAATCATCAAACAGCATTGATGCAGCCCGAAATTTTATCAGAGCAGCCCTGGATGGCAAATACAGAGAGGCCAAAGACTATCTGCTGCAAGACTCTGTCAACCTGAATTGGATGGATATTGCGGAAAGAAACTACCTGAAAGCCGACCAAAGTACTAAGGATGGGTATATGGCTTCATCCATCAACATGCATGAAGTAACTCCTGTTAATGATTCAACTGCCATTGTCATTTATTCAAACTCCTTTAAAAACGATCACGACACCTTAAAGGTGGTTAAGATAGACGGGCAATGGTTGGTGGACCTGAAATATCTCTTTGAACATGACAGAGATACCCTCATTAAAAACCCTGTTATTAACGATACGATAAAGTGATAAAGAATATTCTTCTGGTAGGATTAGGGGGCGGTGCCGGTAGTATACTTCGTTACCTTTGCCAGCGTTGGTTCGCAGAAGTATATTCTCACTCTTTTCCCTGGGGCACTTTTGCCGTAAATATCACTGGGTGTTTTCTTATTGGTGTGTTCTGGGGGCTTACCTTCAGAACATTTGACAGCAACGAACACTGGAAATTATTTCTGATGACAGGTATTTGCGGCGGCTTTACCACTTTTTCTGCCTTTACGCTGGAGGGAATTGGCTTGCTGAGAGAACAAAAACTTGGATTATTTTTCCTTTATGTTGCCGGAAGTGTGCTAGTTGGCCTGGCCCTTACGTTAGCAGGTATGAAATTAACCCGATAATACAATGACAACAGTTTTACATCCATGGCATGGCGTACATCACGGCGAAAAAGCACCGGCTACGGTGAATGCTTTGATAGAGATACCACAGGGCTCCCGGTCGAAATATGAAGTGGATAAAGCTACAGGACTGCTTAAACTAGATAGGGTTATCTACTCGTCATTTCAATATCCCATCAATTATGGTTTTATACCTCAAACATTGGGATTGGACAATGACCCGCTGGATATATTGGTAATATGCTCTCAATCCATACAGTCACTTTGCCTGGTTGAAGCCAATGTTATCGGCAATATGCAAATGATTGATAGCGGACAGGAAGATGACAAGATCATTGCAGTAGCAGCAAAAGATCCATCAGTAAATCATATTACAAGGATGGAGGAGCTTCCTCAGCATTTTTTACTCGAACTGAAGAACTTTTTTGAACAATACAAAGTACTCGAAAATAAAAAAGTAGAGATCGACACCTTCCAGGATCAGTTAATTGCTTATAAAATCATCAAAGACTCCATTAACTTCTATAGTGAAACGTTTAAAAAATAACCAGTGATCACTCCTCAAAAAAATACTATGGCAACACAATTAATCATTACAGCATTGCTGATAGGATTAGGTGCAGGCATGTTAAGTGGTCTTGTTGGAATTGGCGGAGGTATCATTATGGTGCCGGCCCTGGTATTTTTTATGCAATTTAACCAACACCAGGCGCAGGGTACATCTTTGGCAGTGCTGACATTGCCCGTAGTTATATTGGCGTCGTTTTATTATTATACACAATGCCAGAAGCTGGGAACGCCTATAGACCTGAGGATTGTAGGGCTGCTGGCCATTGGCTTTATTGTTGGAGCTTTCTTCGGAAGTAAAATTGCCTTGCAGATACATACTGATACATTAAAAAAAATATTTGCGATCATCCTCTTTTATACTGCAATAAAAATGCTGAACTGGGATACCGCCTTGATAAAATGGATAAGAAACCTGGCAAGTTAGTGGGCTGGGCTATCGTTGGAGATGAGAATCGCTATTACTATATCATTTCTGCTGATCACTGCCGTTACAAGGAGCCAATCGGTTTATAACATTTCAAAAGATTATTTCAGGGCTGATCCTTTCAAGAATCCTTTTAACAACTTCATCAGTCAACTGATAAACGATCCTGCGATAACAGAAAAAAAGATCACCAAAAGATCAGATTCAGTTTTGTTTTATTTTGAAGGGATTTATAAGACAGGTAATCCATTTTTTATTCCTGTTGAGAAATGCAAAATCATCCTGGCAGAAAAGGAAGACCGGACAGATGATAGTACCCGAACCCCGTTCTTTTATTACGAATACCAGCTTATCGGTTTTTCAGGCAACACAAAAGAAAGTTTAAAAGATGTAAAACAGGAATTTGAAAAATTGAATAAAAAATTCAGCCGTACTCTTTCTAAAGAAGAAGCCAGAGAATTAAAGAGAAATAATGAAGTAGCAGGTAATATCATCAATTATTCGTACAAGAATATGGCTTTTATTCCTGTCACCCTTGCCTGGGCTTCTTTAGCAGAGCCGCAGGATTATATTATCGCCATTACTCTCCGTTTCCTGAATATTAATAATGTTGCCTATTTACCAATACCTGCGGATAGCCCTTAACCGGCTACCTACCGGAAGAGGGCCTTCTGATTGGATGCCTTTTTTTGTAAGCTCATCAATCCTCACTCTGCCTGCTGCATGTATCAGTTGTCCTTCTCCCAATACGATCCCCACATGCACAATATCTTCTTTATTGTCAAAAAAAGCCAGGTCCCCTGTTCTAATATCATTGAATTTTTTTATCGGCTCACCTTCCTGCGCCTGTTGCCAGGCATCACGGGGCAAATCAATACCCATGAGTTTATAAATAACTTGTACAAAACCGCTGCAATCAACTCCCAACGGTGTCCTCCCTCCCCATAGGTACGGTGCATTGAACCAGGCAGAACTCAATTGTCTTACTAACTCTTCTCCAGGCTGCTGTATATCCCTTTGAAAATAATGTCCTGAAAAAAAATACTCTATTTTACCCAGCCTGCCTTTTCCATCAGTAAAGAATGGCAATGAGGAGCCAACAGGTACATTGATCTTTTTTTCTCCAATAACTATGCTGCTCAATATATCGGTAGTGATGCAAACACTTCTTGTATTGGCAAACCGTTTATCGGCTTCCATCAGCAGTGTATGTGTCATCCAGCCTTCATAGCCATCATGCAGGCTCCGAACTTTTACCCACAGGTTCCCTGATTTTTTGAGAATCCGGACTGACTCACCAAACAGCAACTGGTTGACCATTTCTTTGCGGTGACTTGGCTTTCTTCGAACAGGGGCAGCCGGAACATTAACAACAGCGTATTCCATTTAATATATTTGGTGTAAAATAAAACAATATCCGGTAGCAAAATTTTGCAGAAATTGTCAAATCCTGCATCTTATCGAAAACAAATAGTTATTTTCCGCTTGTGAAGCCTGATGATTATAAAGAATTAACGGACCAGGAACTGCTTGAACAGTTTTATGCCGATCATGATAATGAATGGCTTGGCATCTTGCTGCAGCGGTATACCCTGCTTTTATTGGGTGTGTGCATGAAGTACCTGAAGAATGAAGATGAAGCCAAAGACAGTGTGCAGCAGGTATTCCTGAAAGTGATACAGGAACTGCATAAATACAAAGTGGAGTATTTTAAGTCCTGGCTTTACATGGTGGCCAAAAACCATTGCCTAATGCGGCTCAGGGAAAAACAAGGCAAGATTACCGCCGAAATAAATGAAAAACTTACTGCCCAGCCCCATGAAGAAACAGACAGACAGCAGCTGGTTACAAATGATCATACATTGACAGTAATGGAAGAATCCCTGAAAGAACTGAACCCGGAGCAACGCCAGTGTGTAACTTTGTTTTATCTTGAAAAGAAGAGTTACCAGGAAATAAGTGATACAACCGGGTACAGCCTGTTACAGGTAAAAAGCTATATTCAGAATGGTAAACGAAACTTGAAAATAATGATCGAAAAAAAACTGGGTGAAACAGCATACCGTCAACCCGGAAAATAATATGCAGGAAAATTATAAAGACATATTATCAAATCTATCTACAGATATCGACCAGGAAACCCTGTTATTGTACCTGCAGGGAAAACTATCTGATGAGAAAAAGCATGAGGTGGAAAAACAATTGCTCAACAGTGATTTTGATGAAGATGCTGCAGAAGGCTTGCAAGAATTCAAAGACAAAGAACAATTGCAGTACATGGTGGAAATGCTGAACCGTGACCTTAAAACAAGAACAGAAAAGAAAAAGAAGCGGCGGGAAAAAATGAAGATAAAGGATCAGCCCTGGCTGTATATTTCAATAATTATCCTTTTCATCCTGATTGCAATTTCTTACCTGGTGATAAAAAAAATGCTGCAGCCTTAGTACATGGTTTTACCGGGCCATGTCTTCCAAAAATTAAACAATTCTTTAGCACCCTGATGGGGATGATGAATAAAAGGAATCTTTCTTTCCTCCATTTTGGCATTGATCTCCTTATAAATAAAGTCATCGTCAAATTCAATACTGGCAGCTTCTTCTCTTGTATTGGCATATATAACTCTCCTGGGTCTTGCCCAGTATATTGCACCAAGGCACATTGGACATGGTTCACAACTTGTATAGATCTCACATTCATCCAGCTGGTATGTTCCCAGCTTCTCACATGCCTGCCTGATAGCCACTACTTCCGCATGGGCAGTCGGATCATTAGTGGCCAGTACCCTGTTCGAACCTTCGCCTATAATTTCACCTCCATGAACCACTACACAACCAAATGGCCCCCCCTTTCCAGAGAGCATTCCCTCCCTGGCCAGTTCAACTGCCCTTTGTAAAAATTTATTATCTCTTTCTGTCTGAGTCATTTAAGTTCAATTAAGCTATACCTCCTCCATACAAAATTGTGCATAAGAAGTGGATTTCCCACAGTTTGTACACCTTGAAGGGTTGAATATGAAGTTAATATTAATTTTTTGTTACCGGATGTAAACTGATTAAAAGGGTTGTAATTTTTACATCCTAAACCAACACTTATTTTATGAGATGGGAAACAGCTGATAGTTCAAGCCAACACGAAGTGTATCATTTGTATAAGGACGATAAAAAAATATTGAGCCTTACGGTCAATAAATTTTCCAACTCAGCAAGGGTAGAATGCAGTAAAGAGAAAAGAGTATTCATTATACGTAAAGAAGGGTTTCTCAAAAACAAAACGATACTTCGTAATGAATACGGGATAAAGATTGGTGAATTAGGCTCAGAAAACAAGGAGGATTTTATTGATATCAATGATGAACGTTTTTACTATACCATTCATAATAATCCGCTGGCAGAACTGGTTATATATAAAGAAGCGAAGGATAAGCCTGCTGTTGTTTGCGGATTAAGCACTAAGGATGGCGACACTGCAGTTCATTTTGCCAAAGACAGCAGTATAAAAACTGCCCCTCATCCGGGATTACTGATGGCACTGTGTTGGTATATGTTCCTTCCGGTTACAAAGGAAAATGTTGCGGAGTTTGCCATATAGTATCTATAATTTTTCCCAGGTCTGTTTGGCAAATTGTTCTAGGGAAGGATCCCTGGCACCCATCAGCAGCAAAACACAATCTTCGGTAAGATGAGGACGGACTGATTCCAGAAAATCATTTCTGTTCTCTACAAAAAATGCCTGTTTACCTAAGGCCTTTAAATCATTGATAAGATCAGCAGCGGAAATATCTTTAACGGCTGTTCCTCCTGCATAAAAAATCTCACTCATCCATATTTCATCCTGTGGTCGTAATGCCCTGGCTATTTCATTAACAAAATCTTCCCTCAAAAATTTTGTGGGTTTATACCCATGTGGCTGAAACCAGGCAATCAGTTTGGGCGCAATGGGCTGACAGGCCTCCATGGCAGCAGCGCATTTAACCGGGTTATGAGCATAATCATCAATCAGCCATACGCCATGCTTTTTCCCTAATACCTGGTGGCGACGATAAATACCTTCATAGGATCTCAAAGCTTTTGCACAAATAGCAAGATCAACACCTATCTGATTGGCAACAGCGGTTGCCGCCAGCGCATTTTCCATGTTGTGTTTACCGGCTAAGTGCAGCTTAAAAGGGGCACCGTTTATTTCAAAGCTGATATCCATTCCTTCCTGCCGGAAAGCTGCTGCAACATAACCAGCTTTGACAGCCGGGTTAGCAGAAAAATCCTGTTGTGGATTTTGTGAAAGCTTTTGTGCCAGTACCTGGGATTGATTGACGATAAATATTTTACTGTTCTGTTTAAATATGTCAAAAATCCGCATCAGCTCGTCTATTTCCTGGTGATCTTTATCAACATTCAGTAACAGTCCAATCTCCGGTTTATACTGTACTATTGATCCATCGCTTTCATCCGCTTCTATCACCAGCCATTCACCTGCTCCTACTTTTGCATTTCCTATTTTACCCTGCTTAATAATATTGATAAGCCCCGCCCCACTGATGATGCTGGGTTGCAAACCTGCGTATTCAAGAATATCAAACAACATGGCACTGGTGGTGCTCTTTCCACTGGTGCCACCAACGGCAATTGTTTTTTTACTCGCTGCAATCATAGCCAATAGTTCAGACCGTTTCATGATTGGTATGCCCAGTTGCTTTGCTTTCTGTACTTCCAATACAGTATCCTCAATGGCAGTGGATACAATTACAAGGTCCGTTTTATCACTAATACCTTCTCCATTTTGTACAAAACATGGTATACCCTCTGCCTCCAGTTTTTCCTGCGTTTCATTATAAGTACCCGGGGCAAAAAAACGATCGCTTCCGGAAACATCTTTCCCTGTTCCTTTCAGGTACTGGGCAATAGCACTCATACCGCTTCCGGCTATTCCTATAAAAAAAGGTCGCCGAAAATCCTTTATCGAATTTATCATGATGCAAATAAAAGAAATAATTCCCGCTGGCTAAGCCCGGATGAGCATCCTCTGCCTGAAAAAGAAATTTTGACCTATCTTAAACCAAAATTTTGAAAGCCGGTCATAGGCCGGAACTAAAGCCCCGACGAATGCACCACCTAAGAACCATTACCCTTTCAGGATTATCTGCATTACTATTGTTTTCTTGTAAAAAAAACAGCGAAGACACACCAAGCCCAACCCCTGCAGACCCGGTAGCAGAAGTATTGAACCTTCCGTCAACCCCGTTTAATTATGCGAACCAGGCTCTCCCGGCTTACCTGGCATCACCACCTATACAAGGACAGTTGAATACACCGGCTGATAACCCCATCACAGACAATGGAGCAACCCTAGGAAGAGTACTTTTCTACGATAAGAACCTTTCTATCAATAACACAATTTCTTGTGCTTCCTGTCATAAACAACAAAATGCATTTTCTGACCCGGTGGCAAAAAGTTCCGGCTTCAATGGCGGGTTGACCGGCAGAAACTCCATGTCACTCATTTACGCTGCCTACTATCCCAACGGCAGATTTTTTTGGGACCAACGAGCAGCGACACTGGAAGAACAAAGCCTGATGCCAATACAAGACCTTGTTGAAATGGGGATGACGCTACCTGCACTTGAAACTAAACTAAGAAACCTGGCTTATTATCCACCTCTTTTTCAAAAAGCATTTGGCACAACGGATATCAGCAGCGAAAAAATTGCAAAGGCCTTGTCTCAGTTTGTCCGTTCCATTGTATCCTATCGTTCTAAATATGATGCAGGAAGAGCTGCACTGCCAGCTGCACCGGCACCTCCGCCTAATGCACCGTTTCCCAATTTCACAACACAGGAAAACAGGGGTAAGGAAATATTTTTATCCCCTATTGGAGGTTGTGCTCCTTGTCATGGCTCAGAAGTATTTACAGCGCCACAGGAAAAGAACAATGGATTAGATATGGCAACAACAGACCGTGGATTCGGCGCTGTGGTAAACAACACAGCTCTAGATGCAACTTTCAAGGTAACTACCTTACGAAATGTTGAACTGACCCCTCCTTATATGCATGATGGACGATTCAATACCCTTGAACAAGTAGTGGAACATTATAGCGGAGGTGTAAGAAACCATCCCAATCTTTCACCACAGCTCAGGTTGCCGAACGGTTTGCCCAGGCAGGCGAACCTTTCTAATGAAGACAAAGCAGCCTTAGTTGCATTTTTAAAAACGCTGACGGATAACACCCTGGCGACAGAAGTGAAATATTCAAATCCGTTTAAATAGGCTTGCCTTGAGAAGCCCTGATCATTTCTCCATAACCCCATTTTTTGGCCAGTGCATTGATGGCCATTGCGATTCTTTTAGTCCGGGTAGGCTCTGTCTTCGCACTGTCAATCCATTTACTGAAGTAACGCTGGTGAGATCCGGGCAATGACAGAAAAAATTTTTTTGCTATTGGATCATCCGCAAGACAAGCTATTAAATCTGTATTGTAAACAAATTCACTATCATCTGCCTCCAGTTGTACCTTCAGCATAGCGCCGGCTTTTTTACCCGTTGCCTTTCGCATTGCTTCATTCAGTGGCATAATAAATTTTCCACCGCCCATAGGCAAAAGGGATACCCGGTTTATTGCATAGTTATCCAGCTTTCCTTTTACTTTAAATTCCTTTTTGTTCCCGGGTTTTAATTGCTGTGCAATATCAGGAGGTATTTCAAAATAGGTCCAACCGGATTTCTCACCTTGCTTATCAAACTTGTGAATGGTAACAGAGAATTTAACTGCCTTCATGAAATAAACTTAATAAAAACCATCAGTATTGAAAAGGTTAAAAAGAAACTAAAAATGACCGTTCGTCAAAACCCGGACTGTTTCACTTCTCTAATTCAATATTTTTGACAATTACCATTACCAGCAATACTCATGAGTAAACCTGTAGTTCCCGTCCTGTTAAAACTTTTTCTTTTACTTCCGCTTGTATCGTTATCTATTTCTTCAAAAGGTCAGGACATTCCTGTCTCAATCAAAATAATGAATACAAAAAAGGAACCAGTTGCTTTCGCTACTATTATTGTCACAAACAGACTAGATACAACACAACAGGTTAAGAAATCTGCTGACAGTTCGGGAAATGCCCGTTTTAATTTGCTTAAATCCGGACAATACACTTTTAATATTTCTGCAGTCAATTACCAGTCGGTTGAAAAAAGAGTGACCCTGACAGGAAACCAGGTAAATTTCGTTTACACATTAGAACAAACCGGAAAGATGCTGGATAACGTTGTCATCACTTCACAAAAGCCACTAATGCGACAGGAAGATGATAAAACCATTGTTGACCCGGAAAACCTTGTCGCCTCCTCAACAAGCGGTTATGAAGTGATTGAAAAAACACCGGGGCTTTTTGTTGACCAGGATGGCAACATATACATCAGTAGTTTAACACCGGCAGCGGTACAAATTAACGGACGTAACATGCGGATGAGTGCTGCTGATATTGCTACATTACTTAAAAGCCTGCCTCCCGGCTCCATTTCTAAAATTGAAATAGTAAGAACCCCTTCTGCAAAATATGATGCGTCCAGCAGTGGCGGGGTTGTGAATGTAGTTTTAAAGAAGGGAGTTCGTGTTGGTATGACCGGCAGTGTAAATGCGGGTATACAACAAGGCACCTATGGCAACCAGTTTATGGGTTTTAATATTAATAATAACAATGGCCGGAAAAGTTCTAATCTCAATTTCAACTACAGCCGCCGAAACAGTTTCGAACAGATCATTACTGACAGGATCTTTACCAGCGATTCTATGCTAAGCCAGGATGCTTATACAAAATACCCCGGCAGTAACTTATACGGTTCGTTTGGCATAACATATGAACTTAGCAAGAAATGGGAACTTACCTATGATGCCACGGCCAGCTATAACCAGTTCGACAATAATTCTGAAAACATAAATGAACTGATTAAAATAAGTACAGGTGAAATCTTCAGCAACAGCTTAAACAAAGTGAATAATGAGGGCAGCAACTTTTCAATAGGAACCGGATTTGAAACAAAATATAAGATTGATTCGCTTGGATCTGAATGGACTAATGATACCTGGTACAATCATAGCATCAATAAATCCAACCAGTTATTTTCTACAAGCTATGACAGCCCTATCCCTGTCTTATTTGGCGGAGATGGGATAGCCAACAGCGACAGGGATTATTTCAACTTCCGCTCTGACCTGAAATTGAAAATGAAGAATAAGTTTACGTTTGAGGCTGGTTTACAATCCTATATCAATAATTTTTATAACAGGGCCAATTATTTCCGGGAAGCAAACGGCAACAGAACAGATGACAAAAGCCGTACAAATTCTTTTCGTTCCAACGAAAATATTAATGCAGTTTACCTGCAGGGTTCCAAAACTATCGGGAAGGATTTTGTGGCAAAATTTGGCACCCGTTTGGAGAATACAAACTTGAAAGGAAGGCAAATGGTGCCTTCCGATACTTCTTATGCTATTCATCGTACTGATCTTTTCCCTTATGTGTACCTGAGCAAAAACCTGATGAAGATTGCCGGTTTTGACCTGAGAGCTTACCTGATCTACCGCCGTTCAATCCGCAGGCCGTATTATGATCAGCTAAATCCTTTTTCAAGGTATATTGATGAATTTCTATCAGAAGTTGGTAATCCTTCTTTGCGTCCGCAGTTTACGAATAACTATGAAGCCAACATTAGTGTGGATGAAAGGCCAATACTGGCAGCAGGAATTAACGATACCAAAGATATTTTCAGCAATGTGATATACCAGGCAGACAGCAGCCGGAGCCAGGCCTATCGTACTTATGACAACCTGGGAAAAAATAAAGAGTGGTACTTAAGAGGGCTTGGCGCTATTCCGCCCGGAGGCCGTTATTTTTTTGTATTGGGGGCTCAATACAACCACAACTTCTACCAGGGTATATATGAAGGAAAGTCGTTGTCTTTCAAAAGAGGAACATGGACATTCTTCACTTACCATACTTTCAAAGTTGACAAACGATCGGTCATAACCTTAAATGGTTTTTACCGGCTGAAGGGACAACAACAATTTTATGAGCTTTCTGAGTTCGGCGCTTTAAATGCAAGTATCAACAGGAAATTTTTGAAAGATAAACTAGTAATCACCCTTAGCATTAACGATATGTTTTACACTAATAAAAATGATTTCAGCATTCAACAGGGTTCTGTAAATGCAGCAGGAACCCGGTTGGCTGATACCCGAAGATGGGGAATTAATCTCCGATATAATTTTGGAATAAGAAAGAAGGATGAAAATAATAATATGTTTAATGCTGAACCTCCTTTATCCAACTAATCAACCTGTTAAACAAGTATAACAAATTAAAACAGTGCGTCTGGATTAATCCCCCTATCTTTGCCTTGTTAATTTGAGTTATAGAGCATTTTGTAAGTGAACGATTTTTTCTGCTACGCTTTTAATCCTGCGTTTTTCGAAGGATCTGCTAATAGTTAGTCTTCTTTACCCTTGCGTTATTCTCAAGTATTTTTAAAAGTCAATTTTTTTACATGAACATTTATGTTTCAAACCTGAGCTTCGCTGTTGTAGACGAAGACCTGAGAAGTTATTTTGCCGAGTACGGAGAAGTTACTTCTGCAAAAGTTATTATGGACAAATTCACTAACCGCAGCAAGGGCTTCGGTTTTGTTGAAATGAGTGATGATGCAGCTGCCCAAAAGGCAATCGCTGAACTGGATGGCGCTACTGTTGACGGTCGTTCTATCAAAGTAAGTGTTGCAAAACCAAGAGAAGAGAGACCTGCAAGATCTTCAAGGCCTGCTTACTCTAACAATCGCTGGTAATAAATAACCAATGATCAATAAAAAATCCCGGTTCAGCAGAACCGGGATTTTTTTTATGCCTACTACAAACTATATCAAGCTCTTTGTTTTTGTTTTGCTGGTGCTTTTTTGGCAGGAGTCGCTTTAGATTTACTTTTTTTCAGTGCAGCGTCAATAGCAGCACTAATGTTGGCATAAGTTGGCTTTCCTGTTACCAATACATCATTTACAAAAAATGCAGGAATTTCTTTAACCCCCCTGTTATGTCCTTCCTTAATATCATCCTGTACCTGCCAGCCATACATACCATTTACGAGGTCATCCAGAAATTTCTTATTCTTGACGCCAGCTTCCTTACTATGTAATTTCAGACTAGTAGTACCAAGATTACGACGGTTATGGAATAATACATTATGCATTTCCCAAAACTTCCCTTCTTGTGCAGCAGCTACTGCTGATTCACTGGCCTTAAGGCTACGTTGGTGAATAAGTGTAAGCGGGAAATGACGGAACTGAAACCTGATCTTTCCGTCATAATCTTCAAGCAATTGCTTAACGATCTCATTGGCTTTTGCACATTCTTCGCTTTCGTATTCGCCAAATTCCATTAATGTGACAGCGGCGTCTTTTTTACCAACAAAAACGTCCCTGGGTTCGATAATAATTACATCATCCTTTTTAAATGCCATTTTAGTGCTCCTTTTTTCATCCATTGCCTTTAGTGGCGATGGACCTGTGTAATGCTTAACAAATTTCCCGCCATTTCGTTGAAACAAAAGCGGTTATGCCATTCAGACATGTATCCTAAACGCTTGAAGATAATATTTTTTTATACCCAGCCAAATCCACTGTTAATTAATTTACCAACAAGCAATATCAGCCCTGATTATCAAATGTTTAGACATCGATCAAAAAGAGCCTCCTCCTTAATGCTAACTTGACATTCGCATAAGTCTGTTCAGCACTCAGCCGGATGGAGATAGTTTTTCAGTGCTGCTGTTGGTGGGTTGGCCGTATGCCGGTTTAAAATGAAAACAAGTTGATTTTGAAGTATTTAAGAAATGATGCATTTCGTTGGAAATCCTACAACAATCAAAAACCTTGTTTCAGAATTAAGCTGTGCGGCTCTACTTTTACATCATCAAAGCAATACTCGATTGCTTTTTTAAACCACCCGCAACGATCCGATAACTGCACTTGCCCTATTGTTTGCCCAGTTTTTTGCTTGTCTGAATGCTTGTTCATAAGAAACAATTATTTGTTTTTTAAACCTAAAATGATATAACCATGAAAAAGATCTTCCGTAACAATCGCATCATTGCGATCGCATTTATGACACTTTTCTCGGCAACGACTTTTGCAACACCAAAAGGCGGAGAGCCGGCACAAGATGTTCCGGTTTCGTTAAGCTATGCAGGCAGCATTCAGGAACAGCCAATGTTCGAACTAAGCTTTTATGGTAACAAAGAACATGATGATTTTACCATAATCATTAGTGATACATGGGGCAACAGGCTTTATCGTGAAAACATTAAGGCTGAAAATTTCAGCAAGAAATTCCTGCTGAATACTGAAGAGATCGGTGATGAAACGCTGACTTTCGAAGTTATCAGTAATAAAACAGGCAAGAAAGTACAGTATGAGGTAAACCGCTATACCCGTACAGGCGCCACTACTCTTGCTACGGTTTCAAAATAAGGATGCTCACAAAAAAGGGATGTTACTGATTGATCTGTAACATCCCTTTTTATTTTTGCCAACTAAATCAGAGGTTGAATATCTTGAACCTTTCATGGCAGTAACGCTCCAGGTTCTCCCGGTCATCCGGGTGAGAAATATTGATCAAAGCTCTTGCTCTTTGGCGAAAGTTCTTGCCGAAAAGAAAAGCAATGCCATATTCTGTAGCCACATAATGTACATGTCCCCTTGTAGTTACTACTCCTGCACCCTGTTTTAATGTGGGTACAATTCGGGGAATGCCTTTTGCAGTACGGCTAGTTAAAGCAATAATAGGCTTACCACCTTCACTGAGTGCGGCACCACGCATAAAGTCCATCTGACCGCCAATACCGCTGTATTGAAATTCACCAATACTGTCTGAACAAACCTGTCCTGTTATATCTACTTCAATGGCGCTGTTGATACCAATCACTTTTGGATTACGGCGAATCACATGCGGGTCATTTACATAATCGATATCCAAAAAAGCAAAAGATGGGTTGTCATCAATATAATTATACAGCTTGCGGGTTCCTACTGCAAAAGAAGTAACGGTCTTGTTAGGGTGTACCCTTTTCATTTTATTATTGATCACATCTTTCTCCACCAGGTCGATAATACCATCACTCAACATTTCTGTATGGACTCCCAGGTTTTTATGATTTCCCAAACATTTCAAAACGGCATCAGGAATGGTACCAATACCCATTTGCAAGGTACTACCATCATCTATTAGCCCTGCTATATTCTGACCGATGGTCAACTCTGCTTCACCTGTTTTATCACCGTAATTTTCTTCAGGTGGTTCTGACTCATGAAATACCATTTTGGTAAACCGGTCTGTATGTATCATGCCATCACCATGTGTGCGGGGAAGCCTGGGATTAACCAGGGCAATAATGTATTTGGCGCTATCAACTGCCGAACGGGCAATATCAATGGACAAGCTTAATGAGCAATATCCATGTACATCTGGAGGAGAAACCTGTACAATAGCTACATCCAGCTCCAATAATTTTCGCTTAAAGAGATCAGGAATGTCACTAAGAAAAACAGGTATAAAATCAGCCCTTCCTTCATTCACTGCCTTGCGGACTGATGCGGATACAAACAATGAATTGATCTTGAAAGAATCATAATACTCAGGCCTGTCGATCATAATATCACCTCTAAAGGTGATAGACACAACTTCAACACCTTTTAAGCGTTCATGCTGCCGGGCCATCTCCTGCAAAACCGGCAACGGAGTACAGGCACTTCCATGAACAAACACACGGTGACCGGGCTGAATTACATTAACAGCATCTTCCAGTGAAACGTAACTAAACGGATGAATCATTTTCGTAAGATTATTTATGATGCGAAGTACCGAAATTACAAAAACAGAGGCTAAGATTAATATCAGCCTGTAGTATGATTTTATACAGCGAAAGAAAGGTTAAACGCAAAAGATACTTGCTGTAAATTTATGCACATCTGAATTTGGATTATTCCTTGACTAGTTCTACTACACCACGTCGGATATCATAGCAAGCACCACAAATTTGCAATTCGCCTTTCCGGATCTTTTCGGCAATAATGGGTGATTGTTGTGTGAGCTGATGAATACCATGTAAAATATTTGCCCGGATGCAATCGTCCAGCAAATGTTCATCTTTCGCCGGGATTTGTTGAATTTCTTTTTCTGCTTTTATACTGTCAACGATATCTTTTATATGACCCGGCACCTCACCTCCCTCTGCAAATGCTTTGATAGCGCCGCACTCTTTATGTCCCATCACCACCACTTGTTTTACACCCAAATGCTCTACTGCATATTCTATACTACCAATTTCCAAGCCCCCCATCAGGTTCCCTGCTGTACGAACAACAAACAAGTCGCCAAGTCCCTGGTCAAATACTACTTCAGGAGGTACCCTTGAATCTGAACAACAAACCACCGCCGCAAACGGATGCTGACCTTCCGCAATTTCCCTGAGTCTTGCTGCCGTTTCATGCGGATGCAATGCATGCATATTGGCGAAACGGTTGTTCCCGTCAAGCAATTGTTTTACCGGATTATCAAGAGCGGCTTCTTGTTGCATTGGGCGACAGCCGGTTCCACTGAGGAGTATCAATGAGATAGACAATGATAAAAAGACTGTTCTCATGATGCGGGGATTTAGGTCAGAAACAATTGCCGGCGAAATTATTGCCTGCCGCCCCGGGGCTTGATGAAGCTACTCAGGAAGAAAACTGAGTTTCGTCAGCAATAAAAAAGCCGGACCCATAGATCCGGCTATAAAACAGCTAAATCAGCTTTATTTATTTCTCAGCATCAGTACATAGCGAACTGCTGCTTTTGCATCTTCAGGAGATATTACCGTATTAGCAGGCATGGCCACCTCACCCCAAACACCTGTGCCTCCTTTTACCACTTTCTCCGCCAGCATATTTATATTTTCGTCAGTGAGTTCATACTTGTTTGCCACATCACGGTATGCAGGCCCTACCAGTTTCTCGTCAATCTTGTGACAGGTAAGGCAAAGGTTTTTGGGTTCTGCCACTATAGCCAACCCCTTCTGGTAATCTGGGTCCTGTGATTTATCCGGAGCAGCAGTTTCCGTTTTTGCCGGATCCGTTTTGCTTTCAGTTGATTTCTTTTCATCGCCACCACCACAAGCAGCAAAAACAGCTGCAGAAACAAAAACAAATAAGATCTTTTTCATAAATGATACTTTTGGTTAGGGGGCAAAGATAGGCCTTGTTTAAGATCAGCAGCTGCACTAATTCAAACTGATTGTTAACGGAAAATCCATTCCTCTTGAAAAAGATTGAGGGTATTGCTGCACACCTTTATATTTTTCTGACAATACCGGAATTATCTCATTAAGATATAGTTCAATTTCTTTTACGGTGATCTTGCCATCTTTTTTCAAATCGGCCTCACCCTTCAATCCATTAATTATAGCATAGGTGAAAATACCATGCTTCAAATCCTTTAACTCAGCTGCTAACTGCTCCTGGTTTGTTGACGCAAGCACTGTAAAACCGGTACTCCTGGCCAACTGGAAAATAGCAGCTTCTTCTCCCCCTCCCCTCGTAAAGGCTGTAACAGCGCCTCCCGAATTACATGCATCAAAAAGGATCAATTGCTTTTGCGCAGGCACCTCTAACAACAAATCTCTTAGACGTCCGGCTGATAAACCATTTGCTTTTAATATTTCATCATTCCCCTGCATCTGCGTCACCCTGTGCAAAACCAGGTAAAAGTCAGGCTTAGAAGCATCAGCCGGATCACTCATAATCCCATGCCCCGCATAGTAAAACAAGAAAACATCTTCGGGCCTGATCTGACTCTTTAGTCGCTTTATCCGTTCAGCAATATTCTCAATTGTGGCATTCTCGTCAAACAGAGAATCGACAATAATGTCCTTAAAAATTCCGGCAGAAGAAGATGCTAATTGTGCTGCAATACCCCGGGCATCTGCTTTGGCATAATTAAGATTATATCGGCTGTTCTTATACTTATCTATTCCTACAGCCAATATATACAACGAACTTGTAGCTTTTGCACCGGCAAACTCAATACTGAATTTAAGTGGCGTAGTTTCCACCTTGCTCATGTTAAGCGCTGATACAGTAAAAGTATTCTCGCCAGTTACCAATTCTACAGGGATGGTTACAGCAGGAAGGGATATGCCCCGGAAAATAGCCGGACTGACGGTTACCCTTTTGCCATTCTGAAATAACAATATTTCGCTGATAAAATCCTTATTCTCCACATCAATAACTAGGTTGATATTTTTTTGCACTGCCTTTTCTCTTGTTGAAGGAGCAGCCAGTTTCAACACAGGCATATTACTTACCTGTTGCGCAATACTGGTTTTTACAGGATCTTCCATTTTTCCAAGGATGGCAGCAGCACTTTCATCTGATAAAGCCAGTTGATTAATAATTTCCGGGTTGTAATAGTTATCGAATAATTTATCAGCCGTATAAAATTCCGCATTCTCATCTTCACCTTTGTACACATACCAGCCAATGTAAGAGGCCCCGTTTGGTGATGCCTTGAAATAACCCTTATTATTCCATATTACCCACTCATTGTTCTTTGCAATGAAAATATTGAGACGGGGTTCCAGTTGCTGTGGCAGCACCAGAAAATCTGCATTTTCCTTACTACCCATGCTCATTAATGTATCATACACTTTCTTCATTTCACCTGGCTTCGTAAAATCATACTCGGGGAAGTAGTTTTTGAAGAAATTCTTCCAGGTAAGATCAAGCTGATCATAAGACTTGAACTCCAAATCACCCTTTACTTCTCTCAGATCCCACATCCTGGTAGTCTGATCGGCACCCGTAGAAAAGAGAAAACTGCCATCTGCTGATTCACTGATATCCAGTACATCGCCTTCATGACCTACAAATGAAGCCAGGGCGGTGCCCATTGAATCGTAAAGTGTAAGAAACCCGGCACTGCCCGCTGAAATTATCCAGTTGTTTTTAGTGATGGTAACAGCATTGTGGCCATAACCGCTTCCTCCGTCTCTTTTTACTGTGCCCGTTAATTTATTGCCGGAATAAATATACATGTCCGTGCCGCTGTTACTTACGCTTACACTCAGGCTGCCTTTTACATTCCTGTTAAAAGGGTATAAAACCGAATCAGCAAGGTTAAAGGGCATTAATTTTCCTGCTTCCGGAAATAATGAATAGTCATACCATCCCTCCATTTTTTCCAGGCTCCGCAAGGCCAGTTTCTTTTCATGTACTGATATGGCATTAAAAGCTCTTCCGTTTCCTGCAAGTGCGGAATCTGTTTTTATGGTAATTGAATTGTTACTGCCATCAATACGATAGAATTGCATAATGTTGGCCCGTCCACCAGCAACATAAAAGGAAGTATTATTCAAAAAACCCATTCCCAGCATGGTATTGCCTCCTTTAAAATCTGTTGAACCAGTTTTGACAAACTGACTGGCCTTCCTGCTGTACAACTGCACTGTGGTATTTTCCCCTTCGGTAATAATATTGTTGCCATCAGGCGAAATGGCGACCCTGTTTGAATAGCTATCCAGATCAATAACCTGCTTCTCTTTAAGTGCTGTATCTGATATCACCAATTGATCAAAGCTTACCATTGCCACCGTATTGGTACTCCTGTTAATGGCAATGTAGTTTATATAATTATTGTACTGTGGTGAAGATGAAATAATTTGAAGTAAGGGTAACATGTATTTACTAACGCCTTTTCTGTCTGTAACGAATATTGCATCCCCGGAAGCCTGGATATCTTCTACATAAAAATCATCCCTTACTACTCTTTTAACAAGGGTAAGAGAAGGCTTTTCAATTGTACCCGAAACTTTCCATGAAGCAATGGTACTGTCATTGGCCCCAGATACCAGGTATTTTCCATCGGTAGAAAAACGAAGCGATGTCACAACATTACTATGCGCTTTAAACCGAAGCACCTGCTTTCTTTTTACAAAATCATAAATGCGAATTTGCCCGGCCAGGTCCCCATCGGTTTCTGTGCCGATAGCAAGAAAACCGCCGACTGCCAGCATGCGGTTATCCGGAGAAATAGCCAAAGAATATAATTTGCCCTGGTTAAAAACCGATTTAGGACCTCTTATTTGCTCAATGATCTTTTTTTGCTGTACATCCCAGATGCAAATGGTTTTATCTGTACTGGTAGTGATAATAAATTTTCCATCGGCTGTAGTTACCGACTCTGATATTTGTGACAAATGACCACCAGGGTTGATCTGCAACTGGGCATCGCCGGGACGGGGCTGGGCTATTGCCGTTAAAGAGAACAAAGTGAGAGAAAGAAAAAAAGAGAATGAAATTTCTTTCAGCCTTATCATCTTCATGGGTGTCATTTTACAGTTTCTGATAAAGCTAATATACAGCAATCACATTGCTATACCGGAGGAAGGGTATAAATGGCTGAATAAATACCTGATTTGGGAGAATAGTAACAAAAAGTATAGCCATGCTCAGCCAAATTAGCTTACCTTTCGGCCGATATTTGAGTTTTATTGCTCTTGTAAGAGATTATCTTCCTCTTCTTTCTTCTACACCTGCATTTATTTCTCAACTTTTTTAAAACCCTCCGGAACAGTAACCCTGTTTCAAAAAGCATTTAGTAGTATGACCTCTGAACAAATTGAGAAGTACGTTGAATCAGCCAAGCGTAAACAATCTGCCGTATCGATCCATTTTAAAGACAGGCAGGCGGTGACAGGTGTATTTATAGAAGGAAATGATTACTCAGAACTTAAATCAAAGAACCTGTGGAGAATAGTGATTGAAACAAAATATTCCCAGTGGAAACAGAACAAGGATATAAACCTGAGCCGCATATTCAATGGCATTTCTTTTACCCGGTTGTCTGAATAATTTTGGATGAGCTAAATCACAACAGGAAACTGACAGCCTGCTTATCTTCATTGCAAGATTTTTACCCATTAATCATTTCTAATTATGATGCGTTCCATTATAACTGGTACCGGCTGCTATATTCCTCCTAAAGTAATGACCAATAAGGATTTTGCTGCCCATCTTTTTTATACAGAAAAGCAGGAACCCATTGATACTCCTCCAACAGTAGTGGTGGAGAAATTCAAACAGATTACGGGCATTGATGAACGACGCTACACCAATGATGAACTGAACACCTCTGACATTGGCAGCCAGGCTGCAGCGGCAGCAATTAAAGACAGCGGTGTAAACCCTGAAGAGATAGACCAGCTGATCGTAGCGCATAATTTCGGAAACGTTTTTAAGAACACCATTCAGACAGATGCAGTACCCTCACTGGCCAGCCGCATCAAACATGCACTGGGCATTAAGAGCCCTAATTGCATCGCCTATGATATTTTGTTTGGTTGCCCCGGCTGGGTGCAGGGCCTGATACAGGCAGATGCTTATTTCAAAGCAGGGATTGCCAAAAAAGCATTGATCATCGGAACGGAAACATTGTCAAGAGTGATTGATATGTATGACAGAGACAGCATGATCTTCAGTGATGGTGCGGGGGCTGCCGTGCTTGAATACAAAGAAGTGAATGAAGATGGCCCCGGCATCATCGGTGCTGCAGTGCAAAGCCATACGGTAGAAGAGGTGGATTATATCAACATGGGCATGTCGTACTACCCGGGCAGTGACCCCGGTGTTCGTTACATAAAGATGAAAGGCCGGAAAGTGTATGAATATGCCATGAAATATGTGCCTGCCGCCATGAAGCAATGTCTTGATCAAAGCGGTGTAGATATTCACCAGCTGAAAAAAGTTTTCATTCACCAGGCGAATGAAAAAATGGATGAAGGCATGATCAAAAGACTGTACCAGCTATACGGCATCAGTGAGCCGCCGAAAGATATTATGCCTATGAGCATACACTGGCTGGGCAACAGTTCCGTAGCTACCATACCCACCTTATATGATCTTGTGGTGAAAAACAAAGTGGATGAACATGCCCTGGAACCGGGCGATGTAATTCTTTTTGCTTCTGTGGGTGCAGGGATGAATGTAAATGCGGTTTGCTACCGCTACTGAAATACCAGCGGCTCAGATCTTCTTTACATTAACCGCCATCAGGCCCCGCGGGCCATTCTCTACTTCAAAACTTACTTTATCATTTTCCTTAACCGGACCAGAGAGATTATTGGCATGCACAAAAACACTTTCCTGTGTTACCTGGTCTTTAATGAAGCCGAATCCTTTCTCCGTATTAAAGAAAGTGATCTTCCCGGTATGCGTTAATTCTTCCTGCGTGGGAGGCACATACTCCGGTACACCTATTTCTATGTCTTCAAGTTTAATTTCCTTCCGCTTGGAAGGATCTGGCGGGGTGTCGGTAATGTTTCCGTTTTCATCTACATAGGCCATCATTTCATCGAGGCCTTTGCCGGAACCTGATTGTTCTTTCCTGTCTTTTTTACGTTGCTCTTTCTCTTTTTTTTCCTGTTGCTTTTTCTTTTCTCTTTCTTTTTTATTCCATGAATCCGCCATGCATTACCTGTTTTTGTGAACGAAGATCAATAAAGGTAGTCTTTTAAAAAGGAAGCAACTCTTATTTCTTATGATGGTATATCCCTGCCTGCATTCCCCATCTTCATTCATCCCGGCGCCGGAGATGGGCTTCCGGAGGCTGACATTTGCCATCCCGGCAGCGACAATTGTAATACTGGCAGTGTCAAAACGCTTCCGGAAGCTGACAGCGGTCGTCCCGAAGGTGACAACGGGCTTCCGGCTCCCGACAATTGACATCCCGGCAGTTTCTTTTGTCATCCCGGCAGTGTCAAAACCGTTCCGGATGCTTACAATGGCCGTCCTGAAGCCGACAATATCGTTCCCGAAGGGTACAACAGGCTTTCCATCAATATGTTAGGCGAGTACAGGGCTTATTAGGGCCTTTCTGCCCCATATATTCGTAAAGGGAGGATTTGCATATAATAACATAAGCGACACAATCTGAAACCGGCTATTTACTCTTTTTTATTCGAAAGACTGTTTTATCCATCCGGGGAGGATTATCCAAATCGAACTTATAAGCAATGCTGGTGAGATACCAGTAAATCCGTAGCCGTTCCT
>JBGARY010000034.1:0-31233 GCA_044229985.1 Chitinophagaceae bacterium
TATGACCAAACGTATGCGGGCAGGTGTGGTTTGGGCCAATACGTTTAACAAGTTTGACCCCACATCACCTTTTGGCGGCTATAAGGAAAGCGGTTTTGGAAGAGAGGGAGGCTTACATGGATTGTTGCCCTACCTCAACTTAGTGGGGTAATATGACTTTCAAAGCAGGTCATATTGAAATTAGCACTGTGGAGGAAAACGGGAATGTGATGTTGCATTGGGGAGACAGGAAATTGTTCTTTGGCAAACAGGATGAAGCAACCGTTCAGTTTTTGCTGCTGGATAATTTTAAGCTGGTAAGAAACCATTATGAGCAAAAAGCAAAAGACAAACTGACCGGTGAAGAATTCGATGAGCTGAGCCTGACTATTGTTTTGCATTATCTCTATATGTATAACATGTGGAGAGGCCTTTACAAAGGACAGGAGAACAAGCAACTGGAATTTGACGAAGAAGACTTTCATCATCCGCAAACCCATGACGAGATCATTTGGTTTGTAAAAAGAAAATACCCCCGTGATCATATTCACCGCTGCAGTGCATTGATGGAAATGAGTGAGAGTGAATACCGGGATTATGAAAAAAGAAGACAGGAATTTCACGACATGTTTTAACTGAAAATATTAAGCTTTAGAAATGGGAAAAGCACTTATCAAAAAATCATCACTTAACGTAAGTGAGAACGGGTTGGAAAGAACCGCCGCCGCAAAAAGACTGGAGGTACTCAAAACATATAAGATCTATATCGGCGGGCAATTTCCCAGAACGGAATCAGGCCGTTATTACATTCCCACGAATGCAGCCGGGAAAAAACTGGCCAATGTATGCCTTAGCTCCCGCAAAGATTTCCGGGATGCCGTAGTGGCTGCAAGAGCTGCATTTGGCGGCTGGAGCAGCCGTGCCGCTTTTAACCGCAGCCAGATATTGTATCGCATGGCTGAAATGCTGGAGGGAAGAAAAGCACAGTTCATCGAAGAACTGGTACAGCAGGATGCTACCAAAGCGAAAGCAGAAAAGGAAGTGAACCTTGCCATCGACAGGCTGATCTATTATGCCGGCTGGTGTGATAAGTTTCAGCAACTGTTCAGCGCCGTGAACCCGGTGGCCAGTTCGCATTTTAATTTTTCTGTTCCTGAACCAACCGGTGTGGTAGCCATTATTGCTCCGCAAAATGATTCCCTGCTTGGACTGGTTTCTGTTATAGCACCTGTTATTGCCGGTGGCAATACCTGTGTAGTGCTGGCCTCCGAAACAAAGCCGCTTTGTGCAGTAACCTTTGCGGAAGTACTGAATTCATCTGACCTGCCCGGTGGCGTTGTTAATATTTTAACAGGCAAACCTGCCGAACTGGCAAGCTGGTTTACAGACCACATGGATGTAAATGCAACCATTTATTGTGAAAACAATTCTGATACGCAGAAAATGATGCGGGAAAAATCGGCTACCAACCTCAAACGTATCTTTTTCTATGATAAAGTGAACTGGTACAGTGAAGAAGGACAATCGCCCTACTTTATCATGGATACCCAGGAAATAAAAACAACCTGGCACCCGGTAGAAAATATTGCCGGAGCAGGGGGAGGATACTAAAGCTGTTTAAAGTATTAAGTTTAAGGTTTAATGTTCTGCGAAAAGTAGATTTCAAAAAACAGGTAGCTCTTGAAACTAAAGCAACTTTAAACTTTAAACCTTAAACTTTAAACTACTAAATTGGTAAGATATTTGAACCTTAATATGTATATGAAATTCACCTGGTCTGTTATTTTCATTTTTTTGGTCAATACCGCCTCTGGACAGGTAGATACGACTGCACCCCAACCTGTTGACAGTAATTCTGTGATTGTACATAAAGATCCCCGTCTTGACCTGCTGGTAAAAAAACAGGCAACCATCAACGAAGTAACCAGCCGTGACGGCCGTCGTACTGATAAAGGATTTCGCCTGATGATCATCAGCACCAATAACCGGGATGAAGCCATTGCAGCTAAAACAAAAGTCTACACTTATTTTCCTGAACTGAAAGCCTATCTCTGGTACCAGTCTCCCTACTTCCGGGTAAAGGCCGGTAATTTCAAAGACCGGAAAGATGCAGAGGCCTATCAGAAGCGATTGAATGTTTACTTTCCAAAGGGTGTTTTCATCATGAAGGATATTATTGAGGTGAAGCCCGGCAGAGGTGAAGAAGACGATATACAGCCGTAAAAGCAAATTCGTTTTAAACTATTAAGCCATGTATCATCACATGGCTTTTGTTTTTTTGTAATAAATAGTCTTCCCTTTTGATATTGTATTTTTGCCCTATGCAGTCCAAAATAAAATCATTAGCCCAACAATACGCCACCGAGTTTACTGATATACGCCGGCACTTACATGCCCACCCCGAACTGAGCTACCAGGAATTTGAAACCTCAAAATTTGTACAGGGAAAGCTGAAAGCATTCGGAATTCCTTTTGAAGTAAAAGCCACCACCGGTGTGGTGGGACTGATCAAAGGCAAAAACCCCGAAAGCCGCATCATTGCCCTGCGGGCTGATATGGATGCGTTGCCGATCAAAGAAGAAAATGATATTCCTTATAAATCGAAAAACGAAGGCGTGATGCATGCCTGCGGGCATGATGTGCATACAGCCTGCCTGTTAGGTGCCGCTAAAATTCTCAATGAATTAAAAGAGGAATGGGAAGGAACGGTGAAACTGATCTTTCAGCCCGGTGAAGAAAAAAACCCCGGCGGCGCCTCCCTGATGATCAAAGACGGGGTGCTGGAGAACCCGAAACCTCAGGCTATTTTGGCATTGCATGTCAATACTATCCTGGAAGTGGGCCAGCTTAGTTTTCGTGGCGGTAAAGTAATGGCCAGCGCCGATGAGATTTATATAACGGTTAAAGGCAAGGGTGGTCATGCCGCTTCTCCTCACCTCACGGTTGACCCTATTTTGATAAGTTCTCACCTTGTGATTGCCTTACAGCAACTGGTAAGCAGAAATAATAATCCTTTCAATCCTTCAGTGCTCTCAATTACTTCTTTTAATGGCGGTAATACCACCAATGTCATTCCCAATGAAGTAAAGTTGATGGGCACCTTCAGGGCCATGGATGAAGAATGGCGTTTCAAAGCCCATGAATTGATCCGAAAAATTACAACTGACCTTGTGTCCTCCATGGGTGGCACGGTTGACCTGCACATTGATGTGGGCTATCCCTGTGTAATGAATAACGAAAAAGTGAATGCCAATGCCCGTAAAAAAGCAGAGCAGTACATGGGCGCCAAAAATGTAAGTGAAACAGAACTGCGAATGGGAGCAGAAGACTTTGGTTATTATGCGCAGCAAATACCAGCTTGCTTTTATCGCCTCGGCACCATGAATAGAGATAAAGGAATTACAGCCGGTGTACATACCCCTGTTTTTAATATTGATGAATCTGCTATAGAGATTGGCATGGGCATGATGGCCTGGCTGGGAAGTAACCTTGAGGTATAATCATTACACTAAAGCGTTTATTCTTTCCTTCCGAAACCTGCGGTCAGATATTTTGTAACTTGCAGTCCCGTTCAGATAGTCATGTGAGAAAGATGAACATTAAATAAGTTTTATGCATAACGAATTGCGCAAACAACAGGCCCTCGAATACCACGCAAAAGGAAGACCCGGAAAAATTGAAGTAATCCCTACCAAAGAAGCCAAAACACAAAGAGATCTCTCCCTCGCCTACTCTCCCGGTGTTGCCGAACCTTGTTTGGAGATTGCCGAAAACATCGAAAACGTTTATAAATACACTGCCAAAGGAAACCTCGTTGCCGTAATCAGTAACGGAACAGCCGTTCTCGGTTTGGGCGATATCGGACCAGAAGCCGGCAAACCGGTGATGGAAGGAAAAGGAGTCTTGTTCAAAATATTTGCCGACATTGATGTTTTTGATATTGAGATCAACGAAAAAGATCCGGAGAAGTTTGTACAAATTGTAAAAGCACTGGAGCCCACTTTTGGCGGTATCAATTTGGAGGATATCAAAGCACCTGAGTGTTTTTACATAGAAAAAAAATTAAAAGAGCAGTTACATATTCCCATCATGCATGATGACCAGCATGGTACTGCCATAATCAGTGCAGCAGCATTACTCAATGCGGCTGAATTGCAGAAGAAGAAGCTGGACAAAATGAGGTTTGTGGTCAACGGTGCAGGTGCAGCTGCCATATCCTGTATGAAATTGTATATAGCATTAGGCGCCAAGAGGGAAAACTTTAGGGTGTTTGACAGTAAAGGGCTGATACATGAAAGCAGGACTGACCTCGATGAACTGAAAAAAGAATTCATCGCAGCCGGAAAAAATGTTTCGCTGGCAGAAGCTATGAAGGATGCTGATGTTTTTATAGGACTCAGCAAAGGTGGTGTGCTAAACGGCGAAATGGTAAAGAGTATGGCCAGGCACCCGATTGTTTTTGCCATGGCCAATCCTGATCCTGAGATCAGTTATGAAGAAGCGACTGAAGCAAGAAAAGATATCATTATGGCCACCGGCCGAAGTGATTATCCTAACCAGGTAAATAATGTGCTGGGCTTCCCTTATATATTTCGTGGTGCACTCGATGTTAGGGCTGAGCAAATCAATGAAGCCATGAAACTGGCAGCAGTAAAAGCCCTTGCCGAGTTGACGAAAACACCGGTGCCCGATATTGTGAACATGGCTTACAATGAAACCAATATTACGTTTGGCCCCCATTACATTATTCCAAAACCATTAGATCCACGTTTATTGGCCACTGTGGCACCAGCCGTAGCCAAAGCTGCTATGGAAAGCGGAGTGGCTAAGCACCCGATCCATCATTGGGATAATTATATAAACCAGCTAAACAAACGACTCGGTTTAGACAACCAGGTGATGAGAGCAATTGGTAATAAGGCCCGCCGTGATCCTAAACGGATTGTTTTTGCAGAAGCAGATAATGTAAAGATCCTTAAAGCTGCACAGATTGTTTATGATGAAGGTGTAGGCTACCCTATTTTGCTGGGAGATGTGAATAAGATCAAATCAATGGCAGAAGCCAATTCAATAGACCTTTCCGACCTGCCCATATTTGATCCCCGCAGCGATGAGATGGAAGAAAAACGCAATAAGTATTCAGAAATATTTTTTGCGAAAAGAGGCCGTAAGGGATTCAATGACTATGAATCCAAAAAGGTAATGAAGGACAGGAACTATTTCGGTTGTATGATGGTGGAATGTGGTGATGCCGATGCCATGATCTCTGGTTTAGCTAAAAATTATCCTGATACGATTCGCCCGGCGCTGCAAACAATCGGCACGGAAGAAGGGGTGAAAAAAATCGCCGGCATGTACCTCATGCTGACCAAGAAAGGGCCTTTATTTCTGGCTGACACAACTGTTAATTTCAATCCCACTGCCGAGGAGCTGGCAGAAATCACACTGATGGTAGCCAGGGAAGTTAAACATTTCAATATTACTCCACGAATTGCCATGCTGAGCTATTCCAATTTTGGCAGCAGTAATTCACCGGAGGCTAAATTGGTGGCCCATGCCCGGGAAATAGTAAAACAAAAAATGCCTTCGCTGATAGTCGACGGAGAAATGCAGGCAAGTGTGGCCTTCAGTAACGAACTTATCAAGGAGAATTATCCTTTCAGCGAATTGGTTGACCAGGAAGTAAACACACTGATATTCCCTAACCTGGCATCCGGCAATATTGCCTACAACCTGATGAAAGAACTGGATACAGCAGATGCAGTAGGTCCTGTTTTATTGGGTTTGAAAAAACCGGTTCATGTGTTACAGTTGGGAAGTTCTGTTAGAAGTATTTTCAACATGGCACTTATTGCAGTTGTAGATGCGCAGATCAAGACCAAAACATCCACACAGGAGATCGTTCAGCGTTCCCCCTGGTGGAAACGGTTCCGGAAAGTCAGCAAGACTACTTAACTCAGAAAAGATCCCCGTTTGAAATGGGGATTTTTTGTATGGCTGTCCATTTTACATTTAGTATTTTACAGCCTTAATTAACGCATGACGATATTCAGTGATATAGGACGTTACCTGCTGATGATCAAAGGCATGTTTTCCAAACCGGAAAACCATAAGATGTACTGGAAGGAGTTTGTGCATCAATGCACGGAAATAGGTTTTGGGTCTTTGGGTATTGTTGCCATCATTTCAGTGTTCATAGGTGCTGTTTCTACTATTCAAACGGCTTATCAATTGGTCAGCCCATTGATTCCGCCATCTACCATTGCGCAGATCGTAAGGGACACAGTCATTCTCGAATTTGCTCCTACCCTTGTTTGTATTGTTTTGGCAGGTGTGGCCGGCAGCCGGATTGCCAGCGAGTTGGGAAATATGAGGGTAAGTGAACAAATTGATGCACTGGAGATAATGGGTATAAACACAAAAGCATACCTGATCCTGCCTAAGATTGTTGCTGCTTTGCTGATGATACCCTTATTGGTTGTTATCGCCATGGCGCTTGGCATCTGGGGCGGAAGATTGGCCGGTGTGGCATCGGGTATAATTTCCGGTAGTGTATACGACAAAGGATTACTGGAGTTCTTTGTTCCTTACAATGTGATTTTTGCATTGATAAAAGCCTATGTTTTTTCCTTTATTATTTCCAGCGTTCCTGCTTTTTATGGATATTATGTAAAAGGCGGTGCACTGGAGATAGGACGGGCCAGTACAAAAGCTGTGGTAGTTAGCTGTATCCTGATATTATTCGCAGATTATATTTTATCTGCATTGTTGTTATAACCTGCTTAATGATTGAAGTAAAGAACATACAAAAGAGTTTTGGTGACAAAACAGTCATACATGATGTTAGTGCCGTAATGAAAGCTGGCCAGTGCAACCTGATCATCGGAAGCAGTGGCAGCGGTAAAACGGTGCTCATGAAATGTATGGTGGGTTTGTTTGAACCGGATAAAGGCGAAGTGCTGTACGGAGGTCAAAATTTCACCGCAATGAGGGGTGAAGAGAAAACAGAGATCAGGAAAGAAATTGGCATGTTATTCCAGGGATCTGCTTTGTTTGACAGCCTTACCGTAGAACAAAACGTAATGTTCCCGCTAAGCATGTTTACCGACTGGAGTCATAAAAAGAAACTGGACCGTGTGAATGAGGTACTGGCTAGGGTAAATATTGCAGATGCTAACCGAAAATACCCGGCTGAATTAAGTGGCGGAATGAAAAAAAGGGTTGCACTTGCCCGGGCAATAGTGCTGAATCCTAAGTATCTTTTTTGCGATGAACCTAATTCCGGGCTGGATCCGCAAACATCATTGGTGATTGACAAGCTTATCCGGGAAATCACCGTTGAATATAATATTACCACTGTAGTCAATACCCACGACATGAACAGTGTGATGGAGATAGGCAATTATATCCTGTACATGTACCAGGGTCAAAAAGAATGGGAAGGCAATAATAAAGAGATCATTTTCAGCAAAAATCAACGGCTTAATGACTTCATTTTTGCCTCCGAATTCCTTCAGGATGCTAAAGACATGCGGGTTCTTGAAGAAACCGGAAAAATTCCACATCACCGGAATTTTGATAACATGGGCGACCCTTTGAAATAGCCTTCCTATAGCTTCTGATAAGGCCCAAAACCCCTAATTTTGCGGCAACTTTATATATAGCATATGAGCATTCTTGTAAATAAAAACTCCAAAATCCTTGTACAGGGTTTTACCGGTACAGAAGGTACTTTTCATGCCTCACAAATGATCGAATACGGCACCAATGTGGTTGGTGGCGTTACTCCGGGAAAAGGCGGCAGCAAGCATCTTGACAAACCAGTATTTAATACGGTTTCAGAAGGTGTAAAAGCTACCGGTGCTGATGTGAGCATCATTTTTGTTCCTCCTGCTTTTGCTGCCGACGCTGTAATGGAAGCAGCAGAAGCAGGAATTGGTTTGGTGGTATGTATTACTGAAGGTATTCCGGTACAGGACATGGTGAAAGTGAAAAATTACCTGCAGGGTAAAAATACAAGACTTGTTGGTCCCAACTGCCCGGGTGTTATTACAGCCGGCGAGTGCAAAGTTGGCATCATGCCCGGCTTTGTATTTATTCCCGGTCGCATTGGTATCGTTTCTAAGTCCGGAACTCTTACCTATGAAGCTGCTGACCAGGTAGCGAAAGCCGGTTTAGGCATTTCAACAGCAGTAGGTATTGGTGGTGACCCCATCATTGGTACCACTACCAAAGAGGCTGTTGAGCTTTTCATGAATGACCCCAATACTGATGCCATCGTAATGATTGGAGAGATTGGTGGTGGCATGGAAGCTGAAGCTGCCCGCTGGATAAAAGAAACAGGCAATAAAAAACCGGTAGTTGGATTTATTGCAGGTCAAACCGCACCCCCCGGTCGCCGTATGGGCCATGCCGGCGCTATCGTAGGTGGCGCTGATGATACTGCAGCGGCCAAAATGAAAATTATGAGTGAATGTGGTATCCATGTAGTAAGCAGCCCGGCTGATATTGGAAAGAAAATGGCAGAAGTGATTAAAAAATAACAACTCAATATTCAAAGCAGAATCCCCGCCATATGGCGGGGATTCTTTTTTAACCCTCAGTGTATAGTGTGTCAGTATTAGCGATCACGGGATTCACGGATAAAACGGACCAGTTCTTCTTTGCTGCTATTGAAAGTCAGTGCATCATTTACACTCAGGTAATTCTGCTTATCTACAGTTTTCCTGTACGCTGACTTGGCAATATCAAGCCTGTTGTTCTCGAAAGTGAAGAGCAACATTAGCTCCTTCACCTGCGAAGTGGTCAGGCTATTTTTTTCAATGATGAATTTGGCGGAGTTTAGCCTGTTGTTTTCAAACCATTCCTTGCGAAGCTGGTCTTTAACATCGTTGAACTCACGGCTTGTCATTACATTACTGTTACCATTGCCCCAGCCACCGTTATCATAATATTCATCTTCGTCGTTATACCATTCATCGTTCACATCAATTCTGCGTTCATCCACCAGTACTTTACCAAAGCGGTTAACGGTGATGTCAAGGTGAAAGCCTCTTTTCAGCAATACCGTATTATCATAAATGATCTCACGGCGACCAAATCCAAAACCGTTTCTTTTCCTTTCGCGGTAAATTTTTACATCATGCCTGCCCTGCTCAAGAAAACCAAGTGTGATGTTATTATTCTTCATGCTGTACTTCTTACCGTCGACTTCAATTTTCAATTCCTGGCTGCTTGCAACAGCGGAAATGCTGAGCCGGCTTCCATCAAAAGCCATTACAGCCAGCGAGAACAGTGAAGTAATAAAGAGTGTAAAGATTTTTTTCATGATTTAAAGTTTTAAGGTTATAAAAATTTGTTCTGTACCAGTTATTTCCAAAGCCATGCCACCATGCCAGAATTCAGCGTAACGAAATGTTAAAGGAAAAATTCTCTCAAAAGAAAAAATTGCGGGAATATGCAGGAGTGCAATACTGGCAAGCATTTCAGAGCCTGTGATTTGTACACATTGGCTGCGTTAAAAAAATAAAAAAAACGGGATGTAGAGAATAAATCCGTTTTACTCATATCCCATTTATGAAAATGGATGATATCCGGCATCTTAACACCGCCCCAATTTGATTACCTTGTACTAAAAATAAAAAAGCATGAAAATGCAATCCGTTAAACACCTTTTCCTGAGCATCACCTTATTCATATTTACTATTATGGAAGCCAATAGCCAGTTACCAATTAAGAGTTATGAAAAAGAATGGAAGCAAGTAGAAGCATTGGTTAAAAAAGGACTGCCCAAGTCAGCTCTCACCGAAGCCAAAAAGATATATGATCTTGCCAAAAAAGAAAAACAAGACGCCCAGGTAATCAAGTCACTAGTCCATATTATCAGCCTTCAAAATGAAATCCGGGAAAATAATGAAGTGCTTTCTATAACAGAAGTAGAAAAAGAAATAGTAACCAGCAAAGATCCTGCTTCATCCATACTAAAGAGCTTGCTGGCAGAAATGTATTGGAACTATTTTCAACAAAACCGTTGGAAATTATACAACCGTACCAAAACAGAAAACTTCGATAAAAAAGATATAGCGACCTGGGATGCAGAAGATCTCCATAAAAAGATCGGGGAGCTATACTTACAGTCAATCAAAGAAGAAAAACTATTACAGCAAACAAGACTGGAAGCTTTTAATGCTATAATTATCAAAGGAAACGTAAGGCATCTCCGGCCCACATTATTTGACCTGCTTGCTCACCGGGCATTAAGTTATTTTGAAAATGATGAAAGAGATATCAAAAAGCCGGCTTATGCCTTTGAAATAGACCAGGCCTCCGCATTTGACCCGGCTGCTGATTTTATTACACGAAAATTTCCTACAAATGATTCGCTATCGCTCCAACATAAAGCTCTTTTGATCTATCAAAAAATCATTGCATTTCACCTGAAGGATGCAAAACCGGATGCATTGATTGACGCTGACCTGAAAAGAATTGAATTTGTGAAAAGTAAATCAACACACCCCGATGAGGACAATCTTTACTTCAACGCCATTACCCATATGGCGAAACAATATGGAGAACTGCCTGCCGCTTCGCAGTCCTGGTACCTTCTTGCCAAATGGCACCAGGAGAAAGCTAATGAGTATAAACCTTATGGCGATACCACCTGGCGTTTTAGCCGGATAAAAGCAAAAGAAATCTGTGAAAGAATACTGGCACAGAAAGATTCATCTGAAGGAAAAATCAACTCTTACAACTTGTTGAAGGAGATCAACAGCAGCAGCTTTCAATTCAGTGTTGAAAAAATTAACTTACCCGGCCAGCCTTTCAGGTCATTGGTGAACTATAAAAACATCAGTACACTTTACTTAAGGCTAATAAAAGCGGACGAGAATCTTAAGAAACTACTGGAAAACCAATATGATGACAAATACTGGCCCGGCATAATTGCAGCAACACCCATCCGTAACTGGCAGCAAGTTCTTCCAGCTACTAATGACCTTCAATCGCATAGTACAGAAATAAAAATTGATGCACTGCCCTCCGGCGAATACATATTAGTTGCCTCGAATGAAAATAACCTTGACACCAAAAAAGCTCTAATCGGCGCAAGGCTGTTTTATGTATCATCCATCAGCTATGTAAACAGTAGTGATGATTTCTTTGTTTTGAACCGTGACAACGGCCAGCCGCTAGCTAAAGCAGCTGTGCAGGTTTGGGAACAGAAATATGATTACAACCAGCGTAAATACATTAAAGAAAAAGGGAAAAGCTACCTGACTGACAATAACGGATTTTTCCGGATGGAAAAAGGAAAACGGGATAATACTAATTATGGAAACTATGCCTACCTGCTTGATGTAACACATAATAGCGATAAGCTCTTTATGAATGACTTCGTGTATGATTACTACTATTACAGGGATCCGCAAACTGAAGAATCAAAGGAAACCACAAGCATCCACCTTTTTACAGACAGAAGTATTTACCGCCCTGGGCAGACCGTTTATTTTAAAGGCATTGTTCTTACTAAAAACACAACTAAAAAAACCGGTAGTGTAAAAGCCAATTATTCTACACAGGTAATATTGAGAGATGCCAATTACCAGGACCTTGATACAATAAAAGTAAAGACAAATGAATTTGGTTCTTTTAGTGGCAGGTTCCAATTACCACAATCAGGTCTGAACGGTTTATTTAATATTTATACAAGGCCTGATGCAGGCAATGCCAGTTTCAGGGTGGAAGAATATAAGCGACCAAAGTTTTATGTGGATTACGAAACTGTAAAAGGCACTTATAAAGTGAATGACATGATAAAAGTAACCGGTATTGCAAAAGCCTATGCCGGAAACAATATTGACGGCGCCACAGTTAAATACCGGGTGGTGCGGCAACCAAGGTTCATTTACCCCTGGCTGTTTTGGCGCTGGTGGCAGCCCCCCTCCGATGAAATGGAAATAGCTCATGGTGAAGCAAAAACAGACAAAGAAGGAAAATTCATCGTTGAATTCAAAGCGATCCCCGATTTAAAAGTGGATAAAAAATTTGAGCCGGTATTTGATTACACGGTTTATGCAGATGTAACAGATATAAACGGAGAGACAAGAAGCGGTGAAAAATCTGTTTCCGTAAGCTATAAGTCACTGATGCTTGTAGCAAATGTCCCATCCACTTTGCCTGCAGATAGCTTAAAATCGTTGAGTATACGGACACAAAACATGAATGGCGAATATGAACCTGCAGTTATCAAAGTAACCATCAGCAAGCTGAAAGAAGAAAAGCGTTTAATCCGGAATCGTTTCTGGCAAAGACCTGACCAGTTTGTAATGAGTAAAGAGGAATACACCAAAAATTTTCCTTACGATGAGTACAATAACGAGAGTGATTATAAGAGCTGGGAAAAGGCCGAACAGGTTTTTAGCAAAGCAGATTCAGTTAAAGAGAATGGCATATGGCCAATAGTTCATGGCTCCTGGCTTCCCGGATTCTATATGGTTGAAATAAGTACAAAGGACAAAAACGGAGAGGAAGTAAAAGATGTTAAATATATCGAACTCATTGATGAAAAAAGTAGTCAATTGAACCAGCCGGACTATTTGTGGACAGGTGCAAAGAAAACCACAGTTGAGCCAGGAGAATCGGCTAAAGTAGAAATAGGTACGGCAGCGGACAACCTGTTTATTGTACACCAGGTAAATAAGTCAATGGTCAACAGTAAACAGTCAACTGCCGACTATTCCTTCCTGCAACTAAACAACCAGAAAAAAACCTTTTCCTTCCCAGCCACCGAAGCAGACCGTGGCGGTTTTGGGGCAAACTGGATGTTTGTTAAACATAACAGGATTTACCAGTTAAATCAAAGCATCAATGTTCCCTGGACAAATAAAGACCTGCAAATAGAATACATGACCTACCGGGAAAAAACATTGCCCGGCAGTGAAGAAAAATGGAAAATAAAAATCACAGGTTATAAGAAAGATAAAGTAGCTGCTGAAATGCTGGCCAGTATGTATGATGCATCATTGGATCAGTTTTATACTCATAACTGGTCAGAACCATATATCTGGCCTAATTACTATAACAGCAAAAACTGGAGCGGCTCACAAAATTTTACACAGTTACAATCCTCACAAAAATATGCTTATGAAGAAGAGTCCAAATATGTGAATAAGAATTATGATTTTCTATTTCATGAAGAAAATGACGTATACGGCTTTGGCCTTGCACGCAAAATATCCGGAGTGGATATAGCTTATAACAGAGCCCCTGCTCCTACCGCAGAACCAAAGGAAGAAGGAGAAGTTATGGCCGTTGCTGACAGTACAGCAATACCAGAAAAAGATGGTGATGGGGTCCCGGACCAACAAGAGAAGGAGAAAAATGCGCAGCAAGACCCCTCTGTCAAAATCCGAAAGAACTTTAACGAAACAGCCTTCTTCCTCCCGGAATTAAGAACAGACAGCACCGGGGCTATTGAGTTCTCCTTCTCCATGCCCGAAGCATTAACTAAGTGGAAATTCATGGCCCTGGCACATACCAAAGAAGCAGCTTTTGGCAGCAGCACTAAAGAGATAATTACACAAAAAGAACTGATGGTGCAACCCAATGCCCCCCGTTTCCTGAGAGAAGGGGATAAAATGGAGTTCAGCACCAAGGTTGTAAATCTCACCAACAAGGAGATGACCGGCACAGCCGAATTCCAGTTGTTTGATGCTGTAACCGGCGAATCTGTAGATGGCTGGTTTCACAACAGTATAGCGAACCAGTATTTTACGGTAGCTGCCGGCCAAAGTGAAGCGTTAAAATTCCCAATTGATATTCCATACCAGTTCAACAAAGCCCTGGTCTGGAGAATTGTTGCGAAAAGTGGTAACTATAGCGACGGAGAAGAAAATGCATTACCTGTATTAACGAACCGGATGCTGGTGACTGAAACAATGCCTTTGCCCATGCGAGGAACCGGCACTAAAAATTTCAGTTTTGAGAAACTGCTGAACAGCGGAAAAAGTGAAAGCCTGCAGCATTATAGCCTGACAGTGGAGTACACTTCCAATCCTGCGTGGTATGCGGTACAAGCTCTTCCCTACCTAATGGAATATCCCTATGACTGTGCAGAGCAAACATGGAACCGCTACTATGCAAATTCACTGGCCAGTTTCATCGCTAATTCATCACCCAAAATCAAACAGGTATTTGAAAAATGGAAAACAATAGATACAGCTGCTTTGCTTAGCAACCTGCAAAAAAACCAGGAACTAAAAGCTATCCTGCTGGAAGAAACTCCCTGGGTTTTACAGGCAAAGAATGAGAACGAACAGAAGAAAAATATCGCCCTGCTATTTGATATGATAAAAATGGCTGAGCAATTACAAAGTTCTTATGATAAGCTGAAACAAATGCAAAGCAGCAATGGTGGTTTTGTATGGTTCAAAGGCGGGCCAGACGACAGGTATATGACCCAGTATATCGTAACGGGAATCGGCCATTTGAAAAAACTGAAAGCCATTGCTCCCGGACAGGAAGGATATCTTAAGGCTATTTTGACCAAAGCCATTCCCTATCTCGACAGGCAAATAAAAGAAGACTATGATAACCTGGTCAGGTACAAAACAAACCTTAAGACCTATACACCGGGTTATACAACTATCCAATATTTATATATGCGCAGCTTCTTTCCAGATTATGAAATAGCTGCGGCTTCTAAAAAGGCCTATGATTATTTCCGCAGCCGGATGCAACAAACATGGGTTGGACAGAGCAAGTACATGCAAGGAATGGCAGCGCTGGCACTGCACAGAACAGCAGATATTAAAACACCTGCTGCTATATTAAAATCGCTGAAAGAAACATCCATCAGCAACGAAGAGTTAGGTATGTACTGGAAAGATCAGCGAAATGGGTGGTTCTGGTACGAAGCGCCGATTGAAACTCATTCCCTGCTCATTGAAGCCTTCCAGGAAATTGCAAAAGACAATAAAACAACTGATAACCTGAAAACCTGGTTATTAAAGAACAAACAAACTAATAACTGGAAAACCACTAAAGCTACCGCAGAGGCCTGCTATGCTCTCCTTTTACAAGGAAATGACTGGCTGATAAATGATCCGATAGTGGAAATCAACCTTGGACCGGCTTTTATCAAAACAACAGACGAGAAAGAAGCGGGAACTGGATATATCAAGAAAACTATAGAAGGAAGATTGGTAAAACCAGAAATGGGTAATATCTCAGTTTCCGTAAGCAGCGCCAATAATCAATCCCCGGTTTCCTGGGGTGGTGTTTACTGGCAATATTTTGAAGACCTGGATAAGATCACTACTGCTTCTACTCCACTTAAACTCAATAAAAAGTTGTTTGTAGAAAAAAATACAGACCGAGGCCCCGTTATCACTCCGGTAAATGACGGTGATGCCATAAAAGTTGGTGATAAAATAAAAGTAAGGGTGGAACTAAGGGTAGACAGGGATATGGAATATGTACATATGAAAGACATGCGGGCATCCGCATTTGAGCCGGTAAATGTACTGAGCAGTTATAAGTGGCATGGCGGCCTTGGCTATTATGAGACCACCAAAGACGCCAGCACCAACTTCTTTTTCTCTTACCTGAGAAAAGGAACCTATGTTTTTGAGTACACATTGTTTGCTACTCATACAGGTAATTTCAGCAATGGAATAACCAGTATTCAATGTATGTATGCTCCTGAGTTTTCTTCACATTCTGAAGGAATCAGGGTTAATGTAGAATAACAGAAAGGAGTAAATATGAACAGGCTGATAATTGCCCGGCATGGAGAAACCATTGAGAATGGATTAAATATTTGCCAGGGACAAGACCACGGCACTTTGTCTGAAAAGGGAATAAGGGAAAACGAAAAGCTGGGAGAGCAGTTGAAACAATTCTCTTTTCAGACAATTTATTCAAGTCCGCTCAACCGTGCCCTCCAGACAGCACAGGCTGTTCATAAACATAACAACGATAGCCGGATAATTACAGATGAAAGATTAATGGAGAGAAACCTGGGGATATTACAGGGCAAGGCCTATCCGGAGCCCTATGTTGAAACTGATATGTACGAAGGCATGGAGACAATTGAATCTGTGGCAGAGCGATCAGCTAATTTCCTGGATGAAATAAAGCGAAATCACAGCAATGAAACGATTGTATTGGTAAGCCACGGATACATAATAAAAGTAATGCTGGCCTTACTCAGAAATATATCACTAACCGAATTCTATAAAATAAACCTGATGAACAACTCTTCTTATACAACAGAGTCACTAAATCAGGTTACGCAAAAAGGCTAATCCTCATTTCATTTACATTTGCCTCATGCAGTTTCAGTATCTAATCATCGGCCAAGGGATAAGTGGCACCTGGCTTAGTTATTATCTTGAAAAAAGCGACAGGTCATTTCTTGTCATTGACAATAACGATTCAAATGCGCCTTCTCGTCTTGCAGCAGGTATCATAAATCCCGTAACCGGCAGAAGACATGTAACTGCATGGATGATTGAAGAACTGCTTCCCTTTGCCTGGAATGCTTACACAGAATTTGGCAAGCAACTCGGCATAAAGACCATCTCACAAAAAGATATTATCGATTTTTTTCCCAGTGCCCAGATGCGGGATAGCTTTCAGCAACGAGTGAAAGAAAATGCAGCTTATGTTTCATTGGATGAATCGGTCAGTTATAATGACCTGTTTAATTATGAACTGGGATATGGACAGGTGAAACCGGCGTACACGGCCCACTTAGACAATATCATACCGGCATGGAGAAAGGTTTTGACAGAAAAAGGAAAACTGCTGAATGAACAATTTGATCTGTCGCAGCTGGTTCTTACAACAGAGGAAGTACATTATAAAGAAATAACTGCCGAAAAAATTATTTTCTGTGATGGTGCTGTTGCCGGAAGCAATCCTTATTTCAACACTTTACCCTTTGCACCGAACAAAGGTGAAGCGTTGACACTTGAAATCCCGAATCTTCCAGCAGACTGCATTTATAAAAGAGGGATGATGCTTGTTCCGTTGTCTACAGCGGGCCATTGGTGGATTGGCTCCTCTTATCAATGGGATTTTGAAAATCTTGATCCAACTCCGGCATTCAGGGAAAAGACAGAGCTGCTGCTGAAAGAATGGCTGAAAGTTCCTTACACTGTTACTGGACATATTGCCAGCAACAGGCCCGCCACCCTGGAAAGAAGACCTTTTGTTGGTTTGCATCCTTTATATCCACAGATAGGAATACTTAACGGAATGGGAACAAAGGGCTGCTCATTAGCACCTTTTTTCGCACAACAACTGGCAGATCACCTGCTTCACAATACACCAATAATAGCAGAAGCGGATGTTAAACGATTTACAAGGATCCTTTCCCGCAACATTTCATAACTTACTTTTTATAACTCACAAAAGATGGAACAGGCCAACGAAGCTTTATACAGCATCCCCTCCCGTTATCGCCGCATGGAAAACATGCATATTGTTTTTTGGCTGGTAAAAGATATCAGCTGGTGCCTGATATGGCGGGAGCTGGGATTAGCCATGTTTATCCCTACCCTTGTCATCTCTATAATCATTGCTTGGCGTACCAGACAAATGAAATCTGAACTGGCCCACAACCTTGCCATTACTTTCTGGATCTGTGCCAACGGCTACTGGATGATCAGCGAATTCTTTGGTTTTGATGAAGCCATCGTATGGAATGAGTTTACAGGCAAACACATGGCCCTCATTCCTTTTATCACCGGCGCTGCCATACTTTTATACTATTACGCCATACAGCGGCCAAGGGAAATAAGGGAGCATAAAACAACCACCCTTTAGAACTTGCCGCACTTAGCCACTGGCAGGCTTTACCTTATCTTTGCGCCTCGGAAAAGCTCTGTTGAGCGGTTAACAAATAAAAACTGTTACGACTGTCTTCAAAGGGTAATTCCCCAACTTTTCAACCTATCAATTTTTCAACTGAACATGTACAGAACTCATACTTGTGGCGAATTAAGGCTAACAAACAAAGGAACAGAAGTAACCCTGGCCGGATGGGTACAAACCGTCCGCAAATTCGGAGCCATCACATTTATTGACCTCCGTGACCGGTATGGCATTACCCAACTATTGTTTGGAGAAGAGCTAAATAAACAACTGGAAGAAAATCCGCTGGGCCGTGAGTTTGTTTTGCAGGCTACCGGCACAGTCAACGAGAGAAGTAATAAAAACCCTAATATCCCAACCGGTGATATTGAAATACTTGTTTCTTCCTTTAAAGTTCTGAACAAGTCGGCCGTGCCGCCTTTCACCATACAGGATGATACTGATGGTGGTGATGACCTGCGGATGAAATACCGTTTCCTCGACCTGAGAAGAAATGCGGTAAAGAAGAATCTTGAATTACGTTATGCGGTAAACCGTGCTGCCAGGAATTACCTGCACCAGCATAATTTCATGGACATTGAAACCCCATTCCTGATCAAATCTACACCGGAAGGTGCGAGGGATTTTGTGGTACCATCCAGAATGAACCCCGGACAGTTTTATGCCCTGCCCCAATCACCTCAAACCTTCAAGCAACTGCTGATGGTAAGTGGCTATGACCGCTACTACCAGGTTGTAAAATGCTTTCGGGATGAAGACCTGCGGGCAGACCGCCAGCCTGAATTTACCCAGATAGACTGTGAAATGGCCTTTGTAGAGCAGGAGGATATACTGAACATGTTTGAGGGCATGATCAAGTTCATTTTCAAAGAAGTAAAAGGAATTGAATACTCAGAAATAGTCCCAAGAATGACATGGGAGGATGCCATGTGGAATTATGGCAACGATAAACCCGATATCCGTTTTGGCATGCAGTTGCTGAATCTCAAAAAGCCGGCTACCGTTTACACTGAAAAACAGGATAACGCTGCATTAATCAACGGTGCTGATTTCAAAGTATTTGACGAAGCAGAAACAGTGCTGGCCATTGCCGTTCCCGGCTGCAGTGAATACAGCCGTAAGCAAACAGATGAATTGACGGAATGGGTTAAACGTCCGCAGATAGGAATTAAGGGACTTGTCTTTATTAAGTGTAATGCAGACGGAACATACAAAAGCAGTGTAGATAAATTTTACAGCGAAGAAAGACTAAAAGCTATTGCCGATGCAGCCCATGCAAAGACCGGCGACCTGGTATTAATTCTTGCCGGGACCGAAGAAAGAACAAGAAAAGCAATAAGTGATCTGAGAATGGAAATGGCCAACCGTTTAGGTTTAAGGAAAGACACTGAATTCAAGTTGCTTTGGGTGCTTGACTTCCCGTTATTTGAATATGATGAAGAAGGCAACCGCTGGGTAGCCCGTCACCATCCCTTCACCTCTCCCAAGCCATCACAGATTGATACCATGATCAATAATAACCCGGTGATTGAGAATGCTGCCGAATACCTGAAACATCCTTATGCCAATATCAAGGCCAATGCATACGACATGGTATTGAACGGAAATGAAATTGGTGGTGGTTCCATCCGTATTTTCCAAAGAGAGCTGCAGGAAAAAATGTTTGCGGCCTTAGGAATGGATAAGGAAGAACAGCAACACAAATTCGGATTCTTACTCGGCGCTTTTGAATATGGTGCACCGCCGCATGGGGGTATTGCTTTTGGTTTTGACAGGCTTTGTTCTATCCTCGGTGGCAGCGAAAGTATCCGTGACTTTATCGCCTTTCCGAAAAACAATGCAGGTCGTGATGTAATGCTGGATGCACCAGCTACGATTGATGAAAAACAGTTTGATGAGTTGCAGATAAAGTTAAATTTGAAGGGATAGGAACACAGATGACACTGATTTATTAGATTAACACTGATTTTATGATACCTGATTTTCAAACATTGATGTTGCCACTTCTTACTGTAATTAGTGATGGCAAAGAATATAGTATGAGGCAAATCGAAGATATACTGGCAGAACAGTTTGGTGTAACAAAAGAAGAAAGAAGCATTTTATTACCAAGTGGTACTGATTTTATTTTTAAGAACAGAGTTGGCTGGGCGAAAACTTATATGAAAAAAGCAGGTTTAATTGATTCTTTCAAAAGAGGCCATATTACCATTTCTGAAAAAGGAATGGAAGTAATAAAGTCAAGACCAGCTACAATTAATGTAAAATATTTAAAGCAATACCCAGAATTTCTTGCATTTCAGATTCCACAGAAAAAAGAAACAACAGACATTGAGGAAGAAATAAATGGGGAAGAAAAACAACAAAACCCTGCGGAACTAATCGAAATAGGATATTTAAAAATTCGTCAATCATTAGAACAAGACATACTAAGCAAATTAAAAACAATTGATCCCTACTTTTTTGAAAGAATCGTTGTCGAACTCCTTGTTAAAATGGGATATGGTGGCTCAATACATGATGCAGGCCAGGCAATTGGAAAAAGTGGTGATGAAGGTATTGATGGAATAATTAAGGAAGATAAACTAGGGCTTGATGTCATCTATATTCAGGCTAAACGCTGGGAAAATGTTGTTGGGAGACCGGAAGTTCAAAAATTTGTAGGCGCCCTTGCTGGTCAAAGGGCAAAAAAAGGGGTTTTTATTACTACTTCTCATTTTACAAAAGAAGCGACCGAATATGCCGCCCAAATGGATACCAAGATTGTCTTAATTGATGGAGAAAAATTATCGCAATTAATGATTGATTATAATCTTGGTGTATCAGTGCAAAACACATACGAAATCAAAAAAATAGATTCTGACTACTTTGAAGAAGAATAATCTGTGTTCATCCGTTTTATCAGTGTTATCCGTGTTCCTGTATTTTTTCTAAGGTTAAGAACTCAGCAATTGATTCAATACAACAGCTAATTTCTCCCCATCCGGCAACATAGCTTTTTCCAAACCCATATTCATAGGCACTGCAGGCAGGTTCAAAGCTCCCAGTACTTCTACCGGTGCATCCAGCCATTGAAAACAGTTTTTGGAGATACGGCCTGCCAAAGCCTCTGCAAAAGAATTATTCTGTTGTTCCTCTGTAAGCACCAGGCATTTTCCGTGTGCTTTTACCCTTTCATAAATTAACTCCTCATCCAGCGGAAATAAGGTACGCAGGTCCACAACTTCCACCTGCCCGTTGAATTGTTTAGCCGCCGCTTTAGCCCAGTATACACCCATGCCATACGTAATGATCACACAGCTTTCTCCATTGGCAATTTTATCGGTAGCAGCATTTGTTACAATATTTGCTTTACCAAAAGGCAGTATATAATCGGCAGACGGTTCAATGGTTTTTGCATCTTCTGTACCCGGCACTTTACTCCAGTAAAGTCCCTTATGCTCCAGCATCACAACTGGATTGGGGTCGTAATACGCAGCTTTCATCAATCCCTTCATATCAGCTGCATTAGAAGGATAAGCCACTTTAATGCCCTTTACAGACAGCACTGTGGTTTCCACACTGCCACTATGATAGGGACCTCCGCCGCCATAGGCGCCAATGGGAACCCGCAATATCATCGACACAGGGAATTTACCACAGGTCAGGTAACAGCTTTTAGATACTTCTGTTACCAGCTGATTGAAACCGGGATAGATATAATCAGCAAATTGTACCTCCACAATCGGCTTCAGGCCTACAGCGCTAATACCCACTGTTGAACCTACCACATAGGCTTCCTGAATAGCTGTATTAAATACCCGGTGGTCACCAAATTTTTCTCCTAATGTGGCAGCTTCACGGAAAACACCGCCCAGCCGTTTACCAACATCCTGCCCGTATAGTATCGCTTCCGGATGCTGCTCCATAATTTCTCTAATGGCAAACAAAGCCGCATCCACCATGATCACTTTTTCTGCGCCAGCCGGGTTTCTCTCTCCTGCCTCTTCCGTTACTGGTGTGGGTGCAAATACATGTTTGTCTACAGATAACGGATCAGGCTCCGGTGCATCTACAGCATTGGCAAATTCGGCTGCAATAAATGCGGCTGCGTCTGACTCAATTTCTATTAATTGGTCTTCCGGAATTCCCTTTGCTAAAAGTTTGTTTTTCAATTTTGGGCCGGGATCATGTTGTGTATGTCTTGCCCAGTCATCTTCAGAACGATAAAATTCTTTTCTTACCCCACTCGTATGATGCCCCAGCAAGGGTACCTGTGCATGTACCAGGTAAGGTTTTCTTTCCCTTCTTACAAAATCTGTCACTTCCTTCATCACAGCATAGGATGCTTCAAAATCGCTGCCATCCACCTGTATGCGGTTCATTCCTTTGAACCCTGCTGCAAACTCAAAGGCATTCATCGCCCTTGCTTCACCGGCTGTCACACTGATACCCCAATTATTATCCTGTACAAGGTAGATAATGGGCAATTGTTTTAACACGGCAAACTGGAATGCTTCGCTCACCTCACCTTCGGTAATACTGGCATCGCCCAGCGAACATATGGTTATGGGCAACTCTTCATTAGATCCTTTCTTAAGCCTTGCATTATCATATTTCTCCAAATACTGAACTCCCTGCGCCACACCTGTGGTAGGTATGGCCTGCATACCCGTAGCGCTGCTCTGGTGTATGATCGTTGGCTTATCTTCTCCGCGGTAGTTAGGATGAGAATAATATTCCCGGCCACCAGTAAATATATCATTGCCTTTGGCCAGTAATTGAAGCATCAGCTCATATGGTGTGAATCCTAATCCCAGCAACAAACTTTCATCCCGGTAATAAGGACTTACAAAATCCGTTGGTTGCAATTGAAAAGCAGTTGCCAGTTGAATAGCCTCATGGCCACGGGAAGTGGAGTGCACATACTTGCAAACGGAACGGTTGGCTTCATAGGTTTCTGCCATCACTTTTGCCTGGCACATCAGCCGGTAAGCCTTTAGTAATATTGTTGTATCAATCATGTAATAGCAAGCAGGTAAGAGGCAAAATTAAGGGAAAGGCCATGGCTGTAAAAGCAAAAGCCACCCTATATTAAGAGTGGCTTTCATCAGGTAGTTTTGGTTATTATTTTACTTCTAAAGAAAACATGCTGTCGTCTTCGATAAAGCCCTCCAGTTCATCGCCCACCACTACTTCACCTACTCCGGCCGGCGTGCCGGTAAAAATCACATCGCCAATGTTAACGGAAAAGTAATTGGATATATAAGCCACAATCTTATCAAAGCTGTGTATCATATTAGATGAATTTCCCTGTTGTACCAGCTCCTTGTTTTTATACAAGCAGAAATTTATGTCCTTTTTGTTTTTGATATTGGCAATAGGAACCCATTTACCAATCACTGCAGAATTATCCCATGCTTTTGCTTTTTCCCAGGGCAACCCTTTTTCTTTCAATTCATTTTGGATATCTCTTGCTGTAAAGTCTATTCCTGTGGTGATAGCATCATAGTATTTACTGGCAAATTTCTCCTGTATATATTTTCCGTTCTTGCTGATACGTAATACAAGTTCACACTCATAATGAAGTTCATTGGTAAACTCGGGATAATAAAAGGGGGTATGCGGTTGCAGTAAGGCGCTTTTAGGCTTCATGAAAATCACCGGTTCATCCGGCACCTCATTACCAAGCTCAGCAGCATGTGCTACATAGTTTCGACCAATGCAAAAAATCTTCATAAACAGGCAGAGTTTAAATTAAATACATCGGATAGGAGCACTCTTGCAGTGGTTATCCCATGTATCAATTGGTAATCAATAAGTTTATTGGATTCTAAAGACCGGCCCAAAATGGAGTTGCAGAAAGTATAGCCGGGCAGCTAAAGTAAGTAATCAATCTGATTTCTCATAGCGAATAGACCTGATTATTTACATGGTTCATCGCAGTGGTAATGCCTTGTGTGGCAAATATTTCAATGGCCTCTACCGCTTTACTGATCTTTAGTTTTACCAGGGGTTCTTCTTCCTTATTCCATTTACTCAATACAAAATCCGCCTGGTGCCCTTTGGGATAATTGTTGCCAATCCCGAATCTTAGTTTGGGATATGCAGTGGTAGCCAATACCTCCTGGATGCTTTTTAACCCGTTATGCCCTGCATCGCTTCCTGAAGGGCGGATTCTAAGCTTCTCCAGGGGAAGGGCTATATCATCCACTATCACCAGCATATTTTCAAGAGCAATCTTTTCTTTGTCCATCCAATATTTCACTGCCTTTCCGCTCAGGTTCATATAAGTTGTAGGGCAAATACAAATAAAGGTTTTGCCCTTCCATTTTACCTGGGAATAATAAGCCAGCCTGTCTGTTACAAACGCACCGCTATGCTTAAGTATAAATGCATTCACCACATCAAAGCCGATATTATGCCGGGTGTGGGTATATTCGTTGCCAATATTTCCTAAGCCAACAATCAGAAACTTCATAATTGAATTCAAATATCGGATTAAGACAAGAAAAAACCCGTCAGGCATTGCGAGACGGGTTTAGTTATTTTTTTGAAAGAAATTATTTCTTTGCAGCAGGAGCAGCGGCAGGGGCAGCAGCAGGCGCAGCACCGGCAGCAGGAGCAGCAGCTTCCTCCTGTTTCAATTGTCTTGTCAGCACTACTGAAGCAATAGGAATACGGGGAGAATTCAGAATCTCATAATGCTCTTCTTTCACATCTTCAACCCTGATATTACCGTTTAGTTCCAAATTATCGATCGGAACTTCGATTTGTGTTTTCAGGTACTTTGGATAAGTTTTCACTTTCAATGACTTCATCTTGGTAACCAGCTTACCGCCATCCTTTACACCTATTGATGCTCCAACGAACTTCAGGGGAATATCAGCGATTACTTTTTTATCCTCAACCAGCTCCAGCAGGTCTACATGGATAAGCGAGTCATTTACTTTGTCAAACTGAAGATCTTTCAGAATGGTTCTGTACGTTTTACCATCCAATACTACTTCAGCGATCTGGAAACTTGGTGTGTACACTAAATTTTTGAAAGCTGCAGCAGGAGCCTGGAAATTGATCTCCTGAGAGCCGCCATAAATTACACCAGGCACCAATTCCTGAGAGCGGAGTTGTCGGGTGGCGCTTTTGCCGAATCCGGTCCTCAGTTGTCCTTCGATTGTAATTGTTTTCATTGTTCTTGTTTATTTATTGTTTAAGTAAAAAATCTATTCTAATCCCCTGTTCCGCTTGCTGTCATCCTTTCGCTGTGAATGAATGAACAAACTGGTGATACTCTTATTTTCATAAGCATTGCGGATAGCTACTGCAAAAAGCTCTGATACACTCACTACTTTGATCTTTGAGCTCTCTTTCTTCAACGGTATCGTATCACAAACCACCAGCTCTTCCAGTACACTGTTTTCAATATTATCGTAAGCTTTGCCACTCAATACCGGGTGGGTGATTAAGGCTCTTACGCTTCTTGCTCCTTTTTCTTTTAAAAGACCTGCACTTTTTGCCAGTGTTCCGCCGGTGTCGCAAATGTCATCTATCAATACCACATCCCTGTCGGTCACATCTCCTATCACTACCATGCTGGCGATCTCGTTGGCCCTTTTACGGTGCTTATCGCAAATCACCATTTCTGCATTGAAATAGCTGGCAATTTCCCTGATGCGGTTGGTTGCTCCTACGTCAGGGGCCGCAAAGGTAAGGTTTTCCAGCCTCAGATTCTCTATGTAAGGGATAAAAACTGCATGGCTGTCAAGATGGTCAACCGGGATGTCAAAATAGCCCTGGATTTGTGGTGCATGGAGGTCCATTGTGATTACCCTGTCGGCCCCGGCAGCTACTAACATATTGGCAACCAGCTTACTGCCGATTGCCACCCTTGGTTTATCTTTTCTGTCCTGGCGGGCATAACCATAGTAAGGGATCACAGCAATCACCTTGTCTGCCGAGGCCCTCCTGGCGGCATCGATCATCAGGAGCAGTTCCATCAGGTTATCAGAAGGGGAAAAAGTGCTCTGAATAAGGAAAACATAGTCTCCCCTTACACTCTCCAGGAAAATGGGGCATATTTCCCCATCACTGAATCGCTGGATATTGACCTTTCCCAGCTTCGTACCATAACGTTTACATATTTGTTCGGCTAGCTTTTGCGAGCCGGTTCCGGAGAAAATTTTGGCGTATTGCATGGCAGGAAAATGTGCGGCGAAGATATTATTCTCCACCCAATCGCCACAGCATGCCGGAAAAAATATTGACCCTAAACAGCCAATTAACGGGAAGCCATCTCCATTGGGCTATTAACAGGCTTTTCAACCGGGGCCTCCTGCTGCTGGCCCACCTTTGCAGGGCTGGCATTACAACTATAAAAAAGTGTGGAGCAAATGAAAATGGAGAAAACAATGGCCACCACATATACCACTGCAAAGAAAAGAACCGGGTGCAGTGAACCCACGGGGCTAAATGTCTTGGTTTTCATATCTACCAGATTTTAGTGTTTTTCAAAGGGTGGATCCGTTTATTGGTGACCTGGCACAAATACCACTTTCGGGTATTGTCAGGCATAAAATTATTGGCTAACCTTGTTTCATGCAAGAGCACAAGTACTCAATTAAGCATTGGGCAAAAGACGACCGCCCAAGAGAAAAATTACTATTGAATGGTGCAGAAAATCTCAGCAACTCTGAACTGCTGGCCATTCTCATCCATAATGGCAGCCGCGAAAAATCAGCGGTTGACCTTGCCAAAGAGGTTTTAAAACTTGGAAAAGACAACCTTAGTGAGTTAGGTCGTCTTTCTATAAAAGAACTGATGAAAATTAAAGGTATTGGCGAAGCCAAGGCCATTACCATTGCTGCCGCCCTTGAATTGGGAAGGAGAAGACAATCAGCCAATCCATTGCAAAAAACAATTATCAGCACCAGCAGGGATATTGCCGGTTACCTGCAAGTCCGGTTAAAAGATTACCGCCATGAGGTTTTTGCTGTTCTCTTCCTGAACAGGGCCAATAAGATCAACCACTTTGAAATCATTAGCGAGGGAGGCATAACCGGCACCGTGGCCGACCCACGGGTCATTTTAAGAAAGGCGCTGGAAGAAGATGCCGTCAACATTATTCTCTGCCATAATCATCCCTCAGGCAGCCTGAAACCCAGCCGGGCTGATGAACAGCTTACCACCAAGATAAAGGAAGCAGCAAGGCTACTTGACATTGCCGTAATCGATCACATTATTGTAAGTGAAACGGGGTATTACAGTTTTGCAGACGAAGGGCTTTTGTGAGTCTGGAGTCGGGAGTCGGGAGTCAACAGTCTTGAGAGAGTACATTTATTTAACTGTACAATATATTTTATGGGAGATTATAGGGATCTGCTCGCATTTAAAAAAGCATATGACCTGGCTATGGAAATTTTTGTTTTATCGAAAGAATTTCCTCCGGAAGAAAAATATTCGCTGACTGATCAGATTAGAAGATCTTCGAGATCTGTATGCACTAATATTACTGAAGCTTATAGAAGAAGGCGATACAAAGATTACTTTCTAAGCAAACTCAATGACTGTGAATCGGAAAATGCCGAAACACAAGTATGGCTTGATTTTGCAAAAGACTGCGGTTACATCTCAAATGAAAAACATATTTATCTATCAGCGAAAAATGATGAAACAGGAAAATTAATCTGGTATATGATTAACAACCCGGATAAATTTCGTTAGTAGAAAAGACTCTTGACTACTGACTATCAACTCCCGACTTCTCTATGCCTGCGCTGTCGGCCCGCCGAAATTGAATGGCATTTGTATTTCCTCCAGGTCCTTAATCGGCCCATTAACTGACTCGTATTTCTGGATATTCTCTGTTAGGGCTTTCATCAGCCGCTTGGCATGCTGCGGTGTCAGTATGATCCTTGATTTTACTTTGCTCTTAGGCGTACCGGGCATTACATTCACAAAATCAATGACAAATTCAGCATGTGAATGGGTGATGATAGCCAGGTTGGCATAAGCTCCTTCTGCAATCTCTTCTGATATCTCAATATTAAGTTGGTTAGGGAGTGGTTGCTGATCATTCATATTGGTGATTGAAAGATGAATTAATTATTGAGGGTGCTAAATACTTTAATAAGCGTTTCTTCCGGGTTCATTGAAAATGCATCTGAGGTAGCAATACCTGATACATCTTTTATACTCTTAAATTCTTTGGTCACAAAGCCGGGATTGGCTTTTAGCTTTTTGACCCCTTTTGATGTATTATCGGAATAGTAATAATCGTATGTCATATCAAACTGCCTTAATTCTGACTGCACATAGTTGGTAGACACATAGCCCAGCTCTGATTTATATCTTTTATATAATGAAAACCTGCCCCCGCTTACAATTTCCTGGTAATAAAATTTATCAGATGCCCCTATATGTGTGGCATAAACAAACTTAATAGGCTTATTAATACCCACTTCAATATTGTCATTGATCACAAAAGAATCAACCGTTCCGGGTTCTTTCACTAAGGGTTTATCAGGGTTAGCAGAAGAGTAAAACTCAACTTCCTGGTTGTATGTATTATAACTGAGATAAATATTATAGGCTTTTGCTTCCGTGCTGAATAAATTACCTTTATTTTTTTCGCCAAACAGGTAAGAAGTGCCCACCACCCTGAAATTGCCAATTACTTTATACACCCCGTCACCAGTTCTTTCACGGATAAGCCTGTTGTAATTAAGGGCATTATCCATATAACCTGATTGTGCCATCGCTGCACCACTAATAAAAAGAAGAATAAACGAAATAATACTACGCATGATAAGAATTTGTTTAAAGACGATTTAAATGCAAAATAGTTTATTGCTCATTTAAAGAAATAAAAGCTTTGCTGAGTGCTTCTTCCGGGTTGGCCGTAAACATATCAGCAGTTATTACAGAAGTAAGATCCTTTACATCTTTGAATTCTTTTATCACAGATGAAGCATTGGCTTTTAGTTTCTTTAACCCTTTATTATCCGGGCTACTATAATAATATTCTGTCTGCAGGTCAAACTGCCGAAGTTCCTCTTGTGCCAGGTTGGATCCAACATAACCCAAATCAGATTTATATCTTTTAAAAACACTATAATTTTTCCCATTAAAAATTTCCTGGTAGTAATATTTTTCCTTACTTCCCAATAAAGAACCATAGATAAATTTAAGCTGCTTAGAGATGCCAATCTCGTCGTTTTTATGAATAATGAAGGAGTCAACAGAACCAGGCTCTCTTACCAGCGGGGTGTTGGGATTAGATGTTGAATAAAACTCCACCTCCTGGTTATAGGTGTTATAGCTTACAAAGATATTATAGGCCTTTGCTTCCGGGGTAAACATATCCGCTTTATGATGATGCCCAAAAAGAAATGATGAACCAACAACTTTATAAGGCCCTATTAGTTTATAATTACCATCATTAACTTGTTGTTGGAGCAATTTGTTGTAATTCAATGCAGGATCTGTCCAGCCACGGCTGTCTGGCGCAGGCCTTCCCCATTGATCGGGCAATCCAGTTAATGAACCAGAGTTTGCTGACAATGCCGTAGGTTGCCTTATCTGTGCAGATAATTTGGTCGCAATAACCAATAGTAAGATAGCAACAACGGAAAATTTAAATGACTGTTTCATAATGTCATTTTTAAAATGATTAATTTATTAAAATCCCTTCACAGCCTTGTTCAAATAATTAAAAACTTTGATAAAAGAATCATCCGGATTTGCTATAAACTCATCATTGTTTACTACCTGGGACAGCTCTTTTGAGTCTTTGAATTCTTTCATCACTGCTGAAGCAGTAGGCTTGATTCTTTTAAGCTCATTATTTTCATTATTTGTATAATAGTAGTCAACTTGTAAGTCAAATTGCCGCAATTCAGACTGAGCAAGATTAGTGCCTACATAACCCAAATCACTCTTGTACCTTTTGTAAACACTGTATTTCTTACCCGAAAATATTTCCTGGTAATAAAACTTATCCTTGCTGCCTAAAGCAGTTCCGTAAATAAACCGGAGGTTCTTTGAAATACCCAGTTCTGTATTGCTATGGATTGTGAAGGAGTCCACCGTGCCGGGCTCTCTTACCAGCGGAGTGGTGGGGTTGGATGTAGAATAAAATTCAACTTCCTGGTTGTAGGTATTATAACTAACGAAAATATTATACGCTTTTGCCTCCTGCGTAAACATATCCGCCTTGTGATGCTCGCCGAAAAGATATTGAGAACCTACGACTTTATAGGGACCAATAAGTTTATAATTACCATCTGCAGCCTGTTGCTGCAACAATTTGTTGTGATTTAAAGCAGGATCCGTCCAGCCGCGGCTATCAGGAGCCATACCGCCAAATTTTGTTGGACTCCCTGTCATAGAGCCGGAATTGGCCGACAATGAAACGGGATGTTGCAACTGCTGTGCATTTATACTTTGTAAGCCAGCTAAAAGAAGAGACAGCAAAAAGAAGCCATTAATTTTTTTCATAGCACATACTTTCATCAAATGTACAAAAGAGGCATGGCACTCCACACTTATCGGCTTTTTTACCAATACTTTAAAAAACAAGGGCTGCCTTTAGGGCAGCCCTTGAAAAAATCATACTACTCAAAAAATTATCTTGGTCCGAGGTAGCGAAGAGTATCAAAGAATGCCCGTGCACCAGGGTTATTGTTATACCAGAAATGAGCATAGATAATTTTATCAACCGGATCGTAACGGCTTGATGGATTATACTGCCATGTTACACTGGCAGGATAAGGCACCTGATCCCATCCTATGAAATTATTGGTAACAAGGTCAAAATAGAAGTTGGTTGTAAAACTTCCATAGTATCCAGTACCACCTGCAATAGGATGTGCATACAACCCGGCAGAAGGCCAGAACATAGTAACGCTGTTAGGACCAGTGGTCACCATATTAACGTTCTCATCATAAGGCGCTTCATATGGAACCCTGTTGTGATAACCTCTCAGGTTGTACTTCCCATCATATTTGTTTTTGATAGTAAACTCAAGCATCAGGTTCTTCAGATTTCCTGCAATCAGGTAGTTGCCAGAAACGGAGGCAATCTTGATACCAACACCATAAGAGGAATTGGGATCCAGCATCAATGTACTGGGTACATTGATAGGTATCTGTGCATTTTTTGCACCTGCAGGTATAGTTATTGTAGTTGTAGGAAGGCTAAACAAAGAATAATTCATGACTTTGATAGCTGTACCATTGGCTGTATTATAATCCTTTACCAGTTGTGAGTCAAGCGCAATTGTAACCTGAATATCAGATGGAGCAGTAACGCCAGCATTCAGATTTACAAACACTACGTCATTGATTTCCTGGTTAGAACCGGAAACATTCAGACCCACAGTATACTTTTTGCTGGCTGCC
>JBGARY010000035.1:0-30685 GCA_044229985.1 Chitinophagaceae bacterium
TTTCATAAAAAAAGCCCCGAAACGGGGTCTTTTTTATGCTTTTTTCTTTTTGTGATTTTTTAATTGCAGGTAATCCAGGAAGTAAATAACCTTTAGAGAGATATTATTGTTCTCGCTGGCTTTCATCGTCCTTTCAAAATTCTTGAAATAGTTTGCCTGTACTTCATTATTAAAGTCAAACACTGCATTCTTCCATACAATATTGATAAAGCTGCCGGGTGCAAACTGCCAGGTATAAACCATATCAATATTGAAGAAGTTTACGTTCTGGTTCAGGTTGTCGTTAAAGGTTGTGTTGGGCAGCAGCTTACCGTCAGCCTGGAGATTGTACAGTTCTTTTATGTCAACAGAACTTGTATAATGCCTTGCACGGAATGTAAGCCACATTTTATTGGAGAAACTATATTTTGTACTCAATGTATTTACAACTGTATTTCTGTCACGGCGGGAAAAAATAACATCGCCATTATTATCAATAGTAGCAAAGCCCATGTTATTCCGTTGTGGATTCAGGTTCAGCGAATGCGAGAAAGATAATTTGTTATTAACCCTCATGTTTTGTCCCACACTAATATTAAAGCCGTATGCATTGTAAAAGTTGAATCGTTTACTGGCAAACAACTCTACATAAAATGAATATTTCTTTGACTCATTACTGTTGAACCATCCACCGGCCTCGGCTGTTGATCCTCTTTTGAAAAACATGCCTTCCTTTCTTGGTTCATAAAAATCGTTGTCACCTGGTCCGTACCCGGCAAAAGCTCCTAACCACCATAATTTCTTACCCTGGATATTCGTATTGATATTAAAGAAAGCGGTTTGATAATTCTGGTCGATACCGGTAAATTTCTTTGCCAGTAAGCTGAAGTAGGAATTGAAATTCAAAAATATCCTGTTGTACCATTTTTTAGGTTCTGTCCAGCGATAGCCCACCCATGCACTGTGGTCAAAGAAGTTATTATTAGTAAAGTAACCGAGGTCATTGCTGTTGAATTTGGTATCCGTCCTTTGCTGCGATACATTAAAGTTGAATTTACCGCTGGTTTTACCGAAATATAATTCGTGACTGAAACCGGTGAGTGTTTTACCCTCAGGCTGGATGCCTACGAGGTTGCTGACTGCCAGTTTCCCGCCTACATTGTACATATTTTTTTTGTTGTTCAAATCAAAAAGGGCTGCAGTAACATTGGCATCATAGTCGGAGCCACTTCTCCATACATTGGTATTCACCAGCGAAACACTGGAATTATATTTCATGGTCTGATCAAGTACCAGGATATTGTAATTAGTAAGTGGATCAGTTTCAAATTTATGCTGCTCTTTCGTTTGTGAATTTTCAATAATGGCATGTTGCGGTTTAGTAATCGCATTCAACACACCGATACCAAGACCTTTTTGAGTTCTTCCGGATATTTTTGAGGCGTTGACCAGCTTGGATTCGGTTGGGTTCTTAATCACTTTTTCATTAGCCCCGATATTGTATGCATCGTATAAACGAATAGGCGTTCCACCGATCCTTCTTGAGTAAAAAAGATTTCCCTTGCTGAATAGCTCTGTTCCTTCCGTAAAGAAAGTTCTGTTCTCATTGAATTTTACCTCAAAGGGTGTCAGGTTCAAAACCTGGTTATCACTTTGCACCTGTCCAAAATCAGGTATCAAAGTGGCGTCTAAAGTAAAAGCCTGGTTGATGCCATATTTTACATCCATGCCACCGTTCACCTGGTTCGTAAAATTTTTTAGTCCGGCTTGATTGGCAGGATAATGATTAGCATATACCGAGAAGTATGGAGAAAATTGTAGGCGGAGCGGCGGTTTGATATTGGTGACGCCTGTCCAAATACCTTCCTGCGTAAGGAATCCGTTTACATTCGGATCAATTGGGTTCCAGGTGTATTGCTGATCCGTCTTTCTTCTTCTTCGGGTAATATTTATTCCCCAGTTCTGAATTTCTTTTTTACCAAAACGTATGGCTGCATAAGGGATAAACATTTCAAAACTCCAGCCATCGTTATGTATTACAGCGCCGCTTTGCCAAACTCCATTCCAACTGAAATCTTCATTGTTTCCGTTGCTACTCGGTGCCATTTTTGCATCCCACTGTTCATTTAACGGTGTAACAAAGTATTCAAAACCGTTTATCTTGTCATAATACGTATCGAATATTATACCTACATAATCATTAGTGCCAAAGCCATCTCTGCCCGCCAGCTCTGTTGCAATACTGTCTTTGGTTCGTTCGTAGCAATAACCTCCAAAATAAATGCCCTCATCGTTGTACATCAGGTAAGTGATCGTCCTGTTTTCAAATGCTTCTTTAGCACCGATTTTTGGCCTGAATTCTACATAATCCGTCATTGCAGCGGCATCTTTCCAGGCAGAATCGGTAAGAAATCCGTCAATCTTCACAGGCTGTGTGGTACGTTTGGCAGGTACTTCACGGGGAGGCAGTTTTTGTCCATTGCTGACTAATGTAAATGCGATAAGGGCAACAAAGACCAGGCTGGTTTTGATTTTCATGGCTATACTATAGTTGGTTTGACGAAGCAGTCCCTGAAAGGGTTACATCACATATTTATGTGATGTACTAATCTCTTCGTAGAATGAAGATAATTGCGAATGCAGCGGTAAATTTTTGTTTTAGGTGAGTGGTTTATTCTGCCTGACGAATGGTAAAAAATAAAGGCTGTTAACTTTCTTTTTAGAAATCGAAAAGCAATAATGATTCATTTCTTGTCAGGGAATATTTTATCGATATTTCCTACTTTAGCACCTTGCAAAATCAACAACCTTAATCTTTATTTTTATGTCAGCACCTGCACCCGCCATATTCTGGCCCCACAGCGAACACTGGTCTGTAAAAATTCCGGTGAATACCAATCATTATGAAATGCCTGTTTTGAAAGAAAAGGGCTATGCTATAATGAAGACGTTGGATATTTCCCATATTCCGTCTTCGGAGTGGGAGAACTTAACTTATATGGATTGGAAAAGTGGTGGTGATACCAATTTTGCACCGCTGGCTTCCTGCGATGGTACCATTGAGTGCAAAGGTTTTTGGGAAAATGGAAAACCGGATAAAGGGGCGAGGTTTACTTCAAATGTTGATTTGTGTCCCAACCTGATGGCTTATATCAAAACGATTCCTGCCAATTTTGGGAGGGTTCGTATCATCAAACTGGAGCCTCAGAATCATGACCAGGCAATGCGTTCTGTTCATCGGGATGATAACAATCGCCTTAACCCGGAAGGAGAGGGCTGGGTAGTAAGAATGTGGATTGAACTGACTGATAATCCAGACAGCTATATGCTTCTGTATGATAGCGATGAAAATAATTTGCCCATTAAAGAAAGTGAGGCACATGTCCCCATGCCTAAAGGAGCTCATTTTGTAGTTGACTCACAAAGATTGTGGCATGTGGGTGTGCATAATGGAACAAAACCAAGATATGCGGCTATTATCAGTTGTGAAAGCTCACCTGAACTGGATGCATGGATAAAGAGTAAAATGTGACTACCGGTTTAGCAGATTAAAATAATTTTCAAAAGAAAATGCCCTCAACAGAGGGCACTTTCTTTATCAGTTCAATACACTCTTTTCTTTTATAATCTCTACTTTTTCCTGTTCTTTTATTTTATTCCATCCGCCCAAAACATTTCTCAGGTTGTGTATACCCTGGCGTTTTAACAATGAAGCAGCAATTACACTGCGATAGCCTCCGGCACAATGAAGATATAGGTTCATGTTGTCTTCAAGGTTTGCAATGTTGCCGGGGTCAGTCATTTCATCTAACGGAATATTGACGGCATCTTTTAGGTGGCCATCCCCAAATTCCGTCACTTTTCTTACATCCAGTATCACCAGGTTAGTATCGTGTGGCATATCCATCAACAATTCATCTGCTTCCACATCAATGATCATATCAATATTTTCTCCTGCTTTTAGCCATGCGTCGTAGCCGCCATCCAGGTAACCTTTGACTTTGTCAAAACCCACTCTTGCCAGCCTGACAATGGATTCTTTTTCTTTACCCGGTTCAGTTACCAGCAGCATAGGTGTATTAAACGGTAAAATGCTTCCTGCCCATTCGGCAAATCTTCCCTCCAGGCCAATACTGATGGAGCCTGGTACAAATCCCTGTGTGAAAACAGTGGCGTTCCTTGTATCAAGAATAATAGTTTCTTCATTCAATTCAGCTTTAAATGCCTCCACTGATAATGGCGTAAGGCCTTTTGACAGTACATCATTAATGCTATCATACCCTTCTTTGTTTATCCGGGCATTTACAGGAAAATATTGTGGCGGAGCAGCAATACCTGTAGTAACGGCTGTTATGAATTCTTCTTTTGTTGCCGCCTGCAGGGCATAGTTATATTGCTTTTGCTCTCCGATAGTACTAAATGTTTCTTTGCCCAGATTTTTTCCGCAACTGCTGCCGGCTCCATGCGCCGGATAAATAATTACATCATCTGCGAGAGGAAATAATTTGTTATGAATGCTTTCGTACATCATGCCCGCAAGATCGTTTGTAGTGAGGTCAGTTCCTTTTTGTGCCAGGTCGGGGCGGCCTACATCACCGACAAATAATGTATCACCAGTGAACACACAATGATCCTTGCCGTTTTCATCCTTTAATAAATAGCAGGTGGATTCCAGCGTATGACCGGGAGTGTGTAATACCTCAATGCTGAGATTTCCAATGCTGAACTTTTCCCCGTCTTTTGCCACATGAACAGGAAACTTCGTAACAGTATTCGGCCCGTACACAATCGGTGCGCCTGATGCATTGCCAAGGTCAATATGACCACTTACAAAATCAGCATGAAAATGTGTTTCGAAAATATATTTAATGGTGGCTTTTCTTTCATTGGCAAGTTGCAGGTATTCGTCAATATCACGAAGGGGATCAACAACAGCTGCCTCGCCGTTGCTTTCAATATAATAAGCAGCCTCACTCAGGCAGCCTGTGTACAGTTGCTTAATGAACATAGGTGAAATTTTGAACAGCAAATTTACCGGCTAAAGCGGTATGAACTCAATTTGTGTTTTATGACAATGGGAAATTTATCCAACCAAACTCTTTACAAACTGGTTTAACTCTTCTATACGGTTGGAATTCACTGAATAGTAGATGAACTTTCCGTTGCGGCTGGTCTTTACAAATCCGGCTTTTCTGAGAATAGCCAGGTGCTGTGATGCTACTGATTGTTCTAGCCTTAAAGCGATGTATAATTCGGTAACCGTTATTTTCCCGTTTTCATCGATGTGCTTTAATATCTGCTGACGGAGTTTATGATTGATAGCCCTTAAAACGAGTGCAGCTTTTTTTACACCCAGCAGATCCACTTTAAGAGTATCGCCTGGCATTGCTACAGAATTGATCGTAAGTGAGTAGTTGTTCATCAATAGTTTCTTTGAGGTAGTACAAAAATATCGTTGGCTTTCAGGTAAGAGAAATTACTCCTGTTAAATGTGATTAACGGCGAAAAGAACTTACCGACTGATAAGACGAATTAATTCCCTTTTACTTTCGGTTGCGGAAAATAAAATTCCTTGAGATATAATGGCTCTGTATAGGCAAGGTCAGCAAATGAGCCTGAAGTAAAACGCTGATAAGCAAGCGGGGCGAGATGAAGGGCTGTGGAAGCTTTGTTTGTAAAAGAAGCATTGGGTGAGGTAATAAGCGGTTGCATTTTTGTCACAGCATTGCCACAAAAAAGCACCTGCTGATCTGAAAGAATATCGCTGAAGCTGTCATGTTGCAAAACCAAAGCGCCGGGTTCACGGATAAGCTGAAGATCTTTATTGTAAAGTGCTGTAAATATTTCCATCCTCCGGGCATCGATAACAGGACAAATCAGTTGATCAGCTTCATCAACAGCTAACGATGCCAGTACTTCCAGTGTGCTTACAGTAATCAAAGGTTTATCGAGTGCATAACAAAGACCTTTTGCCGCAGACAGGCCTATCCTGAGACCGGTGTATGAACCGGGGCCGATCGTCACTGCTATTGCATCTAATTGACCGGCTTCCAAATTATTATTTTGTAAAAGCTCATGAATGGCGGGGTGCAGCCATGCAGCATGGTCATGCTGCTGATGGTTCACACTGCTTCCAATTATTGTTGCTGAATTAGCAAGGCAAACAGATCCTGTTTCAAGGGCGGTATCTATGTTTAATAGCAGGCTCATAAAGCACTAACTTCTTTTGTTAACTCCTCAGCAGGTTTATAGCGTTCATTTTCTTCAGCCATGGCTTTCAATAACTGGTAAACATAAGTAAGTCCAATTTTGCTACTCCATTCAAACGGGCCATAGGGATAATTGGTGCCTAATTTCATGGCCGTATCTATTTCAGCTTTTGTACTCACATTTTCTCCCAATGCAAGATAAGCTTCATTAACAATTGAACTAATGATGCGGGCAGCCACAAAACCGGGTATATCAGGAGTCCAGTTAATTTTTTTATTAAAACAGGCAAAAACCTCTGCTGCTTTTACTTTCATCGATTCCTGTGAGCAGCAAGCTTCAATTATATCCCGTTTTAAAAAAGTAGACCATCCGTTTATGCGGATAAAGTTGCCTGGCAAACCGGTTGATCTGATTGCTACTGCATTCACTGCAATCAGCGGTATGGTAAGGGATGACAATAGCTGAACTCTGCTGGGTTCGTTATTGAACAAGAGGTCAATACAACAGTTGCAGTCAGATGATACTTCTTCCGGGGAGCTTATCCATTGTATTTCTGTGTTGTCCGTAACGCCATGTGCTATTAACTCCTCCTTTTCGTTCTCACCTGCAATGACTGCTATCTTCATAATCTATTTTTTGCAAAGAAAACACATAAACCTAAATTCGTTATTCCTAATTTCTTTTAAACTTATGAGCAAGACAGTCATTAAAACTCCTGATGCACCGGCGCCTATCGGACCATATAACCAGGCCATTCTGGCTGGTAATATGCTTTTTATTTCCGGGCAGATTTGTATTGATCCTGCAACAGGCGATTTGAAAAATAAAGATGTGCAGGAGGAGACACACCAGGTAATGCACAACCTTAAAGCCATTTTACAACAGGCAGGAATGACCTTCAGTAATGTTGTGAAGACCACTATTTTTATCACTGATATGCACCAGTTTAGTGTTATCAATGAAGCGTATGGTAAATATTTTGAAGGAGATTTTCCTGCCAGGGAAACAGTCCAGGTTTCTGCATTGCCCAAATTTGTCAATGTAGAGATCAGCATGATTGCTGTTAAATAAACTGAAACTATCTCTTCAAACAAATTAAAAACCCTCCTTTTGGAGGGTTTTAATTTAAAAGGCTTTTTTCTTCCAGGAATTATTTTCACGGTTCCAGTCGGGTAATTTTTTGTCGGGGTCTAAGATCACTTCTTTGATTTCGCTTGTGACAGGCACAAAGAATCTCCATTCAGCGCCTCGCTGCCAGACTTCAACCGGGAGGTCTATGCGGTGTTCTTTTCCATTAGTCTCTTTTACCAGTACTGTTACCGGCATTACCATCTTTTCAGCATTTTCCAATGTGATATCAGCGCCGTTAGCCGGGTTTTCCTTGATATACTTTACTTCTTTTACTTTTTGGTCGAGCTTCCAGGTGTTCAGTACCCATCCTCTCCAAAACCAGCTAAGGTCTTCTCCGGATACATTTTCCATGCTGTGAAAGAAATCCCATGGTGTAGGATGCTTAAAGGCCCAGCGATTGATGTATTCCCTGAAGGCTGCATCAAAACGATCTTTACCCAGTACTACTTCCCGTAATGCTGTCAGCATCTGCGCAGGCTTCATATAAGCAGCAATACCTAAGTTATCCTGTTGTATTACATCCGGGTAAGTGTAAAGGCCATCCATCTCATCTCCAAAAGTGTACTTGATCATGAATGAAGAATTGGGATCACCAAAGAAACTTGTTTCTTTAAATTCACCGTTGTTGAAAGCATCGGTTGAAAGACCATTAATGAATGTATTGAAACCTTCGTCCATCCAGGCATATCTTCTTTCATTGCTGCCAACGATCATGGGGAACCAGGTATGGCCAAACTCATGATCGGTTACACCCCATAAACCAGTTCCTGAATCGGCATGGCTGCAAAAAACAATTCCAGGATATTCCATGCCGCCTACTATACCGGCTACGTTGGTGGCTGCCGGGTAAGGATATTCAAACCATTTTTTGGAATAATGTTCAATGGAACCTTTTACCATTTCTGTCGAACGCTGCCAGCCGTCTTTTTTAATACTTTCAACCGGGTAAACACTGATCGCTAGTGATTTTTTACCACTGGGTAAATTAATTTTTGCGGCATCCTGCACAAATGCTTTACTGGCCGCCCATGCTACATCCCTTGTATTGGTGATTTTGAACTTCCAGGAGCAATTGGCTTGCCTGGGTCTTGATGTTGGGTCATTCACTTCTTTGTCACTGCGGATAGCCACTGTTTTGTCGCTGTTTTTGGCAGCTTCCCATCTCTTCATTTGTTCTGGTGTATAGCAATCCTGCGGGTTTAATAATTCACCCGAGCCAACAATAATCAGGTTAGAAGGAGCCGTAATGGTAAATTCTATATCTCCGTATTCTAAATAAAACTCTCCTGCCCCGATGTAAGGCATGGTATTCCATCCCTGTATGTCATCGTACACACACATACGGGGAAACCATTGCGCCACTTCGTATACAATACCATTTTTTGTTTTTAATCTTCCCATCCTGTCTGTTCCGTATTCCGGTACGGTAAATTCAAACTGCATAAAGAGTTTTGTTTTTCCGCCAGATGATTTTACGGCCTCCTGTAACCAGACCTGCATTCTTGTATCTGTAATGTTGTATTGGGGAGTTATTTTTTTCCCATTCGTTTCAATGGCCACGGATTTAATGCTGTAGCCATCTGTAAATTTTGTATTGGCCCAGCGTCCACCAGTCTCGGTAGTAGTGGCAGAACCACGGGAATCTTTTTTATAAATATTCTGATCCAGTTGCAGCCAGAGAAAACGAAGGTTATCCGGGCTGTTGTTAGTATAAGTAATTTCTACATCACCGGTGATACGGTGAGTGCCGGTATCCAAAGTGGCATTAATCTTATAATCTGCCCTGTTTTGCCAGTATTTGTGTCCGGGTTCGCCGCTGGCACTGCGGTAATCGTTGCCGGGGTATGGATAAAACTGGGGATGAAATGCTTCTTTATGATCATAGACGGATTGTGCCCATAAACCAACATAAACAAGGCATGCTACAACTGCCAAAACAAATTTCTTCATATGGTATGTATTTGAAAGCCGTAAGATAATGGAAATGACGGGATGAGGACTACCGTTGAAATGGTATTTGCATTACTTTATAAAAAAAGTGATTCAGCTATGGCCACACTTTCCGTTTTACCTACATCTGCCCATCTATCACCTGTATGATCATAGCCAAGAATGGTATGTTGTTTGGCCAGTTCCAGGTATACATCGGTTAACGAGAACTTTCCCGAGAAACCGGCTTGTTCCATAAACCGGAAAACAGCGTACTCAAAAACAACTACACAACTATAAGCTTTTGGAACAAGGTGTTTATTATGCCGGCTGATTTTTTCTTCACCGGTATTGTTATTTCGCCAGCCGCAGAGTTGCCTGTTTTCATCAAAAAGGAAATTACGGGAGGTCTTTCGTTGAGTTACCCCAAAAGAAATAAGCGGAGCATGGGCTTCATGAAAAGCAAGCAGCTTGTTTATATCAAGATCGGTAAGTATGTCAGCATTACAGGTTACGAACTTTTCTCCGGAAGCGAAATAAGGCTTTGCCTTTAGCAGTCCTCCGCCTGTATCGAGCAGAAAATCTCTTTCATCGCTGATAGTGATATTACTCCCCCATCCATTGTTTTTATAAATAGCTTCTTCAATCTGGTTCGCAAAATGGTGCACATTCACCATCACATCTTTGATGCCATATTGCTGCAGGTATTCTATGTTTCGTTGCAGTAAGGATTTGCCATTTACCAATGCCAGTGCTTTTGGATGCTTATCCGTCCATGGTTTAAACCTTGTGCCGAGTCCCGCGGCAAAAATCATTGCTTGCATTACTTATTCTCCGGCAGGGGATTTTGCCAGTTTTTTTCCTCCTGAACAATATGTTTCAATTCAATTTTTACTTTGAATTTGTTTTTCAGATGCCTTGCCATTGCATCCGCGGCATAAACACTCCGGTGCTGACCGCCGGTGCAGCCAAAACTGATCATCAGGCTTTCAAAATCTCTTTTGATGTATTCTTCTACAGTGATGTCTACAATATCAAACACACTATTGAGAAATTCTGGCATTTTGGTTTGTTGTTCCAGAAAATCTTTCACTTCTTTATCACGGCCTGTTTGTGTTTTCATGCTTTCAATACGGCCGGGATTTAATATGCCGCGACAATCGAAAATAAAGCCACCACCGTTACCACTTTCATCTTGTGGTAATTGTTTTCTATAAGAGAAGCTGTGAACTTTAATCACCAGCGGTGTTTTGTCTGTAGCTTGTGTAGGTGTGAATTGCTTAATGACCTCATCTGCCACACAGATGTCAAGCACTTTTTTGAATTCGGGAACGGATATGCCCACACTTTGGTGTTCAAAAAACTCTTTGAGGTTTCTCAGGGCAAGTGGTATGCTTGTTAAAAACTGGGCCTTTCTCTCAAACAATCCCCGGAAGCCGTAAGCCCCCAATACCTGCAATAGCCTGATTAATACATAGCCGTTATACTGGCTGCGGAAAATAGTTCTGTCAATACGCTGGCCAATTGTTGCTTCAAAGGAGTTCATGTAATCTTCCAGCAAATTATTCTTCCATTCATCAGGCAAGTTGGCCCTCGCCTGCCAGAGCATGGATGCCACATCGTATTGTGGCGCCCCTTTCATACCTCCCTGGTAATCGATAAAATGAACGGCACTGTCTTTCGTAACCATGATGTTCCTGCTTTGAAAATCACGGAACATGAAGTATTTATATTCTGTATGAGTCAGGTAATTGCTCAGTGCTTCAAAATCATCGATCAACTTTTGCTTGTCATATGGTTTACGTAGTGCATCGAGAAAATAATATTTGAAATAAAGCAGATCAGCCATGATAGCCTGCTTTCCAAATTCTTTATTGGTCAGGCAATTGTTGTAATCCAGGCCTTCGTCTCCTTTTACCTGCAGACGGGCCAGTTCCTCGAGGCTTTTCTTAAACAGCTCATATACTTCTTGTGTAAATCCCTTTGATTCCAGGTGATTTAATAATGAAACATCACCAAAATCTTCCTGCAGGTAAAATTGTTTGTCTTCGCTGATGGCAAGAATTTCAGGAACAGCCAGTTTGTTTTTTCTGAAGTGATTGGAGAAATAAATGAAAGTTTCGTTTTCTCTAACATTGGCGCCAAAAGTTCCGATTACAGAGCCATCTTTACCCTGCCTGTCCGGCAGGCTGGCATGCAGCCTGAAGTAACGCCTTTCACTGCCACTTTGCGGAAGCAGGTCAACGGAACCAGGTTCTGTACCCTTCCACTGTTTATATAGTGCCGATATGGATTCGATAAGATGCTGCATGCGGCAAATGTAGTTAACCCCCTGCAATCCCGCACTTTGGATTGGCTAACAGGCATTAGTTTTTTGGGCTAAATTTGCTTTTTCTTACAACTTATGAGTTATAACCCTACCAATAAGGTTCGTATTGTTACGGCAGCCAGTCTTTTTGATGGTCATGATGCCGCCATCAATATCATGCGGCGAATTATGCAGAGTAAAGGTGCTGAGATCATTCACCTGGGCCATAACCGGTCGGTAAAAGAAATCGTTGAGACAGCTATAGAAGAAGATGTTCAGGGCATTGCCATTACCAGCTACCAAGGCGGCCATGTGGAGTTTTTCAAATACATGAAAGACTTGCTGGAAGAAAACGGATGTGGCCATATTAAAGTATTCGGTGGCGGTGGCGGAACTATTTTACCTGATGAGATAGATGAGCTTCACCAGTATGGTATTGCCCGGATATATAGTCCGGATGACGGAAGAAAAATGGGACTCGAAGGAATGATCGAAGATGTCATCAGGCAGTGTGATGTGCAATTGAATGGGAAGGCTGATTACACAACACCAATGAAATTGGGTGAGGTGAAGGATGTAAGAGTAATAGCCAGAAAGATTACCAATGCTGAAAATGGTATTGAAGACGGACAAAAGGGAAATCCCTCAACCGCAATTCCTGTATTAGGAATAACCGGTACCGGCGGAGCAGGAAAATCGTCGGTGACGGATGAGATAGTGCGCCGTTTCCTAAATAATTTTTTGGATAAAACAATTGCCGTTGTTTCGGTTGATCCTTCCAAGAAAAAAACCGGGGGTGCCTTGCTGGGCGACCGGATAAGGATGAATGCCATTTCGCATCCGAGGGCTTACATGAGAAGCCTTGCTACGAGAGACGATAATACAGCACTGAGCAGTGCAGTGCAGGAGGCTATTGATATATGCAAATCTGCCGGTTTTGATTTCGTTATCCTGGAAAGTGCCGGGGTAGGACAAAGTGATGCCAGCATACTAGATTATTGTGATGTGAGTATGTATGTGATGACACCGGAATATGGTGCTGCTTCACAATTGGAGAAAATTAATATGCTGGATTATGCAGATCTTGTCTGCATCAACAAATTTGACAAGGCGGGTGCATTAGATGCATTGGCAGATGTGAGAAAACAATACAAACGTAACCACAGCCTCTGGACGGCTAAAGATGAAGAGTTACCCATCATCGGCACGATGGCCAGCAAGTTCAACGATGATGGTGTGAATCACCTGTTTGAATTATTACTAAAGAAAATTGAAAAGAAAACAAAGGTCACCTTTGGTAATTTTCATTTTGCGGAAACAGCCAAAGTTTCACAAGCGGTGATACCAGCCAGTCGGGTGAGATACTTAAGTGAGATCAGTGAGAACAACCGAAATTATGATCAGTTGGTAAAAGACCAGGCGGCTATTGCAAGTAAGCTATACCAACTGCATGGGGCAAAGGAAACATTAAGAGAAAAAGCAGACAAGCCCCTGCTGGTTGTGATAGAACAGCAGATCAGTTTCTATACGGAACAGCTGACTCCTGTTGCCCGCAAACTTATTACCAACTGGCCCAATAAGGTGACTGAGTATCAGAAGGATTTTTATGAGTATACCGTACGGGATAAAGTGATCAAACAACCGATGATTACCAAAAGTCTTAGCGGCACAAGGATCCCAAAAGTTGTTTTACCAAAATATAAAGACTTGGGTGATATTTTAAAATGGCAGGCCCAGGAAAATGTAGCTGGTCATTTCCCTTTTACAGCTGGTGTATTCCCCTTGAAAAGAGAAGGGGAAGATCCAACAAGGATGTTTGCCGGAGAAGGTGGTCCGGAGAGAACCAACAAACGATTTCACTATGTTAGTGTGGATCAGCCTGCTAAAAGACTGTCTACCGCTTTTGACAGTGTGACACTTTATGGCGAGGACCCTGATTACCGGCCTGATATTTATGGTAAAATCGGTAATAGCGGTGTAAGTATTGCTACAGTTGATGACGCCAAAAAATTGTACAGCGGTTTTGATCTTTGTGATCCAAAAACTTCTGTTTCTATGACCATCAATGGTCCGGCGCCTATGCTGCTGGCCTTCTTTATGAATGCTGCAATTGATCAGCAATGTGAGAAATGGATAATGGAAAATGGAGAAGGGAAGATGGTAGTGGATGCTCTAAAGAAAAAATATCCCGACGGAAAAATTCCTGTTTATAATAACCCATCATTCCCAGGCCAACTTCCCGAAGGAAACAATGGGCTTGGTTTAAAGCTGCTAGGTCTCAGTGGTGATGAGGTATTGCCCGCTGCTATTTATGAACAATGTAAACAGTCAGCGCTGCAGCAGGTAAGGGGAACGGTACAGGCAGATATATTGAAAGAAGACCAGGCGCAGAATACTTGTATTTTCTCTACCGAGTTTGCATTGAAATTAATGGGCGATGTACAGGAGTATTTCATTCAGAATAAGGTTCGTAATTTTTATTCTGTTTCGATCAGTGGCTATCACATTGCAGAAGCTGGTGCCAATCCAATTACACAGTTGGCATTTACACTGGCTAATGGGTTTACTTATGTAGAGTATTACCTGAGTAGGGGGATGAATATAGATGAGTTTGCCCCCAATCTTTCTTTCTTCTTCAGTAATGGAATGGATCCCGAGTACAGTGTGATTGGCCGTGTGGCAAGACGTATCTGGGCAAAAGCCATGAAGTATAAGTATAAGGCGAACAAACGCAGCCAGATGCTGAAATACCATATTCAGACATCCGGAAGAAGTTTGCATGCACAGGAAATTGATTTCAACGATATCCGCACTACGTTGCAGGCATTGTACGCTATATATGATAATTGTAATTCATTACACACAAATGCATATGATGAAGCGATTACCACACCTACTGAGGAAAGTGTGAGGAGGGCAATGGCGATTCAGTTGATCATCAACCGGGAGCTGGGTTCTGCGAAGACAGAAAATTTTATTCAGGGATCATTTGCTATTGAAGAGTTGACTGACCTGGTGGAAGAAGCAGTATTGACTGAATTCGACCGTATTACCGAAAGAGGTGGTGTACTCGGGGCAATGGAAAGAATGTACCAGCGAAATAAGATACAGGAAGAGAGCCTGTATTATGAACACCAGAAACATACAGGTGAGCTACCATTAATTGGGGTAAATACATTTCTCAATAAAAAGGGAAGCCCTACGGTTATTCCGGGGGAGGTGATTCGTAGCACCACAGAAGAAAAAGAGCAACAGATTGAAAACCTTAAAGCTTTCTGGACCAGGAATGAGCAGAAGTCCGGGGAGATGCTGATGAGATTGAAGTCAGTCGCTATTAATAACGGTAACTTGTTTGCGGAACTAATGGAAACGGTTAAATATTGTTCACTTGGCCAGATTACACATGCCTTATATGAAGTAGGCGGACAGTACCGGCGTAATATGTAAGTCAGCTTTTTTTGTTTTTTTAACCTCTAATTTTGGATAAAAGCAAGTGATATGAAAAAGATACTAATACTGGCAGCCAGTTTTGCAATTTGTCTTTCTTTGTCAGCACAAGGGAAGAGTGGTGAAAAAGGAAAGGATAAACAAAAGAAAAAGGATAATACAACACAGGTTGATGATAAAGGAAAAGGGAAAAATAAGGAAACACCTGCAGACGAGAAGACAAAAAATGATGAACATGACCGTAAAGTATGGGACGGTGTGAGTGATGCCGGTAATTGCGGCAAGCCTTCTAAAAATCAACCGGCAAAAGTCCGTTCTTCTTTTCAAAGGGATTATCCTAATGCTGTTAATGTCCGCTGGACCAAATGCAGGGGGGACTGGACGGCTACGTTTTCCGGGGGATTGTTCCGCTCCACTGCAGTTTATCATGCCAATGGAGACAGGAGAGATACCCGTACACCTGTAACGAGAAATGAGATGCCCCGCATTACACTTGATTCTGTATTTAAGAAAAGGCCAGGAATAAATATTGGGGATGTTATCAAGATTGAACTGCCCGGAAAACTGGATGAAATATTCCGGATCAAAGCAGGAACTGATGTAGGTTCAGAGTTTTTATTTTTTAATAAACTCGGTGAGATGATCAAATATGACTATTAATAGCTGAAGTCGAGTACTGCATTGTAGCGATATTTTTGGTGTGCCTGTATAGACACACCAATTTTTTTGTAGGAACTGAGACAAACATCTCTGTGCCCAAGCGAAGGGACACCTTCGTCTATTAATAGCGACATTACTATATCCAGAGGCTCTTTATTGCCATAATCGCAACATTCACCATTGAAATATTTTTTTGACTGACATTCCTGGGTACTTCTTTCATGACCCACATAACCTGTAGCTCCGGCATACAAAGCATGACATTTGGCGCTGTTAAAGCAGTTTATATCTGGTTTTAAACCTGCAATGGGTTTAATCTTCTTCAAGGTATCCAACAGGCTGGTATAGTACCATGAATTTACCAGGTATCCCTGGCCGGATTTTTCAGGATATTGTTTTACCACGGTTTTGGCAAATAATGCAGGATTAGCCCGCAGCAGGTTTAAAATATAAATTACTTCTTTTTCCGGGCCTGTCATGTAGTTGGCATCTATTGCAGTATTACATTTTAAGTAAATAGGATTATTCCATTCGGTAGAATAAAGTGACAGGGGTGAGACCGGAGAGGTTTTCGGCCGACCGATAAAGGAGCAACAGAAAAAAATTGCAAATAATAAAATGATTGAATTTTTTCTCATAGTCAGTAACCGCTAATTGACGAAAGGAGTAGATATTTATTGTTGTTCCGGGCTTAAAAAAATGTGAAAGGAGCCCTCATATTTTCAGCTACCTTCGCAACGTTCATAAATTTCAACTATTGCGTTTTACAGAGTTTAATTTCCGCCCTGAGTTGTTGGAAGGCATTGAGGCCTCCAATTACGAAACAGCCACCCCCGTACAGGAACAAGTGATTCCGTCAATATTAGCCGGCCGGGATATCATTGCGTCCGCACAGACCGGTACAGGTAAAACAGCGGCCTTCCTGTTGCCGGTAATGAACACTCTTTTGAATAATCATGTGGACGGACAAGTGGGTGCCCTGATCATTGTACCAACCAGAGAACTTGCGATTCAGATAGCTCAGCATATAGAGGGACTTTCATACTTCACACATTTAAGTTCTATTGCTATCTATGGCGGCAGTGATGCTCAGAATTTTGTTGCAGAGAAAAAGGCATTGCAATTAGGCGCTGATGTGATTGTTTGTACCCCCGGAAGGATGATAGCCCACCTTAATATGGGTTATGTTAATTTAAAAGGGCTGCAATTTCTTGTTTTAGATGAAGCTGACCGCATGCTGGATATGGGCTTCCAGGATGATATCAACCGTATTATTAAGACGCTGCCCGAAAAGAGGCAGAACCTTTTATTTTCGGCAACAATGCCGGAAAAAATAAGGCAGCTGGCCAGAAAAATTCTGCACAACCCGGTTGAAGTAAATATTGCTATTTCAAGGCCGCCGGAAAAAGTGGTACAGAAAGCTTTTGTTGTGTACGAGCCGCAAAAATTGCCCTTGATAAAAAAACTTCTTAAAGAAACGCCTTATAAAAATGCATTGATCTTTTGCAGCAAAAAGCAAACAGTAAAACAACTACGCAGAGAATTAAAACAGGGCGGATTCAATATCGAAGAGATACATAGTGACCTTGAACAGTCACAACGGGAAAGTGTTTTGCAGGCCTTTACCAGCGGACGTATTCCTATTTTGGTGGCTACTGATATTTTAAGCAGGGGGATTGACATTGATACCATTGACCTGGTAATTAACTACGATGTACCGCATGACGGTGAAGATTATGTACACCGCATTGGCCGTACTGCAAGAGCTGAAGCAGATGGGGTAGCTTATACATTGGTTAGCGAAAGGGAACAAAACCGCTTTGCCTCTATCGAAAAACTGATTGATAAAGAAGTGGAAAAAGGATTGATTCCCCATGAATTAGGGCCGGCTCCTGCCTATTCTCCCCGGCATAGAAGCGGGGGTAACAGACCAAAACAGCGATTTTATCGTTCTAATAACAACCGGAAAAAATAAAATGGTTATTTTTAAGAATGCAAATTGCTGTACTCAGAAAATATTCAAAAAGACTACTCGTTTTTTCTTCTGTCATTATGTTAGGCTTTGTATCAGCTGCACAGCCACAAAGCAATAATTATGCAACGAATGATTATTTCATGAAATCTTCGGTAGTACCCGGAAATGATTCAGCTGAACTTGCTGAAAAGAAGGGTTCGGTAACAACGGGAGTCGGTACAGCTTTATCGAAATATGGAAAGGCCAACCAGTTGTATGTGAGTATGGTTGACTCACTTTCCAGAGTGCTTTTCAGGTATCCTCTTATTGATTCTTCCGGGCTCAATTATGCAAAAGATTGGGTAGGTACGCCTAATATGGGTTTACGACGTCCCAATTATGTGATCATACACCATACGGCGAATAACAGTTGCGAAGCAACCTTACAGGAATTCACCACCCCGGGCGGTAGAGAGGCCAGTGCTCATTATGTTATTTGTAAAGATGGAACGGTACACCACATGCTCAATGATCTGTTGCGTTCCCATCATGCCGGCGACAGCAAATGGGGTAATAATACCGACATCAATTCCAGCAGTATCGGAATTGAACTGGTTAATAATGGGTCTCAACCCTATACTGAGGAACAATTAAACAGTCTTGCGATATTGCTCGACCGTCTGAAAACGGCCTACAAAATTCCTGCTCCCAATTTTATTGGTCATGGAGATGTGGCACCTACGAGAAAAGCTGATCCCAGTTCAAAATTTCCCTGGAAAGAAATGAGCGAAAAAGGATTTGGTTTTTGGTGGGATGATACAACCGGTGTAGAAGTTCCTGATAATTTTGATTACCTGCTGGGATTGCGAATAATAGGCTATGATATCTCGGCTCCTGCTTCTGCCGTGGCAGCTTTCAAGAGACATTTTATGAAAGATGGATCTGGAGGATCTATGAATGCGGCAGTCCGTAAAATCATTTATGTACTCTACAGGAAATACCTGTAATTGACAATTCTCTCAGCTTTCCCTCACAATTAAATGAACCGGCCGGGCTTTCTTTCCTACATTAGCATTCTCAATCTGATAGTATGCGAAAGTTACAGGCATTGATTTTAGCGATCACTCTACTCGTTTCTTATAGCTGCAATACCGGCAAATATGCAGCCACTAATAAAAACTATAAAAAGCAGGTAAAAAAGTTTGCCAGAGCACTGGCAGAATACCCGGTAAAAGATTCTTTTACTACGGCAGCAGAATGGGTGGGTACTACCAACTTCTCAATGCGCAAACCCAATTATGTAATCATTCATCATACAGCGCAGGATAGTTGCGGACAAACCTTAAGAACCTTTACGCTGCCAAGGACACAAGTAAGCTCTCATTATGTTATATGTAAAGACGGAACTATACACCATATGCTGAATGATTTGCTGAGAGGGCATCATGCAGGTGTAAGCAAATGGGGCAATGCGACTGACCTTAACTCATCCAGTGTTGGTATTGAGATTGATAATAACGGGTATGAGACATTTACAGATGAGCAGATCAATAGCCTCTTACTGGTTTTAGACCGGTTGAAGAAAGCTTATAATATCCCAGCGGCCAACTTTATAGGTCATGCCGACATTGCACCAGGAAGAAAAGTTGACCCTAACCGGAATTTTCCCTGGCAAAAACTGGCACAAAATGGATTTGGACACTGGTATGATACTACAAACACGAAGGTGCCTGTTGATTTTAATCCCATTCAGGCATTAAGAATTATTGGGTATGACATAAAGAATGAGAAAAATGCCATTCAATCTTATAAAATCCATTTTGTGCAAAAGGATACAACGAAGACCATTAATGAAACAGACAAAAAGATACTTTTTGAGCTAATGAAGAAATATCAGTAAAGCAGGAAAGGCTGGATTTGTTCTTTCCAATCGCTGACATGAGTGGTTGGAATGCTACCAGTTTTAATCTTTCCAAATGAATGAGGTATGCCTGTCAGTTTATCAAGATGGCCAGTGCCAGAAGGATTTGCTACAGTCGGATATAATCTTTGCTTACATTGATCAGGGAATAGGCAGGTAATAAGTTGTAATAACCGCAAACCAGTTTCAACAGGTTTAAAAGAATGAGTATCTGTTACTGCAATTTTTAATCCGTTACAGTTTTCTCCTGAGTAGATTCCTGTTTCAGGGACATAAGAAATTTCCTTTATTACAATTCCTCCTGGCTTCGATTGAACAAAAGCCTCATACATAAGACTGGCTTCTATCCAGGGTGCTCCGAAAATTTTAAACGAATATTCTGTGCCCCGTCCCTCGTTGACATTGATTCCTTCCAGTAATCCCATACCAGGGTATAAAAGGGCTGTCTCCGCATCACGGATAGCAGGAGAAGTTGGTAGAAAATGCCAATTCGCTTCTAAAACACTAAGCAGCCTGTTCCAGTTTTTAAGTTTGATTATTTCCAGTTTGCAATTTTTAATTCTGTTACCTGCAAAGTATGTTGCCAGTTCTCCTAAAGTGCAACTATGCCTTACAGGTATATTCCATCTGCCGATAAAAGAACTGCAGGATGTTTCATCCATCCTGGGACCTTCTGCTTTGTCCAAATCTCCTCCGATTGGATTTGGCCTGTCCAGAATAATAATTTGTTTGCCGTTGGCTGCACAGGCTTCCATGACATAGGTCATTGTCCACAGATAAGTGTAAAAACGACAACCCACATCCGGAATATCGAATAGCATTATGTCAATATCGTTCAGTTCTTCTGCCGTTGGTGCCAGGTGGTCACTATACAGGCTGATCACCGGTAAATTTGTCAAGTTGTCAACACTGTTGTTTTGATAGGAACCATCTTCGCCTTTTGCAGTAAGACCATGTTCAGGAGAAAATAGTTTTTTGATGGTAAATCCGGCTTTCAGTAAAGCCAGCCGGGAGGGTTCCCCATCGGAAGTTGTTGCCACATTATTGGTTACTAAAGCATAACGAAGTTTTTTTGGGTAATGATTCGATTGCAAAAAAGCATCGATTCCAAATTGCACTTTAGTCATTCTTATAATCTAATTTAGTTCACCTGCCTTCTCATGGTCATCATATTTATCACGGAGTTTCAGCAACTCATTTTTCATTTGTTGCCGGATCTTTTGATGAGCAGGCGAATTAACGAGGTTCTTTTGTTCTTGCGGATCATTTTTCAGGTCATAAAGTTCCCATTCATTTATTGTATAGAAGTAAATCAGCTTATAACGGGTACCTCTTACTGCTAAGTGCGGAATTACAGTATGGTCTCTTACGTACTCATAGTAATGGTAGTAGAGATAATTCCTGTTCAATGTTTTTTGTTTACCTGTAACCAACGGCTTCAGGCTTACACCCTGCATCCAACCGGGAGTTTTTTCACCTGCAATATCAAGGATAGTGGGAGCGTAGTCAATGTTCTGAACCATAGTATTAATAGTGGTGCCGGCCTTTATTTGACCGGGCCATCTCATGAGTAAAGGGATCTGCATTGAAACATCATAGGCAAATCGTTTGTCAAACCAGCCATTTTCGCCAAGAAAAAAACCCTGGTCGCTGGTGTACATAACAGCAGTATTCGATGCCAGTTTTTCTTTATCGAGGTAATCGAGGATGCGGCCTATATTTTCATCTACCGATGCTACGCAGGCCAGGAAATCCTGCATATACCATTGGTATTTGTATTTCAGCAATTCATTTCCTTTTGGTCTTCGTTCTCTCAGCAATTTTCCTCTTTCGGCATAAATTTCTTTGTATCGCTTTCTTTGTTCCTCTGGTACCCGGTTTAATATGGCTTTGTAATAAGCAATTTGTGTTGAGTCTGGCTTGTACTCAGGAATATCCATAAGAAATGCGGGATCCACTTTCAGGTCGCTGCATAATTCCATATCCCGGAGAATGCTCATGGTTTGCATGCGCCATGCACTTCCCCGGTTAAATGTGTCGACATAAAGTGTAGAAGGTTCAGGGAATGTTTTATTGTGGTATCCTTCCAGGTGCTTCAGGTTAGGAAAGAAGTAGCGATGAGGGGCTTTATGATGAAGTAATAAAACAAATGGTTTTGATTTATCCCTTCTATCCAGCCATTTAATGGTTTCATCTGTAATCACATCAGTTGCGTAACCTTGCTGGGTAATGGTGTCACCAGTCATTTCAATCAGTCTTGGGTTTACATAGAGTCCCTGTCCTGGCAATATTTTCCAGTAATCAAAACCTGTTGGATAGGAGTGGAGGTGCCATTTGCCGATAATGGCTGTTTGATAACCTGCGGCCTGTAACAACTTTGGCAGTGATATCCGGGATGAGTCAAATCTCTTTCGGTTATCAATTACTCCATTTTTATGTGAATGTTGCCCTGTGAGCAGGGTGGCCCTTGCCGGTCCGCAAATGGAATTACCTACAAAGGCATGGGTGAATTTTGCCCCTTCTTTTGCCAACCGGTCAATATTGGGTGTTTGTATCAATGTTTTACTATAAGCACTAATAGCATCCGCATCATGGTCATCACTCATGATGTAAATGATGTTGGGTCTTTGTTGTGCAAAGGATGCACCAGACAGTAACAAAAGAATGAGTAATAACCGCATGGCAACTATTTGTATAGCCTAAGATATGTAGATTTGAAGGATTAAAATCTGCTAATGGAGTTCGGGAGGGTACCAGAATCAGAATTGGACAGTATTGACTTTTCTTTACCGCCAGAGCCGGAATGGAATAAACAACTATTAAAGGGAAAGCCTTTCAGTAATCCCAGGGTATATCTTGGTTGTGCCAAATGGGGAAGACCGGAGTGGGTGGGGAAAATATATCCTCCCAAAACGAAAGAGAAGGATTTTCTTCAGCATTATGTACATCATTACAATTCTATTGAGTTAAATGCAACTCATTACAGGATATGGGGGGAAGCGGGGATAAAGAAATGGGCAGACAAGGCTAAAGGCCTTGATTTTAAGTTTTGCCCAAAGATGTACCAGGGTGTTACGCATCGCGGCAGCCTGGCCGGAAAAGATTTTCTGGTGAATGAATTTTTCCGGGGCATTGTCGCTTTTGGAGAACATCTCGGTCCTGTTTTTGTGCAGGTTAGTGATAGCTACTCACCTAACCGCAAAAAAGAACTTTTTGATTTTCTCGCATCATTGCCAAAAGACATTCAGTTTTTCCTGGAAGTGAGACATCCCGGCTGGTTTGCCAGAACAGAAGTATTTAATGAAATGCTTCAGCGGCTGGAAGAAATGAAAATAGGAATTGTAATTACCGATACAGCCGGAAGAAGAGATTGCGCCCATATGCACCTCACCCTGCCAAAGACATTTATTCGTTATGTAGGCAACAGTTTACATACATCTGATTATACCCGGTGTGATGCATGGATACAGCGAATGAAGTACTGGCTTGATAAAGGGGTAGAGGAACTTTATTTTTTCATGCATATGCATGACGAAGCTACATCTCCTGAACTCACTGTTTATTTAGTTAATAAAATGAATGCCGCCTGCGGATTGAATCTTATCAAACCACAGTTCGTCAATAGTGATTCTTTATTGACAAAACCAAAACAAAAAGGATTATTTGATCAGTAAACTTCACACAGTTCATTCCAACGGGTAGTATACCTGGGGCTTCGCATTTCCTGTCTCATTTTCCAGTTTCTTTTGGTTCCACTGGCAGCAAATTTTAGCACATCATCCCGCTGACTGAAGTTGATATTGTCTAACATATCCATTACCCTTCGTTCATTATTCTTCATATCGGATAGAAAGAGATTTCCCTGGATTGATGTATCCGGTACGAGACCGCTGAGTATGACACCAGCTTTCAGGTATTTAAGACCGGGCTTGTATATTTTGTCCACTAACGGAACGGCACATTTTATCAGTTCATTGGTATAAGCGGTTGGTTTGGGAAGCTGTATATAAGTGCTGCTGGTCTGTGGACTGTAAGTGTAGTAACCGGGCTTTTGCTCATTTGTGACAACAAATACACTTATAAAAGCAGCCGCACTGTATTGGCGGCGCAGTTTCTCTGCCGCCCTTGATGTATAGGTGGCCACTGCTTCTTTTAGCGGATCTATATCGTACACCGGAATGCCGAACATCCGGGTGGTTGCGATCATTTTTTTTGTTTTTAACGGGTCTTTCATTTGCACACAAGGTTCACCATTCAATTCTTTGATGAGCCGTACGCCTACAATGCCACCGAGATTTTTTCTTGCCCATTCGGTACTCATCCTGCTCAGTTGCCATGCATTATTAATCCTGAACATTTCTTTCAGTTTTACTGCGTACCTGTAGCCAACTCCCCATATGTCTGTAACATCAGTGTTCAATAATGCTTCTTTTATCTTTTCTTCAGAGTCCAGAACCAGTACACAGTTTGTCTCTTTTTTATTTTTTTTGGACAACCGGTTGGCAACTTTACTGAGTACTTTAGTTGGCGCTACTCCTACTGATACGTAAATACCAGTCCATTGTTCTACTGTTTGCCTGATTTCCACAGATGCTGTCTGCAGCTCTTCGTCAGGTATCATACCAAGATCAAGAAATGCTTCGTCTACGGAATAGACTTCCACCCTGTGTTCACCCACCATTTCCCGCAATGTATCCATTACTCTCATACTGAGATCGCCATAGAGGTTATAGTTACTTGAAAAAACGGCCACATCGTTATTCTCAATGATATCTTTGTTCTGGTAGTAGGGTGCTGCCATTCCCACGCCGAGTTTTTTGGCTTCATCAGTACGGGATACAATACAACCGTCGTTGTTGCTGAGCACCACGACGGGTTTATCTTTCAGCTCCGGTTTAAATAACCGTTCGCAGGAACAATAGAAGCTGTTACAATCTACAATTGCTTTCATCGGTTTGATATATCCCCGACGGCGGTCAAAGACCCCGTCGGTGGATTTTATATTATAGTATTATATAACCGCCGTCAGGGTTTCCAACCGCTGACGGGGTATTTAGTATTCGATTATATATTTTTTTATTTCTTCTTGTGCCGTAAGTGTTTTATGAGCCTCTTCAAAGTGATTTGTATTTCCAAACAATTTTATGACTTCGGAAACAGCTACAATACTGTTGTCTTTTTTCAGTATCGGGTGATAGGAGGAAAATGACCACTCCTGCCAATTACTTACAAAACCATGATGTACCGGGTTTCGGTGACAGTAATAAATCATAGACACCAGGTATTTTTCATTGTCTATCAGCTTTCTTTCAAAAGGGGACTCAAACAAAGGGCCCGTACGGTTATATGCTTTGTTTACAGACTGGGCGTAGGAGTTAAAAAGATGCCCCAGTTGCTTAGATGCATTTAACCGGTACATTCCCTCTTTGCCATCGGTTCGTGGTATTTCTATATTTTCTTTGATACGGACCAGCAGGTGGAAATGATTTTTTAGCAGGCAATATGCAAGAGTTTCCAGTATACCAGCACAGTAATATCTGTACTGTTCAAGAAAATAGTAATAGTTTTTTTCTTCTCTAAAAAGATTTTCGCCATTCACACCACGGTTGTAGATGTGGAAGTATTGGCCTTCGATCAGTTGCTGGGTGTACATAAGTTTAGTTTTGTCTGTTAAACTGCCGTCAGGGCTTTTAGCCGCTGACGGGGTGTATCGTATATGTTACCACTCCCCAAACTGAAAAATTGCTGAATTCTGCCAGGTTGATGTTTTTGTACCGTTCGTTTTCGGCTATCAGGAAGGCAGATGAAAAGTTTTTATGAAACCGGCGTACCAGCAGTTCCCCGTTGAGGATGGCCACTATTATTTTCCCGTTTACCAGTTTAAGTGAGCGGTCTACTATTAATATATCGCCATCGAATATGCCGGCATTTTTCATCGCATCCCCTTTCATGCGAAAAAAGAATGTAGCAGGTTTGTTTCGTATCAGTTGTTCATTCAGATCGATGCCCCGTTCGGCATAATCGTCTGCTGCTGCGCCAAAGCCGGTGGCATTGGCTGTCTTAACTTCCTGTTGTGTGAACTGTTTTGAGCCTTTATAGGCGGCCCCAAAAAATAAATCTTCTCCATCCATAGCTGGTCATTTTACCCTTGTCGGCAGGAGCCGTAAGGAGGTGATCAATAATATTTCAAAAATTTAATGGGGTTATTTTTTGTAAAACTAAATAATTTAGTAAATTAGTACTAAGAAAATGGGTAAATATTTTTTGGTTTTTTAAATGGATGGATGATGGTAACAATTATCAACAGCATCCCGGGTTACCGGGTGTACGAGTATTTACTGGTACTCAGTCCGCATGAAGAGTTGCGGAGCCGTATCACAAAAGTGAAGGAAGAATTTGCAGATAAGTATAAAACTAACGATGCAGGAAAGGGCAATTCCTATATTACCCTGGTTAATTTTTCACAGTACGCCATGATGGAGGAAAGAATTGTCAGCCGGCTGCATAATATTGCAATGGGTTTTCCTCCATTCAAAGTGGAGTTAAAAGATTATGGCAGTTTTCCTTCTCACACTATTTATATCAATGTAACCAGCAAGCTGCAAGTACAGAACCTGGTAAAGAATATCCGAACAGAAAGTCAGCGGCTGATGAAGCTCAATGATGATAATAAGCCACATTTTATTATGGAACCTCATCTGACCATTGCCCGGAAACTGAAACCGTGGCAATATGAGAAGGGATGGCTGGAGTACAGTCACAAACATTTTACCGGCCGGTTCATTGCGAATGAGATGACATTACTAAAAAGACTGGCTGTTGAATCACCGGAGGGTTACCGGATGAAGTACCAGGTGGCGGCAACATTTCAGTTTCAAAACCTGCCGGTGATAACGAAGCAAGGAGAATTGTTTGGATAGCAATCATTCCGTTTACAGTAACAAAGCAGTGTGATGGATTAGTGGGTAAGGAGAATAAGGAGTAAGAGAGGTGTGTATGATTATGGGAGAAAACTCTTTATTCTCCTTTTTTATTTAGAAAGCACAAACCAACCATGTGTATGCCTGATAAATTAAAACAGGACCACTTTAAAGTGGCAGTGAAAAAACAAGAGGAGTCAACTTATTTGACCGGCAGGGGTGCCCAGTTCAATACGAGGAATCGTTTCTTAAAGAACGAAACGACCAAAGAGCATATAGAAGGGATTGATGACTGGGAAGAGAGTAATGTGCCAACCCTATATATGGAGCAGGAAAGCAAGACCATTGTAAATAAAGTGGAGAGCCCGGATGTGGGTATGAGCTACAGTATGAATCCCTATGCCGGTTGTGAACATGGCTGCATCTATTGCTATGCGAGAAATGTGCATGAATACTGGGGTTACAGTGCCGGGCTTGATTTTGAAAGGAAGATTGTTATAAAAAAAAATGCACCAGAACTACTACGAAAATTCCTGATGAATAAAAGGTGGGATGCCACACCTATAATGCTCAGCGGTAATACTGATTGCTATCAGCCTGCTGAGCAAAAGTACCGGCTGACCAGGGGATTATTGGAAGTATGCAATGAATTCAACCAGCCGGTTGGTATACTAACCAAAAATTCCTGGATACTAAAAGATAAAGATGTACTGCAGGAAATGGCGAAGAAAAAAATTGTGTCAGCGATGGTTTCCATCACTTCATTTAATGAAGACCTTCGGCGAGTAATGGAGCCGAGAACGACGACGGCCAGACAAAAGCTAAAAGTAATTAATGAGCTCAGCAGCGCCGGTGTGCGGATGGGCATTATGATGGGCCCGATGATACCGGGACTGAATGAACATGAGATGCAACGTATCATGAAAGAAGCAAAAGATAATGGGGCCACTTTTACGGCTTATACTTTTATCCGGTTAAACGGGGCGATCAAGCTGCTTTTTCATGACTGGTTGTATAAGAATTTTCCTGACAGAGCAGACAAAGTGTGGCACCTGGTGGAGCAAAGTCATGATGGTAAAGTAAACGACAGCCGCTGGGGTGTGCGGATGCGGGGCGAGGGTAGCATTGCCCAACTTGTGGCGCAGCAATATAAAAAGTATGGCAAGCTTTATGGCATGAACGCAGAGGAGTGGAGCCTGAACCGAAAACTTTTTAGAAGACCCGGAGAACAGGGTAAGTTATTCTGACTGAAATTCGAGCAGCACTTCGTCGTCCCTCAGCAACAACAAGGTTTTATCTTTAAGTTCAAACTGGTTGATTTTATTCAGTTGCTGAAAGAATTTGTCTTCAACCTGCTGCACACCTTCGCAATACATTTTAGTGGAGAAGATATCTTTAAAGCTAATCTTATTTCCACTGATAGTAATGCTGCTGCCAAATGTATTGCAACTGCCATTGCCACCGGCACTTTGCTTTTGCTGGTTGAATTTAATAAATGCCTTTGTGTTTACTTCTTCTGTGCCCTGCTTTGTATATATCTTCTTTAAAGACCATTTGGTTTCGTAAAGAGACTGGTGCTGCCAACTATCTTTCTTCATGATAAAAGCGGATAAAAGCATAAATAGTCCTGTACTCATATAGGTTATCAGTTTCATGTGTTTGTTTTTTAGGTCGCCCCTTTGGGGCTGATTTATTTGTCACATGTTATGCCTTATTAAACATTCCCTGTTGATTTGCAGCGTTTGTTCATGGGCATTTCATTTTATTATGTTTTGAACAGGATAATGATGCAGCCAGTTTGTTTCTTACACGGCTAAAAAATAATTTATGCAATTCTTTAACATTTCGCATCCTGCCGGTAAATCACTGCTATATGCGTAAAGTTTTCTTACTGCTGCCATGGCTTTTTGCCCTTCTTACTGGTTTTTCACAAAATGACGGTCGCCTGCTCGATTGGCCGATGAAACTGAATCACCTCTCCATAAAAGTAAATGCGGACGCATTTACAGCCACCACCTTTATAGAAATGGAATTTTGTAACCCCAACGATAAAGAAATAGAAGGGCTTTACCACTTTCAGCTTGAGCTCGGACAGGCAATAACAGCTTTTCAGTTAGAATTGAATGGCAAATACCGAGACGGATCCATTGAGGAAAAATGGAAGGCAAGGAATGCATATAACACTATTGTTGGCAAACGAATTGATCCGGCACTTTTACAAATGGACTATACCAATCATTACCGTCTTAATATTTATCCCATACCAGCAAAGGGATGCCGACGTGTAACGATTACTATTCAGCAACAATTGAAACCAATTAACGGGAAACTGATTTATAAACTCCCTCTCAATTATAAGGATACTGTAAAGCAAGTTGATATTACTTTAAAAACGATTGGCATCAATGCACAACCTGAGATTGATAAGGGTTTACTCAAAGGCCAAAATTTTATAAATAGTAATACTGCTTATGAATTGAATTATAGAGGCAAAGAGAGACGGATTGATGAACCACTTTCTTTTTCTGTGCCATTGCTGCTTGACAAACCTGCTGTTTGTATCAAACAAGTAAAAGAAAAGACATTCTTTGCCCTTCGCTTTATTCCCCGTATCAACAGGGCCTATGCATTCAATGCAGATGATGTGACAGTCTTCTGGGATATTTCTGCCAGCGGACGATTGAGGGACATACGAAAGGAAGTCAATTTTCTGAAACAATATGTATCAAAACATGCTATATCCCGTATGACTATCATCACCTTCAACCAGCAGGTACAGGATACGGCCATTTTTTTCCTGAACAACAATTATCATCGCTGGGTGGGCTACCTGGAAGCACTAAAGTATGAAGGCGCTGTGCAATACGGCAGTCTTGATTTCTCTGCTGTTAAAGCTGATGCCATACTCCTGTTCAGCAATGGAAGGAATTCCTTTGGCGCTGATATGCCCATACATGGGCAGGTTCACACCTGGTGTATTAATTCGGCAAAGGACAGAAATCAGCAACATCTTGAAAACATAATTGGCTTAACGGGTGGAGATTTTATTGATCTTACTGCCAACAGTATTGAGGATGCCTTAGTTAAAACGGCTTCCACGGAAAATATACTGCTGAGGGTAAAAGCAGGCGAAACAACTATTGACCTTAATGAAAAAATAAGTGTCATAAAAAATGATACAGTACTTCTGACGGGAACCCTGCCTGCCGGTACATCCTCTCTTACCCTGCAATACGGGAATAACAGTAAAGCAAGGGAGGAAGAAACTATAGCTATAGCCACTCATGGCCATTGTGAACTATCTGGCATTGACAGGCTGGAAATGCTTAACCGGTTTGAACAGTATAACGGTTATAATTACTATTGGTATGATGTACTGAATTTTGGCAAGGCAGAAAAAGTGGTCACTGCCAGTACCTCCTACATCGTGTTAGAGCGAATAGAAGATTATATAAAGTTCAATATACTGCCACCTGCAGACCTTCAACCCGAATGTGATATGAACTTATTTGTAAAAGCAGATGAAGAAAGAAGAAGGCAATACAAAATGGCCAATGAATTTGATGTACTAAAATCTGTTGTATCAGCCTATAATGAAAGAATTGGTCGTGCTGACAAATACGGGCAGTACATCATTCTGACAGATGAAAAAACAAACACTACAGTTGGTGTACACAATAACCAGCAAGTCAATACCCCGGCAGTTGCCAACGGCTTAACAGGAAGAGTTGCGGGGTTACAGGTAATAAATGGTACTGAAAATTCATCGGCCATGAGCGAAGTAGTGGTTACCGCTTTGGGTGTAACAAGACAGCCCAAAGAACTTGGTTACTCTGTTACGAGAATTCATGCCAGTGAACTGACACAAGCTAAACCAGTGAACCTGCAGCAGGGATTGACAGGTAAGGTTTCCGGGCTGAATGTTCAAACTGTCAACAGCGGTGTGTTTGGGGATACCAGAATAACGCTGCGGGGTATACGATCACTCACCGGCAACAATCAGCCAATGCTGATCCTGGACGGTTCGCCTGTTTCGCTGAGTTTTTTGAATGCCATCAATCCCAATGATGTGACCAATGTAACCGTTTTGAAATCTGCTGCGGCCACTGCCATTTACGGACCAGATGGAGCTAATGGCGCATTGGTGGTCAGTACTAAAAAGGGCAGCCGTAGCAATTATAATTACTACTGGAGAAACTATCGGTTGAAGGATATGGCGGATGTAG
>JBGARY010000036.1:0-30579 GCA_044229985.1 Chitinophagaceae bacterium
TGTGAAGTAAATGTCAATGGTGTACATGGCTGTATGTTCACTGTATAATCTTCTACCTGGCCAAAGCTGCTGTTACCGCAAGGCGTGGTATTACCACCTAATGCCGCATCATGCATCCTTACCCGCATACGGGTAGGACCTGTCAACGCTGTCGGTGATATTGTAATATTGCCTACATGTGGGCCTACACCCTGAGGTGATACATATACCTGCTCTCCGGGATCACTGAAACTACCATTCTGGTTAAAGTCGATCCATACAAGCACCTGGTCACTTGAAAACGCAGTGGATATGGATACACTGATCGGCAAGGTCTGACCCTTGATAACTGTCGTAGACAAGGCCGTAAAGTTCTCATACCCCGCAGTTGACGTAGAGTTATTATTTATAGTACCAAACGTCACATTCGATATCTTCTCAAAAGACGTACTCGTTGCTCCCGCATTGCAATAACAACCAGATGGCGGTGTTAATGAAACTTGTACAGGGTTAGATGTACCTGTTGACGGACCTGCACTGCAGGTTACATTACACCTGTACCAGGTAGTAGCCGCTAATGTAGTAGTGTAGGTACTGTTCGTAGCACCAGCTATATTGGTCCATGGACCTGTTGAAGAAGGACCTGACTGCCACTGGTAAGTAATACCTGAACCAGATGTGGCATTCTGCAATGAGAGTGTGAATGGAATAGTAGGACATACACTGGCTGCAGAAGATATAGTATTGCCCGGTGCAGGAGTACCAGTACATGCGCCGGTAGTATAGTCAATTTTAAAATAAATATCCTGGGGACCCGCTCCATCAGTAGCAGCAGTCCAGGTATTCGTAGCTACAGCTAATTGAAGGGCGTTGGAACCAGCCGGAGAAGGCTGACCAGTAATAGTGCTGGGAGGAGTAAAGTTGCTTGCGAGCGGGGTAGTGTTATTTACACCCCATTCTACCCAATAAGTGCCTGCTGCGAGAGCAACGTTTACATTCGCCTCAATTGCCCAAACCTGGCGGGCAGTACCGGGTGTTGCATTTACAATTCGGTAGATACTTGCCGTGGTTGAGGAAAGAAAACGGTTTGTTGTTACATCTCCAAAAATAACAGTGCCACCTGCATTAGGAGCACCATTATAGATGCGGACTCTCACATCATTAAAGGGTGACGTAGCACCCGCATAATTTGTAGAATACGCATAAAAAGTCATCTTCGTAACATTCCAGGTACCAGCAGGCACGGTGAAATTATCTGCCAAACGGAAATCAGTAATGTTATTACCATAACCGATAGTTGTATTTGTGGCATTCATCTCGCTCCAGGTAAAGCCTGCAGGTGCAGTAGTACCATTGCTAGTTGTTGCACCGGTCGAAAGATTTCCATTAATGTATTGCTGCGCATTACCGGTAAGTGTACTTAGCAATAGGGTCAAAAAGAGCGACAAAATTCCAATGAAATTTTTGCCACCGTTTTTTAGCGTAAAATTTGGTTGCATAGAAACAGTTTTAGTTTTAAAAGTGCCCAGTGAAAGGTTGTCCAAAAACGGCCGTAAGATAGTTGATTTTTGAATATTGTGTAAAAAAATTGTGAAATATTATACCCTTTCTGCTTTTCATTTCCAACGGATTACACGGCACCGGCAATAAAAGCCCGGGCAGGGTAACAAATAAAAAAAACCTGCCGAAGCAGGTTAAATATTTTCATTCATTTTTTTTACCATTTATCCACCTCATGTGAGGAATGATCCTGATCTGGCGACCCGGTAGGTATGGCGGTGGCCTGAACAGGGGTTTCGGAGACCTCTCCGGTTGCTTCATGACCATTTTCAGCGTTCATTTCCTCTACAGTTTCGTCATGATTGAACGCATCAAAATCGAAATCAGGCATTAAATCCGTTTTTACATAGTCCACAGCTTCACCGAGGGCTTTGATGAACTTATTAAAATCTTCTTTATACAAAAAGATTTTGTGCCTGTCATAACCATTGTCATCAAAACGTTTACGACTCTCCGTAATGGTCAGATAATAATCATTACCACGGGTAGCTCTTACATCAAAGAAGTAGGTGCGTCTTTTGCCGGCACGGATTCTTTTGCTGTAAATGCTCTCTTGTTTCTTGTCATTGTTCTCGTACGCCACAGTTGTAGTTTTTAGCAGTTAATGAATTGCTTTGGTTGCACCTGCCTTTCCGGCAGGGATTCACAAATATATATATGTTTTTTAATCAGCCAAATACAGTTGGGACCAAGGAAACGGTTCAAATACCTTATAATTTATAAAAACAAAATTGAAGCCTCCCTGTAGCCATCTTTCTTTTGCTCCACTTTTATCTGTATCTTCTTTCTTTGGGCCAATCCCTGTTCGATCTTTTGCTTTATATCAACGTACATATAACTGGGGAAAAACAAACTCATCGTTGAATTTTCAAGAGAAACAGTATAAGGTATGCTTTCATCATCCCCATAGAAGACGAGCCGGTAATTGATCCCTTTGGCCGTGGTCTGAAGACCCAGTACAATTCTTTTTGAATGTTTATAGCTGTTTGTCGTTCCATCTGCCACATTAGAAACGCTAAAAGTAGCGCTGCCCAGGCCACTAACCTCCACAAGATCAGTTTTATCTTCTACGGGGTTTCTTTCCTTAAAAACCCTGTTGGCAAGCTTATTATCCGTCTTCACAGAATTTGGATCAATCTCAGCACTTTGTGAATTTGCTGCAGATGCAGCCATTAAAGCTGTGAATAAAATCATACCGTATTTACGCATATTTATAATTTTATAAATGAGTGTCAAATTTAGATAATTCCCGCTGGTGACCAAGATTTTATTACTTCATCCTGATCAACTTGCCTGGTTCATTTCAATACCTCATGTTCCTGTTGTCGTTTGTACAATGAGGCATAATTGCCATTCATGGCCAGTAACTGTTCATGTGTGCCCTCCTCCACCATTTTCCCATCTTCCAGCACCACTATTTTATCAAAATGTAACAAGGAAAAAATGCGGTGTGTAATAATAATTGCAGTTTTATCCTGTAAGTACTGATTAAGGTTTGCAATGATCTCCTTCTCTGTTTTGGCATCTACTGCACTGAGGCAATCATCAAAAATAACCAACCCTGGATTTTTGAGCAGCGCCCTGGCAATCGAAATCCGTTGTTTTTGTCCCCCGCTTAAGGTCACTCCCCTCTCCCCGATCATGGTTTCAAACTGGTTTGAAAACCCTGCAATTTCCCTGTCCACACTGGCCTGTCGGGCAGCTGCCAACACGGCTTCGTTACTGGCTTCATCTACTCCGAATGAAATATTATTAGATACAGTTTCACTGAATAAAAAAACATCCTGCGGAACATAGCTGATTTGTCTTCTAAGCTGATGAATATCTATTTTTTTTATATCAATGTTATCAAAAGAAATGGTTCCATCCTGAATATCGTACATCCTCAACAGCAGCTGTGCTACAGTTGATTTGCCACTGCCGGTTCTGCCGACAATGGCCACTTTTTCACCTTTTTTAATCTCAAGATTGAAGTTTTTCAAGGCCATGATTCCTGTATGAGGATAGGTAAAACTTACGTTTTGTAAACTGACGTTTCCATTGATAATAATATCGCCTGCATTACTATCATTCCGTATAACCGGTTCGGTCTTCAGAAATTCATTAATCCTTTTCTGCGAAGCCGCCGCCCTTTGTATCATGCTTGCTGTAAGCCCGATAGCACTTACCGGAAAAGTGAGCATATTTATGTACATCACAAACTCAACAATTGTATTAATGCCAATATTATGCCCGCCATTGATGTAATACAAACCACCAATCATGATCGTCATCAGGGTACTGAGGCCTATAAGTAATGTGATGGACGGAAAATAAATGGCTTCTACTTTGGCAAGGCTTATTGCATTCTTTTTATACTCCTCGCTATTTTTAGTAAAAAAACCAAGCATCGCTTTCTCCTGTACAAACGACTTTATAACCCGGATACCTGAATAAGACTCCTGGGCATTGGTGGTTAGTGCTGATAGTGACTCCTGTATCCTTTCACTTTTTTTATTGATCGTATTATTGACAAAGTAAATAGTTACTGCAAGAATGGGCAAAGGGGCCAGCACATACATTGTCAACTCAGTATCCCTTTTAAGCATAAAAAAAACACTAAGTGTAATGATGGCCACCAGGTTGGCCAGGTACATGATGGCGGGCCCGGTAAACATACGTACCCGGCTTACATCTTCTGAAATCCTGTTCATCAGGTCACCTGTACTGTTTTTTTTATAGAATGCTGTATCCAGCTTCTGGTAATGGTTGTATATTTCATTTTTTTGATCGTACTCGATATAACGGCTCATAACAATAATAGTCTGCCGCATCAAAAACAGGAAAAAACCTCTTATCAGTGCAAGAAATAAAATAGTAACGCCGCACAATGCCACTACCCTGCCTGTAGATCCTATTCCCTCCATAAGTGAAATAAAGTAATCTACCAGCCCATCATAGTCAGGCGACCTTGCAGGAGCTTTATACCCGGGCAACTGCAGGGATCGTTGCACAAAGTCGATCACAAAACCAGTTACCTGCGGGGAAAGAACGTTGAAGTAGTTGGAAAGAAAGACAAAAATCACCCCAACACCCAGCCGGATCTTGTATTTCCAGAAATACTTATTTAGGGCTCTGAGATGTTTCATAGAAGGGGTGAAAATAAACTAAAAATCCCCCTGATCGGGGGACCTCGCAGCGGAGAGAGAGGGATTCGAACCCCCGGACCTTTTGGGTCAACGGTTTTCAAGACCGCCGCATTCGACCGCTCTGCCATCTCTCCGGCGCAAAAATAGTCCTGCGACAACTATCAGCAAAATTGATTTTGATTTTTTTTGAAATCAGCAAAGCATTATTTCTTATTCAACACCATTTTACTTTCCAAAACTGTTTTTAGAGGAATATCCTCATCAGCATTCCTGGTATTGATCAATTGCAGTAAAACAGAAGTAGCCTGCTCTGCCTGCTGGTAGGGAAACTGTTCTACAGATGCCACAGGTGGTTCATCAAGATAATTTGTCAATGGAAGATTTGCATAGCTGACAAATGAAATATCCTTATTAATATTGATACCCTGCGATCTTGCATACTGCATGGCATCAAGAGCTACATAATCATTAAATGCTATAACAGCCGTAGGTCTGACTTTTAATGCCAGTAATTTGTGCATAGCATCTTGTGTTTTCTTTCTTGTCAGGTCAGTTGTAACGATATATGAATTCTCTGGTTTTATCTTATGCTTTTTTAAAGCCTGCTGGTATCCCTGCATACGATGAGTGGATTGAATAATCGTATCGGGACCTTTTATAAACCCAATATGCCTGTGTCCTTCTGCAACAAGCCAGTCCACCAGTTCTACAGAACTATTTTCAAGGTTACACATCACAGTGTAAGCATCCGGTAAATCGGGTATGCGGTCAAAGAAAACAACGGGGATGTTATAGTTCTTCAGTTGCTGAAAATGATCGTACTCCCTGGTTGTCTTGGCAAGGGAAACTATAATGCCATCTACCCGGTGGCGGCGCATGGTATCCACTATCTGTTTTTCTCTTTCCACATCATCATGCGACTGCCCGATCAGCACAGTATATTTATTTTTTGTAGCTACATCTTCTATCCCATTGATGGCGATGGAGAAAAATTCTTCGCCTAAGTTTGGTAAAATTGCTCCCAGGGTCATCGTTTTACCCTGCTTAAAAGATACCGCCGCCAAATTGGGCTCATAGTTCATTTCTTCGGCTAATTGCTGCACCTGCATCTTTGTCCTGAGACCAATACTTGGATGATCATGCAATGCCCTTGATACCGTTGAAATCGAAACATTGAGCTTTCTGGCAATTTCTTTTATGGTAGCCGGCTTTTGAGACATGTTCAATAAATCCCTTTGAAGATACAAGGTATAAAAAGCAACCGAATCCGGTACATGATTTATTCCATAACGGATTAAAAAAGGATAACCGGCATGTACGAAAAGAATAAACCCACCTGTTGCAAAATAGTTTTTGAACTGGCGATATCTTTTCGTAATTTCCATTCAACTAAAAAATAACAGCATGAATACCGTTTCATTTGTTTTAAACCGAAAGAATTTTTCGCCGGTCACCATTACTTCTGAAACAACGGTATTGGAGGCCTTGCAAATAATGGCTGAGAAAAATATTGGTTCACTCGTAGTGATGGATGGTGATGAATACAGAGGCATCGTGACCGAAAGAGATTATTCCAGGAAAGTGATTTTAAGAGGCAAGAATTCAACCGATACCAGGGTTGCTGATATTATGTCAACTGATTTACCCCGCATTAACCCGGCTGATAAGATAGAATACTGTATGGAGCTAATGAGCAACAAAAATATCCGCTACCTGCCTGTATTTGAAAACAATCGGTTAACCGGAATAATTTCCATGAGTGATGTGGTGAAAGAAACTATACTTGCTCAGAAAGAAACAATCAACCAGTTACAAAGCTATATTCATAGTTAAAGAAGCTTACCTGCTCATTAAATACCAGCGAAGCCCCGTAAGGCTTCGCTTTTTATTTCTCTTCTGTGCTTTTTTCTTTTACTACTACAAGGTCTTTTACTTCTACCTGCATGGGCAGCAAACCAACTTTTACAACAGCCCTTTTACCTCTTAATTCCAGCACCTGGCCAACCTGGTGATTTTTTTTCATTTTCACCTTATCCCCCACTCTCACTTCGCCGCCGACTTCGCTGAACTTAGCATCAATCTTTTTTTGCATTTTGCTGACCACCTTTTTTTCGTCTTTCTTGAAAAGAAGCGCTTCCATCTGCTTTATTACTTTATGCTTGTTCTCTTCTTTTCTCCATTCTATAAGCATTTGCTTCAGCTTTCTTTCCATGTCCTTCAGGTAAGCAATGCGTTGCTCAGATAACCGGTTCTGTTCTTTCAACAGCTCAACCTGTTGGCGATGCTTTTCCTTGTCAAGGGTATGCTGCATTTCCTTTTTCAGTCGCTCATTTTCCTTTAATAACTGTTGCAGGCTTTTTTCTTTCTTTTCGAGGTCACGGAGGTCCTGCTCTGTCCGGTTAAGTAACTTGTCAAGCCGGTACTGGTCCTCATCCACCAATTGCCTTGCACGGTTTATCAGGTTTTTCTCCAGTCCTATCCTTTCCGCAATGGAAAAAGTATAGGAACTTCCGGGTTTGCCAACGATCAGTTTATATTGTGGCTGCAGATTTTTTTCGTCAAATGCCATCGCACCGTTCAAAATACCAGCCGTTTTCCCTGCCATTATTTTAAGGTTCAGGTAATGCGTTGTTACGATTCCAATGGCATGTTTTTTTGCCAGTTCTTGTAATATCACTTCCGCAAAGGCACCACCAAGACTGGGGTCGCTTCCGCTACCCAATTCATCAATAAAAAATAGAGTCCTGCCATTTGCATTTTCCATAAAATACTTCATATGCAAAAGATGGCTGCTGTAAGTACTCAGTTCAAACTCCAGGCTTTGTGTATCACCTATATGAATCATCAGCTGCTTAAAAATGCCAAACTGTGAAGACGGATGAACAGGCACCAACAGGCCGCTCTGCACCATCATCTGTAACAAACCAATGGTCTTCATGGTAACTGTTTTACCTCCGGCATTGGGGCCGCTGATGACCAATATCCTTTTGTTATCATCCAGTGTGATAGAAACGGGTATCGTCGTCTTTCCTGTTTTTTGATTGTACAAATACAACAATGGATGATAGGCTTCAACAAGCTGTATGTGAGACTTATCCGTCAAGACCGGATATTCCCCCCTGATCTCAATTCCCAGTTTTGCCTTGGCCCTGATAAAATCATATTCTCCAATAACAGAATGATAGTTGGTAAGCAATGTGGCATAAACAGAAAGTTTGGCGGTTAACTCTCTCAATATCCTGTACACTTCTTTACGTTCTGCGTTTTCCAGTTCATGCACCTGGTTATTTAGTTCAATTGTTTCTTCCGGCTCAACAAAGGCGGTTTTCCGGCTATCGCTTTCGCCATGTAGTATACCCTTTACGGTTCTTTTTTGTTCGGCAAAAATGGCTACTACTCTTCTTCCACTCATAAAACTTTCTTCAATATCAGCGAGGTAACCGGCTTTATTAAGTTTTGAAACAATCTTTTCAAATAAACGGCGCAATTCATTTCTTTTCCGGTACAGGTTAAGCCGGATATTTTTTAGCTCCTCTGAAGCATTGTCTTTCACCTGGCCATAATCATCCAGTACATCATCTATCAGTTCAATGATCACTTTCTCATAATAAGTACCGTCAATCACTTTGGCTAAACCGTCATAGGCAATTCTTCTTTCGCTATCAAACCAGCGGAAAATCTTTTCCATGCTTTCTGCAAGTTTCCTTAGCTGCATAAATTGTTCACCGGATAAAACAGCTCCCGGTATGGAAAGCAATTTCAGCTCCTTTGCCAGGTTTAGTATGTAGTCATTGGGAAAATAGATGCCGTTAACCATTAGTTGCCTGTACTCATGGCTTTGTCTTAATTCCAGTTCTATAAACTCCTTACGGGTATGTATGCGCAGCTGCTGTGCCTTGTCCCGGGCATGCTCTGCCTGGCAGTAATTGACAAGCAATTCCTTTATCTTATTAAATTCCAGTTGAACGGAGGCTGATTCCGGGTAAAGTTTCATATTGGGCTGCAAAGGTAACTTTAAAGACAAATTGATGAACTTGTGTCAACTATTTCGCTGCTCCTTTTGTTTACTGTTAAAGGATTTAGAAAACAATTTTACAGAAGTCCCTTTGTAAAACCTTTTTTTCGTCAACGCCGTAATTTGCATTACTAATGACAACAATGAAACCGATATTTATTTCAGCATTTGCCGGGTTAACCGCCCTGGTTTCCTGCGCCCAGAAACCGGCAGAAAACACTAAGATCACCAACAGCAGTAATAATATTGTTATGGAAAAATCAATTACAACCCAAACCGATACCGCCACATTTGCCAATGGCTGTTTTTGGTGTACCGAAGCCATCTTCGAAGAACTGAAAGGCGTTATCAGCGCCACATCCGGTTATACCGGCGGGCAGACCGAGAATCCAACATACAAAGAGGTTTGTTCAGGTGAAACAGGCCATGCTGAATGTTTGCAAATTGTATACGACCCTTCAATTATTTCATTTGATGAACTCTTGGAGGTTTTCTGGGAAACACATGACCCCACTACCCTCAACAGGCAGGGTGCTGATGTGGGTACGCAATACAGAAGCGGCATCTTTTATCACAACAAGGAACAAAAAGAAAAAGCAGAGAAGTATAAGACAGAACTGGACAAAAGCGGTGCCTTTCCCCGGCCAATTGTTACAGAGATAACGCCGTTCACAAAATTTTACACCGCAGAAAATTATCACCAGCAATATTTTGAGAATAATGAAAATAATAACCCCTATTGCAAGGTTGTTATTCGTCCAAAACTTGATAAGTTCAGAAAAGTTTTTAAGGATAAACTGAAACAATAACCACGGCACCTGTTACTAAATTATTTTAACAGCAGGATTTTGGTTTGGATAACCGGCGTTAGTAACTTCAAAGTATACGGGTTTATGAAAAACCTATACTTGCTTATCCTCGCCACCATGCTGCTTTCCGGAGTTGTCATTGCTCAGCGCAAAGCATCCAAACCTGACGACACAAAATACCGGATCAATCTTCCGGATTATTGGGGCAAACACCATAAGGTAAGAACCACATTAATTGATAAACTACCTGAGATATGCGAAGAACTGAAAGGAAAGGATGTTTGTGGTGATAATTGCAATCCAGCCTGGTCAGTTGATTTTTACATTACAGATGCGGTCATTTTTGATTATTCAGTTATGGAAAAGTTCACTCCTGTACTATCTACCAATACACAATTGAATGTAATGCTGGAGCAAAGGCGTATGCAAAACCCGATTGATTTTCTGCGTTACAACAATCAATATATTTCGAATACTAATAAGAGAACATGGAAGATAACCACCAACTATGGGTTTCAATGCTTTTTATTATTAAGAGATGATACTGGCAAAATAATTACCAAACTGGTATTGACTGATACTAACGAAGTATGGAGCAAGGAGCATAATATCATTATGAATAATGTTACTACCACTACCCCTCAATCTTATATTGAAAACTCCTATAAAAAACTGGCACCTTTTCCAAAAGACCTGATGGAGATTGCAGAACAAAAAATTCTGAAGCTATAGAGCCCTCACTTATCTAACCAGTTTTGTATGCCTGAGCTCCAGCAGGTTTAGTGCATTTGCTTCAAAGCCGGCAACATTGGGTTGTACCAATCTAACAGCTTTATCATACCATAAAGGCACTACCGGGGCATCATTCGTCATAATTTGATCGGCCAGCTGATAAAGTTTGTAACGAAGAGAATCATTTGTTTCAGCAATTGCTTTTTCAAAAGCTTTGTCAAATTCCGGATTCTTATACCGGGTGTAATTGGGTGGTGCCGGGTTTTTTGAATAAAAAACAGATAAATAGTTTTCCGCATCGGGGTAATCGGCTATCCAGCTGCCCCGAAAGAAGGCAGCAGTGGAGCTGGCCGTCATGGTTAACAGCAAGGCTTTTTGAATTACTTCTACCTGAACCGGAATGCCCGACTCTTCCAGTTGCTTGGCAATAAAATTGGCCATATCTGCATAAATGGCAATGGTAAGCAGCTTAACAGCCGGCAATCCTTTTCCACCGGGATAGCCTGCCTCCGCCAGTAGTTGCTTTGTCCTGGCAGGATTATAATGATAACCCTTCACTGCATTAGTATCAAAAGATGGTAGTCCCATTGGAACAAATCCAGATTCTGCCGGTGTTCCCAAAGAATTGCGCAGGTACAGCACCATTTTCCTCCTGTCAAAACCATAATTTATCGCCTGCCTTATTTTTCGCAACCGCATCGGAGAATTCTTTACCAGTTCGTTGGCAGAATCTACCAATATGCCCAGGTATTCAATATTGAGGTAAGGACTTGTTTGCAATACGATCTTACCTTCCCAGTCTTTTCTTAGTATACCTTGCTTGGTTAATATTTCATCTTTAAAGGACGCTTCAATATCGTTGATGAAATCGAGTTGCTTTTGCCTGAATAACAAAAATTCTGTGGCTTTGCTGTCATAGAAAGAGACTTTAATGCCATCTAAATAAGGTAACCTTTTGCCACTACTGTCCTTTTCAAAGTATTTCTCATTCTTTGCAAATATCAGAGCCTGCCCTTCTTCCCAATCCACAAATCGAAAAGGCCCTGTACCAACAGGATGCCTGCGAAAATCAGTTCCATATTTTTCCACTGCTTCCCTGGGCACTATCGAACAATACTGCATGGAAATAATGCCAAGTATCGGGTTGTATGGTCTTAATAGTTTAAGCTGGAAAGTGGAGTCATTAAGAGCAAGGAAAGGCTGAATTGAATCTACTTTTCCATTAAATATCCATGAGCCGGGACTGGCTACCTGCTTATCAATTATCCGGTTGAGGCTGTAAACCACATCGTCAGCAACCAATTTTCTTCCTTTCCCTTCGGCAAATGCAGGATCATCATGAAAAAAGACATCGGTTCTTAAATGAAAAAGATAAATGGTTTTATCATCCGAAATATCCCAGTTTTTAGCCAGTGAAGGAACGATATGCAGGCTGTCATCTATTTCAACCAATGTGTTAAACACCTGGTGGGCCGGCCACATCGTTGACTGGTTTTTAGCAAATGCCGGATCAAGAGAGGCTATGCCGTTGAATTCATTATAATGAAAAATCTGTTTCTTACTTCGCTTCTCACTGTAGCAGGATGAAATAAAAAACACCGACAACAAGCCGGCTGAAAGGACCCACTTACATTTAACGTTCATCTTAATCATCAGGCCTTAAATTTACAGTAACAATAGATACTATGACGAATTACCTGCTTCGGCCTGCTTTCCTTCTTTTTTTCCTCAGTTACCTGTCATTTTCTTCCTGTGCACAACCTTTAAATCCTAAGGAAAAATTCACCAGGCAGGATACGCTGCGTGGCACTATCACAGCGGAAAGGGCCTGGTGGAATGTGGTTCATTACAATATTCAGGTTGCTCCCGATTTCAGGTCAAGGACCATTAAAGGATGGAACCAGATCGGTTTTGATATAATTACAGGTGGTAAGAATAAAAAAATGCAGATCGACCTGCAACAACCGATGGTAATTGATAGTATTGTTTTTAATAAGAAGAAGATTAAGAACTTCAGGAGGAACGGAAATGTATATATCATAGACTTTGGCAACATTAATTTCGTTGCTGCAAAAAATGCCTTGCAGAAAAAGCTGCCCGTAACCCTCTATAGTGTCACAATATATTTTCACGGCAAACCAGTAGAGGCTTCCCGGCCACCCTGGGATGGTGGCTGGATCTGGACAAAAGACGCAAAAGGCCGGCCGTGGATGACAGTAGCCTGCCAGGGCTTAGGGGCAAGTGTCTGGTATCCCTGTAAAGATCACCAAAGTGACGAACCTGAACAGGGTGCGTTGTTGCAGGTAAAAGTTCCGGATACATTAATGGCAGTTGCTAATGGCCGTTTTTATTCAAAAGATGACCAGCTTGACGGTAATATGCTTTATACCTGGCAGGTAAAAAATCCGATCAACAACTATAACATTGTCCCTTATATAGGGAAGTATGCACATTTTTCGGACAGCTACATCGGTGAAACAGAGAAGAACCTCACACTGGATTATTGGGTGCTTGATTACAACCTGGAAAAAGCAAAAAAACAGTTTGGCCGGGATGTGAAACCAATGCTTAAAGCATTTGAATACTGGTTTGGCCCCTATCCTTTTTATGAGGACGGTTTTAAACTGGTCGAATCATCTCACCTCGGCATGGAGCACCAAAGTGCTATTGCTTATGGCAACTATTATATGGATGGATACCTTGGCTCCGATCTGTCCGGAAGTGGCTGGGGGTTAAAATGGGACTATATCATTATTCATGAAGCAGGACATGAGTGGTTTGCCAATAATATAACCACTAACGATATTGCTGATATGTGGGTGCATGAGGGCTTTACCATGTATTCAGAAGTTTTGTTTATAGAATACCACTGGGGTAAAAAAGCTGCAGATGAATACCTGCAGGGCATCCGGGAAAATATTAATAATGACAGACCGCTTATTGGACCATACGGAGTAAATAAAGAAGGCAGTGGTGATATGTATAATAAAGGTGCTGCCTTGCTGCATACCATCCGGCAGGTGATTAATGATGATTCCGTCTTCAGACAGATATTAAGGGGGCTCAACAAAGATTTTTATCACCGTACAGTGGATTCAAAAGATGTAGAAAAATACTTTTCTGATAAATCCGGCAAGGATCTTTCAAAAATATTTGACCAATACCTAAGAACGGTGAACATACCGCAACTGGAGTACAAAGTGAACGGCGATAACTTGTCTTTTCGTTGGACGAATTGTGTAAAAGGCTTCAACATGCCAATCCGGTTTCGTGGTTCAGACACCTGGTTGTACCCGGTTACTGAATGGAAAACAATGCCTATGCCTTCTGGTATTAAAGAGAAGAACATTCAGTTCGACAAGAACTTTTACATAAGAACCACTAAGGGAAACTGACAATTACCATTCGCCGCCTATCTTTACCGCATGAGCAGCATCCGCCGACAGAGTATCATTTCTTCATTGGTCATTTATATTGGCTTTGCTGTCGGCCTTGTGAACACTTATTTTTTTACAAAACAGGGCACATTCACCGAAGCTGAATATGGACTTACTACCATTTTCATTGCAATCGCCACCATGATGTCAGCCTTTGCCACCATGGCCATGCCTTCCTACATATTTAAATTTCACCCTTATTACAATGATAACTTGCCTCCGCGGAAGAATGACATGATCACCTGGGCACTGCTGGTCAGTTTTGTTGGTTTTATTTTGGTTATGATTGCCGGCTGGTCTTTAAAGCACCTGGTTATCAAAAAATTTGGAACCAATACCCCGCAACTTGTTTCTTATTATTATTGGATATTCCCGCTTGGACTTGGCCTTACAATTTATACTGTTTTGGAAGCCTATGCCTGGAGCCTGCACAAGTCTGTACTTACTAATTTTTTCAGAGAAGTGCAATGGAGATTGTTTACAACCATAATTATTGTGTTGTACATATCCGGCATCATCAGTGATTATGACCTGTTCATCAAGATTTTTGCATTCAGTTATCCCAGTATAGCTATTGCTTTGTTTGCTTACCTCGTTATTACAAAAAAGATCCATTTTACTTTTTCCGTAAGTAAGGTCAGTCGCCGATATTTTAAAAAGATACTGGCACTTTGCACTTTTGTGTACGGCGGCACACTGATCTTTACTATTTCCCAGGTGTTTGATACGATTGTAATTGCTTCGGTGCTGGAAGAAGGATCTGCCAAAGCCGGCATCTTTGGCCTGGCTACTATCGTTACAAGTATCATACAGGCTCCGCAAAGAGGGATTATATCCGCTTCCATTCCGCATTTATCCAAAGCATGGAAGGACAAGAATATGGACCTGCTGCAAAAAGTGTATCAGCGATCATCCATTAACTTATTGATCTTTGCATGCGGCATCTTCCTGCTCATCTGGCTGAACTTTACAGATGGCATTATCACTTTTGGTGTAAAACCCAGTTACCTCGATGCAGCCTGGATCTTCTTTTTATTAGGTCTTACCAAGATCATTGATATGGGCACCGGGGTTAATGCACAGATCATTGGTACATCCACCTACTGGCGGTTTGAATTGATTAGCGGTGTCATACTGCTGAGTGTTATGTTGCCGCTGACCTATATTTTGACCAAACAATACGGACTCATTGGTCCGGCCATTGCCGCACTCGTCTCCATCAGCGTTTACAATATCATCCGGATTATTTTTCTCTGGAAAAAATTCAGGCTCTTTCCGCTTACTATGCAGTCATTGTATACCCTTCTGCTGGCAGGCAGTTGTTATGCTGTTTGCTATTTTGCCTTTAAAGAAATGCATGGGTTCACCGGGATGTTTGTAAGAAGCATTGTCTTCATAGCTCTTTACGCAACAGGTGTAATCAGCATGAAGCTATCTCCGGACATTCAGCCGGTTGTACTAACGATCAAAAAAAGATTGGGAATAAAACAGTAAAATCAATTTCCGGTAGCCGCCATCTGCTTATCATCAATTCTTCCGGCACCGATATAACGCTTCAGATAGTATGGTTCAAAAAGATCATTCACCATCACCCCTTTTGAAACAGAAGCATGGATGAATTTATTATTGCCTAAATAAACGCCTACATGAGATACACCACGGCCATTTGTGTTGAAAAACACCAAATCACCTTGCTGTAATTCCGTCGTAGATATTTTTCTGCTGATGCGATGTTGCTCTCTTGAAACCCTTGGCAACATAATACCAAAAACTGCTGAGTAAACTGCTACTGTAAAGCCTGAACAATCAACCCCGCTTTTAGTGTTGCCACCTGTGCGATAACGAACACCATACCACTCATCGACAGTTTCCAGTAATTGTTTGCTGGGCAGGGACTCAACTTCCGTATTCATTAAGACGGCATATTTGAACTGCACTTCAGATGCACTTTCAATTTCTGCTTCACGGGTAACAACAACTTTTTCCGGCTGTGCCACTTCTTGCTTGATCGGCTCGGGAATATTGACAGTACGGTCAGCAATACTGGCCGCTGGTCCTGATTTAGGTTCTGTTTTTTCCAGCCTTATCTGCTGCTGGGCAACGACAGGAGTTACAGCAATTTCATCAATAAATTTTGTACGGGGAGCATCCAGTTGCTGCACAGAAGTAGTAACCTGTTTGTTGCTGGTAAAATTCAGCGACTTGAAAGTTGAACAACTGCTCAGAAATATGACTGCTGCTATTGCTGGTAAAATCTGCCTAACCATTATTACGTCTTTCTTTTAGGATGATTCAAGGGTAGAATCAAAAATATGTTTGAATTACTTCTGATTACCTACCCTTAGGCAGGTGCGCAAAAATATAAGTTAATGGTCAAAAAAAACCACATTCCTTAAACGAAAAACCTGTAGTAAAATTGCCACAAACCTAAATTCCTGTTTTCAAACGACTTAGCTTTCACACAGGGTGTGGATATTGATGAAAATCAGGCATGGCCGGAAACAATTATTTGCCTATTATTGAAGCAAAGATTCAACCACCATGCAAACCTTATTTTCCCTTCTGTCTCTTTATTTCCTGGCAATTGGCTGCCAGACTTCTGGAAATACCAAAAAACCTGATCTGGATACCCTGTTTAGTAAACAAATAAAGACAGATACCACTCCCCCGGCCCCTAAGCTTAAACCCTATTCAAATATAGAATATGAGAAAAAAGAAATATTGACGGCTGCAGGCGGCACCAAATCGGTAATCTTTAATTCCACTGGTTCAAAACTCTATGCCATGAACCTGGAAGGAATGAGTGTATATGAATTTGAGCAGGCCAGCCGAAAAATTACCCGTGAGTTCAAATTCACGCCTACCCGCGGCACCGGATGGGATTATAACAAAAGTCGTCCTATTGCTTCCTTCCAGGAAAAACCGGTAGAGGCCTGCTTCAGCCATGATGACAAAATTTTTTCAGCCATGATGACAAAATTTTATGGATATCGCTCCACAATGCAGATGGTATAGTACCGATTTGGGTGGATGATTTTTCTAAAAATAATGCGGTTACCACTGCTGAACAGAAAACAAAACCGGTTACTGTCATTTATCCTGGTACAGTCAAAAAAGATTCCTTCCGTGTGCCGCTGATTGAAACCGGAAAGACACCTAAAGTCATTTCAAGAACAGCAGATAGTAAATACCTGCTGGTGAGCAACTGGCATAGCCGCAACACCAGTGTATTGGAAATGGATGAAACAAAATTGCCATATGGAAAAGTGATCAGCACTATTCCCGTCTCGGCCATACCAAGAGGAATTGTAGTAGATGATAAAAACAAGAAGTCTTATATCGCCATCATGGGTGGTTCCAGCCTGAATGTGGTAGACAATACTACCTGGAAAAGCGAAAGCATCATGAATGTGTGGAGCAGCCCCCGGCATATTGTAATGGATACCAGCGGCCATTTGTTTGTATCCTACAACAGTCTTGGCACTATAGCTTGTATTGATGCTGCTACCGGTCAACAGCTTTTCACTGCAAAAACCCATGCGCAACCAAGGACCATTGTGCTATCCAAAAATCACAAATTCATTTTCGTAACCTGCTATACCAGCGATTACGTAGATGTGTACAAAATCAACAGCGATAACTTTGAGAAAGTGGCATCTTTGCCCTGCGGTGGCCGCCCGGTAGGTGTTGATATTTTTGAAAACGATGACAAACTGGAAGCCTGGGTGTGCAGCTACAGCAGCGGATCAATCAGTATTTATAGTTTTAAAAAGAAATAAGGTTAGTGAGCTATGAAATTCTCTCATCTCCATGTCCATACCCAGTTCTCTTTGCTCGATGGAGCTGCCTCGATACAAAACCTATACAAGAAAGCCATCAAAGATGGCATGCCGGCCCTTGCCATCAGCGACCATGGCAATATGTTCGGCGTTTTTGAATTTGTAGCCGAAGCTTATAAAAACAAAGGGGCAGATGGTAAACCCATAGTGAAGCCTATTGTTGGCTGCGAATTTTATATCACAGCCGACCGGCACCAGAAAGCATTTACCAAAGACCAGAAAGACCCCCGGCATCACCAGATATTACTGGCAAAAAATGAAGAAGGATATCGCAACCTGATCAAATTAACATCGCTTGGGTTTATTGAAGGGATGTACAGCAAATATCCCCGCATTGATAAGGAATTGATATTACGTTACCACAAAGGATTAATTGCCACCACTTGCTGTTTGGGTGCCATGGTACCACAGGCTATCCTGAAGAAAGGGGAAGAAGAAGGTGAAAATGAATTCAAATGGTGGCTGAATATTTTCCAGGAAGATTATTATGTAGAGCTGCAGCGACATGGTATGGCCGAACAGGACAGGGTGAACGAAGTGCTTATCAAACTGGCAAAAAAATATAAGGTAAAGATCATTGCCAGCAACGATTCACATTATGTGGAGCAGGATGATTTCAACGCCCATGACATTTTACTCTGTATCAATACTGGCGAAAAGATCACCACTCCTGCCCTGCGGGAATTTTCAGATGACGATGTGCATGTAAAAGATAAACGATTTGCATTTCCCAACGACCAGTTCTATTTCAAGTCCACGGAAGAAATGTCAAAAGTCTTTCAGGATCTTCCGGAAGCTATTGACAACACCAATGAGATTGTGGATAAGGTAGAATTACTGAACCTGCACCGTGATATCCTGTTGCCGAATTTCCCTATTGAAAAAAGATTCCAGGTTCATACCAAAGAAGAAACAATAGGCAAAAATGTTATCAGCCCCGAAGCGCTGAACCAGTGGGAATATCTGAAACATATTACTTACGAAGGCGCTAATCAGCGATATAGTGAACTCACCGATGAAATAAAAGAACGGATAGACTTTGAACTGTTCACCATCAAAACAATGGGTTTTGCCGGGTACTTCCTCATTGTGGGTGATTTTATCAAAGCCGGCCGTGATAAAGGGGTATTCATCGGGCCGGGCCGTGGTTCTGCAGCTGGTTCTGTCGTTGCCTATTGTATTGGCATTACTAATATTGACCCTATCAAGTACAATTTGCTGTTTGAAAGATTCCTGAACCCTGACCGTAAGTCAATGCCGGATATAGATACCGACTTTGATGATGAAGGCAGGCAGAAGGTGATTGATTACGTTGTAGAGAAGTATGGAAAAAACCAGGTGGCACAGATCATTACTTATGGTACAATGGCCGCTAAGTCAAGTATAGCTGATGTGGCCAGGGTGATGGACCTGCCTTTGCCGGAAAGCAGGGCATTAACTAAAATGGTTCCGGAACGTCCGGGCATTGAATTGAAAAGGGTTTTGCATGCCCCGATGAAAGCCAAAGAAGGCGAAAAATCACTGGAAGAAAAAGACGGCTTAGGTAATGACGACCTTGAGAACGTAAAGAAACTTCGTGAAATCTATAAGCAGGAAGATACCATACTTAGTAAAGTGCTGCATGAAGCCGAAAGACTGGAAGGCTCTGTAAGAAATACAGGTATCCACGCAGCAGGTATCATCATTGCACCAAAAGACCTGACGGAACTAATACCTGTTGCTACTTCCAAGGAATCTAATTTATGGCTGACGCAGATTGAAGGGAATGTGATTGAGGATGCCGGCGTTATCAAGATGGACTTCCTGGGATTGAAGACCCTCACCATCATTAAAAACGCCTTACAACTTATCAAACAAAATCATGGCGTTGAAATTGATATTGATAAAATACCGCTGGACGATAAGAAAACGTTTGAGCTATACCAGCACGGGGCAACCATTGGCACTTTCCAGTTTGAAAGTGCTGGTATGCAGAAATACCTTCGGGAACTAAAGCCGGATAAATTCGATGACCTTATCGCCATGAACGCCTTGTACCGTCCCGGTCCACTGGCATATATTCCCAATTTCATTGACAGAAAACATGGTCGTGAAGCAATTACCTACGATCTGCCGGAAATGGAAGAATACCTGAAGGAAACCTATGGTATTACAGTGTACCAGGAACAGGTGATGCTGCTGGCGCAAAAACTGGCCGGCTTCAGTAAAGGGGATGCGGATGTGTTGCGTAAGGCGATGGGTAAAAAACAAAAGACTGTGCTCGATAAAATGAAAGCACAGTTTATTGAAGGAGCAACTGAAAAATTATTTCCCCCGGAAAAACTCGAAAAAATATGGACCGATTGGGAAGCCTTTGCCCAATATGCATTCAATAAATCACATTCTACATGTTATGCCTATGTGGCTTACCAGACTGCATACCTGAAAGCCCACTACCCCGCTGAATATATGTCTGCTGTGCTGAACAACGCAGGCAGTATTGAAAAGATCACCTTCTTCATGGAAGAATGTAAACGAATGGGTATAAAAGTGCTGGGCCCGGATATCAACGAATCACTGAAAGGGTTTGCCGTTAACAATAAAGGTGAAATCCGTTTTGGTTTGGGCGGATTAAAAGGCGTGGGTGAGGCTGCTGTAGAAAGTATCATTTCAGAAAGACAGAAGAACGGTTCATTTACCAATCTCTTTGACTTTATCAAACGCATTAACCAGCGTACCGTCAATAAAAAAACACTGGAAAGCCTGGCCTATGCCGGCGGGTTTGACTGTTTTACAGAATATCACCGGGCACAATATTTCGTTGTCCCGGAAAATGAATTGATCAATGGTCTCGAAAAAGTGATCAAATACGGTCAGGTCATCGCCTCGCAAAGTGCCAATACAGCCAATACGCTTTTCGGTGATTTACCGGCAACTATGGAGATACCCCCGCCCAAGTTGGCGGATTGTCCACACTGGCCACTCACAGTGCAATTGGATCATGAAAAAGAAGTGACGGGTATGTTCCTGAGCGGCCATCCACTAGATCATTACCGGTTTGAGATGAAACATTATGGCGTTACCCCCATTGCTGATTTCAACGAGTTTAAAGAAGCCATAAAAATGCACCCCAATCCCGGTAGGCCATTCCGTATTATCGGTTTGGTAGCTGATGCCCAGCACCGGATTGCCCGTAGTGGTAATAAATATGGGAATTTTGTGATCGAAGACTACTCTGGTAAAACAGAAATTGTTCTTTTCAGCGAAGATTACCTGAGGCTCACCCCTGTTTTGCAGCAAGGCACAACAGTTTTCATAACCGGCTACTTCAAACAACGGTACAACAGGGATGAGTTTGAGTTCAAGGTCAATAGTGTTTCCCTGGCTGAAACGATGAAAAAAAGCCTGACCAAACAGGTAACGATAGAAGTGCATCCGCAGGATATTACAAAAGACATGGTGAGTTTTGTCGAAAAGAACATGAAAAACTTTCCCGGCAAATCAACCATGCGGTTTACTATCAGCGAACCCAAGAACAAAATGAAAATCAGCCTCGTGACGATGAACAGTGGTTTTGAAATGAATGAGGAACTGATTCAATTTTTGGAGAAAAGTCCACAACTGGAGGTACAAGTGTTAACCGTTTGATAACGAAAGCGACCTTTTGGCAGCACTGGTGACAAGTTTTACACAACTTTATGCCATAGTCGCATGTTAATTGTAACGGGCTTAAATTTGCAATCCTCCTGAACTAATTCGAAGGAATAAATAACTAAAAATAAAACGTATAAAATGGCAAGAGAATTTACAGATTCAAACTTTCAGTCAGATGTACTGGCATCCGATAAACTGACAGTAGTTGATTTTTGGGCTGAGTGGTGCGGACCCTGCAGGGCTATCGGACCGGTTATTGAAGAACTCAGCAAAGAATATGATGGCAAAGTGAATGTAGGTAAAGTAAATGTTGACAACAATCCCAACATTTCCATGAACTATGGCATTACTTCTATCCCTGCTATCCTGTTTATTAAAAATGGACAGGTAGTAGATAAGTTAGTGGGTGCTCAGCCTAAAGCTAATTTTGTAAAGAAAATTGAAGCACATAAATAAAACCACGATTACTAACATTACTGAATAAAAAAAACCTCCGGCTCCCGGAGGTTTTTTCTATTAATGATGTACTGTTTCCAGTTCTTTAGGATTGTGTTTATGTTTGAAAAGCACAAGAAACAAAACTGCTATTACAGCTGCATAAGCGGCAAAGGCCAGCCAGATATTGTGCCAGTCTTTGTCTCCGCCATTCACTGTAAAATATTTGTCAATCACAAACCCACTCACCTTACTTCCCAGATAAGCCCCAACCCCGTTTGTCATCATCATAAACAAACCCTGCGCACTGGAGCGGATGGAAGAGTCTGTAGTGGTTTCCACAAATAAAGAACCCGATATGTTGAAGAAATCGAAAGCCATTCCATAAACAATACAGGAAAGAATGATCATCCATAATCCGTCAGCAGGATTACCATAAGCAAAGAGCCCGAACCGCAGCACCCAGGCAATCATGGAAAACAACATCACCTTTTTGATACCAAATTTTCTAAGAAAGAACGGAATGGTCAATATGAATACTGTTTCCGAAATCTGGGAAATTGACATGATGATCGTCGAATATTTTACCACAAATGATTCAGGCCCGTATTCGGGTACCTTTTTGAAATCATCCAGGAAAGTATCGCCATACATATTAGTCAGTTGCAGCGCTGCTCCTAAAAACATAGAGAAGATAAAGAACAAGGCCATTTTGTATTTGGCAAACAACTTAAATGCGTTCAATCCCAGTTGTTCAACAATGGATGCCCCTTTGGCGATTGACCGTTGCGGCGGGCATTTAGGCAAGGTAAATGCATAAATACCGAGTAATATGGCGGCAATTCCCCCGATTAAAAATTGGTTTGTATTTGCCTTGCTGTGGGTAAGGTTGGTAGTCCACATCGCCACGATAAAACCTATTGTTCCCCAAACCCTGATAGGCGGAAATACTTTCACCACATCAAAGGCATTCTTTTTTAAAATGGTGTAAGAGATCGAGTTGGAAAGCGAAATAGTTGGCATGTAAAAGATCATGGCGGCAAAAATCACATAGTATAAAGTATCGGCATCCTTCACCTGGGGAACATAAAGCAGCACTGCCCCGTAAAGAATATGTAATACACCATACAGACGTTCCGCATTCATCCATTTATCGGCAATAATGCCGGTTAGTGCCGGCATAAAAAGAGAAGAGAGAGCCAGTGTAGAAAAAATTGCCCCGAATTGTGCACCGGTTCCCATGTTATTAGAGAAGAAGTAGGTGGCTATAGTGATCAGCCATGCCCCCCAAACAAAAAACTGAAAAAAGCTGAGAATCGTCAACCTGATTTTGATATTCATCTGCCTGGTTTTAGGTTTAAACTATAAAGATTGAAAGATAAGGATTTTTACCAGTGCCGGATTAGGGTTTTGCGGCAACTTTATCCACCGTAACTTTGTTGTTTTATTGATTAAACGACTATGATTACCACTACCGATATTTCTCCAGAACTGAAAGCGATTGCCAATAAGGTTAACGCCGGTCAGCGCATTACCGATAAAGACTGTCTGTATCTTTTTGAAAAAGCCAGCCTTGGTTTTGTGGGCAGTCTTGCCAATGCGATCAAGGAAAGATTACACGGCGATAAAGTTTTCTTCAACCGCAATTTTCATATCGAGCCTACCAATGTTTGTGTATTCAGTTGCAACTTCTGTTCATACAGCCGGCTGTATGCCAAACGGGAAGATGGCTGGGAACTTAGTATTGACCAGATGCTGCATATGGTAAAGCAATACGATGGCAAGCCCATCACTGAAGTACATATTGTAGGCGGCGTTCATCCTAAAATGGACCTGCAGTTCTTTGCCGACCTGCTGAAAGCCATCAAAGCTCATCGACCTGACCTTCACATCAAAGCATTTACAGCAGTTGAATATGATTATATGTTTCGCAAAGCCAAAGTAACCGTGGAAGAAGGTTTGAAATTTTTGATTGAGGCCGGCCTCGACAGCATACCCGGCGGTGGCGCTGAAATCTTTCATCCGGAAATAAGAGAGAAAATATGTGCTGATAAAGTAGACGCTGACGGCTGGTTGCTGATTCATGAAACAGCCCACAAACTGGGGCTGCCTTCCAACGCTACTATGCTTTATGGCCATATCGAGAAGTTTGAACACCGCATTGACCATATGAGAAGGCTCAGGGAATTGCAGGACAGAACAAGGGGATTCAACACCTTCATCCCGCTGAAATTCCGTAATAAGGATAATGATATGAGCAATGTTCCCGAAACCAGTGTGGTGGAAGACATGAAAATGTATGCGATTGCCCGAATCTACCTGGATAATTTCCCGCACCTGAAAGCTTACTGGCCGATGCTCGGCAGGCAGAATGCACAACTGACTTTAACTTTTGGTGTAGACGATATTGACGGTACGATTGATGATACTACTAAAATCTACAGCATGGCCGGATCAGAAGAGCAGAATCCTGCTATGTCAACAACTGAACTGGTAAATCTTATCAAACAGGTAAGAAGAGTGCCTGTAGAAAGAGATACGGTGTACAACGAGATAAAAAATTATTCAGACACTGTTGACGAACCAAACCCGGCTTTGAATTGACCAGGCTATCTCTTTTATTACTCGTCATTATTTTGAATGTTGCTGGCAAAAGTTTTGCCCAGCAGAAATACACTATTACTTACGAAAATTTCTCCTTTTATATTTTTGACAGTTCAGGCAGCCCAGTAAAACAAAATAGTCACAGCAAGATCATCAATAAACTGGTGATTAACGAACACCAGTCATATTTTTTCACAACGCAAATTGGAAAAAATATTATTGAACATGGAAAGGTTTTAGGCAAAAAATTTCACCCACATACAGACTACATTAATACACAGAAAAACATTCATGTAACGCAGCTTGGTGATAAGTACCGGGTAAAAGAACCCCTGAAAGATTTCAACTGGAAACTGGTGTCCGGAACAATTATGGTAGCTGGTTATGAATGTAAAAAAGCATGGTGCAACTATGATGGAGATTCGATAGTTGTTTTATATGCTGAAAATTTACCTCCGGTATTTGGTCCTCTTGAGTATTCAGGGTTGCCAGGAACAATTCTTGAACAAACCCGGTTCAGAAAAGACATGATTTATCGCCTTACTGCATTGACTGTTGAAAACGATGCATTACCAATCGTAGAGCCTGTTGACGGCAAACTAATCACCTGGGAGCAATGGAAAAAGATTATTGCCAACAGAAGATCAGATAATGGAGTAATAAGAGTAGTCAGATGGTAATCAAACTACTCTTATCCTGATTAGCTTTTATCACTACATCACCGGCCCCTCTTCATCTTTTTCTTCATCAGCATCTGTTAAGTCATCCTCTGCAAACCCATTATCCGCTTCCGGTTCTTCTTCGAAGGTCAGAATGGTTTCCGTTACTTCCAAAGTGCCATCTGGTGTTACAAATGTTTCAGTGATCTCCTCCACCATAATGGGTGTCTCTTCTTCTACTAAAGGTGGCGGTGCTGCTACCGTTGCCGGCTTCACTTTTTTTACAGGTGCTTTTTTCCTAGGAGCCGGCTTTTTAGCTACCACTTTTTTCTTTGCCACTTTCTTCACGGGTTTCTTCGCCACTTTTTTCTTTACCACTTTTGCTTTCTTTTTAGCAACGGGTTTTGCAGGGCGGCGAACAATTTTCTTCGCAGCTTTTTTTGATTTGGCTTTTGCCTTAACTGTTTTTTTTGCTGCTTTTTTCTTCACCAGTTTTACTTTCTTTTTGGCAACCGGTCTTTTCCCGCCTTTCGGTCGGGCAGGCTTAGCTACCGGCTTTGCCAGTTTCTTTGCTTTCTTTTTAGTAGCCATGGCTGATAGTTTTTAAATATGTTGAAGTTTGCGGGATAGTAAGCGGATAATAAAATTACATATTCATAGTAATCAAATAATGTGATCGTAAAAATTTAAACTGCCTTAACACGGCAGCGAAGGTTCTTTTACCTTTGCCTCCATGGCAGAAGATTTACAGATAATCCGGGGTAGTAAAACAGTCCAATATGAATCCCTGGTACCGCAAATAAAAGGTTTGCTGGAAGGAGAAACCGACCTCGTGGCCAACCTGGCCAATGTAGCAGCTGCGCTGAAAGAGCAGTTTGGCTGGTTTTGGGTCGGGTTTTATCTGGTAAAGGACAATGAGCTGGTACTCGGACCCTTCCAGGGACCGGTAGCCTGCACCCGCATCCGCAAAGGCCGGGGTGTTTGTGGGAGCAGCTGGGAGCAGCAAAAGACATTGATCGTTCCTGATGTGGAGAAGTTCCCCGGCCATATTGCCTGCAGCAGCCTTTCTAAATCTGAGATCGTTGTACCCATCATCCGGAATACTGAAGTAGTGGCTGTATTGGATGTGGACAGCGACCAATACGACCAGTTTGACAGCACCGATCAGCAATACCTGGAACAGATCGTCAGCCTGATTCAATTCTAACCAATGCTGAAAACCGTTTCCATCATCGTAACGGGCAAAGTGCAGGGTGTTTGGTACCGCCAATCCGCCAAAGAAAAAGCAACCGAACTGGGTGTTAGCGGTAATGTCCGTAATCAACCCGATGGTTCAGTTGCTATTATTGTTACTGGTTTGGCAAACCAGCTGGATCAATTCATCGAATGGTGCCGCCAGGGACCTCCCCGTGCCGGGGTAACAAATGTAGAAGTAACAGAACTCCCTCTCCAGTCGTTCGACCGGTTTGTGATCGAACGATAACTCCTGTCAATGGGTGACATGCAGGTAGCTCACGAAGAGTATGGCGGCATGGCAAATAAATAACAGCAGTTTGCTCATGAACACACATTTGCAGTAATGTCTCTTTACCTTTTTCAGCCTGTTTTTATGAAAATGATGGATATGGGCCAGCTCATCCCATGAAGGAACATGGCTATGTGCTTTTTCTCCGGCAGGATGTGGCTTCGCACCCATCGGTATATGACCGGTATTGGCAGCTTTACCACCATCCTCGCTATGATGGTTAGTAGCAATATGCCCGGACTGCTGCTGTGTACCGGCCAGGGTAGTGATTGGTTTTGCCATCAGTAAGGCAAATAACAGTGTGGTGAAGATGAAATATCGTGTCATAACATTTGGTTTTATGACCCAAATTTTGCTTCACCGATAGGGCGAAATCAAGGTAGGAAATGCGGAAAAAATAAATGCCGTAGATCAACGGGGAAAAGGACAACCCGACTGCGTATGAATGCTCATTCAAAACAGGTACGTAGTAGTACGCAATGGATGTAAGTAAGTACGCATTTGTATTTCATTAACTTGGAATTCATCAAAATCAGAATTATATTAGAAGAGTAATTCCCGCCTGAAGAAAGCTCCCTGCCGCTTTTAATAACCGCTCAAACCAACAATTATGAAACCTAAATCAATTAGCAGTTTCGGGTATCGTGGCATGTGGATAGCAGTATTCGTCTTTGCTTCACTCGCAATTTTATCATCCTGCAAGGACCAAAAAAAAGCAAAAGCCGATTTTACCGGCAAGCCAACCTGTATGAAACTCACCAAAGCACAGTTGCAGGATTGGGTAAGAGATGAATACACCAAACCCGGGGATACCGATTACATTGAAACAATGATCTTTTATACTGGTTATGCAGGACCTGGAAGTGATTTCCACTTAAACGTAAGGGGTCTGAAAACGGATAATAAAGAGGTGCCCGAAAGCAGGCTTGATCTTGATTCTACAAATGATAACTGTATTGCCAGCTTGCCGGACTATATAAGCATTAGTTCCAACTCTTTAAATAGAAGTGATCTGGGCATATTTGATGCAACTGGCAAACTGGATAAAAACTTTGCTTACCTCCAGTTAAAACCAAATGTGTTTACAGACCCAGCCTCAAAATCACAGTACCTTATATATGATGTAACGGTGGTAAACAGTGACGGTTCCACCCGGCCATTGGCAAAAGGAACGCTGCCCTGCCCGCCATGCCCTTATTGCAGACCCTACTGTCCGCCGAGTTGCACATCCGGCTGTTCTACATCTATAGACAGTACCCTGGAAAAATAAAACAGCTATTAAAAAAAGTGAACTTGCTAAGCATCATTTGGGAATGGTCAGAGGTATGGGCTTTACTCATACCTCTGATTATTATTTTTATTTTTCGCCCGGATGCCAGGTATGTCTGGATGCTCAAATCTTATATCATCCTGGCATTCTCACTAAATTTATTTGCGCAGGTAACAAGCCAGTTTTACTATTTGTTTCCTGAAAGTTTCTCTATCAATAACAATGTTTATTATAATGTACAGGTCATCATCAGGGTAATGCTATTGGGTGGATATATCATATCGGTTCGGCCCTACCGATATCACATACTGCTCAAAGCGCTGCTTATTGTATTCGTGGCGTTCACCCTTGTCAACTTTACTTTCTTTGAGTCACCCCTGCTGCTGAGCATTCGGCTTTTCGCTGCGGGCAACATTACACTGATCATCTGTTGTGTATCGTATTTTCTCCGGTCAATACTGGAAGACAGTACAGTCAACTGGTTAAAGCATCCTTCTTTCATCGTATGTACCGCTGTTTGCCTCTATGAAGCAGTCACCTTCTTTATATTCCTTTTCATTTATCCTTTAAGCTATACCGATCCGGAATTTGGGCTGGTCACCCTTCGTATCTACCAGGTCATCCTGGTACTTTTCGGCGTATTACTCGCCATTGCGCTGTATCGTTATAAGAAACAAAAACCAACAGCCCATGAAGCACCTGCCCATACCTGATGACAAATACCGGCTGCTGCGTAGTTCTACGTATTTTCCGTGAGTATCTACCTAATCTGGTTACCAGGCCTTTGAAAAATCAGAACCGGCCTTTTACTTTGAATGAAGATTTAATCCTGCCTGAAGAAAACTTAAACCCACCATTCTTTAAACATAAAACCAACAATTATGGAGTATTCAATCGGCAAAAGACTCAGCTCCTTATTATTTACCGGAGCATTTATTTCCATTTTTGCAATGACTTCCTGCAACAACAGTAGCAACGGAAAGAAAGAAGACAAAGACACAACTGTTCAAAAAGGTGACACTGTAAACCTTGCAGCAAAAACATTCAAGCTTCACCGGTATAAGCTAACAAAAAGTCAGCTTGATACTTTGCTAAAAGAAAATAATGCAAAAGAAATCAGGTTCACTTTCTATGAAATTGAAAAAAATGAATATTCTTTGAGAGCTGTTGCAGAAGATGGTAATGAAAACGAAAGAAGTGAAGAAGTAGATCTGTCAATCGTACCAAATACCGATACTCTTTTCTCTAATTCTGCGAACAGAAATAATCAGTATCTCACAAGAGGCGCATTAAAGGGTGTTTGGGGATTGGCTAGTGAAAGAGGAAAACCAACCCGAATTAACCCCTCAAAACATAGTGATATAATCCTTGTTCCTCTTGGCAAACTGGAACCAGAAAGTCAATCTGTGAGATTTGCTGTATTTGTTGATGGCGTACAGATACTGATTACTGCAGGTACTACACTTACAAATCCTTCTCCACCTGCCAGGCCTTGCGAAGAAAATGAAGAATGTGATTTATAAATAATTTAGGTAGCCTTGATTTTTATCAGGGCTACCTTTTAAAAATAATGAACAAATACCTCCAGATAATAATTGATTGGGCTGAAGTTTGGGCTTTGCTGATACCCTTACTTGTTTATTATATTTATAAACCTAAGGCGGCATGGACAAAACCTTTAAAGCTTTACCTGGCGATTGCTTTCCTTATAAATTTTACAGGCAATATTATCTGGTACAGGCTTAAACTTGGTATCGGGGACTGGATGTACAGTAATTTCTCTTACTTCTATAATGCAGACGGCGCCTTTGACAATACTATTCTCTACAACCTGCATTCAGTAATAAGATTTTTATTTTTTGTTTGGTTTTTCAACTACCTGAATAAAGTCTTCAAAAAACTGAACCTGGTAATCCCCGCAATGTTCCTTCTTATGTTTTTCACCACTTTCGTCTTTTACAAAGACATAAGGGAATTCAGCAGTTTTTTGCTGGGAACAGAAGCTGCATTGCTACTTGTCTATTGCCTCACCTATTATTTATTGCTTCTAAAAGATGAAGAGAGTAGCATAAAGAAATCACCTCATTTCTGGACAGTCACAGGATTAAGTATCTATGTGGTGATCAACTTTCCAATTTTTCTTTTTTATAATGTGCTGGCAAAACAGGCAGAGAATTTTGCCGTTAATATCTGGGATATACACAATATTTCTTACCTCGTTCTATGCCTTTTCATCGCTAAATCATTTTATGCCGCCAAGCAGTGACAATATAAAATACCTGGTCATCATTGGCATTTCAGTGATGCTGCTGCTGTTCACCAGTTTCCTGGTAGCAGTCATTCTGAATCAGCGAAAAAAGCTGAAGTACCAGAAAGACATGGAAAAACTCCGTGAACAACAACAAAACCAGCTCATCGAAGCGGCAGTACGCAGCGAAGAACTGGAGCGGCATCGAATTGCTGAAACGCTGCACGATGAGGTCGGCGCTATTCTCTCTTCTGCGAAACTGCACCTGCTCGGTATTAAATCGGAAGTGCTGGACGAAAGAGACCAGAAGCTGCATGAAAAAGGAAGGGAACTCCTGAACGAAGTAATCCAAAAAGTAAGGGGCATCTCCCACAACCTGCACTCCAACATCCTGAAAGAATTTGGTCTCAACGAAGCCATCCGCCACTTTGTAAAGAAAGTAACACAGGGCACCATGATACAGGCCACTACCGCCCTCGATGATAATTACCAGACAGAAAATGCGGAGAATGATATCAGTATTTACCGCATGGTACAGGAACTGATGAACAATATCCTGAAATATGCCAACGCCACCGAATTCCTCATCAGCTCTACCCTGGAAGGCAATGAGCTGAACCTTGTATTATTCCACAATGGCGACGGGCTTACGCAGGAACAGTTTGAAGAACTACGCTTCCGTAAAGAAGGACTGGGCTTGAAAAAT
>JBGARY010000037.1:0-29483 GCA_044229985.1 Chitinophagaceae bacterium
GACGAATATACCACCGGCGATACTGCCGACCCAGAGTGTAACGATCACGGCAGTGCCGAGCATAGCTGGCGGAACCTACCAGTGGTACAAGAACGGCGTATTAATAGCCGGAGCCACCAGTCAGACGCTGGGTCCATTGACAGTAGCCGATATCGGTAGTTACCGGGTGGTGTACACAGCGCCGACAGGCTGTGTGGGTACATCAGCGGATCTGGCAGTAACGGGTCTTGCCACACCGAACCTGTATGTATACCCGAACCCGAACCGTGGTCAGTTCACGGTACAGTTCTACAACCAGTCGAATGAGGAAGTGACGTTAAGGATCTTTGATGCGAAGGGAGCATTGGTGTACCAGCGTAAGTATGCGACGACCCTGCCGTATACGAACATCAATGTGAACCTGGCAGACGGCCGGATCCTGACGGCGGGAGTGTATGTGGTGGATGTACTGGACAGCGGCGGCCGCCAGATCGGTACCCGAAGGATCATTGTATACCAATAAATAATAACTTTTTATGATTTTTAAGATCAGGCTGGTCAGCCTGATCTTTTTTATTTTACAAGTATGTCAGATACTTGTGATCATTAACTTTGGGAACTAACAATAAATTTATCAATGAAGATCAAAGCATTTGGACTAGGAGCTATTTTGATAGCAGGTTTAGTTATCAATTTTCAAAATCATACAATTAAAGCAGATGAGCTGAAGCCATGGTTGGGTACATGGGATGGGAAAATGGAATACCTGGATATTACTACTGGTATGGAGGAGTCAAAAAGGGCAACGATCAAAGTTGGACCAATTGCAGGCGGAAATAAGGTGGCTTTACAATACATATATTCTGATGATACGTCAGCTAATTTTACAGACACAATTCGTGTAGCAGCAGATGGGAAATCGGTCAGCTATTTAAACCTGAAAGAAAAAAAGAAATCATCAACGGGCCTTCTTTTCATATTGGAGGGAGAAACAGAAGATGCAGGGCAGAAGGCCGAAATGCGGTTGAGCTATAATTTTAGTAAAAAAAGTTTTTCGCTAAAAAAGGAAATAAGATACAGAGGACAATCTGAATATTTCACCAGGAGTGAATACAAGTTGTCGAAATAAGCACTGTATTATTTTTCCTGTTTTTTTACAAAACGAATCATAGCACTTGATCCTTCGGTGCTGGTAAGGTAAGCATCATGTCTTTGATCATCAACTAAAGCAATCATGTAAGAAGTATTTGGGGGTATGCTACCCATGTTTTCAGCGACCATGACCAGCTCATTTGTAGTATCAAGCTCAGCTACTGCCAGTTTAATAATATAGGGTTGGGCGGCCAGTTTCAGGTGTTGTATAATTAATTTGTCATTGAGAAAAAGAGAGATGGAGTCGCCGTCAATTTCAGCATTATCATAAAACTTTAGCTCAATTGAATCTCCGGTAACGGGAATTTCTTTGATAAAAATTTTATGCCTTGTCAAAAATTTATTCTGTATTTCCTGGTTAAAGTTTGGTATAGCAGGCTGAGTGGCATTAGCTGATGAATCTATTTTTACCATTGATGGCTCCGGGGTATCAAAAACTGTTTTTTGAATTGGTTTCTCAACTGGCTTCGCTTTTGTGATTTTTTCTATCGGCTGCTCATCTGGTACCTGGCTTACAAAAGCCTTTTCAATACTATCAATCAGTTGAGGGTTATTGGCCCCTGTAGTGTAATTATCGATGATGAAATCCCATTCATCAATAAAAAGAGGGTTATCTGTTTTTTCAAGGGAGACACTTCCTTCTGTGTTGCTCTTTGTTTTTGTGCTGGCTTTTCCGTTTAAAAACATTTTTTTACCACCGGGACAATTAAAATCAGCAGCGGACATCATTGGATTACCGGGGTTTGAAAAGGGCAGATTTATTCTTCCGGATTTTTCTTCCAATAACTGATCATCCCACCAAATCACCTCATTGGTCTGGCTGTTAAAATAACCCTTGATGCTGTATCGCCGGTAGTTATTCTGGTTTTCAAAATAATAGGCCGTACCGGTAAGGCTATCCCTGTTTTGAATGATTTTTACCTCAGCTTTTTGCCGGTTGATTTTACCTTTCCATACACCTGTAATCATTTGCCCAAACACTGGAATACTGATACACAGAATGATAAAAAAAATAGGAAAAATACGGATCAAATTGGATGACAATCGCCCGGTCTGAGTATTGAACTGCATTATTTTGAAACGGTAAACGCCCTAAAATATTACCATTCCGCTTTATCGTTTTTTTGTTTTGGCTGGAATTTAATTTATTTCCTATATTAGCCTGTATTTTATGCCATTACCTGCTTATGAAGAAGGATTAATATCTCTTCCTCACTAGTCTGGTTTTATGCATGCCTATACTTTCAATATCCAGACGATTACCACCCTGCCCCTTGATAATGTAGTATTTATAATTTAGGTATCTATAACCCAACTCTAACTTTTATGAGAAAAGTTTTACTCCTATCCGTTTTATTGGTTTGTGTTTTTGGAGCCTTTGCACAGGTAGACAGCAGAGCTAAAAATGCAGCCTTGCAACTGGTGCGTCAGAATGCTGCTGATGTTAATCTTCCATCACAGGATTTGAATGATGTCATAGTTTCCAGTACCTACCGAATTACGGGTACAGACATCGTGATGGTTTATTTGCAGCAGGCCTACAAAGGGATTCCTGTGCTTAATCAACTTAAAACACTTGCCTTCAAAGGAGGGAAACTGGTATCTAATGCCGGTGATTACCAAGCCTCCATTGAAAAGTATTCAGGAGGCGCCAATCATGTTCCCGGCATAACATCCGCAATGGCGGTTCAGTCAGCTTTAGCAGAAGCGAAGGCTGAAGCTAAACAATCTCCGGTTGTATTAAATATTACCAATGATGGCCGCAAACATGAGTTTGGTGATCTGGGGGTTTCTTCAGAAAAGATATACGCAGAGTTGATTTGGATTCCGATTGAAAAAAGCTATAAACTGGCGTGGCAGGTATTTGTAGCGCCTGTTAATTCTTCAGATTACTGGTTAATGCGGGTAGATGCTCAAACTGGTATTGTTATAGATAAGGAAAATCTTACTGTTACCTGTATTTGGGATCATAACAATCACTCTGTTGAAGAACATATTGCTGAAAAGCATGACAGGAGAAGTGCTGCTTCTAATACGCAGTCTTACGTAATCAAGCGGAATGAAAAAAATGAGAAATGGGAGTACAGACCCTTTTTAATTAATACAGCTACTTACAGGGTAATCAAGTATCCTGCTGAAAGCCCTATCCATCCCGGTGGTGCCCCGGCATTACATACTGATCCCTGGACAATGATACCCGGTAATGCCACTTCACTGAAATGGCATAGCGATCCGGCTGATTATAATATTACAAGGGGTAATAACGTATGGGCACAGGAAGATCGTGATAATAACAATAACACATTTGGAACTCCTGGGAACACGCAGACTCCTTTGCCTAACCTGACTTTTGATTATACTTATGACTTCACTAAGAGTCCTATCGACCCAACTTCAGATAATCAACAAGCGGCAATTGTTAACCTGTTTTACTGGAATAACCTGATGCATGACATGGCTTATGTATATGGTTTTGATGAGGTTGCGGGTAACTTTCAAAATGATAACCAGGGTCGTGGAGGATTGGGTGTAGATTATGTAATTGCCGATGCACAGGATGCCGGCGGAACTAATAACGCCAACTTCGCTACTCCTATTGATGGAAACAGACCCAGGATGCAAATGTATTTGTGGAACCTGACAACACCCAATAGAGATGGCGACCTTGACAATGGAATTGTTACCCATGAATATGGACATGGTATCAGCACTAGGCTTACCGGTGGACCATTAACGAGTTGTTTGAGTAATTCTGAAAGACCAAGCGAAGGATGGAGTGATTACTTTTCTCTAATGATGGGTACTAACTGGGCTACAGCTACAGTGAATGATGGTATTATAAGAAGAGGAATAGGTACTTATGCTTTGGGTCAGCCAATTACCGGTCAGGGTATCAGGCGTTTCCCTTATTCAACAGATATGGCTATTTACCCATTGACGTATGCCAATATGCCTACCTCCGTAGTGCCACATGGTACCGGCGAGATTTGGTGTATGATGATTTGGGAAATGACCTGGGAGATTATTAAACAGGACAATTTTATTGAACCTAACTTCCTGAATCCTCCCGGTGCCGTATCTACATGGAGAGGTAATGCTGCTGCGATGAAACTCGTAATGGAGGGTATGCGTTTGCAGCCTTGCAGCCCTGGTTATGTTGATGCCAGGAATGCTATCTTACAAGCAGATCAGATACATTTTGGCGGACGATATGCTTGTTCAATCTGGAAAGCTTTTGCCAAGAGGGGATTGGGACGTAATGCCTCACAGGGATCCAGTGCAAGTGCAACTGATGGTGTGGCTGACTTCACTGTAGACTCTGGCAACTTCGGCTTGAACCCCAGTGTTCCTTCTGCTCCTGAACTGGCAACATATACTTATAGTAATGCAGTTCTGGCTGGTGAGTGTACTCCAATGACAAACTTTGTTTTGAGGGATACATTGCCTACAACAGTAACCTGGGTAAGTGGTGGTGTGTACACTCCCGGCGACAGGGTAGTTACTTTCAGTCCGGTTAACCTGCCAACAGGCGGTTCTCAGAACTTTGATGTAACTGTGTCCGTTAATGCAGGTACTTATTTTCCTCCGGTTCAGCATATCAATGATCCGGTTAGTACAATCGCACCTAACTGGACAGCTACCTCTACAACTGCTAATGTGTGGACTACTTCTGGTGCTTCTACCAATAGTGCACCTTTAGCTTTCTTATCTCCCAACGCTGCAGTTTCATCTCAACAGATATTAACAACTACAAACTCTTATACATTAAATGCTAATGCATCTGCATTCAGTACCCTTAGCTTCTGGCACAGGTATGTAACTGAAAGCGGATTTGACGGAGGTGTAGTTGAAATAAGTACTAATGGTGGTACTACCTGGACTGACCTTGGACCTTATATGACAGGGCTGAGATATAATGGAACTCTATCTACATTAAATACCTTCCTTGGAAGCCGCCAGGCATTTACAGGAAACAGTGGTGCTGCATTCCAGCGTACAAGGATCAACCTTGCTGCATTCTCAGGACAGACTGTTATGATCAGGTTCCGCTTCGCATCTGATCCTTCTGTAGGAGGTACTGGTTGGTATGTAGATGATATATTGATGGAGTCTGCTCCTTATGTTTACACCAAGGCTGGTTTGTATGATAATACCAATGCAAGAATTTCCTTCAAAGATTCGTTAACACCCATTACATCTCTGGTGGGTTGTGTAGATCCGGCTATCACAGCTGAGCCAGCTTCTGTAGTTCGTTGTTCTGTACCCGGTAATGCAGTGTTTACGGTAGCAGCAACCGGTACTAACCTCGTTTACCAGTGGCAGGTAAGTACTAATAATGGTACAAGCTGGACAAACGTAGCCGGTGCAACTTCTGCATCGTATACAATTGTAAACCCAACTACTGCTCTTAATGGTAATTTGTATCGTTGCCTGATTACCGGCGATTGTGGATCACCGGTTACATCAAGTCCTGCATCAATATATGTAAGTCCTGTGCTGACACATTCAGGTGTGACAGCTACGCCAAACAGTGGCTGTGCCCCTGCTGTTTCTACCATTACTGGTACAGTAAGTGGTGGTACTGCCGGTGTAAATGGTCTTATTGGTTCATCTGGTATTGTGAACATTGCAATTCCGGATAATACTCCTGCGGGTATTAGCTCAACTATAAAATTGCCTGCACTGACTATGCAGCAGGCAGCTAATCTGAAACTGAGATTAAATATTACCCACACATTTGTTGGTGACTTGCGGGTTACACTTACAAGTCCATGTGGTGTTACGTTCGCCTTTGACAGACCAGGAGTTCCTCCGGGAACATTTGGAAATGCTGATGCCCTTTCCGGTGTTTATTTATTTGATCTTTCAGCTGCTACTGTGATTCCCGAAACCACAGTTGGCGGTACTATTCCTGCCGGATCATATTTACCATCTGATGTTGCTGGTGCTGCTCATACATGGGCCGGTGTTACCTTCCCTTGTGCAGCTGCAGGTGACTGGGTATTAAATGTGTCAGATAATACAAGCATTGATTTGGGTACTTTGGTTGACTGGGCTCTCTTAATGGGTGGTAATTATACGCATACATTAAGTGGTCCGGGTACTATTGTTCAAAACCCACCCGGTGGTGCCAATAATAGCAATGCCAGCTTTAACGTAACAGGCATACCTGCCGGTAATCATACATACACATTGACTTCTACCGATGTATTGGGATGTAGTGTTAGCAGTACGGTAAACGTTACTGTAACTGCTGCTCCTGTTATAACTACACAGCCTGTTAACAGGACTATCTGTCAGAATGGAAATACTACATTTAGCATTGTAGACAACTCACCATTGCCACCAACATATCAGTGGCAGATCAGCACTGCCGGTGCAGGTGGTCCATGGACTAACCTGGCTAACGTAGCTCCTTTCTCCGGTGTTACTACAAATACATTAACAATCACCGGAGCCGGATTGGTATACAATGGTAATTTCTTCCGTTGTGTAGTTTCTAATACTTGCGGAACCAGTAACTCAAATGCTGCTTCTTTAACCGTTAATCCGCTGCCGATCGTTAACTCTGGTCCAAGTGGCTTGTGTGCGCCGGTAACATTAACAGCAAGTGGAAATGCCAACACCTACTCATGGTCACCATCAACCGGTCTGAATACTACTACGGGAGCCACTGTAATTGCTACACCAACTGTGACTACAGTTTATACCGTAACTGGTACCATTACAGCTACAGGTTGTACTAATTCTGCTTCAGTAACAGTATTAGGAACACCACCTACTCCGGCTATTACTCCGGCAGCTCCTGTTATCTGTGCCGGAACTATTCAGCCTTTAACTGTGGCTCCTACTACCTATACGTTTACTTATACCGGTTCGGCACTAGCTATCCCTGGTAGCGGTACAGGTGTAAGTACAGGTGCCCCTGCAAGTGTATACCCTGCGGTGATCAATGTATCAGGGTTGCCAACTTCAGGTGTAAGGGTTAAATCAGTCACTCTGAATAACTTGAGCCACACATTCCCTTCAGATATTGATATGGTGGTTCAGTCACCAACCGGCACCAATGTGGTAATCATGTCTGATGCTGGTGGCGGAACAGATATAGTTAACGGAAATATTGTGTTTGATGATGCAGCTGCGGCACTATTACCTGCTACCATTGTATCAGGTACATACAGGCCGACAAACGCTGGAGGTCCGGATGCATTCCCGGCACCTGGTCCCGGATCAATAACTCAGGTTAATCCGCCATTATCTAATTTCACTGGTAACTTTAATGGAAACTGGAACCTGTTTGTGGTAGATGATTTGGGAGGCGATATAGGTACTTTGAACAGTTGGACCATTACATTCGAAGTACCAACGGCTATTTGGTCACCTGCTACAGGTTTGTATTCTAACCCTGCAGCTACGGTTCCTTATGTTGCTGGTACACCGGCTTCTACAGTATACTTCCTGCAGTCTCCTGCAACAACTACCAATTATACCTATACAGTTACTAACACATTAGGTACTTGTAGCTCAGCTCCTGCAACAGTTACTGTAACGGTGAACCCGAATCCGACCATTGCTGTTGGTCCTAATAATCAGTGCGGACCTGTTACATTGACTGCCACTGGCAATTCAAATACATATTCATGGTCACCAGCAGCTGGATTAAGTGCAACAACAGGCGCAACTGTAGTTGCCAACCCAATTGCTAATACTGTTTATACTGTAACAGGAACTATCACAGCTTCAGGATGTACAAGCAGTGCTAATGTTACTGTTAACGCAACACCTCCTGCACCGGTGGTTACTCCGAGCAGCATTTCCATTTGCCTGGGTAATACAACTACATTAAGTGTACCTGTTACATTTAATTCGCCTACTGGCAGCGCTATCACAATTAATGCTTCTGGTAATGCTACCCCATACCCCGGTACAATCAATGTTACTGGTATACCAGGTGGCGCCAGAGTGAGGTCAGTTCAGATTAACGGCTTTGCACATACGTTCCCTGATGATGTGGATATGCTGTTGCAATCGCCTGCAGGCACTAACGTAATATTAATGTCTGATGTAGGCGGATCTGTCGATAATACAGGTCAGAACTTTATATTTGACGATGCGGGACCATTAATGGCTGATGGAGCACTTAATCCATCAGGAACTTACAGGCCGACAAACTATGTAACTCCTGATACATGGCCAGCCCCGGGTCCCGGATCATTAACACAGGCCACACCGTTGCTGTCACAGTTTACCGGCAACATGAACGGAACATGGAACCTGATGGTCGTTGATGATTTGGGTGGTGATGCCGGTTCAATCACAAGCTGGAGTATTACATTTGATGTACCTGCACCTGTATGGTCACCTGTAACAGGCTTATATACAAACCCTGCTGCTACTATACCATATGTTGCTGGAACACCTGCTGCGACAGTTTATGCTAACCCGACTACTACGACGACATATTCTGTAAATAATGTAACACCAACCTGTACATCACCGACAACTACAGTTACAGTAACGGTCTATCAGCCGCTGGCTATTACAACACAGCCTGCGAGCCAGACAGTTTGTAGCGGTGCAAATGTTACGTTCAGTGTGGTTGTAACCGGAAGTAATCCTTCCTATCAATGGCAGTTGAGCACAGACAATGGCACAACATGGAGCAATATCAGCGGTGCTAACTCTGCCAGCTATACACTTAATAACGTTACAACTGCACTGAGTGGCAGAAGGTACAGGGTTATTGCAACTAATACTTGTACAACGGTAACTTCTAATGCTGCTATACTTACAGTGAATCCGTTGCCAGTGGTTTCTGCAACAGATCTGTGGAACCGCAGAATCTGTATCAGTGATACATTGGTTCCGCTTGTAGGTACACCAACAGGAGGCAGCTGGAGTGGTATCGGCGTATCTGGTTTCAATTTTGTTCCGACAGCTACAGCCATAGGTACTTATACATTGACTTACAGCTTTACCAACAGCTTTGGATGTACTGCTACAGATACTACTAAGGCGATTGTGGTTGACTGTCCTGAAAGGATCAGGTTGCTGAGAGATAATGCAGTAATTCTGTTCCCGAATCCGAATGGTGGTCAGTTCAATATCAGGATCAATAGTGTATTGTATAATTATCTTGGTATGAATGTTTACAATTCTGCCGGTCAGTTAATAAGTCAGAAAACATTCAGTGGTCTGGCATACGGTAGGGTTGTGCCAATTAACCTGACACACTTGCCATCTGGTGTTTATATGGTTAAGTTCTTCTACGATGATGGTATCAGAACATCTGAGAAGACCTTCCCTGTAATTATCGGAAGACAATAAGCTTAGAGTTATCAAATCATACAACACCCCGGTTTTCCGGGGTGTTTTTTTTGCAGTAGCATATTCTAACTTTAAAAAAATGAACCAGGCTTTAGCTTTTAAAAATATTATTAAGACATCCGGTATCTCATTTAACCGTGTTATTCCTTTCGACCCTGTAAAGGATAAACTTGTTTTATTGGATTTTACAGCAGCTAATGAAGAACTGGTGCCTGGTATATTGAATGATATAACCCGGTTCAGCCAATGGGTTAATAATAAACTGGAGAAAGGCCATGCACGGTATGGTATTGGTGGTTATGGAGAACACAGAACTGTCTACAGTGCCAGCAAAGTGTTTAATGGAAATGTACCAGGTGAAGAGCCACGGAGATTACACCTGGGAACAGATATATGGGGAAAACCGAATACACCGGTCATTGCTCCCATTGATGGAATAGTACACAGTTTTGCCTTTAATAACCGCTTTGGCGATTATGGTGCCACCATAATCCTTTCGCACAACCTGCAAGGCTTTTCATTTTTTACATTGTGCGGACACCTAAGCCTTAATTCTATCAAAAACATCCAGGAAGGGCAAAGAATCATTGCCGGAGAAGTATTTGCAGAATTTGGCATCCCTGCGGAGAATGGCCAATGGCCGCCACATCTTCATTTTCAGATAATACTGGATATTGAAAACTGGCAGGGAGACTATCCGGGTGTTTGCAAATTCTCAGAACAAGAAAAATGGCTGGCTAATAGCCCGGATCCTGACCTGTTACTTCAGCTAAACAAGTTCATTTAAGTAAAGACCATGTCTTAAAGCTTTAACTTTGGCTATGGCAAACCCTAACCTGAGTTCCGATAAAGAGAGTTTAAGCTCTGCGGATGTGGCATTTGAGAATTCTATCAGGCCATCACAAATAAATGATTTTTCCGGGCAGGACCAGATCATTGAGAATCTGCGGATTTTTATCAAAGCTGCTAAAATAAGGGGAGAGGCGCTGGACCATGTTTTATTTCATGGCCCTCCGGGTTTGGGTAAAACAACCTTATCAAGAATTGTTGCCAATGAACTGGGAGTAAACATCAAAGAAACATCGGGCCCTGTAATCGAAAAGCCGGGTGATCTAGCCGGGCTTCTAACAAGTTTAGAAGCGAATGATGTTTTGTTTATAGATGAGATACACCGGCTGAGTACAGTGGTGGAAGAATATCTCTATGCAGCCATGGAGGATTACCGAATCGATATTATGATCGACAGTGGTCCTAATGCAAGAAGTATTCAGATCAACCTTAACCCGTTTACACTCATTGGGGCAACCACAAGAAGCGGATTATTGACTGCACCATTGTTATCAAGATTTGCCATCAAATCAAGGTTAGAATATTATAAATCCGGGGTGCTGAATAAGATCATACAACGTTCAGCTGGTATTTTAGGAACAAAAATTTCTAAAGATGCCGTTGAGGAAATTGGGCGGAGAAGCAGAGGTACTCCCCGTATTGCTAATGGTTTGCTGAGAAGGGTAAGAGACTTTGCACAGGTATTGAATGATGGAAATATTGATCTGGGTATTACCCAACATGCTTTAAAAGCATTGAACGTAGATGAACATGGACTCGATGATATGGATAATAGAATTCTTTCTACTATAATCGATAAATTCAAAGGAGGACCTGTTGGCATCACTACAATAGCCACCGCAGTGGGTGAGGAAGCAGGAACACTGGAAGAAGTATATGAACCATTCCTGATCCAGGAAGGTTTTATGCAGCGTACACCAAGAGGCAGAGAAGTTACAGCAAAAGCTTATGAGCATTTGGGAAAAATAAAACCCGGGTCAGCGGGAACATTGTTTTCCTAAACAAAAAAGGATTATGAGTTGCCCCATAATCCTTTAAATCCCTTTAATCGTAGTTCTATTGCACTACTAACCGGAAGCCGTTTCCGTGAATATTTACAATCTCAATTTTCGGATCGTCTTTCAGGTATTTGCGAAGTTTGGCAATATATACATCCATACTACGGCCGTTAAAGTAAGTGTCGCTACCCCAGATTTTTTTCAGTGCAGCTTCTCTTGGTAATAAATCATTCAGGTGCTCGGCCAGCATTTTCAATAACTCATTTTCTTTTGGGCTCAGGGTCTGCGTAACACCATCATGTATTAGCTGGCGCAATTTGGGATTGAAATGATAGCTGGCCAGGTCGTACTCTTTGTTTTCTGATTCTTTGTTTTGCTCTTCATTCCTTTTCAGGATGGCCTTTATTTTCAACAGCAATACTTCGCTGTCAAAAGGCTTGGTAATGTAATCGTCAGCGCCGAGTTTATAGCCTTGTATCACATCTTCCTTCATCGTTTTGGCGCTGAGAAAGAACAGTGGAATGTCAGGATCAACATCTCTTATTTCTTCAGCCAGGGTGAAGCCGTCCATATTGGGCATCATCACATCCAGCAGGCAGAGCTCAAATTTTTCCCGCTGAAAAGCTGCCAGGCCAAGGCGGCCATCTCTTTCCAGGGTTACATCATAATCGTTCAGTTCGAGATAATTCTTCAACACACTTCCCAGGTTCGGATCATCTTCGCACAACAGAATTTTAGGTTTTTTCGCTTCCATTTCTAGTGGTTTTATATTGGTGACAAATAAAGTTAAAGCATTTCGGGGGTTCAAGTATCGGTGCTGAATATTTTGTTAAAACACTGTGGTTTAAAACCCTTTGCTGTCTACTTTTGCTTTACATAATAAAAAACTGTGCCATGCATATAACACCTGATAACAGGCTAAAAAAATTAATCGTCATTGGCGACCGGTTATTGATAAAGCCAACCCGGCCGGATGAACGTACTGCCAGTGGCTTGTACCTGCCACCGGGTGTGCAGGAAAAGGAGAAAGTACAGCAGGGATATGTGATAAAAGCTGGTCCCGGCTATGTGATTCCAATGCCGGTCGAAGAGGAAAGCTGGAAGGGCGAGGAAGAACAGGTAAAATATGTGCCACTACAGGCCAGAGAAGGAGACCTTGCGATATTCCTGCTCAGCGGTGCTACCGAAGTGATGTATGAGAACGAAAAATACTTTATCGTTCCTCAAAGTGCTATCTTAATGCTGGAGAGAGAAGAGGAGTTGTAGATTATTCAATTCATCAAGTTTAAAAGAAAAACAATGGCAGACAGTACAAAATTCCTGGAATCCGTCAATTCGGGATACACATTCAAAGGAGAATCGTTCAAGATTGGTTGTGCCATGCTAAATGGCGAGGTAGTGCCGGGAACTGATGTGTTGTTGCCTTTCAAAACATTGAATAGGCATGGATTGATTGCCGGTGCAACAGGAACCGGTAAAACAAAAACACTGCAAGTACTTGCGGAAGGATTAAGTGATGCCAGTATCCCTGTATTGCTGATGGATATTAAAGGTGATTTAAGCGGAATTGCTGCTGCCGGCACGGTGAATGATAAAATAACAGATCGCTGTCAGAAGCTGAATATTGAATTTAAACCAACGGCTTACCCTGTGGACTTACTGACCTTAAGTGAACAAAAAGGGGCAAGACTTCGGGCTACGGTCAGTGAGTTTGGCCCGGTGTTGTTATCAAAAATTTTGGGGCTGAATGATACGCAGGGCGGTTTTGTAGCTATGATCTTCAAATACTGCGACGATAATAAACTGCCTCTGCTTGATTTGAAAGATTTCATTAAAGTACTGCAATATGTAAGTGATGAAGGAAAAGCAGAACTGGAAAAGACATATGGTAAAATATCAACTACTTCTACTGGAACGATCCTGCGTAAAGTAATAGAACTGCAACAACAAGGCGCCGATCTGTTTTTTGGAGAAAAAAGTTTTGAAGTAGAGGACCTGATGCGGATCAGTGATGATGGCCGTGGTATGATTTCTATTGTTAGGGTTACTGACTTGCAAGACCGGCCTAAACTATTTTCAACTTTTATGCTGCAACTGCTGGCGGAATTGTATGCCACCTGTCCTGAGGAAGGTGATATGGACAAGCCCAGGCTGGTCATGTTCATTGATGAGGCTCATCTGATTTTCCAGGAGGCAAATGATGCACTCTTGCAGCAGATTGAAACGATCATCAAACTGATACGTTCCAAAGGAATTGGAATTTATTTCTGTACGCAAAACCCCATGGATGTACCTGCAGATGTACTGGCACAATTAGGATTGAAAGTACAGCATGCTTTACGGGCATTCACAGCTGCTGACAGAAAAGTGATCAAACAGACTGCAGAAAACTACCCGGAGACTGATTTTTATAAAACAGAAGACCTGATCACCCAGTTAGGAACCGGAGAAGCCCTGGTGACAATATTGAATGAAAAAGGTATTCCCACTCCGCTGGTGCATTGTATGATAAGGCCGCCACAAAGCCGCATGGATATTTTATCGGATATGGAAATTGATGCATTGGTAAGCAAGTCTAAAATCGCAGCAAAATATAACCAGGTAATTGATAATGTGAGTGCATATGAGATACTCACGGAAAAACTGGAAGAAGCTTCGAAGAAAGAGGAAGAACAAAAGCAAACTGAAAAAAAAGAAGAGAAGAAAACTACTACAAAAAAAGAAAAGACCGTTTTTGATGATCCTACCATCAGAAGTATGACGAGAACTGCGGGGAACACTATCATACGTTCATTGCTGGGTGTATTGGGTTTGGGAGGACGCAGCCGTAGAAAAAGTTTATTTTAATTTCACCCACCCTGTAGCATCCATTTCAATTTTATTTTCAGCCTGGAGAAACTCTAATACTTTCCAGGCTTTTTCTTTTTTGATGCTATTTAATTTTTGCAGCAGGTCTTTTGTATGCAACGATTCATATTTTACCATATTGATGATGCGGTGATGCAATGCTTCAAATTCTTCCTGGCTTAGCTGCGCTGATTTCTGGCGAAGACAATCATCACAAATACCACAAGCCTTTATTTTTTCATCGCCGAAATAGTTGCCAATGATACGGCTGCGGCATTCGGCTTCTTCCTTTACATAGGCGGCCATCTGCTTCATGCGCAGGCGGAATCTTTCTTTCCGTTTGTTATAAGCAGCCATATCAATAGATATGTCTTCTGCTTTTATCCTGCTGCGGAGCATCAGTAGTTGTGGTGTATCTTTTTGTGGTTGGTATTCAATAATACCAGCCCTGTTCAGCAGCAATAATTGTGCTTTCACATCATCAACAGGCATCCTCATCAACCCGGCTATTACTTTTTCTGAAATAGCTGTTACCTGGTCGAAAATACCTTCATAGGCCCTAAGCAAAGTTTTGATACATGATTCCAGTTGTGGGTTCTCTTTTTCAAAAGCATAAAGACTTTCTTTGGAAACGCTGAACATAACAGTGGCCGGAAGAAACACCTGTTCATTAAAGGCCAGCCAGCCATCCTGCTCCAGTGCTTTTAACGAATACAACGTTGTATGGCTGATAAGCTTAAATTTTTTCAGGAAGTCTGTAATGTCAAAATCAAAGTATTGGCTTTCACCGCTTCCAGTTGCTATTTGCAGGTAATTGGCTACTGACTGGTAAACATTCCGGATATCATCCAGGCCGGGAAAACGCAGATCGGCCATTTCTTCCAGTTCATGCAGATCCCGGTTGTCGTATAGCAAAACTGCATAACTGGTTTTCCCATCCCTTCCGGCCCTTCCTGCCTCCTGGTAATAATTTTCCAGGCAATCCGGCACATCAGCATGTATGACTGTTCTTACATCAGGCTTATCAATACCCATCCCAAAAGCATTGGTACAAACGATAACCCTTGTTTTATTACCAATCCATGCCTCCTGTTTTTTGTTTCGTTCTTCTTGTACAAGTCCGGCATGATAGAAATCGGAAGAAATATTTTGCAGTCTTAATAGTTCACTGATTTCTTTGGTTCTTTTCCGGCTTTTACAATACACGATGGAGCTGCCCGGAACCTTTTGTAATACTTCAATGATCTTATTGATCTTGGAATCTACTTTGAAACAGCTGTACGAAAGATTAGGCCGTTCAAAAGATTGACGAAATACCTGCTTACCAATAAACTCCAGTTTTTCGCAGATGTCATTTTGCACATCCGGTGTAGCAGATGCTGTGAGGGCAAGTACCGCTACATCCGGAAGCTCTTTACGCAATGATGCTATCCGTAAGTAAGGGGGGCGGAAATCATAACCCCATTGGGAGATACAGTGTGCCTCATCTACTGCAATAAGGGCAATGTCCAGTCCCGGTAAGTATTCTTTAAAAAGAGACGTCTCCAGCCTTTCCGGAGAAACGTATAGAAATTTGCAGTTACTCTCTGTGGCTACCTTAAAAATGTTGATCACTTCTTTACGGCTCATGCCTGAATAAATAGCATAGGCTGTGATATCCTTTCGCCGCAGGTTCTCCACCTGGTCTTTCATTAGTGCAATGAGTGGTGATATAACAAGGCATAAGCCAGGCTTAATCATTGCCGGAACTTGATAGCAAAGTGATTTGCCACCTCCGGTGGGCATTAATGCAAGAGTATCTTTTCCTGCTAAAACAGAATTGATTATCTCTTCCTGTAAAGGACGGAAGGAATCGTAACCCCAGTAACGTTTCAGTATTTCAGATGGAGATAACTGCATGTTCATGTTTCATAGTTCATGGAAGAAATCTATGAACCATGAACTATAAGCGATAAACTAAATTACACTACTTTCTTTACAAAAAGCCTTACTGAGTTAATGGCAAGCACCACATCACTCATGCCCATTACCAATGCACCGAAAGTTGGGGTTAGAAAGCCAAAGGCAGCAACAGGAATAGCAACTATATTGTATGCAAAAGCCCAAAATAAATTTTGTTTGATGGTGAGATAAGTATGTTTTCCCAAACCTAATGCAGTGGGTAAATTCTTGAGGCCATGATTCATTAAGATAACCTGTGCACTTTGCACAGCGATCTGCGAAGCCTCATTCATCGAAATACCGATTGTGGCTTTGGCAAGAGCTGGTGCATCATTAATACCATCTCCAACCATGGCAGTCGGAGTAGCAGCGCTTAGTTCAGCTATCTTATTTAATTTCTCTTCTGGTGTTTGCTCTGCGATTACCGTATCAATTCCCAGTTGTACAGCCAGCTGATTACACTTGGACTTTCTGTCACCGCTAAGGAGGATTGTCTTGATATTTTTGCTGTGCAGGTAATCAATCACCTTTTTGGCCTCAGGCCTGATTTCATCTTTCACATCAATCCAGCCCAGGAATTGGCCGTTACGCAGTATGTAAACATTATGATTGTCTTCTTTGGTCAGGCCGGCCACTGCTTTATAGGAACCGGCTATGTACTGGTTACCTGCTTTATCTTCTGCCTGCATCCCAAGGCCTTTCACTTCCTCAATATTTTTCCAAATGATCTGTTCTTTGGTTTTCCATGCTTCAGTAATGCACTTTGCAATCGGGTGATTGGAGTATTTCTCTAACGAAAAAACAATCTTTTTAAAATCACTTTCAGTGACAGATGGATTGGTGATCTGCCAGTTGCCGATAGTAAATAAACCGGTGGTAAGTGTACCCGTTTTATCAAATACCACCTGCTTGATATCCTTGAATGTTTCCAGGCTGGTAGCATTTCTGAAAAGAATACCTGTTTTGGCAGCACGGCCAAGACCTACAGCAATGGCAGCAGGTGTGGCAAGGCCCATAGCACAGGGGCAAGCGATAACCAATACCGCTATGCTGCGCATTAATGCAGGAGTAAATTCTTTCAATACGATCCAGCTAATCACCAATGTGGCGGTTGCAATCACCAGTACTATCGGTATAAATATGGCGCTGATTTTATCAGCCAGTAATTGTACCGGTGGTTTTTCTCCCTGGGCTTCTTTCACCATTTTCAAAATGCCGGAAAGAACAGTTTCATTCCATACCGCAGTGACCTGTGCTTTCACTGTTCCGTCTGTAATAACACTTCCGCCAATGAGTGTATTCTTTGCTTTTTTATGAACTGGCAGGCTTTCACCCGTAATGATGGCTTCATTTACATGCACATCACCCCAAAGAATTTTACAGTCGATCGGAACCTGTTCACCGCTTTTTATCAATACCAGATCTCCAACTCTCAGGTCTGTATTTTCTACGGGGAAAATCTGTTCTTTATGTTCATCATCAAAAGCGATCATATTGGCCATCACTTTTTGCGATTTGGCCAGTTTGTTCAACTCTCTTTGGGTGGAAGCAATAGAAGTGTCTTCTAAATAATTACCCAAAAAAACCAATGTGATAATTGTAGCGGCTGTTTCATAAAACATGTACTGTTCTGCCTGACCCGTCAGCGATCCATACAAGCTATACACAAATGCAGCAGTAGAGCCAACTGCGATCAGCACATTCATATTGGGCATCCGGTTACGGATACTCTTTATAGCACTTTTGCCGAAGAAACTCATCCCCACGAGATAAACAGGAATTGTCAATGCCAGCTGCACCCAATGGTTCATCAGCCAGTGAATGTGCAGGCCCGGTATCATATGCAGCATCAGCACTGCTGTGAAGGGAAAACAAAACCAGAAACGCTGCAGGTGGGTGGAGAGAAAGGGTGTTTTCTTCTTTTCTGCGACAGGGGTATGTTCGGCTACTTCATAGCCAAGGCCATTAATGCCTTGTGCTAATTCCTTTTCGTTGGCAACACCATTGATATCAAAACTGACATAACCTGTGGCAAAGTTCACTTTGATATTCTTCATACCTTTTTTCTCCAGGTATTTATGAATATTCAGTGCACAGGTGTTGCAGTCCATTCCGTCTACTTTCCATTGTACCTGTTCCATATTGCAAATTTACCAAATAACGGAGGGAGGCATTTTGCTGAAACGGGAATATTTGAGCAACAAGGTTGCTATTCCGGTTAAATTTGCAACATGGATTTAGTATTTACACTCAATACCATTAATGAGGCAGCTGCCCAATTCTGGAAAGCAGTTGGTGAGCATAAAGTCTTCGCCTTTCATGGGCCGATGGGTGCGGGAAAAACTACCTTCATTCATGCCCTTTGCGATGCCAAAGGGGTAAAGGATGTAGTGGGCAGCCCCACTTTCTCTATTATTAATGAATATGTGTACGACTGTGAGGGAACCAAACGTCCTTTATTTCATATGGATCTTTATCGCCTGAATAGCGAAGAAGAAGCCCAAAGAGCCGGTGTAGAAGATGCATTATACAACGGCCATCTCTGCATGGTGGAATGGCCGGAAAAAGCTCCGGGTATTTTCCCCGACGGTACGGTACATGTATATATTGAGCTGCTTGATACGCAAAGCAGGAGACTGAAAATCGCTAATATTTAGGTACATTTGAATAAGTGTTACAGCCGGATGATTAGTCCCGGCCTACCTAACCAGCAACCAGCTTCATGAGCCAGCAAAAGCCTAAAATAAGTACCTCATTTAGTTACGAAACATTGGAGGAAACCCTCGACATCAAGCCGAAATCAGAGGGTATGATGATCGGTATACCCAAAGAAATCGCCTTCCAGGAAAATCGTATTGCGTTAACTCCCGATGCAGTTAGTGTGCTGATCAGCAACGGCCACCAGGTAATTATTGAACATAACGCCGGCGAAGCTTCTCATTTTCGGGACAAAGACTATAGTGAAGCCGGTGCAAAGATCGTTTACGACAGGGCCGATGTTTTTAAAGCTCCAATACTGGTAAAAAGTGCTCCCATCATTGATGAAGACTTGCCCTTGCTGCAGCTGAACCAGATCATCATTTCACCTATACACCAGTCTATCCTTAAAGCAGAGATACTGGAAAAGATGATGGAGAAAAGGGTGACGGCTATTTCCTTCGAGAACCTGAAAGACGACAGCGATTCTTATCCCATTGTTAGAAGCATGAGTGAAATCGCCGGTAGCGCCGTTATGCTGATTGCTGCACAGTATCTAAGTTCTGCTAACCATGGCAAGGGTGTACTGGTCGGTGGTATCTCCGGTATTGCGCCAACAAAAGTTATTATTATCGGCGCCGGTATAGTAGGGGAGTATGCAGCAAGAGCTGCCCTTGCATTAGGGGCATCCGTAAAAGTGTTTGATAATAATGTTTATCGCTTAAAACGATTGCAAAATAATATTGGTCAGCGGATGTGGACCTCTGTGCTGGAACCAAGAATGCTGGCCAAGCAATTGAAGACCTGCGAAGTGGCTGTGGGTGCACTGGGCAGTGAGACAGGTCGTACGCCGTTGGTAGTAACAGAGGAAATGGTAAGTAATATGCGGCCCGGTTCAGTCATCATTGATGTAAGTATTGACCGCGGCGGCTGCTTTGAAACCTCAGAGATCACTTCACATGAGCACCCTATCTTCATGAAATATGGGGTAATACATTATTGTGTTCCCAATATTCCATCGGGCTTTGCCCGCACTGCTTCACAGGCTATCAGTAATGTGCTGATGCCGTTATTGCTGGAAGCAGGTGAGGAAGGAGGATTTGAAAACCTGCTCTGGCATAAGATCCACCTGCGCCAGGGTATTTATATCTTCAAAGGTGCACTTACGAATTTCTACCTTAGCCAACGCTTCGATCTGAAGTACACCGACCTGAACCTGCTGATCGCCAGCAGGAGATAGAACACTATTTTAAAAGATTAGAAAGCAGCGGATCCAGTTGGCTGGCACTAAACTGGTTTGCAATTACTTTGTAATTACTGTCCAGCAGAATGGTGAAGGGAACGGAAGAAATTTTATACTTCTCTGCAAGCTGGTTTTCCCATCCCTTAAGTTCTGATACATGCAGCCAGGGGAGTTTGTCTTTTTCAATGGCTTTTACCCAATCCTTTTTATCATCATCCAGGGAAATGCCGATTATTTGCAGACCTTTTTTATTGAATTTCTCGTATAGCTTGATGAGATGAGGATTTTCTGCCCGGCAGGGGCCGCACCAACTGGCCCAGAAATCAAGCAGTATATAGCTGCCCTTTATTTTATGCAGTGAAAGTTTTTTGCCATTGGGTTGTTTCATCGTGAAATCATCAATGAGTATACCCTTCGACAGAATAATATTCCGGTCCAGGAATTCTTTGATCTTTTGCCCTTGTTCAGAATTTTGTTGCGATGTATTCAGGCGGTCATATAATAAGCGGGTTGTTTCAGTGCCAAGCATCTGTTGATAAAAACGGATATAATGCGGAATGACCGGTGATGCTGGCCTTACAGTAAACAAGCTGTCAATGATATTATAGTAGAAAGTGGAAAACACTTTTGAAGCGGAGTCCCTTGTCTCTTTTGATGCATTGGGATAGATCCTGATGACAGGTAGTTGCCGGGGTTCGGTTAACCGGAACAGCAATTTCGTATCCTCCGAACCTTCGATGTCTTTTATGATCAGTTTATTTTTTTCATATTTTGTTTTTTCTTCTTTCAATGTCAATGAAGCCGGTATACTGTCTACCCATAAATATTGTAGAGCAACAGCGGAGTCTGTAGCCAGTTGAAAGGTACCCGGTTTTGATAGGGTGCCGGTATAAGTTAAAACATTTGATTCCGGATAGGCAATGGTATCAGTACGCAACTCGTCGTTCATGAAAACATATATGTACCTGGGAGAAGTAATGAGTTCAAACCGGATAGTAATGGAAAAGGGTATGTTCTGGGCTACAGCCCCGATCTGTGTTAGCAGCAGTATGGCCAGTATGATTCTTTTCAAGAATATAAATGTAAAAAAAAGCTATTGCAGGTTAGCTGCCGGGAAATCAGGCGCCTGCCAAAATTTTGTTATCTTACCCGCTGTAATTAATAATTAACCAAACTAACATCATGAAAAAATTAATCCCGCTGCTGTTCATTGTTGCATTGGTGAGCTGCGGTAAAAAAGAGTGGTCCAAAGAATACCTCGTCAATAAATGCAATAAGGAAATGGCCAAGGAAGAAGAGTTGCAGAAAATGCTGAATAAAGACCAGATATCACAGATATGTGACTGTGCTGCTGATAAGATGATGGCAAAATATAAATCAGAAGCCGAGGCGGATAAGGACAAGGCCGGCGCTGAAGAGATTGGCAGAACCTGTGCCCTTGAAGTAATGCAGCCTAAATAAACGACTATACTTATAAATTAAAAGACCCCGGATATCCGGGGTCTTCTTGTATGTAGACGATTAATTCTTACTTATTCATCATCTGCTTGGCTTCGATGCTCAGCGTAGCATGGGGTACTGCCCTCAGCCTTGCTTTGTCGATCAGCTTACCGGTAACACGGCAGATGCCATAGGTCTTGTTTTCAATACGCATCATCGCTTTTTCCAGGTGATCGATGAAAGTGATCTGGCGGCTGGCCATCTGGCTCAGTTGTTCTCTTTCCATACTTACACTGCCATCTTCCATGGTCATATAACGGGCCTCGTCCATATCACCGCCTTCGTCTTTGCGGGTGATAAGGCCCTGCAGGTAAGCCAGTTCTTTTTTGGCAGCATCCAGCTTTTTCTGGATGATCTCTCTGAATTCGGTGAGGTCAGCATCTGAGTAACGCATAGTTGGTCCGGATTGGTAAGCTATCATACTGGCATCCAGTACAGATTTAGTGAATTCGGGTTCGTATTTAACCGAGCTTTTGGTAGTGGTCTTGGGGATCACAACCTTGGTCGGTTTCGGCGGTTCCTTTTTCGTAACCGGGGTTACTTTAGGTTTTATTGAAACCAGCGATTTGGGATCAACCGTTCCCGGTTTTTTCACCACTGGTTTAGGCGCCGGTTCAGGTTTGGCCGGGGCTTTGGCAACTGCAGCAGGTTTGGGTGCAGGCTTAGGAGCCGGTTTGGCCGGGGCGGCTTTCTTCGGAGCTGGTTTTACAGCCTGCTTGCCGGCAGGCACGGCCTTTTTTGGAGCAGGCTTCGCTGCTGGTTTTGCAGCCTTTTTGGCTGGCTTAGGTGCTGATTTCTTCACAGTTTTCTTTGCTGCAGGTTTTTTAGCTGCAGGCTTTTTAGGGGCGGGTTTGGCGGCCTTTTTGGGGGCCTGTTTTTTCTTAGTTGCCATAAATTACCCTTTTTTTGAAACAATCACATTTAGCAAAACATCGTTTATATCGATCTCCGTGCCGTCCTGAATTTCAGGGACAAACTCAAGTTTGTCGGCCAGAATTTCGGCGCAAATATAGTCTTTAAACCGGGTCAAAGAATCTTTTAATCCGTTGGCTGCCGATACCCTTACTTCCACCCTGTCTGTCAGCTCAAAACCACTGTCCTTGCGGATCTTTTGAATGCGGTTTACAAACTCCCGGGCATGTCCCTCGGCTTCCAGTTCCGGTGTAACCGTTACGTCTAATGCCACTGTCAAACTGCCCTTATTCGCCACTGTCCAGCCCGGAATATCCTCGCTGCTGATCTCCACTTCGGTAATTTGTAATATTACAGGTTCGCCATCAATTGACAAACTATATTGACCTTCTTTTTCCAACCTTGCTATATCCTCCTGGGTAAACTGTGCCAGTGCTGCTGAAACGGCCTTCATCTTTGGCCCCAGCTTTTTCCCGAGGGCTATGAAGTTGGGCTTTATCTTTTTACTGATAAAGGTATTGTCCGGGCTCAGGTACTCTATCTCTTTTACATTCACCTCTGCTTTGATGAGGTCTTCCACCTTTCTCAACTGCTCCTGCATGGAAAGGTTCATCACAGGTATCAGCACTTTTTGCAGGGGCTGGCGAACTTTTATATTTACTTTCTTGCGGAGCGATAACACCAGCGAAGATGCATCCTGTGCCAGTTGCATTCTTTCCTCCAGCGATTCATCAATAGCGGCTTCATTGGCTACCGGGAAATCGGAATGATGTACTGATTCTGCCGTAAAGCGTCCGCTTACCGCATTCAGGTTACGGAATACAGAATCACTGAAGAAAGGTGATATCGGGGCGATCAGCCTGGTTATAGTTTCCAGGCATTCATACAAGGTCTGGTAAGCACAGATCTTGTCCTGCTCGTATTCACCCTTCCAGAAACGGCGGCGGCAGAGGCGTACATACCAGTTGCTCAAATGTTCATCTACAAAATCCTCGATCACCCGGCCGGCCTGCGTTGGTTCGTAATCATCCATGTACTGGTTTACTTTCTTCACCACCGTATTGAGCGAGGAAAGTATCCAGCGGTCTATCTCCGGCCTTTCCTGTAGCGGTATATAAGCTTCTTTGAACGCAAAGCCATCTACATTGGCATAGAGGGCAAAGAACTGGTAAGTATTATACAGTGTACCAAAGAACTTGCGCTGCACTTCTTTGATACCTTCAATATCAAACTTCAGGTTATCCCACGGAGAGGCATTGGTGATGAGGTACCAGCGGGTGGCATCAGCGCCGTATTTTTCAATCGTCTCAAACGGGTCTACCACATTGCCGAGGCGCTTGCTCATCTTGTTGCCGTTCTTATCCAGCACCAGCCCGTTTGATACCACGGTTTTGTAAGCCACGGAATCAAATACAAGGCAGGCTATGGCATGCAGGGTATAAAACCAACCCCTTGTCTGGTCTACTCCTTCCGCAATGAAATCGGCAGGGAAGGATTGTTTGAACGTCTCTTTATTCTCAAACGGAAAATGCCACTGCGCATACGGCATGGCACCGCTGTCGAACCACACATCGATCAGGTCGGGTACCCTTTTCATAGGTTTGCCTGAATCACTCACTAAAATGATATCATCAACAAAAGGTTTGTGCAGGTCCAGGTCGTGAGTGGTGAGTCGGGAGTTGTTAGTGCCTAATTGAGTATCGGCTTTTGCGGCTTCGCTTAACAATTCTTCGATACTGCCGATGCATTTCTCTTCTTCGCCGTCTTCTGTTTTCCAGATGGGCAGCGGTGTGCCCCAATATCTTGAGCGGCTCAGGTTCCAGTCCACCATATTCTCCAGCCAGTTGCCAAAGCGGCCCTCGCCGGTGGAGGCGGGTTTCCAGTTGATGGTCTTGTTCAGTTCCACCATGCGGTCCTTGATGGCCGTGGTTTTGATGAACCAGGCATCCAGCGGGTAGTAGAGAACCGGTTTGTCTGTTCTCCAGCAATGCGGGTAGCTGTGTTCGTATTTCTCTACTTTAAAAGCCCTGTTCTCTTTTTTCAGTTTCACCGCTATGTCAACATTTACGTCCACATAGTTGGGATCGTCTTTATAATTCTTTACGAAACGGTTGCTGAACTCGCCTAACCCGTCTACAAATTTTCCTTCCCTGTCCACCATGGTGAGTATACCGATGTCATACTTCTTGCCTACTTTATAGTCATCAGCGCCAAAGGCCGGGGCCGTATGTACTATACCGGTTCCGTCTTCTGTTGTTACGAAATCACCCACCAATACCCTGAACGGATCACCACCGGCATGTGCGGGGCTGTTGGCATCATAGGGCAGCAGTTGTTCGTAACGGCACTCTTCAATATCACTTCCTTTAAACTCTGTGATGATACTCCACGGCAGCAGTTTTACTTTTTCATTGTACCCGTCAAAATCACCATCCTTTCCTTCTTCTTTAAAATATTTTCCGAGCAGCGCTTTGGCCAGCACTACATTAATGGGCAGGTGCGTATAGGGATTGAATGTTTTTACCAGCACATAATCAATATTGCCGCCAACTGTCAATCCAAGATTAGAAGGCAGTGTCCATGGTGTCGTCGTCCATGCCAGGAAGAACACTTCAGCGCCATGTACGGCATCATGCAGGAACTGGCTCTTTGCATCCTGCACCGCCCGGAACATGGCCACACAACTGGTATCTTTTACATCCTTGTACGTTCCCGGCTGGTTCAGCTCATGCGAACTTAAACCGGTACCGGCAGCAGGAGAGTAGGGCTGTATGCTCACACTTTCGTAGAGCAATCCTTTTTTGTACAACTCACTCAGCAGCCACCAGAGTGTTTCAATGTATTCGTTCTTGAAAGTGATATAGGGATCGTTCAGGTCAACCCAGTAGCCCATTTTGCGGGTTATCTCATCCCACTTGTCTTTGTAGCGCAGCACCGCTTCACGGCACTTTTTGTTATAGTCTTCTACCGAGATCTTTTTGCCGATGTCTTCTTTGGTGATGCCCAGTTCCTTTTCCACCCCCAGTTCTATCGGCAGGCCATGGGTGTCCCAGCCGCCCTTGCGTTCTACGCGGAAGCCTTTCATGGTTTTGTAGCGGCATACCAGGTCTTTGAGTGTACGGGAAATAACATGGTGAATGCCCGGCATACCATTGGCGCTGGGCGGGCCTTCGTAAAATACAAAGGGGGTGGCGCCTTCCCGCAGGGAAACACTTTTTTCAAAAGCCTGGCCGTCTGTCCATTGGGCCAGTATCTCCTGCTCGAAAGCCGGTAAGTTCAGTCCTGTAAATTCTCTGTAAGTAGCACTCATAGCCGTTTGAAAAATGGAGGCAAAGGTACGGATTAATAGGGTGGTTTTGAGGGAGAAAATGGGGGATTTGGGGGCGGGATACGGGATTTGGGATACCTGATACGGGATACTGGTAAATAAAGAACCCCGGTATAGAGATACCGGGGTTTGTAATCAGGAAGCAAAACATGGACTCAACATTTTATGTGTTTGGTGTGAGTTCTACGTCTATTGTTCTCATGATGCCGGTTTCGACTTCGACATCGTTAAATGTAACGCCAGAGAAACCGGGGGCGGTTACGAGCATGGTGTATAAGCCTGCTGCTAGCTGCGGACATTCGTAATGACCGTCTTCATCTATTTCTACTGTTTTACTGGAAGGGCCATTGAAGGAAACTTCTCCATTTGTGACAGGATTGCTGGTGCCCTGTATGGTTACATCTCCTTTGATACCCTGGTTGCCGGGGCCTGATACAGTTAAGAGTACCTGATCGAAGGTGAAGAGTTTTTTTACTGCTTCATTCTTTTTGAATATCTGCTGACCATCCAAGAACATGGCCATGACGGATGCATGTATGCTATTGTTGGCTTCTATCTTTGTTTGTGTTTCTACTTCGTCTGTTTGTGAAGCAGTGATGTATGAAGCATAAAGAGCATCATAATCTGTTTTGATAGCGGTGAATGCGGCAGGAAAACCTGCGGGCATGATGTTGCCTGCTGTGAGGTCGGCGGTATTGGCGGTGGCAAATGCAACGCCATCGGTTAATAACCTGCCGACTGCACTCCAATCATCCTGTGCTGCTTTGCGATAGTGCGACTGACCTGCTGCATCGAGTTTGATCTCGAGCTGGTCGGCGGCGTAAGCTTTGGTGATGTACCGTTTTAAACGCTGCCATTGTTCCATTGCTTCTGTTGCTTTGTTCTTGAGATCGACCCGGAGGGTGCGGCTGTCTTCTGTTCTTTGTTCCTCATCGCCGAGTGCTTCGGCTGCATCGATGTCGGCAATCATGCCGGCGATCATGGGTGCGGTGTAGGATGGTGAGAATGCGGCGAAGTCTGCGAGGTAAGTGGTGCATGAGGCCCAGCCGCTGCGGCATACCGCATAGAGGGCTTGCTGACTGCAAGCATAGGTTTTTGTTGGCATTTTGTTTCTGTTTTTAATTATTAATAAATGATTAGTGACTGATTTTTTATGATTCAGTACCAACCAGGGGCCTTTCACAATGAATTCGGGCTACTTAACAGCGAATCCGGCGTGCTTAACCATGATCCGGATGCCTTTAACCGATACCCCGGGGCTTTTAACAGCGAGTTCGGGGTCTTTAACAGGGTGTTCGGGATGCTTAACAGCTAATCAGATGTCTTTAACCGGGACTCCGGGGCTTTTAACGGCCGGTTCGGGGTCTTTAACAGCGAGTTCGGGTCGTTTGACAGCCAATTCGGGGCCTTTAACAACGAGCCGGATTTCGGTAGTTTTTAGGGTAATGGGCTATTTTACAATGTTTTATAGGGTTGGCTGTAATGGTAAAGCGAAAATAGGGAGGTAAGCGAAGCGAGTCAATTACCTGTTAGTGGTAGTGGTAAGGGTTTGGCCTTAGGAAATGTGTTAAAATTTGGTTTTAGGGTGTTTGGCCTTGGTTTATGCCGGAAACGTTTGTCACTTTCTTTGTCTTGAAACAAAGAAAGTAACCAAAGAAAATTCAAGACAAAAACAAATGCTCCGCTGTTTTTGTCTGGCCGGCGCACCTGTGGCAAGTGGAGCATCGGAGTTATTGTTTGGGCATGGTGGATGAGTGGGACAAATGGGCAAGACTCCGCTGCGTGTTATGCGAAGACCCTGAAGGCGCTATCCCGACGCTTCGGTCGGGAAGGCGCTGGAAAAGGTTGTGATTATAGAGTGGTGTCATTCCGGCCCTGAGCCGGAATCTTTTTCTTTTGTTGATAGCTGGTGGCTATGACATAGGCTGCGAGACTGCAAGTCTTGCAGAGCTGGCTTTTTTACACAGTTCATTTTGTGCGTAGTAATATTTACTTAGCCTTCTTCAATCCTTTGTTATGGTCAATGTCAAACAGATAATTCAACAGAAATGCATGTGTCCAACTAAGGTTGCAACCTGAACTTTTAATCTTATTCGTCCCAATGATTATTTCAAAATTTGAAGTAGCTCCGTCCATAGGACATCCACGTTTTAAAGGCAATCTTGATGGTAAAGATTTTGAAAGTAAGTTTTTGAAATTATCAAACTCCCCTTTTGTCAGTTGCCCTTTGAAGTTTCTCGGGTTTGCGTTTTTGTAGGCACCTGGGTTGTTAATAGAGTACATTATTGGATTATCCATAAATGTCACTCTTCCGAAACTGTCAATAGTGATTTGTCTTGTTCCGCTCCATGGACTTGAGTAATCAAGTCGGAGAAACTTGAAATTAGTTGTATTTTCTTTTAGAGTTTCGATGTCAACAAACAAGAATGTGTCACGCCGATTATATGCGTTGTAGTTATTTTTCAATTGAAGTGTGTCACCTGTTACTCTAACAATGTCGTAGCTGTACAACCTATCAATCCATTTTGTTCCCGTCTGGTCGGTCTGCAAGTATCTCTGTTTGATGAATAAAGTGTCGTTCAGCACATAAAATTGCGCTGTGTCAGTGTAAGAGTTGATTGATGAATGAAGTAAGGTGTCGTTCAAGAATTTTAGATATTCAAGCCGTTTGCCGACAAATGTCTTGCCTATGGAATTGCGTAAATCTTGTCCATAGGATACGGTCAAAATTGTGAAGATTGAAATTGTAAGGAATGTTCGAAGCATGGTCAAATATTACGCACAACGTTGAAGCATTGGCGATGTGGCGGTATTCTGTGTTCAGTCTGCCTGGAACCAATGCTGATTAAAGATACAAAAGGTGATTGTTTGTTGTGCTGATGGCAGGCAGGGTTTTGTTTTGGGATGTTTCTACTTTTTTCTTGATTAAAAGTGGAGCAAAAAAATCAAGTCCCGGCGAATGCTCCGCCGCCGGGACGGCCGGCGCACCTGTGGCAAGTGGGGCGGCGCCCCCTGCTGACGCAAAACTGCCTGTTGGCAGCTGTTATTCCATTAATCTGGTAATAAATTCAATGTATTCATTTCTTGTCGTTACGCCCCAGGTATAAACAAACAAATTAATGCTTTTGTCACTTTTCGTTATTTCAAAAATGTAGCCGGCATGCATGGGAGTTGGCTCTCGAAATTTTGCGTCAACCAATTGATGAAAGTAACGACGAATAAGTAACTTGTCTTTGTCCAACAGCTTTTTTGTAATGGTTTTTACTAATGTTTGGGAAGGCTCTCCATTATTCTCTTTAATTGAGTTACAGTCCGCAGAATATTTTTGATAGGTAACGTAAAATTCATTGTCCTTTAAATACACTTTTGACAACTCTAAATGTCCACCCCATTCACCACACTCCATGAAGCGAGTTCTGATTAATAATGTGTCGCCCCAAAAGTTGTCAGGATCGAAAAATTCTGTGCTGTCGACTTGACTTTTTTGAGTCAACCCAGAAACTCCAAAAAGTAAAAATGGGATTAAAAGAAAAATATGTCTAAACATCATCATGAAGCTGTGTTGACTGTGAAGACGCAAGCGATATAAATTTCCACAAAAAAGTGTATGTGATTATAGGCCGTTGTCTAATTGCTGCCAACGTTGGGGCTTGCTGTTCGTGCCGGTATTCAGGGAACGTCCAGTTGGAACTGCAGCCTAAATTTATTC
>JBGARY010000038.1:0-28793 GCA_044229985.1 Chitinophagaceae bacterium
CAGGTACTACTTAATCCAGGGGCTGCTAAATCCGAGTCGCTTCATTCCATGCTGTATATCAGGGATTTGCATGAATAGTTTCCACAAAAGTCCGGTCCTGTAATTTTCAATCATCACCACAATCGGCCCCTGGTCGATGGCCAGGAATGAATCAGCGTACCACAAATCTTTCAAAGAAAACGCATCAACAAAACCATATTGCTTCCATATCTTATCCCCCAGTTTGTAATAGAAAAATTTCAGTGCATTCATACTCTCTGTGGGTGTATACGGGAAAGAGGATAATGCGGCTGTAGGTGATATCACACCAATATCATTGTTCGGCTCGTTGGCATTATAACCACTGGGCACATCGCTTGCCGTCAGTCCCCAGCACTGGTTACTATAACCAAAGTATCCCCTGGGATTAGCCTTGCAGTATTCATAATTAATTTTGGTATGATTGGTAACCTGTGTCTGGTAGTTTCCATAAATATCTGTTAGCCCATTGGGATTTATACCCAGGAAAGAATAATGTGCCCAGAACAATGGCCCCCCGTTGGAAGGACCGAATGGTAATTGATACCCATAATAAGTGCTGTTGTTTATCATAGCACCGTTGCGGGCAAATCCCTCCCTGTAAACCGCCTGTGGAATTCCGTAAGTTGTAGAAGATGCTGCCATGATATAAGTGATCAGGCACTCATTCCAACCCTGTATCTTATGGTTCATGTCCCAATTATAAACAGGGCTCCAGTGCCAGTACAATACATTCTCATTGCTCTTTCTGAACCAGTTCCATTCCACCCCATTCCAGATGGTATTGATATCTGCCCGCAAAGCAGTTTCCGCCGGATCGGCGCCATCGAAATATTGTCTTACTGCCAATAAGCCTGCTACCATAAAAGAAGTTTCCACAAGGTCGGCGCCATCATCTTTCTGGCTAAACGGCACCACAACACCGGTAGTACCATTCATCCAATGCGGAAAAGCTCCATGAAACTTCTGTGCAGTGTTTTTTAAGAATGCAACAATGGTTTGCAGCCTTGCTAACCCTTGTGACCGGGTGATAAACCCCCTGTTAACAGCAGCAGGTATTGCCATGATGCCAAATCCTGAACCACCTGTCGTTACAGTTTCCGGAGTTGCATTGCTTCTTTCTCTGGCAAGGCCACTTACCGGATGACCATAATCCCAGAAATATTTGAAAGTTTGCTGCTGCACCAGATCAAGCAAAGCATTATCACTGATCAGGGGAAATTTATCTGTGGAGTCAATTTGTGTAATAATAGTAACCGTTGCCTGTGTAAGCAGACCGCCGCCTTTTGATGACTTAAGTGAAGTAACCACTGTGGCTACATAACGGGTCAGGTACTTCAACGATGCCGCCGGGGTAATGACCACTGTGCTGTCATTATTCTCATAGGTATAATTAACTGAAACAGTAGTAGTACCATTTTCTTTTAGTGACACAGCCGTACCGACTGTTGAACGATCAACTGCATTATTAAATGAAAGCCGTATAGAAACTCCGGGTCTTACATTATAATTGGTTGCTGCCGTCAATGCTCCAGTGTTATCCAATTTTGCACCGGTGAATACCAATGGCGAAGGAGGAGGTGGTGGCGGAGCAGGTGTACTGCCTTTTTTGTTGCAGTTGGCAACCAAAAACAAAGGTGCCAGAAAAACCAACAGGTATTGACGGTTCAGCTTTTTCATTTCCTAGTTTTTTAAAACACCAGTGTTGCAATAGAATGAGGCAATGCAGTTACTTCTGCTGCCTTACCATTAATCCACAGATAATAAGGCGTCTTTATATTACCTTGATTCATCACTACCACTACAGTTTTTCCATCTTCGTTTTTGAAAGCAGTAGTTAATAACTGGCTGCGGCTGGCTGCAGCGGTTACTCTTTTTGCACCGGGCTGAATGAATTTGGAAAAATGGCCGATATAATAATAGGCATTAGTATAGATCAACTTACCTGTCTTTGTATCGCCATGTACAGGTGCAAAACAAAAATTCTGCACATGATTTGGCCCTCCAGTTTCATCTAACAATATATTCCAATCAGTAAAGCCAACCATGCCATTATTGAAATCGTTGATCATACTGCGGCCATATTCTTCGCCAAGTACCCATGCTTTATAGCGGCTTGCATTGAAACTTTCTGCACAACCCTCGGTAAAAAATATGTGTTTATCAGGAAATGTTTCATATACTCTTCGCAGGTTATCATACATTGGTGTACCACCGCTCCAGTCTTCATACCAGTGAAAGCCGATACCCCAGATATATTTGCTGGCATCAGGATCGTCAAAATAAGTTTGTGCCCTTTGATAGATAAGATCACGGTTATGATCCCACACAATGATCTTTTTATCTTTCAATCCTTCTTTCTCCATGGTGGGGCCTAAGTGTTTTTTCAAAAAATCTCTTTCTTCCTCTGCAGTATAAATACAGCTTTCCCAGCGCTGCTTGGCCATCGGCTCATTTTGAACACTGATTCCCCAAACCGGCACACCTTCTTTTTCATATTCCTTAATGAATTTGGTGTAGTACATGGCCCAACTGTCATAAAACTCCGGCTTCAGTTTTCCGCCCTGCAGCATATCATTATTATCCTTCATCCAGGCCGGAGGACTCCAGGGACTGGCAAATAAGTTCAATTTGCCACCTGCTGTTTTCATTGCCTCTTTTATGAAAGGGATTTTATACTTCCTGTCATGCTCGATGTTGAAGGTTTTTAATTCCTTATCTCCGTCTTGTACATAAGTGTACATATCACTACTGAAATCGCAGCTGTTAATGTTCGTACGGGCCACGGTATAGCCAATTCCTTTTTCTTTATCGAAATAAGCCTTCAGCAATTCATCTTGTGTTTCCTTTGGCAACTTATAAAAAGTTTCTGCTGAGGCATCAGTCAGCGCAGCGCCGATACCGAAATAAGTCTGAAATGTTTTAGAGGGATCTACAAACACACAAACCTGCGTTTCGAAAGGTTGTCCCATATCCTTGAACTCCACCGTGTCGGTAACGGAAAGCCTGTAGTCTGTACTATCTGCTGTAGTGTATACAATCACTTTCTTCCCCTCCGTTGAGAAAGGCGTCGTTGTTTCAGAAGATTTTTGTTTTTCTGTTTTGTCTGTGCAGGAAATAGCTGCGACCAAAACCAATACCGGTAACAAATTTTTCATAAAGCTGATATTAAGTCGTGTATTAATCATGTTGAACAAATACTCTCACCAAACATATGTGCCCACAGCACCGGCAGCCAGTGAAGTGAACACCCACTTGCCCTTATACCGGATATTGAAACCCTGCCCTGTGCCGCTTTCATTCAAAACAATCAGCACTTTTTTACCGGAAGGCGTTTTAAAAGCAACATTGGGCAGGTTGGTTGCCATGTTACTGGCAATCCTGACTGAACCAGCCGGAACAAACTTGGATGCATGGGCGATGATGTAATAACTCACATTACGGCTGAAAGCAGAACCGCTGATAGTGACAGCACCTTTACACTCTGAACAGCCTCCTGGTGTATGCGGACCGAATGACGGATCGTTGGCAAGGTTCCATTCTAATGCATTGCGGCTCCAGTTTCGCATGGATCCAATAATTACATTTTTTATATGCCAGACAAGATCACCGTTAAAGCTTCCGTTGGCCCCGGTCCACTGTTCAGTAAAGTATAAATTTTTATCAGGGTGTGCTGTCCGAACGGTCGACAATGCGCTGATATCCCCTGCATATAAATGAAAGGCTGACCCATCTACATAAGCTTTGGCAGCCGCATCATTCATAATAGTTATCGGGTAATTGGGATTATCACAATTATGATCCCATACAATGATCTTGGTAGTAATACCTGCATTTTGAAAAGCCGGACCCAAATGATTCTTCACAAAATCGGCCTGCTGCGCAGCGGTCATCACCATGCTTGGATTATTCCCACCATGTTCAGGTTCGTTCTGCACGGTTACAGTATGTACAGGCACACCTCTTGCCTGCATTTGTTGAATATACTTGACAAAATACTGTGCATAGACCGAATAATACTGGGGTTGCAAGCTACCACCAATCGTACTGCCATTGTTCTTCATCCATACCGGTGCACTCCAGGGAGAACCCATGATCTTGATATTCGGATTGATCTGGAGAACCTGTTTCAGTACTGGTATCAGGTCGACAGTATCATTTGCCAAACTGAAATTGGCCAGTGTTGGATCCGTTTGGCCGGTTGGCATATCATTATAACTAAAAACAGCAGGACTCAAATCAGAAGCTCCTATACTTATGCGGATATAACTTACTCCAATACCATTTGACCCAAACAACTCATTGAGTAATGCAGCAGACTCTGCCGTTCCCATCCGCCTGATCAGGTAAGCGCTGCTTCCGGTCAATGTGTATCCAAATCCGTCAACAGACTGATATGTGGTTGCTGAATCAATATCAATATTGGGGAAACTGTTGGCAGTAGTGCCAAATGAAAGTATATCTGTTTGTTTTTGTAATAAAGCAGACTGGTCACCCCTGGTCAGCCACATCTCTACATCATTAGTGGGTGCAGGTGGTGGAGGTGGCACAGGGTCATTGCCACTTTTTTTGGAACAATCGCCGCATACAAAAAGAGTATAAAAGCTCACTAATAAAAGTCCTGTCCTTTTTTTCATCATTACAATTTTTAGTTCCTGAATAATTACTCCGCTCCGTCTATTCTGGCCCTGGCAATGGCATAATCCCCAATCTTTCTTCCGGTTATCAAACCTTGTTCACAATCACTTCTATAATGAATAGCTCCATATAAACGGGATAATGAAGCCTCATTAGCCATATTATCATAATCGGTAGCTCTTGACCGGATTATATGGCCCAGTATCCGTGCAGCCGCACCACTAAAGGTTGAATGCCCTGATATATATGACGGAAAATTGGGCAATCCTGTCAATGTCTTGATCTGTGGATCCGATTGCGATGGCCTTGGATTATAGTATACAAACTTGGCATCCCAGCAGGCAACAGCAGCGTCCATCAGTGACATATTGAGCAATGCCATATTTCTGGCCCACCTTACTTCACTAAATCTTTGTTTTACAAAATCATTGGCAGCAATAAAGTTCCAATGCCCGGGAGGAGTAAATGTACTCACACCATCAGCCCAGAGATGCACAATCTTTGTTCTTTCAACAGTAGGATTCTTGCTGTAGTATAATACTTCATTTGTTTCATCTTTAAACTGCTGTGAAGAAGTAGATGGTGGTGCAGGCGGACGAATGGATGTCACCATTGTCAGGGAATCAAATAAAAACGTCCGAACTCTACCGAACAGTGGCAGCATCGGGGGACGCTTGGGCGACTCAAGACTCATCCAGGGTACTTCTCCACGGGCTATACAATCATTCTCTAATTGAGCCCATTGTGCCGGTGTGCCCACTGCTGCCCCGGTCCTATCGCCTCTTGCACGGGTTATGTACTTCTGTGCAATAGATCTCCCCAATGCCTCGCCAGCTTCCAGATCACTACGCACATTAGCCCCGGACAAAATTCTTGCCTTCTTATGTTCTTCAGCCTTTTGTTGAATAAACTCCTGGTCGCCGGGAAACAGCAGTTTTAATAATTCCGTTGTTACACCAATCACTGCTGCGTCTTCGGAAGGATAGGAAGGAATGTTGGATTTGGGTAAAAGTGTATTTAACGACTGGTCAACATTATAGGGAGCCGACCTGTTGAACAAAGTTTTATAATGCCAGGTAGCTACCAGTGCATCATATTGCGCTGCTGCAACGTAAGCATAGGCCCTTGCAGCATAGGGTGGGTTGGCAAACGGAAACTGCGGATAGGCTAATGGATTATTGGGACTGGGAACCGGATATGTCCCATCAGGGTTTTGAAAAGGAGGCAGGTTATGCAAAGCCACCAGTTCCCTCATTATTTCATTCCAGCGAAGAACAGCACCAGCACCCCAATAATTAACAGCTTTTCTTTCCCTGGAAGTGATGTTTGCCTGGTAGCTTTTTATTTCGTTCAGCTGGATAATATAATCCGGGCTTGTAGTAGAAATGGGTGCCGGTACCGAAAATTCTGCAGGCCCGGTTAACAGGATGGGCTTCCATGTGCCGGCATTGAGATCCTGTGAAGCCGGGTCCAGTGCAGGATATTCGAGATTGGTTTCTGTGATATCCTTTGAACAGGAATAAAATAGAACTGATACGGTAAATATGATTGATATATGTAGCTTTTTCATCTTTCTTAATTTTTAGGATTAGAAGAATTTTTTCTCTCTTTCTTTGAAAAATCAAATACATAAAAAATACCGGCATTAAACCCGGAAGACTGTCCCACATTCCTCCCTGCAACAGTTGTAAAAGCATTACCGGTTAAAGAAAGATTCGGATGAAAAGGCATATCATATTTGAAATTGAAACCAACCCTGGTGGCATTCATTTTATTACTGGGAAAAGGCATATTGTTCCGGGTAATATCAAACCCTCCTGACGTAGTCATATTATCGGCTGTGGCTTCTGCTATCAATCCTTTATCCCTGTAGCCTGCCCGAAAGTTGAAAGTGACCATACCCGGCATTTCCACCTCATTGCTATAGTGCATTTCTGTAGTGTAATAAGCATCTCTGTCTATTTTGATGTTGCTTCGTCTTACATATGTGCCGGAAATAGTGGCAAACCAGCTTCCTCTTTGATAGTCGGCCATACCCCGAAAAGACAGATTCTTGCTTTCCAGGCCAATAGACATAGGTAAAAAATCTGCCGTGTAATCTGATACTGGCAATGAATATCCGCCAATAAGAAAAAGTGATAGCCGGCCTGATCCGATTTTTTTACTGTACCCCTTCCACTTTATCCATAATGCAAGATCCTGCAGTCCTTTTTGTCCTTTCAGTTGGCCCGCCGAAGCTTTTGTTTTAATATAGGGCAATCCAAAAAGGATATTCAGCTTGTTGGTCAGTCCGTAATTACCCATTATGCTGAATACAGTGGTGGAAACAGTGCCAAGGTTAGCATTATCTCTTTTTAATGTTCCTTCCCAATAGTTTTTCCAGCTGCTGTAGCCGGCCATTGGTCCCACACAAAAAGCATTTTTTTCCATCATTAATCCGTCTATGTCGGTTTGAGCCGATACGGCCCCTGTTATTACCAGCAACCATATTAAGATTACCGGTTTAATTATATAAGAAATTAGTTTTTGTTTCATGAATCATGTTTTTAATAATCAGTTATTAAGGTAAAAGACATTACACAGATATGTATGATGCAAGCAAACAACAGAGCATAGCCCTGCATCAACATTGTCCGGCTGCCATCAGGCAGCTTCATAATGACTGTTATTTAACCTTGGCGGCTTTCCTGCCGGCTCAATAAAACATGAATTTATTCTTTCGCTTATTTCCCTCAAACGGCTTTGAAGGAAAATAATATTTGAACCAATATTCAACACACTGAAGTGCTGATAACATTCCGTCAGTGAAAGCTGTTTTTTGCCCTCGCTGCCCTTTCCTTTCACAGGATTTCCTGTACCTCCGAAATCTGTTGCAATTAATCCGGCACTGGCTTTCCCTTTCTTTAACTCTGCCTTGGAGTAATTAGGGAGACACAATAAATAGACCGTGTCATTAAATACCTTCCGCATTACATAGCTATAATAACGGCCATCCACTTCGGCTTCTCCGTAATATCTTTCATAATTAAGCGAACTGGAATAATAATGTAGTCGCAACGGTACTTTCACTTCAATCAACTGTGAAATGTCATAATCTCCATCATCAATTCGTTCCGTCAACAACCGGTCATTTTTCTGAATGAGGTACTCAAATAACATAGCGCCGCCAGCCAGGTTTACCAGGTAAACCGTAATCAGTAATATGGCTGCTGCTTTTCTCACTTTTTTAAGTTCCTATTTAATTTTCATTTTCAATCGTTGATTTACCAGGTCTCCTACCATTTTTCCATGATCGGTACTGATGAGACAGGAATGATGAAAATGTATGCCTCCATAAAATCTGGCCCAGTTATTTTCAATAGCTGCCTGCCGGAAAGAAGAAAAAGACCTGTTTTGAATACCAAACTCCAGTTCGGAAGTATCGGTATAAGCGAAATTGTCTCCAAAAACATCCGTTAATGCTTCAGCCGCTGAAGCAGAAACGGTACTATGTCCGCAGGTATATTCAGGAAAAGGTGGTGTTTGTAAATATGGTCTCCAGTCGGGGTCAATATATTTGTTGATCACAGTTTCAGGTCTCACCAAGTTGCTCCTGAATTTTTCATCCCAACACTGAATAAATCCATCAAACATGGCAATGGCTGTTTTGGCGTATGCATAAACAGTGGTGGAAAAATCCACCTTTGCTTTTTCAGCAGCTATCCCTGTAATATTCATCCAATGACCGGGAGGAGAAAACTTTTTAGCGGTAAACATTACATGTCCTTCCACGATAGTACGGTTACCCAAATCATCCCAGAATTCAGCGATATGTTTTTGTTCATCGGTAAGACTATCACCTGCATTTTTTACTGCCAGTACCTCCTGGTAAAACTTACTTTGCTTATCTGTTATGTTAAAAACAGGTGGCCTTGGCGGTGTAAACTGGTTAGCACTATCCATTACCATTGGCCTTATATCCCGCCAGTTAGGTTCAAGGGCTTGCGCATAGGCCGGAGGTGTGGGTATCCAGCGGCCTTCTTCCTGTGTGATATTATATCTTTCAGCAGTTCTTGTTTCCGCATAATTATCCTTCCTGCTCCAGCGAAGAATATGATTAGCAACGGAATCAGCTAATTGAATACTGGCATCCTTCATGGCCGCAGTCATACCTGAAACTTTCACCAGCGAATCCAGCATAGCCCGGTACTCCGTCATACTTCCCTCAGGAAATGTTACAGCTTCGCCGGCCTTGCAGAAGGCAAGTATGGCAGCATATTGAAAATTCACATTGGTCAAATCCTGCTGCGGAATTTTTGGTAAATGTTTGATTTGTCCGGCCAGTGATTGAAACCTGTCATCGCCCAATGCCACTACTTCATAAGCAGCAATAGAAGCGTAGACATAATTTCTGCTGGCAATAATCGGTGGAAAATTATTCTGCATCACCACATTGTTCAGTTCTTTCACGGTTTTTGCATAAAGCACCGGATTATCAAAAGCATTAGTATACGCTTTTTCTTTTCCCTTACATGCAGCAAGGAGAATAACCATCAACAAAAAAACTGATACTCTTTGCATAAATTATCTGCTTAAACAATATGAACATTTTTACTCAGCCTGCTTTATAAAAAGCAACGGATTATTATTCTGAGCTATTGCCAGTATCTTTTTTCCTCCAGCAGCACCTATCCACCGTATATCTCTCACTTCTTCTTCTGCAAAAGGAACCTGGCCAACAACTTCAAATTTCCCTGTGGACTTATTGTAACTAACTATACCCGGCACTAAGGCATCATATCTTCCCTCGTAAGGGATTACCCCATAAAAATTTCCTGCAGCAATAAAACTCGTTTTATCTCCTGCTTGTATTGGTGCAAAAGCAAATACAGGAGCCAGTTGTATTTCATCCGGCAATACCGTCTTTGTAAAATTTCCTTTCCCGTCATTAATAAAACAAGTGGTTGCCAGGTTCTCGGCTTTTAATTCCAGGTAATCTTTGAAAAGATTGTAAAACATGTACTGCACCGTTTTACCTGCCACATCGCTGTAATTCAGATATGATTTTTTCAAAACAGGCAGCGGTCTCTCTAATTCGTCCTTTGCAAGGAACGTATACTCTTTTTTGTCTACCGTGTAGCACATAATTTGCTCCACCGAACCGTTTCCATCAAAATCCTTTACATACAGTTTTAATGGTCCGTTTTTACCAGCAAAGAATTTATTGTTATGTCCCCAGTTGCCGGCAAGCAGATCTGTATAGCCATCTCCATTCACATCAGCAGGCAATAGTGTTTGCCATAAACCGGTAGACTGGCTGATATTGTTTTCAGTAAATACTCCCTTGTTATTAAAAAATATTTTCAGCGGCATCCATTCCCCGGTTATTACCAAATCATCCCAGCCATCTTTATTCAGATCAGTAAAAGAGGAAGTAGTAACCATGCCGATACTATCTAACTTAATCACAGAAGCAGCAGCCTGTGTAAAAGTTCCTTTTCCATCGTTCAGTAATAACCAGCTGGTTTGCGGAATACCATATTTCCTGGCATCGGCAAGGCATCCAACAAAAAGGTCTGTATCTCCGTCATGGTCTATATCAGAAACGCTTACCGTTGATTTATTCTTCAGCAGTGAGGGAATTTGATTTTCTGTACGTTTAAAATGGCCTTTGCCATCATTGATGTATAAGTTGTCTGCCAGTACAGGTGTACCATCATAATATTCATTACCACCGCTTACAACATACAAATCAGGATAACCATCATTATTGGCATCAAAAAAAACAGCATCAACCTCTTCGCTATCTTTTGTTTTGCCAAATGTGGCGGTATCAATAGAATTAAATCGTCCGGCGGCAGTTTGTATCATTAACTGACCCGGTTGCCCTGCAGCGCCACATACATAAAAATCATCCAGCCCATCTTTGTTAACATCCGCCACTGCCATCTTAGGTCCTCTTGTAGATTGCTGGTGAGGAATCAGGTATTGTTTATTATAATCAAGAAATTCATTTTCCCGGTGTGCCCAGTTCAATGCAAATTGTCCTGTAATATTCTCAAATGATTGCTTTGCCGGGGGGAACCACTCATTATAATTAAATACTCCTCCCGATTCCATCTCCTTCAACTGCATATCTCCTTTGGCCGGTACATTTTTCAGTAACTGATACTTTTGATTGGGCCATACAACAAGAATACTGTCAATATATTTTATGCTGTCTAATCCAAAATGCAACCGCATATCAACCGAAGACTGAAATCCACGGGTAGGCATCATTTGCTGATACTGCATGGTTTTACCGGTAAACATCCACACTTTAGCGCCAATACCAAACCTGTTCATTCCTTCCCCTTTAAGGGAAAGGTTGACCATTGTCTTTGCCGGAGCTTTGTTTTCTAAAATAACAGCCGGAGCATTGATGCAATTTATTACTACATCAAGATTACCGTCATTATTCAGATCAGCATAGGCAGCCCCGTTAAAATAACCTTTCATTTTTGCAGTACCCCAATTGTTGCTTACATCTTCAAACTTCAATTCCCCATCGCCTTTGAAGAAAAAAGGATGCGAGCTGCCATCCGGCATATTCTCAATGGTCATATCATCGTACTTATCTGTTTGCTGCCGGCCTTTTCGCATATCCAGGTCGGAAACGAAGCGGATATAATCGAGATCCACAGGTCTTTTTACAATTCCGCTTGAAATAAACAGATCTTTATTTCCATCGTTATCAAAATCTGCAAACAAGGGAGCCCAGCTCCAGTCAGTAGCAGAAACACCGCTGATAAGAGCTGTTTCACTAAAGCTGCTGCCATTGCCGTTATTTCGCTGAAGACAGTTTTTGGAATATTGCTTCTGGTAGCCATGCATCTCCAGCTTTACTTTGTAGATATCAGGGTTTTCATCGCTTCCATAGGTTTTCAAAATTTTTTCATCGGGAGGAAGCATATCAAGTGTAATAATATCCAGTTGCCCGTCATTATTATAATCAGCCACATCGTTACCCATACTGAAGCGGCTATAGTGCTTAAAATGTTGTGCTCCGCTTTCGGAGAAAGTACCGTTACCATTGTTGATATAGTAATAATCATTTTCATGAAAATCATTGCCGATATAAATATCATCCCAGCCATCATTGTTGATATCGGCAATGGCTAATCCAAGACCATAACCAAGATTGCTCTGGTAAATACCTGCAGCTTTTGAAACATCCGTAAACTTTCCGGTGGTGGCAATATCATTGCGAAGTAAAATATCGCCTGACATAGAATCGTACTTTCTCCTGTTGGAAGTATCTACAATATTAGCATGCGGATGATGGGACTGGTTCAGTATATAACAATCCAGGTCTCCGTCCCTGTCAAAATCAAAAAAAGCTGACTGAGTGGTCAACCCTGAAAAAGCCAACCCATACCTGGCTGCACTTTCTGTAAATGTTCCATTCCCATTATTAATGAATAGCTCATTATGGCCTTTCAGATCATACTTCGAGCTGATAGCAGATGTATAAATATCCAGCCAGCCATCACCATTTACATCAGCCATTGTTACACCAGTACACCAGTCTGATTTTCCTGCCACACCTGCTTTTGCAGTAATATCTTCAAATTGAAAATTGCCTTTGTTCAGGTACAGCTTATTACCACTGGTATTATTGGCAGTAAAATATATATCGGGCAACCCGTCATTGTTTACATCACCGCTGGCCACGCCGCCGCCATTATAGTAATAGAGATAATAGAGAATACTAAAGAGCTTATGCTCCTTCAACTTGTTGGTAAAATCAATATTCGTTTTGGAAGCAGGCAGCGATTCAAACATAGAAGGTTTTTTGCTGCTGCAAGCAGATAACAATAGAACAAAAAAAGAAAGCAATAACGAAACAAAATATAAAGGCACCCTTTTATCTGACATAAAAAACTAATATTAGGCCCTGTTGAAAGAATAAAAGGGCCGAAACAAAATGTTCAGCCCTTTTGTGTTGCTTATGTCTGCTTAAAACAAAACGAGAAATGAGAAAAACTTGTCGGGTTTTATTGCTTGGCAGTAAACAATGCCTGGATTTCAGCCTGGGTTAACACAGTGCTGTACATCCGCAACTGATCAAGGCTTCCTTTAAATGTGCATGCCAGCCAGTCATCAGATGCATAACTGGTAGATGGTCCTGCACCTATCCTGAATTCACTGATCTTGCTGGTAGCAAGGTTCAGCGCACCATGACCACCCCATGTTTTAACATTCGGGTTCTGCACGCCGTCGATATACAATTTCACCTGGCTGTTAGTCTCATCATATGTTAGTACAAGATGATGCCAGTTATTATCACACAATCCGGCAATGCTCTGGCCACCTTCCCAGGTAAACCATGCATCTCCTGCATTACTTACAAACATGGTTTTAACAGCACAGGCAGTGTTATTACCCTCAAGAAAAACAAATCCTACAGCATTGCTCCAGTGAAAATTATTCACCGCCTTCATAGAAAGAAGATACTCCGGGCCGTTGGTACCATTATTATTCTTGGTTTGTCCATCCTTTTTGTACCAAATAGAAATGGTAAAGCTGCTGCTGGATGCCCATGAATTGAATGAAGGATACTTGATGAATTTTTGGTTGACGCCTGTAACACCTTTGCCTTTTATTCCATCAACAGTGGTAAAGGGATTATCAGAAGGGAAGTTAGCCCTGATGCTATCTACCGCATTCATCAATGGATTAGTAGTGGTGCCATCAAAAGCCACGTAGAATTTCAACGGGCCGTTTGGCGGATTTGCATCAACCGGATAATTACCAAGTTCGGGTTTGTCCATTTTCTGGCAACTGGTAGCTACAACGGCTATCAGTAAAACCGACAGTACTATTTTTAAATTATTTCTCATACGTCAAATTTTTATACCGTTAATAATATTACCATTCTGGATTTTGTACCAGGTTAGGATTTGAATTCAGCGCTGATGTCGGAATAGGATAGAAACGATGCTTATTCTGATAGCCCAAAGGAGCCAGAACACTGATCGCATCATTCCATCTTACAAGGTCAAAGAAGCGTTCAAATTCCATAGCGAATTCAGCTCTTCTTTCCTGTTTCACTGCATCCCTGAATTGCGCCTGGCTTCCAAAAGCCAGATTAGGAAGACCTGCCCTTGTACGAACCATATTGATCCAGGTTGTTGCATCAGCCTGGTTTTGTGCACCACCTAATTCATTGGCAGCTTCCGCAGCCATCAGGTACACATCAGCCATCCTGAATACCCTGTGATTTACCCATGTGTTTTGTGCTTCGTTATTAGGTGTTCCCAAACCAGCAGCCAGGTAATCACTATAAAGATTGTAAACTTTCTTATTCCAGTACAAAGCATTAGAAAGGTTAGGCAGTGTTTGACCGTAACCACCAGTGCTTGAACCTCCGTCTGATTGGTTTGAATACAGGATGGTGGCATCTTTACGGATATCACCAGCCTCGTATGAACCGACAAGGCTTGAGCTAGGTGTATTCCATCCCCAACCCAGATCCCATGCACCAGAACCACCCCTTACACCCTGGCACTGACCTAAACGGCTCCAGTAAGTATTACCATCACCAGCAGTTTTATGTGCCTGAATTTCAAATATGGATTCTTCACTCAACTCTCCCTCTTTCTTGAATATTTTCCAGTAAGGAGTGTACAATGGCGCAGATGCACCACCTGTTCTCGCCGCCATCACTTCTTTACAAAGATCAAGGGCAGGCTGCCACTGCTGGCGGTATAGATTTACTTTAGCAAGGAAGGTTTTTGCAGCCCACTTAGTAAGCCTGCCTGAAAATTTTGCTTCCCATGTTGGCGGTAAATTCTGTGCAGCATAGGTAAGATCAGCTATGATAAAATCGTAAATAGCTGCCGCTGGAGACTTTGCTACCTGTCCCTGTGTTGCAGTAGTTATTTTAAAATCAATCTTGGGCACATCACCAAACGTTCTTACAAGATCAAAATAGGAATAAGCCCTGAAGAACCTGGCTTCAGCAACGTTGGTTATAGAGGCCGGATCGGTAAAATTGCCCTTGGTCGCCTCATCCAGCAACTCATTACAAAGACCGATGAACACATAGTGTTTATCCCAATATAAGCCTGCTCCCCAGTCATCCTTAGTGTACTGGAAATTATCATAGGTCTGATGCCAGGCAGAAGCGCCGGGGTCAGCAACGATTTCCGCATCATCAGAACGGAATCCATTCATCGCCACCCAGGGTATATTTTCAAATCCATCACCGCAATATGGCTCTGCTGCGGAGTTGCGTACAGCACCGTACAAACCGGTAGCCCTGCCTTCCAAAGCACCTACCTTAATATCACCCACTGTAACCTGCAGTGGCTCCCTGTCGAGAAATTTCTTACACCCGGTAAAAAGTGTAAAGGCTGTTACCGTTAATACTGAACTGGTAACTAACTTTTTAATGTTTATCATTTTCAAAAGTTTAATTTTTATATAAATTAAAAGTTTGCATTTAATCCAAATGTTACGATGCGTGGCAATGCACTACCAGCGCCGCCAAAGTCCATACCAAACCCAAACGCATCACCGGCAAACTCAGGTGAGTAACCTTCGTTGCGCTTCCAGGTCTTCAGATTCTGTACAGTTAATGACAGCTTCAGGTTCTTGATACCGGTAACTTTTGGCAATTTGGCAAATGTGTATCCTAATGCCAGGTTCCTGATACGGAAGAAACTTCCGTCTTCAATACCATAGGTAGATGGCGCCCTGTTCACCAGGTGATTCTGGTTTACAATAGGCACAGTGGCGGAAGTTCCGGCAGCAGTCCATGCTTGTGTGTAATACTTGGGATAGTTATAAACTGAGTTCTTCTGTTCTGAAGTACCCCATACCCTGTAGATCTCGTTACCATATACACCAGCAAAATCAATATTCAGGTCAAAAGCTTTGTAACGAAGATTGGTGGTAATACCATACGTAAAATCGGGAGTCGGGTTACCAATCAGGGTTCTGTCATTATCATCAATAATTCCATCACCGTTCAGGTCTTTATATTTCATATCACCCGGTTTTACACCACCACCATTAACTGTATTTACAGGTGAGGCAAGGATGTCCGCGTATGACTGATAAATACCATCAGCAACCAACCCATAGAAATAACCAATCGGGAAACCGGTTTGAGCCTGGTTAGGTGTTTGTTCACTGGAAGCGATGATGGCTCTTGCAGGATTCGGCAGGAACAATACTTTGTTTTTAAAAGTAGTGAGGTTGCCGCCAACAGAAAGACTGAGATCTTCACTTATTTTATGATTCCAGTTGGCAGATAATTCAAAACCTCTGTTTTCAATTTGACCATTATTAGTCAGTGTCTGCAATGAACCAGAGCCTTTCAGCAACACGATCAGGTTATCCGTCTTCTTATAGTAATAGTTGGCTTCAAAACGAAGTTTACCTTTCAGCATTTCTGCTTCAATACCTACTTCAGTTGAATTAACTGTTTCCCATTTCAGGTTGGGGTCAAACAGGTAATCTGGCTCAAGTACCGGTACCAGGTTTTCACCAAATACAGCAGACGCAGTCGGGTTAACAGTTGGATAGGCAGGATAAGCTTTGCCTTGAGCAGTAAAGTTTCCAAGCACACCGGTTGACGCTTTCAATTTCAGGTAACTGAAAATATTCTGGTTGTCCATGAAGCTCTCCTTGCTGATTTCCCATGCAGCACCCAGTGCCCAGAAATTCTGCCATTTCTTAGAATAGTCCGTATTGATCTGGCTGGAACCATCTCTTCTGAAACTGGCATTAAAGAAATACTTGCTCTTGTAGTTATATAATACCCTGGCCAATCCAGATGCGGTGGCATACTCACTCTGCCCGGTTGGGATTATACTCTTAATATCACCAAAACCAGTGTTGAGATACCAGAAACGCTTATTATCAGGAATGATATTTACACCAGGTGTACGCTGGCTAACCGTACCTGCTACATGCTCAAAATTGAAATAGTAGGTTGTTAAACCAGCAGTTGCAGTGATTGAGTGATCGCCGAATTTTTTCTTATACGTTGCGATATAATCCTGCTGGAAGGCCTTTGTATTGATCAAATCCTGTCTTACAGCAGTCAGGCTTCTGAAAGGAAATATCTGAGAGCCGGCAGCTTTGGTAGGATCGTACATATCATACAGGGATGTGTACTCCCTTGCATTGCGGAAACTCAGGTCACCATACCAGGTACTTCTGAAGTTCAGGTCTTTGGTAATATTAACATCTACAAATGCATTGGCTACAAACCTGTAGCGGTCATCTATCCTGTTGTCATAGTTGTTCTCCAAAGTTGCCAATGGATTTGTTTCAGAATTCTGGATAATAGGAGTAGTTGCATATAAATTATAATAGCCAGAATCCACTCCATAAGGATTCTTGGTATAAAAAGATGTTGTAGCAGATGGTATGATAGGTAATGCTCTTCTTGCATTTTCCAAAGCACCGCTGTTGAAAGGAAGCTTCTCTTTAGAACCAATCAGGCCAAAGCCCAGTTTCCATTTCTTATTTACCCTGAACTCATCATTTACATTAATAGTCAGACGATCATACTTAACATGCTTCACCAAACCTTCGTCATAAGTATAACCCAAACCAAAGTGGAACCTGTTCTTTTCTGTGCTTCCATCCACACTCAGGTTAGTAGTGCTGAACTTGGCAGTACGGGTTACGGCATCAATCCAGTCAGTATTGCCTGTGTAAGCACCTAAACCCGGAGTTCCTACATTATTTACAAAGTTGAGCAATGAATTATTGGAAGGATCATCAGCTACCCTGTTATTAGCTTCAAACTCCAGTAACTGGCGGAATTCAGCGCCGTTAGCCAATTGAATTTTATCAACCAGTTTTTTAGTACCATAACTGGTGTTGAAGTTAATATTAACCTGTCCGGCCTTTGCCTTCTTAGTTGTTACCAAAATAGCACCGGCAGCACCTTTAATACCAAAGATGGCCAGTGAAGAAGGATCTTTCAGTACTTCCACACTCTCAATTTCACTGGGGTTTACAAAATCCATGTTATCACTGAAAATACCATCAATGATATAAACGGGTCTGATAGAACCCACACTGATCGTACCCCTGATCCTTACATCCGGAGCCGAACCCGGGATGGCAGTATTAACGATCTGAAGACCGGCTACTTTTGACTGTAATGAAGCCAAAGGGTTAGCGTTGGGCTGAGCAGCGATTTCATCACCTTTTACTTTTACGATAGAACCGGTGAGGTCTCTTTTAGCAGCCGTACCATAACCAATTACCACTACGGCATCCTGTACTTTTTCAGAAACTTTCAGTACAACAGTCAACGATGTTTTTCCCTTTACAGAAACTTCTGTGCTTTCGTAGCCGACAGAGCTGAATACAAGGACAGCATCATCCGGAACAGTGATAGAAAAGTTACCGTTGGCATCAGTGGTTGTTCCGGCCCTTGAGCCTTTTACAGATACTGATACACCGGCTAATGCCTCACCTGTAGCCGAAGTAACTTTACCGGTGATTCTGATTTCGGGAGAAATCATTTCAACTGAAGTAATTCCTTCTTTGAGTACAACCAGGTTAGTGCCCAGCACCTTGTAAGCAATGCCGGTGTTCACCAATATTTTATCCAGCACCTCGTTCAGCGTGGCATTGGTTACATCAACATTGACTTTGGGTTTGCCTTTTACTGATTCTTCGGAAAAGAGAAAGCGGTAGTCACTTTTTTTCTCAATCGCAAAAAGCACTTTTTTGATCTCAGCCTCATTCATCTTCAGGGTAATTCTCTCCTGTCCTAAACCCCTGGCAGATACCTGAAGGCAGGCAAAAAGCAATAGTGCAATCGTTAATTTCATAATTCGGGCAATCTTTAAAAATAACAGAGCCTTTTGCGAAACAGCAGCTGTTTCAGTTTTTTTCATAATTTACATTTGGAGGGTTAAGAATGCAGACATTTAGGTGTCTTGTTTGCAACCATTTCGGCGGAATTCCGTTGCAGCGGGGTTCCGCTTTTTTATTCCCTCGCTCAAGATGTGTTATCAGCAATCATATGGCCTTAAGCATTAGCGGTGAATAATTAGTTTATTTCCTGTTTGTTCGTATTTAAAAGGTATAAAAATCTTTAGAGCTCCGAGAGCCTGATCAATTGTTTCATTCTCAAAAATTCCCGTCACTCTTTTTTGCTGTAAATCTTCATCTGTTATATCTATACTTACATCGTACCACCTTTCCATTCTCACTGCCAGTTCTGCCAGTGATTCATCCCTGAATACCAGCCTGTTTTTGATCCACTCTGTTTCCGCCACTGTACTGTCAGCCGGGCTGTACTTCAGTTTATTTACCGACATCAGCGTTTTGATAGCTGCAGCAGAAGTATTGTCTTTATTCTCCGATACTTTCCCGTTTTTAATAATAGCATCATTCTCTACAACCAATTTTTCGCTAGGGGAAAGAATGATCTTATCATTGGGTCTGTTCTTAATCGTTACCTCTACACTGCCGCGAATCAGACTGGTCTCTGTATGTTTATCCTCCGGATAAGCTTTTACATTAAATACGGTACCCAGTACCTTTATATTAATGCTTGATGTATGAATGATGAAAGGCTTTTCTTTCATTTTCATTACATCGAAATAACCTTCTCCTGTCAATGTCACTTCCCGCAGGTCTTTTCCGAAATTTTTATCGTAGGTAAGCTTGCTTCCTGCATTCAGCCATACAATTGATCCGTCTGGTAATTCTATTTTTGACTTGGAACCTGGTCTTGTGCTGATCTCATTTACCTCTCTGGCCAAACCCTGGCCGCTGCCTTCCCCGCTACGCTGTCCTGTTATATTATTGAACAGGAAAAAACCACCGATGATGGCGGCAGCTGCTGCAGCCCAATACCACCTGATCCTTTTTGTCTTTCCGTTCGTAGCTTCCAAAATACCATCTCTTAAATCGATATTCATTTCCCTCATCCGCTGCTGATGAAGCATAAAAGCATCTTCAGCTTCCATAAAATCTTGGGCAGATCTGCTGCTCCAAACATCCCCGATATTCTGTACCGCATGCTGCCATTCGGGATGTTCCTGAATGAGCAACTCCAGCTCCTTAATTTCCGATAGGGTGGCTTCGTTCGCTAATTTTTTCGACAGTAAAATCCAAAATTTTTCCTGACTCATTCAACGAGTTGATTAGAATAAACCATTAAGACACTAAAAAGCAGGTAATACCCCTAAAAAAATTTAACTTTTTTTTGAAGAAATGGTCGGCACGGGGGCTTTGATGTCCATCTGCATACACTTACCGACCCTTCGGAGGGCTATAGCCATTTGAGCCTCAACGGTTTTTATAGAAAGATGCAATATTTCGGCAACTTCCTTATAACGTAACCCATCCTCCTTTATCAGCTTGAAAATCAACCTGCAACGAGGGGGAAGGTCATTTACGGCCTGGCGGATCTGGCGAAAAACCTCTTCGGTGATCATTAGTTTTTCGGGATCAAAATATATACTGTTCAGCTGCACAAGCCAGTCATCCGGTGCCATGCTGATCTGCTTTTTTTGCTTGTTGATCCGGGTTATCGCCAGGTTTTTAGTGGTTGTATAAAAATATAAGCGGGGGGACTCGACAGTTGTCAATTGGGTTCTTTTCTCCCATATTTTGATGAAAACATCAGACACCAGTTCTTCTGCCTCTTCATGAGATTTCAAAATGGTAAATGCAAATTGTTTTAACCGGTGATAGAGCATTACAAATAATTCTTTGTAAGCAGCCTGGTCATCGTTAACCGCAATAAGCGTAAGCAATCGCCTTATTTGTTCGTTTTCAGTCATATGAGCAAAAGCGCCTCAATCTAAGGAATTGGATCTGGAAAAAGAGTGACTTCCAAACACAAACATTATTTCATAGAGAAATTACATTATTTATTGATTTTACACAACTCATTTTTAATATTAGTATTATTCTAAATAGATACTAACAAAAAGTCATTGTGAAAAAATCAAGATGGTTTCGTAGATACTTTTTGACTCAGCCTAGACAACCCCCTAATAATTTTTTACTTTAATGAGGCAATAGAACAAGTACTTACTGAATTAAAAAAGCCACCCATTCCATGGTGGCTTTGTGGACCCTGCTGGGATCGAACCAGCGACCCTCCCGACTAAAAGTCGGGATGCACTAACCACCATTCGGCCCTTCCACCAACTGCCTGATACGAATTTTACTTTTCCAGCCTTTTAGTTGCTTTTCCCTTGCCAACGCTGCTATCTTGTTCTCAAAACATTCCTGGTAACAGATTGACCAATCCTTTATTCTGCCAGTATATCCCCCGTGATGAGCAAGATGCTTTTTTAACCTGCTTTCGGGATCGGAACTGCAGCCAATATAGTATTTGTCAGTTGATGCTGAATATAGAACATACACGAAGTGCATCCTAAATTAAAAAAGCCACCCTTTTCATGGTGGCTTTGGTGGACCCTGCTGGGATCGAACCAGCGACCCTCTGATTATGAGTCAGATGCTCTAACCGTCTGAGCTAAGGGTCCTGAGCATTTTCGCTCAAAGAGCTGCAAAAGTAACAAATAATAATTATTACTCCTTCTTAACCAATCTTTAACCGAAAGAAAAATATATTTGCGGCCTTAATAACTCTTATGAAGAAAATTCTCGCTGCTGTTTTCTGTACCCTTTTCAGTTTTTCTCTTATCGCCCAGGAAACACCTGCACCTAAGAAAAAGGTGGTAGATATGAGCAACCGTGCCAATGATCATTTCTTACTGCAATTCGGTTATACCAGTTGGGCCGGTAAGCCAGACAGTATCAATACCAATGGGTTGTCCAAGAGCATTAATGCCTACTTCATGTTTGACTTCCCGTTTAAAACAAACCCAAAACTTAGTATGGCTTTTGGTCCCGGTATTTCAACCGATCATATTCTTTTCAGTAAAACATATGTTGGTATCAAAGACCAGACGAATTCCATTTATTTCACTGACCAGGCCGACACCAATCACTTCAAGAAAACAAAACTGGCTACAGCCTACCTGGAAGCGCCGATAGAATTGCGTTTTTCTGCCAATCCTGAAACAGGCAAAGGGTTTAAGGGAGCTATAGGCATAAAAATCGGTACTCTAATAAATGCCCATACCCGCAATACAAAGTTTGAAGACAAAAACGGAAATGCTCTAAATGATTATGTAATGAAGGAATCCAGCAAAAGATTCCTTAATAAAAACCGCATTTCTGCACAGGCAAGATTTGGATATGGCCACTTCACCTTATACGGCAGCTATCAGCTGACCACTCTTTTCAGAGACGGGGCCGGCCCCGAAGTAAGGCCTTTCTCTATCGGACTTACCCTTAGCGGACTTTAAAAAAACTTCGTAAAAGGGCTTTACCAACAGTTAGGGCCCTTTTCCTTTTAAGTAAACAAGCCTGTTTATCTTTGCTCCTGCTCCGCTGCGGCGGAGTTTTTATTCTATATGCTCGAAAAGAAAAATATCATTCAACAGGAAGAAAGAGCTGTGCTGGTAGGATTGGTACACAAAGACCAGACAGAACAGCAGGTGCAGGAATACCTTGATGAATTAGCCTTTCTGGCTGAAACAGCGGGGGCGGTTACTGTAAAACGATTTACCCAAAAATTACCTCACCCCGACAGCCGCACTTTTATTGGCAAGGGAAAGCTGGAAGAAATCCGGCAGTATATTCAGGGGAAAAATATCCGGATAGTTGTGTTTGATGATGAGCTCTCTGGCGCACAGATCAACAACATTGAAAAAGTCCTGGATGTAAAAACCATCGACCGGAGCGACCTCATTCTCGACATTTTTGCCCGCAGGGCCAAAACGGCACAGGCAAAAGCACAGGTAGAACTGGCGCAATACCAATACATATTACCCCGGCTGAGAGGAATGTGGAAACACCTCGAAAGATTGGGTGGTGGTATCGGAACAAGAGGCCCCGGTGAAAGTGAGATAGAAACCGACCGTCGTATCGTCAGGGATAAAATATCATTACTTCGAAAAAGATTGGCCGAAATAGATAAACAGGCTTACACCCAACGCAAGGACCGGGGAGAATTTATCCGGGTGGCCTTGGTAGGTTATACCAATGTAGGCAAGTCTACCATCATGAACCTGCTGAGCAAAAGAGATGTTTTTGCAGAAAACAAATTGTTTGCAACGTTGGACACTACTACCAGCAAAGTTGTGTTTGAGACAACTCCTTTCCTGCTCAGTGATACGGTAGGATTTATTCGTAAACTGCCCCATCACCTGGTAGAAAGTTTTAAAAGTACACTGGACGAAGTAAGAGAAGCTGATATTTTACTGCATGTGGTAGACATCTCGCACCCTGCCTATGAAGATCAGCTGGGGGTAGTTAATAAAACATTGCAGGAATTAAATGCTTTTGATAAGCCAACCCTCACCATTTTCAATAAAATGGACCTCTACGAAAAAAATACGTTTGACGAGTGGCTGGAAGAAAGCACCAAAAAAGAAATTCTGGAAGACCTATACGAGAGATGGCAAAGAGAAACAAACGGTAATGCCGTCTTTGTAGCCGCCATTGAAAAGCGAAACCTGGAAACGCTCCGCAAAACGATCCTGGACAAAGTGAGAGAACTTTATCGTATCCGTTATCCTTACAAAACCGAGTTCATTTATTAACTATGAACAAATCCCTCACCTGGCATAAGATCGCAGACCATATCAATGAGCTCGGGTTTGCGGACAACAATATCGCCCTTGCCTGGCTCGATGAAAAAAAGATTTGCATTGGCCGGTTTAAAGAACAGGTTTTTGCATTTGCTTATAAATGTCCCCATGCCGGAGGCATAATGACCGATGGCTTTATTGATGCGCTGGGCAATGTGGTTTGCCCCCTGCACCGCTACAAATTTGATATGCGGAATGGCCGGAATGTAAGCGGCGAAGGCTATTACCTGAAAAACTGGCCTGTGGAGATCAGGGAGGATGGGGTTTATGTAGGGTTGGAAGAAACAGGCAGTTTCTGGAATATTTTCCGCTAAAATTTGATACTGAATAACCTTGTGGAAAAACTTAAAATCCCTATTTTTGCTGCCCGCTAAACAAGCGGGAAGGTATTCCTCCTTAGCTCAGTTGGTTAGAGCATCTGACTGTTAATCAGAGGGTCGCTGGTTCAAGTCCAGCAGGGGGAGCAAGAAAATCAAAGCGTTACGATTAAAACCGTGACGCTTTTTTCTTTATGTGACCTCGAATGTGACCTCAGGTCACAATAAGAAAAGAAAGCCCAAAATAAAGAAGTGAAAACAAAAAGCAAGGATGAGGGAACAAAAGCCTTTATCATGGCTTTCGCTTATTAATAGCAGTTATCGTAACTGCCGGGAAACAACATCATGTTGCAATCCCATGTACTGGCAGAACTCTTCAATTGTAACAACCTGGTGTTGCTGTTTATTGAAATGCTCTTTAATCTTCTTGATAAGATTTCTGCCATACCTATCGCTGCGGCCTGTGATTATCTGAATGTCTTTCGGATAAATACAGAGTCTGTTCATTAATCAAATAACTTTTTCATGCACTATCCATGCCTGGGCTTTGCCTTTAACTTGAATAGAACTACTCAAAGATACTTCATTTTTTACAGCGGTTAAATGGTGTTCGTTGGAATAATGCGGCATAAACGGAACGGATGACACTGCACATTTGTAAAGCCTTTACAGCGGTTCTAATTTTGATTAAACAACGAATAAAAATTGTTAACCCAATAAATTTTTTACAATGGCAAAGCAAAAAGGAATTATCAAATTAGACGGTACTATCGGTGGTATTACTTTCTACAAATCTCAGGATGGTTATTTAGCAAGAGAAAAAGGCGGCGTATCTGCTGAAAAAATTGCTACTGACCCAAACTTTCAAAGGACAAGGGAGAACGGCGAAGAATTTGGCCGTGCTGGTAAAGCTGGTAAACTCTTACGTACTGCAATCCGTGCAATGTTGCAAAATGCTTCTGACAGCCGTATGGTTAGCCGCCTTACTGCTGAAATGATGAAAGTAATTCAGGAAGACGTAACCAACACAAGGGGTTTACGTAACGTAATTGACGGCGAAGCCGAATTGCTGGAAGGGTTTGAGTTTAATATCAATGGTAAGCTCGGTACAACTTTGTATGCACCTTACGCAACAACCATTGACCGGGCAACTGGTACACTGACTGCAAACATTCCTTCTTTTGTACCATTAAATATGATTGCCGCTCCCGGTGGTTCTACTCACTTCAAAATTGTTTCTGCCGGTGCAGAAATTGATTTTGAAAACGAAACCTTTGTAATGGATGCACAGGCAAGTGCCATATTGCCGTGGGATGCGACTGCAACTGCAGTTATTAACCTGGCTAATGCAGTAACTGCTGCCAGTACTCATCCTTTATTCCTTGCCCTGGGCATTGAATTTTACCAGCAAGTAAACGGACAAATGTATCCGTTGAAAAATGGAGCTTTCAACGCACTGGCTTTGGTAAAAGTTGATGGCAACTAATTATTTCATTCTTCAGTATAAACGGCCCCGCAACTGCGGGGCTTTTTATTTGCTGCCAACCCTAAAAGGGAAGGCAACTAAGCCAGCGGCGACCTGATGGAAAGCAATGAACAAACCAACCACTGCGGCCAATGGCAAAAACCCGGGTGCCCCGATACTGATAATAAACTGGCTGCCGCCCGATATGCTTGCTGAAAACCCAATGCGGCAACTGAGGCACTGAGGACATGATGGAACGGCTGAAAGGGCATACTGAAATGATGCGCCTGCTGGTGATGATACGAAGCTGCTTGTGCATAATGTATAATTTTTATAAGCTTCTCACCAGCGAAGGCAGATAAAAAACCAAAAGGAAACGGAATAAAAGATGGCTTTGTGTGCCGGGTCTGTGTTTATGCCGTAAGCTTTTGGTTTTTTTTGTTGGGTCGGTGCGGTGGGCTGCCGTAGCTACCTTGCTTATAAAAAGAATGCTATGCACATAAAGTATCATCATAGCAGGTCGGGAAGCATGAAAAGAAAAGCGGCCATGATAGACCGCCTTTGTTTAGTATTCGCTTGGCAACATTAAGCAGCCATCTACCAGCCAAACGGTAGCAAGGTCATAAGGAAAATCACTGAAAGGAATTTCCTGACTTGTTACTTTGTTATGATTGCCATCTGTTGCAAGAATAGTGAAAACATTGTCCTGCACTCTTTTTAAATCCCATACCTGGAACCGTTCAAGGTTTATCTCCCTGTGGCATTGATGACTAATAATTAAATCAATCAGCCAATAGGCGCTACATCCTTCGGCCAACTCTTTAACACCATCGGTGTAAAGAATCAATGAAGGTTTGTGGCAATAAAAATTTTCTGAACCGCTGTGTGACCCGAAGTAGTGATTTGCATTTCTCATTGTAATAAAATTTATTTTTTAAAAGAAAAAAGGAAAAAAAAGAAAGCATCTACATCAGGCGGCGTAGCTGGGCTGCAAAGAAGCAACGCAATAAAAGATGGCCTTGTGCGGTGGGTTTGTGTTTATGGCGGAATTTCTTTGCAGACCAAAAGCAAGGGGCTGTGCCAGCCGACTAACTTGCTGTACTTTTTTTGTATTTCTTCAAAAGTTGTTTGTATCAAAAACGGAATGATTAATCATAACCGTTACTTAAATTTTTTCATGTCTGTTTACTAAAATCAAGATTCGTTTCAATAAAAACGGATGCTGTGCATAGCCTGCCGGTAAAAGCGCCTGCGGCTAAAAAGAAGCATAGCCGTGCGGCACACTTGTCCGCACTGTAGCGCTGGTGGCGAGCCGCCATAAGGCAATGGAGAGAGGAACGAACGGAATTGCCTGCGAGCCCCCACGAAGGGGCTGGCAGTAAAGCAGCAGCCACTTATCAGGATAAATGAAAAGAAGCTTAGCCAAGTGGCTGTTGCGATGCCAGCTCCATAGGAATCCCGTGCAGTAAATTTTGCGAAGCATACGGCACGAGATGAACTATGCAAGTGAACCTTAGCGGTGCTTTGCGAAATGAGGTACGAATAAGCAATTAGCAATCGCAAGGTGAACGCAGCCGAAGTGGGGCGGCCGGCGAGCCAAATTATTGGCAGCGGGTGGACTGAACGCTACTGAAGTGAATGTATGACGTAGTGAAGCGGAATGAAACCCGGTGAGTATTGTAGGGTTGGCTTGCGAAAGGCTGGTGCATACCCTGTGTGTTGGCGTTGCGCCCTTGCATGGGATGCCCAGCATGAAGCAAATGGGTTAGCTGCGAACGAGGTGTAATGAAGCGGAACGAAGGAAGTAATGAACGAAGTGGCGTGAAGGACACAATAGCTGCCGTGAGGAATGAACCGGAACTGCAAGCAGCATGACAAACCTGCGATAGCAGCCCGAAGGGCATTGCAGGTGCAGCAATACCTTAAAAGTGTAATAAACAGCTTTTATTGCTGCTGCTGCAATGGTTTGGCATGATTGCTTGCTGACGGTGAATGACGAACACCTATTTACCGGCGCAGCGTTGGGTCTGTGCAGAGGGCAAAGAAGCAAAGGGCTGTGCGGTGGGTATTCCAGAACTATGTTTTCAAAATTTCATCCGCTGTATCCTCACTGCATTTAATATTGCCAATAATGCTACACCCACATCTGCAAAAACTGCTTCCCACATGGTGGCGAGGCCACCGGCTCCTAATATCAGTACAATTGCTTTTACAACAAATGCAAGAATAATGTTTTGCCAAACTATTTTTTTTGTTTGTTTACCAATATTTATTGCCATAGCAATGCGGCTGGGTTTGTCGTCTTGTATTACCACATCAGCCGTTTCAATAGTGGCATCACTGCCCAAACCACCCATTGCAATACCTACATCGCTTAGTGCCACTACGGGGGCATCGTTTACACCATCACCAACAAAGGCAACGGTTTCGTTTTTAGTTTTTAATTCTTTTACCTTGTTTACTTTGTCTTCTGGCAATAAATCGCCGAAGGCATTATCTATTCCTAATTTATCTGCAACAAATTTTACTACACTACTTTTATCACCACTTAGCATCGTTGTTTTTACATCCATGCTATGCAGTTTGTTTACAGCTTCCTGAGCATCTTCTTTCATACTATCGGCAATGGTGAGGTAGCCTGCAAATTTTTTATCGTAGGCGATGGCTATTAAAGTATAAACAATTGTAGAAGTGTCAATTTCGTATTGAATGGAGAATTTATCCATCAATTTGAAATTGCCTACTAATAGTTCTTTCCCCTGTACATTTGCTTTTAATCCATGCCCTGATATTTCTTCTACATTTTGCAACACAATATTGTTGTTAACTTTTCCAACAAATTGATGAATAGCTGTTGCAACAGGATGTGTGCTTTGGCTTTCCAAAGCATTGACCATTTGCAATATTTCATCTTTATTGTATTCCGGTTTTATATTTACTTCCTGGACTTTAAAAACTCCTTCTGTCATTGTGCCTGTTTTATCCATCACTACATTTTGAATGTTGGCAATAATGTCCAAAAAGTTGCTGCCCTTAAATAGTATCCCGTTTTTACTGGCTGCACCAATTCCACCAAAATATCCTAATGGAATAGAAATAACTAATGCACAAGGACAACTGATAACTAAGAAAACCAATGCCCGGTAAAGCCATTGACTGAATACATAATTTTCTACAAACAGCATCGGCACTACACAAATAAGTACAGCCAATAAAACCACAATGGGGGTATAAATTTTTGCAAACTTCCTTATAAATAATTCGGTGGGTGCTTTTTGTGCCGTGGCATTTTGTACCAGTTCTAAAATTTTACTCAGCTTACTATCGGTGTAAGCGGTGGTAACTTTTACCTGTGCAACGGTATTCAGGTTTATCATTCCTGCTAATACTGTTTCACCTTTTGCTTTGGTGTCTGGTTTGCTTTCTCCTGTTAATGCTGCGGTATTGAATGATGCCGTTTCGGAAATCAGTTCTCCATCCAATCCTAATTTTTCTCCTGACTTTAGTTGTATGATTGCACCAATGCTAACATTCTCTGCTTTTATTGTTTTGGTTTGATTATTTTCTAATACTGTTACTTCATCAGGCCGCTGGTCGAGCAATGTTTTGATGTTTGACTTTGCTCTTTTTACCGCCAATGTTTGAAATACTTCACCTACTGCATAGAACAACATT